>CACFAG010000005.1 GCA_902564235.1 uncultured Prochlorococcus sp. | reverse complement strand
GCAATCAGAAGTTCAACAAAAACCAAAAAGAGAAGGGAGAAATATGATTATGTTTTTAAGCCCTAGGAAAACTCCTCTTATCAAAAAAGATGATGGTTAAGAAATTATTATCAAAAAATATAACCAATGTTAAAGTGTCACTATTGTTAAATATAGATAAGTCAGGATTTTTCTAAAGTGAGATTCCACATTCAACAAGAAAGTGATATCCCAGCATCGACACAACTTTATAATCAAATTTGTTTTGCAATAGCTGCAAGACATTATCCTCCGGGACACAGACTTCCCAGCACTAGACAACTGGCTATGCAGACTGGACTCCATCGAAATACTATTAGCAAAGTTTACAGACAACTAGAAATGGATGGGGTAGTAGAAGCAATAGCTGGATCAGGTATCTATGTAAGAGATAATCTTACTAAAAGAGAATTTAAAAAATCAGTTTACTCAAAAGATAAAATAAGTAAACCACCAGATCAAGAAGCAAAGAAGGCTATTGATAACTTGATAAATCTTGGATGCACTTTACAAGAAACTAGAGAAATTTTTACTAATGAAATTGATTGGCGCATTAAATGCGGATCAAGAATCATTGTCAGTACCCCTAGAGAAGATATAGGAGCTTCTATGTTAATAGCAGAAGACCTCTATACAACAGTTAAAGTGCCAGTTGAGGTTGTCCCTATGGAAGAACTAGAAAAAGTATTGAGTAATTCAAATAACGGTACGATAGTCACTAGCAGATATTTTTTACAGCCTTTAGAAAAAATAGCTAAACAGCATGGAGTTCGAGCTATTGCAGTTGACTTGAGCGACTTTCAAAAGGAATTGAAAATTCTCAAAGAACTCAATGCCGGAAGTTGTGTGGGTATTGTTAGCATAAGTCCTGGTCTATTAAGGGCAGCAGAAGTTATTATACACAGCATGCGGGGTAGTGAATTAATGCTTATGACGGCAATCTCAGACAATAATAGTAGACTATTATCACTTTTAAAGGCTTCAAACCACATAGTATGTGATGGACCTAGCTTATCAGTTGTAGAAAACACATTATTAAAAAATCGTTCACAGCTGATGAGATTACCTCAAATAATATGCGCAAAAAATTACTTAAGTATTGAAACAATAAATAAATTAAAAAAAGAAATAGGAGTAATTCAGTAGACAAAAATGCTAAGAACTTTTAAATCAGATATTGAAATTATTAAAGAGAGAGATCCTGCAGCTAGAGGAATACTAGAAATAATTCTATGCTACCCGGGCTTTCAATCAATTGTTATTCATAGATTTACTCATAAATTATGGAAATTAAAGATTCCTTTAATACCACGCTTGTTAAGTCATAGCAATAGATTAATAACAGGTATTGAAATACATCCTGGGGCCAAAATTGGTAAACGGGTTTTCATAGATCATGGAATGGGAGTTGTAATTGGGGAAACAGCCCAAATAGGAAATAATTGTTTGCTTTATCAAGGAGTTACATTAGGAGGTACTGGAAAAAGTCATGGCAAAAGACACCCTACCTTAATGGAAAATGTTGTTGTTGGGGCAGGTGCAAAAGTTCTTGGGTCCATCACTGTAGGATCTAATACACGTATTGGCGCCGGTTCAGTAGTAGTTCGTAATGTGGAAGGGAACAGTACAGTGGTTGGAGTACCTGGCAGAGTAGTACACCAGAGTGGTGTCAAAGTAAATCCATTGGCTCATTCTGCTTTGCCAGATGCGGAAGCTAACGTGATAAAAAATTTAATGGACAGGATAGACTTACTTGAAAATGAAATTCTTAAATTGCAAAAAACTCTACAATGTTTAGCTAACTCAGAATCTATTGATATTTCTAAATTAGGTGACTCCCAAAATCTTATGGACAAAGAAATTATTGAATATCTTGGAGATGATTAGATCTTTAACTTTTTTATTCAAAATTAGTTTTAGGTTGAAACATAAACATTGAATAAATAACATTTCGTCTCATATTAGTCATCATTTCGAGGAACATGTCATATCCTTCATTTTTATATTCAATTAATGGATCTTTTTGACCATAACCCCTCAATCCGACTGATTCCCTCAAGGAATCCATGGATTGAAGATGTTCTCGCCATAGATTATCAATTTGCTGCAAAATAAAAAATCTTTCAGCTTCTCTCATTAATCCTGGACGAATCTTTTCTATTTGTGATTCCTTTAAATCATAAGCTATTCGCAACTGCTCTTGAAGATAGTTTTTTAATTCTTCTATTGACAGTAAATTAATATCATCAGATTTAAGATCATCTAATAAATATATAAATTCTTTGACTTTAGAAATTAATTGATCAATATTCCATTCTTCAGGAGGAAGATCAGGATTAATATAAGCATCTACAATTTCAATCATTGTCCTCTCTCCATATCCTATTACTTGTCTCTTTAAATCAACGCCTTTCAATACTCTTAGTCTTTCACCATAAACTGCTTTTCTTTGATTATTCATTACCTCGTCGTATTCAAAAACTTGTTTTCTAATATCGTAATAGTAAGTTTCAACTTTCTTTTGAGCACTCTCTAGAGACCTTGTAAGCATTCCTGACTCAATAGGCATATCTTCATCTACCCTAAAAGCATTCATTAAATTTGCTACTCTATCCCCCCCAAAAATCCTTAATAAATTATCATCTAAAGATAAGAAGAATCTTGTACTTCCAAGATCACCTTGTCTTCCTGCTCTTCCCCTAAGTTGATTATCCACTCTTCTTGATTCATGTCTCTCAGTACCAATTACATGTAAACCGCCAGCTTCTCTTACTTTTTCTTCTTCATGAATCAAAACTTTTTCATATTCTTTTTTTACATCAGACAAAGATTCTCTCAAAAGCTTTATCAAGTTATCATCAGTTGGTGCTTTTTCTGCAGCTGTGGCTATCCTGTCATCAAGCTCCAAGACAGAAAGTTGTTTATCTCCCCAATTTTTAATAAGTTCATCAGATAAAAGAGAGAGTTTTTTTTCAATTACTTCATCTAGTTTGCAAGGGAAAAGACTTGTTGAAGAATTTGAAATATTCTTTTTCAAATTTGAACCTGCTTTTCTAGAAAAACCACCCTTAGATTTTGAATTTCTTTGTTTAGGTATTGGTGGCTTGTGCTCATTATCAGGCTTGACTAACAAAGGAATTAAAATTTCTTTTAATTTAAGTCTTGCCATATAGTCACTATTACCGCCAAGAATTATATCTGTTCCCCTTCCAGCCATATTAGTCGCAATAGTAACAGCACCTGCGCGTCCTGCCTGAGCAACAATTTCTGCCTCACGTTCAACGTTCTCTGGCTTAGCATTTAACAAATTATGTGGGATTTTTTCGGCCGATAAAAGTGAACTTAGTAATTCACTTTTTTCAACACTTGTTGTACCAACTAAAACAGGTCTACCATCTCTATGAATTTGTGCAGTTTCTTTAGCAACGGCTTTCCATTTACCAATCTCTGTCTTAAATACTTGATCAGACCAATCTTGTCTCCTTCTTATTTGATTTGTCGGTATAACTGTTGATTCTAATTTATAAGTTTTTTCAAATTCAACCTCTTCAGTTTTTGCAGTGCCCGTCATTCCTGCTAAACCTGGATATAAAAGGAAAAAATTCTGATAAGTTATGGATGCTAATGTTTGAGTCTCAGGTTGAATTTTAAGACTCTCTTTTGCTTCTATTGCCTGATGTTGTCCATCGCTCCAACGCCTTCCTGGCATTACCCTACCAGTAAATTCGTCCACTATTACAGCCTCATCGTTCTTAATAATATAATTTACATCTTTAATAAATAATTCTTTGGCTTTTAAAGCGTTAGTTATATAATGCGCCCAAGGATCTTGAGGATTATATAAATCATTCACTCCCAAATACTCTTCACATTTTGCAAAACCCTGATCAGTTAATATACAACTTCTCTGTTTTTCATCAACTTCATAATCCCCTTCTGGATCAATACCATCTTTACTTAATTCTTTTGCTTTGACTAATGCCAGAGATAATTCTGCAGCTTTTTGATATTTTTCTTGTGGTCTTTCAACTTGGCCAGAAATGATTAAAGGCGTTCTTGCTTCATCAATTAATATTGAATCAACCTCATCAATTACGCAGTAATTAAATTTTCTTTGAACTACCTCACTAATATCAGTAGCCATATTATCTCTTAAATAATCAAATCCTAATTCTGAATTTGTGGCATAAGTTATATCACAATCATAATTTTTCTTTCTCTCAACTGGATTCATATCTTGCTGAATCAAACCAACTGATAAACCTAAAAAACGATGAACTTGTCCCATCCACTCTGCATCCCTTCTAGCTAAATAATCATTTACAGTAACAACATGAACACCTTTTCCGGTGAGAGCATTTAAATAACAAGGTAATGTTGCTACAAGAGTTTTTCCTTCTCCAGTCTTCATCTCTGCAATTTGACACTCATTTAAAACCATCCCGCCTATTAACTGAACATCAAAATGTCTCATATCAAGAACACGCTTACTTGCTTCTCTCACAATTGCAAAGGCTTTAGGAAGAAATTCTTCTAGGAGTTCTTTTTGTTTTTTAAAATCTAATTCTGCTGAAATATTTGATTTAAGATTTTGAGTTTCTTTTCTAAGCTCATCATCGGTCAATTGAGAAATTTCTTCTTCTAAAAAATTTATCTCTTCCACTATTGGTTGATAGCGCTTTAACTTTCGTGTATTTGGATCTCCCAACAAAAGTTTTAGCATAAGTCAAAGTCCTTAAAAAATTTATCTTATTACAAACATTATAAATTAGTGCGTTACAACAGAATGAAGAAAACTATTTTCTCTTTATTTTATAGAAACGATCGATTAAGGTGTTTAGATTGAAGTCACAAAAATAACCTAGCTGACATCACTTTTCAAAAATCTTTTTAATAAATGAAAGAAATATCTCTAATCAAACATACTAAAGGAGCTTTAGGATTAAGGATTTTTGGATTAGGTCCTAATCTTAAACCAACAAACGGACTAAATAAGCTACAAAAATTACTAGATAACAATGCTTTCTGGGCAAAAGATAGAACAATTAATGATCTAAAAAAATGTCTTGCTAACAGTGATGTCGTAATAAGTCTTTGGGTTGGTAAGGAAATAGTTGGTTTTGGTAGAGCTTTAACCGATGGGATTTATCGCGGAGTACTTTGGGATATTGTTATAGATCAAAATCACCAAGGCAAAGGTTTTGGCACATTAATTGTAAAAAATCTTTTATCTTCTAAAAAAATTAAAAATACAAAAAAATTATATTTAATGACAACAAATAAAAAATTATTTTATTCTCAATTTGATTTTAAAGAAGTTACATCTCAAAATTTATTAATTCGAGAAATATAAAGAACTCTGTTTTTAATAAAAACAAAATCAAGATACAAATTTACCATATAGCCATCTTATAAAAGGTCCTAAAATAGGCACTGGTCCAAAAGTTGGACCACAAAAATCAAAGTAATCCCTGTGCTCTTTTATTAATCCATTTTCGCCAAATAATAAACGAGTAGTTCCAGGATAAATAAATTCTTTACCCATAATTTTTAAACCCATTGTCCATTCAATAAATCCACAATCCCCAGTTATGGAAATTGCATGAGTTTCTAAAAAAACATCATCACATCTTTTAACTAGCTTTTCTTGAGCTTTAATATAAGAATCTAAACCCTCTGTTTCCTGAGTTGGATCTGTAAAAATAACATTCTCATTATAAAATTCAGCCCACTTTTGTTTTGTAGGTGCATCTGTTCCATAAGGTTTAGAAAATAATTCCTTTAAATCCTCAATAGAAATTACTCTTGTCATTACGCAATTATCTTTGAAAGTATTCTAAAAGATACAAACGTTAAAAGCGGATGAAGAGATTCGAACTCTCGACATTCTCCTTGGCAAGGAGATGCTCTACCACTGAGCTACATCCGCAGAGCTTTTTTATTTTATCTCAAAGAAGGGATCAATGATAAAAATAATTAAATTTTTTTTCAATTAATTTAAATTTTTAATTAAGGATCCCATCTCAATTGCTTGTAAAGCATAATTCCAGCCAAGATTATTCTTAATACCTGCTCTTTCTAAAGCCTGCTGCATAGTATCAGTAGTTAAAACTCCAAAAATAATTGGAACATTATTTTCATTTGAAACTTGCGAAATACCCTTGCTCGCCTCAGATATAACTACATCATAGTGGGAAGTTTCACCGCGGATCACAGCCCCAAGAGCAATTACAACGTCATAACTCTTTTTTTTCATGAGGGTTTTAGCTGCGATTGGTAATTCGAATGAACCTGGAACCCAAACTATATCTACTTGATTGCTTAATTCAGAGGTATCTAAACCATGTCTTTTTAAACAATCAAGACAACCAGATAGAATTTTATTAGTAATTAAATCGTTAAATCTTGCTATTACAATCCCAACTTTTAAAGTAGAGGCAGTAGTAAAAGAACCCTCAAAAATAGCCATTAAATTTTACTAAGGTATATTAATAGACTCTCACGAAAAGGTATTTAGTTCAAACTAATGAAGAAACTATCCCTGTAACAAAAACCAAAACAACCCAAACAGCAGCAATAGAATAAATTTTTCTCCTACTTTCTCGCTGTCCTTCCTCAGTAGAAGGTTGAGTCACATATAAAACGGGTACTCCAACTACCGCAATTAAAGAAGCAAATAATAGAGCATTTACGAAGAAAAAGTTAACAGCCTGCATAATTCAGTCTTAGGTTTCAAATATTATAAATACTATAATCTCATGAAAATGATAATTTTTAGAGAAAATTTACATACTTTAGCCACTTTAAATGCAAAAAAAAAAAATCTAACTAATATCTATTTAGGAATTAAAAAAGTATGCAAGAAGATACGATAATTCAAAAGAATTTATTTGCGATTGGTAATGATAATAATGAACAAAAAGAAATAACAACTATTCCAGAAAATTTATCTTTGGAAGATTTAAAAAAAGAATCGCAAAAAAGACCCAGACAAAGAAAAAATTCAACTAATTTAATAAATAAATTCAAGACTGATTTAATTTCAAATAACAAAAATGTTTGCATCAATGAAGAATCTTATAGCTATAAAACAGTTTCAAAACTGAAATTAACTCCCGTAATGAAGCATTATGTAACTCTAAAAGAAGAAAATAAAGATAGGTTATTACTTTATAGATTAGGAGATTTTTTTGAATGTTTTTTTGAGGACGCTGTATTAATATCTAACCTTTTAGAAATAACGCTTACCAGTAAAGATGCTGGCAAAGAGATTGGTAAGATCCCTATGGCAGGGGTTCCCCATCATGCAATGGAGAGATACTGTGCTGATTTAATTAAAAAAAATTATTCTGTGGTTATATGCGATCAATTAGAAAAAAGTTCTGGAAATTATGGGACTCCAATTAAAAGAGGAATAACAAGAATAATTACTCCTGGAACTGTAATTGAAGAGGGGATGTTGATAGCAAAGAAAAATAATTGGATTAGTGCTATTTACTTATCAGAAGAAAACTCAGATGAATCTTATGAATGGGGGATATCAAAAGCTGATGTAAGCACAGGAGAATTAATAACTTTAGAAGGCCAATCTCTGTCAAAACTATTTGATGAAATTATTAAATTAGATTCTTCAGAAATCATTGTAGGAAGCAATGCAGTAAGAGATTTATTAATTAAAGGAAATAGTCAAATTACATATACTGTTTCTCAAGAGACTAATTTTGGAATTAATGAAGCAAATTATCTAATAAAAAATTATTTCCAAATTGCAAACCTAGAGGGTATAGGACTTAAAAATTTAAACAATGCAACTAGATCACTTGGAGGTTTATTAAATTATTTAGAAAAAATTAATCCTTCAAATTTAGATAAAGATTCTTCTTTAAAAATCTCATTAGACTTTCCACAAATCCAATATGGTCACAACAAATTAATTATTGATTATCAAACTCAAAAAAACTTAGAAATCAAAAATACGCAACGAGAAAACAATTATGTAGGTTCGCTACTATGGAGTATTGATAGGACTTATACCTGCATGGGCGCAAGGTGTTTAAGAAGGTGGATAGATTCGCCACTATTAAACGTTAATGAAATTTATAAAAGACAAAATATAATAACAAACTTTCTTGAATCTAAAAAATTACGAACAGATACCCAAAATTTACTTAGAGCAATGGGTGATTTAGAAAGACTTGCAGGTAGAGCTTGTGCAGGTCATGCAAGTCCCAGAGACTTAATTGCAATAGCTGAAGGTTTAAAAAAATTGCCTAGACTAAAATCCATAATTGAATTATTTAAATATGATCTCCCAGATTGGACTGATCAATTAAAAAATATTGATGAAGGACTCTTAGAATTAGCTGATACTATAAATTTTAAATTAGTAGAAAATCCTCCTCTAAATATTAGTGAAGGAGGCATGATCCACGATGGTGTTGACAATATATTAGATGGTTTACGAAATTTAATGGATGATTACTCTGAGTGGCTAAATAAAGAGGAATCAAAGGAAAGAAAAATTAGCAAAATTTCAAACCTAAAAATTCAATTTCATAAAAATTTTGGTTATTACATTTCTATTAATAAGTCAAAAGTTAATTTAGCTCCGCAACATTGGATCAAAAGACAAACACTTACTAATGAAGAAAGGTATATCACTTCTGAAATTAAAAATAAAGAAAATAAGATTTTCCAAATAAAAAGTAGAGCTTCATCAAAAGAATATGAAATTTTCTGCGAATTAAGAAATATAGTTGCTGAAAAAACAAAACAAATAAGATCAATCGCAAAATCCATAGCATCTCTTGATGCACTGCTTGGTTTATCAATTACTTCAGTAGAAAACAATTTTATAAAACCTTCATTAATACCAATAAATGATTCAATGACAAAAAATAGTACAAAAATTATCGCAGGAAGAAATCCAATTGTAGAGCAATTGTTAAGTGATAAAAAGTTTGTAGCAAACGATATCTCTTTTGAGGATAATCAAAAATTAATTATATTAACCGGTCCCAATGCAAGCGGAAAAAGTTGCTTTATAAGACAACTTGGATTAATACAAATTCTCACGCAAATTGGTAGCTTTGTTCCTGCTAATAATGCTGAAATCAAGATTGCAGATAGGATTTTCACAAGAATTGGGGCAGTTGATGATCAATCATCTGGACAATCAACATTTATGGTAGAAATGTCTGAAACTGCATCAATTCTAAATCAGGCAACTTCTAGCTCACTAGTTTTACTTGATGAGATTGGCAGAGGGACATCTACTTTTGATGGACTTTCAATAGCTTGGTCAGTAAGTGAATATCTTGCAAAAAAAATTCAATGTAATACTATTTTTGCTACGCACTATCATGAGCTTAATTATTTAAAAAATTCAAATAAGAATATACAAAATTTTCAAGTTTTAGTAGAACAAAATAACGATCAGCTAATTTTTAGCCACAGGATTGTTAAAGGGGGCTCAAACAAAAGCTATGGCATAGAAGCAGCTAAATTAGCAGGAGTCCCAAAAGAAGTTATAGAAAAAGCAAAATCAGTTTTAAATTCTTTAGAAAAAAATAACAAATTAAATTATGATATTAAGTAGATTTTTGACATTTTTATAAAATAAATACTCTTTAAATAGTTTCCCTCAATAAGGCGTTAACAGCAGCAGCAGCCATGGCAGCACCTCCTCTAGTTGAATTCAAAACAATTCTAGGAAGATCGGTGGAAATCAGTTTATTTTTGCTATTCTCTACTCCAATAAATCCAACAGGCATTCCGATAATTAAACTAGGTAAATCTTTTGCATTTTCTAAAATATCAATTAAATAAGTTAACGCTGTAGGCGAACTACCAATAACTACAATAGGAGATTTGCTTCCAGAATTTATAGCGGATAACTCCTTCCAACCTTCACTTAAGCCATATGCAGTTTTAGTTAAGTTTGTATGATTATTTTTTCCAAACCACATTCTAGCGGTGAATACTTTATTCCTAGTTGTATTTTCTGACATGGTTTTTATTGCTGCTGCTGCCATATCGGTATCAGTTAAAATCGGAGCACCATTTTTAAGTGCCTGAAGACCCTTTTCACAAGCACCTTCACTAAAATTTACAAGATTTTGAACCGTAAAATCTCCTGAAGTATGGACTAATCTCTCTAATACTTTTTTTTCCAAATAATTTAGATCATTGGCTACTAAACGAGATCTTATGAATCTTATGCTTTCCAAAAAAATTGGATGATCTATTACCATTAAATTTAATTTGTGTTAGAAGTAATCATAGTTAATATATGGTTTTTATTGAGCTATTATGCCAATACAAATATTATGGGGTAATGATCTAAATGCTCAAAATACATTTATTCAAAATTTAATTGATAAGGAAGTATCCAAAGAATGGAAAGAAATAAACGTAACTAATTTAAATGGAGATGATGATGAGCAAGTCAATAAAGCTTTTGATGAAGTTCTTACACCTCCTTTTGGAGATGGATACAGAATAGTTACATTGAAAAATAATCCCATTTTTACTGCCAAAAATGAGGATCTAAGAACTAAATTTGAAAAAATTCATGACAATATACCTCAAAATACTTATTTCATTTTACAAAATACAAAAAAACCAGACTCAAGACTAAAGAGTACTAAATTTTTACAAAAACTTATCAAAGATAATTTAGCCAAAGAAAAATCATTTTCTTTACCAGAAATCTGGGACTATGAGGGCCAAAAAAGATTTTTAGAAGATGCCGCAAATGAAATGAATATCAAAATTGATAAAAATGCAGCTGAATTGATAATTGAATCAGTTGGTAATGACAGCTTTAAACTAAGAAATGAATTAGCCAAAGCTAAAACATACCTCTCTGCAATATCAGGTGATTCGAATTCACAAGTTTTTCTTAAAAGTATTGATGTAAAAAAAATATTTAGTGATCATCAATCCAATATTTTCAAAATCATTGATCTTCTCTTACAAAAAAATATTAATGAAAGCCTCATTGAAATCAATTATTCTTTACAGAAAGGAGAACCTGCTTTAAAACTAAATGCAGGTTTAATGAGTCAAATAAGAATTCATACCATTATAAAACTAGCAGTTAATTCAGGTAACGATAATGCAGAAAAGATTTGTAATCTTGCAGGCATATCTAATCCAAAACGAATTTTTTTTATTCGAAGAAAAGTCAAAAATGTATCTCAAGAATATTTAATTAATTTAATGAGTAACTTACTAGATATTGAATCATTACTAAAACAAGGTAATAATCCTATAAATATTTTTACAGAGAAATTAATTAATTTAAGTTAACCAAATTATAAGTTTAAGAATTTACATTATCATTTAAATATGGCTTTACTAGTAAAAAAATTTGGCGGTACTTCTGTCGGTGATATTAAAAAAATAAAAAATATTGCAAGTAGCATTTGTCAAAGTAAAGAAGCAGGGAATGAAATTGTCGTAGTTGTCTCTGCGATGGGGCAAACTACAGATGATTTAAATTGTTTAGCGGAATCAATTAGTAAAAATCCTAATCGAAGAGAATTGGATATGCTTCTCTCAACTGGAGAGCAAGTAACCATAGCTCTTCTATCAATGGCATTAAACGAATACGGAATACCTGCAATTTCAATGACTGGGAGCCAGGTTGGAATTATTACTGAATCAATTCATGGGAAAGCGAGAATTCTGGATATTAAAACAGAAAGAATCCAAAATTATTTAAATCAAGGTTTTGTAGTTGTAGTGGCTGGATTTCAAGGAACAACATTAAGCCATACGGGTTCAATGGAAATTACAACTTTGGGTAGAGGTGGTTCAGATACTTCCGCGGTAGCTTTATCAACAGCTTTAGGAGCTGAGACTTGCGAAATTTATACAGACGTTCCAGGGGTTCTTACTACTGATCCAAGGATTGTTCCTAATGCAAAACTCTTAGATGAAATTAGCTGCGAGGAAATGCTTGAACTTGCAAGCGTCGGTGCTTCAGTTCTCCATCCAAGAGCAGTAGAAATTGCTCGCAATTATGGTATTAAATTGTGTGTCAAATCAAGCCAAAGTGACTCCAGTGGGACTCTCCTAGAAAGTCGAATCCAACCTCTCCCGCTAAAAAGAGGAAGCTTAGAATTAACAAAAACAGTCAACAGTCTTGAAGTATTAGAAAACCAAGCAGTATTCAGTCTCTCAAATATTCCTGATAGGCCTGGGATTGCTGCGCAAATATTTGAAAAACTTTCAGAAGCAAGTATTAACGTAGATTTAATAATACAAGCGACAAATGATGGAAATAAAAACGATATTACATTTACTGTTGGTGAATTAGAAGTAAAAAAGACTGCAGAACAATGTGAACTTATAACTAGTCAATTAGGGGGAGAATTTAATTTAAAAACCAACATGACAAAATTAAGTATTCAAGGAGCAGGCATTATGGGCAGACCAAGTGTTTCAGCTGATTTATTTGATACTTTATCTCAAGCGAATATAAACGTTAGGTTAATAGCTACTAGTGAAATTAAAGTCAGCTGTGTAATTGAAATTAATAATATACCAAAAGCTATTAGATTTGTTGCTGAGAAATTTAAGTTATCAGATACACAAATATTTGTTAATCCAAGCAATGAAAAACATGATCAACCTGAAGTAAGAGGAATTGCATTAGATAAAAACCAAGTTCAGGTAAGCTTTCGAAAACTGCCTGATCGTCCAGGTGTAGCAGCATCGATATGTTTAGCATTGGCTGAAAATAATTTACTTATCGATACTATTGTTCAGTCAGAAAGAATTTCCACTTTAAAAACTAAGGATATTAGTCTTACAATGAATAAACAAGATAGAGAAAAAGCTAACTTAGTTTTTGAGGCCTTAACAAAAAAATTACCCGGATCATACGTTGAAGATGGCCCTGCGATAGCAAAAGTAAGTACTGTAGGAGCGGGAATGGCATTTAAGGTTGGAACGGCTGGAAAAATATTTAGAGCATTGGCTGACCAAAATATCAATATTGAAATGATTGCCACTAGTGAAATTAGGACTTCATGTATTGTCTTAGAAAAAGATTGTGACAAAGCAGTTAAGGCGATTCATAATAATTTCGAATTAGAAAAGTAAGTTCTTTTTAATTATTTCTTGCCAATTTTTGTCTTAATTTTTTGATTCTATCCCTCAAATTTGCTGCTTCTTCAAAATTTAACTCTTTTGCAGCGTCTTTCATTTTAATTTCTAACTTTTCTATTAAGTCAGGCAATTCTTCGAGCAAACATTGATTATCACTGGAACTGAGAATTGCATCAGTTTTGTTATTAACTATATTTATTAAATCTTTAGATAAACCACCAGCATCAAGTTTTCTGGAAAGTTCTAGAAAAGATAATATTGAATTTTCTATTTTTTTGCCTGCAGGTTTTGGAGTAATACCATTGACTTGGTTATACTTTTTTTGAATAGTTCTTCTTCTATCAGTTTCAGATATTGCTCTCTTCATTGAATCTGTGAAGTTATCTGCATAAAGCAAGGCAACACCTTCAACATGTCTGGCAGCTCTTCCTATTGTTTGAATCAATGACCTTTCGGCTCTCAAAAAACCTTCTTTATCAGCATCTAAAATGGCGACTAAGGATACTTCTGGAAGATCTAGTCCCTCTCTTAATAAATTAACTCCTACCAAAACATCATATTCGCCCATTCTGAGGTCTTGAATAATTTCAATTCTTTCAATTGAATGGATTTCGGAATGCAAATATCTAACTCGTACTTTATTTTCAGATAAAAAATCAGTTAGATCTTCAGCCATTCTCTTAGTAAGTGTTGTCACAAGCACTCTTTGATTCTTTTCAGCTCGAATTCTTATTTCAGATAACAGATCTTCTATTTGGCCATCACTAGGTCTTACATCAATTACCGGGTCTAATACCCCAGTTGGTCTTATAACTTGCTCAATAAATTGACCATCACATTGATCTAATTCCCATTGACCGGGGGTTGCACTTATAAATAATGTCTGTTTTGATTTTTCCCAAAACTCTTCACATTTTAAAGGTCTATTATCTGCAGCACTTGGCAATCTAAAACCATGATCTATTAAAACTTTTTTTCTTGATTGATCACCGTTGTACATCGCATGAAGTTGAGGACATGTTACATGACTCTCATCAACTACCAACAACCAATCTTTGGGAAAGTAATCTATTAAACATTCTGGTGGTGAACCTTCCTCCCTACCTGATAAATGACGAGCATAATTCTCAACTCCATTACAATAACCAACCTCTTTAAGCATTTCTAAATCATATTTTGTACGTTGTTCTAGACGTTGAGCCTCTAATAATTTTCCTTCATATGTAAATTTATCTAGTTGAGTTTTTAATTCACTTCTAATTGCACTTATTGCACTCTCAAGTCTTTCTTTTGGAGTTACAAAATGCTTCGCTGGGTAAACGCTAACTTGTTCCAAGCTTTCAAGTATTTCTCCTGTAGTAGGGTCAACATATCTAATAGCCTCGACTTCATCACCAAATAACTCAATTCTTATTAATCTATCTTCATAAGCTGGACCGATTTCTAAAACATCACCTTTAATTCTGAATCTACCTCTAGAAATTTCAATATCATTTCTAGTATATTGATTTTCAACTAGAGACCTCAAAGAAGAACGTAGATTTATTGATTTTCCTACTTCAAATTTAACTGCAGCTTTTAAATACTCACTCGGTATACCAAGACCATAAATACAACTTATTGAGGCTACAACAATTACATCTTTTCTTTCAAATAATGAGCGTGTTGCAGAATGCCTAAGCATATCTATTTCTTCATTGATTGAAGCAGTTTTGGCTATGTAAGTATCACTTACAGGTACATAAGCTTCAGGTTGATAATAATCGTAGTAAGAAATGAAGTACTCAACAGCATTTTTTGGAAAAAATTCCCTTAATTCATTACATAGTTGTGCAGCCAACGTTTTGTTATGGGCTAAAACAAGTGCTGGCCTTCCTGTTTGTTGAATTACATTGGCAATGGTAAATGTTTTTCCAGTACCAGTAGCTCCTAAAAGAGTCTGAAACTGTTTACCATTGTTTACGCCTTTAACTAATTTTTTAATAGCTTCTGGTTGATCTCCATTTGGTTCGTAAGGAGCTTGAAGCTTATAGTTGTTCATCAAGCTAGTAGCTAAAGGATGTTGCTATACTAAGAAATTTTTTCTCCAATTATTGAATTTTTCAAAGATTCTTTTAAGCCCCTAACAACCGCAATCATTGATATTAAATCATCTAATTTATTAACTACAGATCCAACGCCAACCGCTGAGGCTCCAGAGGATATTGCTAATGGACAAGTTACTTGGCTTAATCCAGAGGCACTCATGATTGGTATATTCAGAGATTGTTTCTTAAATTCTTGATGAATAGCATAGGTAGATGCAAGGGTTGGTACTGATTTTTCAAAAAAACCTTGAATTCCTGGAGAGTAAGGAGTAGAACTGGTGCCACCTTCTGTTTGAATAATGTCAACGCCTTCTTCCACTAGCTTTACAGCAAGATCAACTTGTTTATCAATAGGCATAGTATGTGGAACAGTTACTGATAAAGGAAAATTAGGCAATAAATCCCTCGTCTCTTTTGTAATGTTTAAAACTTTTTTATCTGAAAAATGAATGCCTTTTTCATAAAAAGTATCGTAATTTCCTATCTCAATTAATGATGCTCCTGCTTTTACACAATCTTGAAAAGATCGAGGCACTACTGAACTAACACAAACTGGTAGTGTTGAATTCTTAAGTGCTAAATCAACGAGTTCAGGTTTACAAGCAATATCGACAAGATCTGCACCTCCTAATGAAGCAGCCTCAACAATTATTTTCACAGACTGAACATCGAAATTATTCAATCCTGAAATAACTTTGAGTAAGGATTTGCTTCTTAACTCTTCTTTGATTTTTTGTGGCAAAAGATTAATCAGACTCATTGACTTAATGAATTTATTACCCGATTGTGACATTGTTTTAGTAAAACAGTGCATTTTTTAAAAAATATTATCTGAGCAACACAAAATGACTGATAAAAAATTAAGTCAGAAAAATTGGTCATCATGGCATCATCAGCTTCATAAGGAGATTCTTGCCAAAAAAATATTAATTCCCAAAGGATCCAATATTTTAATAAGTGTTTCGGGGGGTCAAGACTCAATGACCTTATTAACCCTAATTAGTGACCTAAAAAAACTACATAATTGGTCTATTAGTGTTTGGCATGGTGATCATCAGTGGCACGAAAAATCATCACTATATGCTCTTGAATTAAAAGATTATTGCGAAGATAAAAATATTTCATTCTCTTTTGATCAAGCAAATAAAGAAGATATTTCTTCAGAAGAAAAAGCACGAGAATGGAGATATAAAAAATTATGTGAAAGAGCCAAAACTTTATTAAGTACAAACCAGAAAAAACATAATATTTATTTGCTAACTGGTCACACGAGTAGTGATAATGCAGAAACGTTTATCCTCAATTTATCTA
This sequence comes from uncultured Prochlorococcus sp., assembly GCA_902564235.1. Classification (GTDB taxonomy): domain Bacteria; phylum Cyanobacteriota; class Cyanobacteriia; order PCC-6307; family Cyanobiaceae; genus Prochlorococcus_A. The sequence continues at coordinate 54,986 of CACFAG010000005.1, read as the reverse complement.
GAGGAAGCAATTTTGCAGGTCTGAGTAATATTGAGAGTAAAAGATTAATAGAAAATCAAATTTATTTAATAAGACCAATATTAATTTTCAGTAGGGAAGATACAAAACAATTTTGCAATGAAATGAAGATTCCAGTCTGGGAAGATCCTACAAATTCAGATCTTAAATTAAAAAGAAATTTAGTAAGAAAAAAAATTATTCCTACCTTAGAAGTCATCTATCCTGGTTGTTCTGAAAGGATAAATAATTTTTCCCAAAAAATGAGCAAATACAATAATGAACGTAATGATCTTAGTGAACTAGCGTATTTTTATTGTAAAGATATTAAAGGTATCGATAGGAATCTCCTAAATGGTATGTGTATTGAAGCGAGGTGCACAATTTTAAATAGATTTTTAAAAGAAATATCTCCAAAGCAATGTAGTTCTAAAAATCTGACAAAATTAGCAACTTCAATTTATGAAAAAAATAAAGGTCAAATTAATCTGCAAGAGTTTTTAAAAATTGTTTGGGATAAAAACTATATAAATTTTGAAAAAAGTTAAGTTGTTACAGCAGATCTTCTTCTTCTTGTTCTACCTTCAAATGAATCTTCTGTAGCAGTCTCAGCTGATGGATTCTGTGATACTTTTGGACTTTTTTGGGTATTTTGTGGGTTATTTGAACTATTAGGATGATTATTATTGTTTGATTTCTTATGGAAATTATTATTATTTCTATTTCTATTGGAGAAATTTTGCTCTTCGGTAATCTTTGGAATATAAGCACGAGTTCCACTTGGAGCAGGTTGAACTAAACACAAAATAAGTGGTTCAACTTGTAATTCTCTTCTCATTCTTCTCGATAAACCATTTTCAATTTCTCTTTGCACACCAATCCAATCTACTTCAAAACTATTTGGTCCAGTTTGTCTGGATAACTGTTTCCATCTATTTTCTAAGACCCAGCTTATTTCTCGTTCTGTCCACATAGACATTTTTCTTGGATCTGCAGTAGTAACAACTCCTCTTAAATTAACTCTGGGAGGCGCAACCATCTTCCCATCTGTACTAATAGGAGCTAAAACAGTTACTACACCATCCCCAGCTAATTGCTGCCTTTCCTTTAATACTCGAGCATCTACTATCCCATTTCGTGAGTTATCAAGCAGTTCAACCCCAGCTTTTACAGGATCCCCTTTTTGAATAGAATTAGGTGTTAACTCAACTACATCTCCATTTTCAATAATTAAAATATTGTCCTTTGGAACCCCCATAGTTTGTGCACTCTTGCCATGACAAACAAGCATTCTATGCTCTCCATGCACAGGAACAAAAAACTTAGGTTTTGCAAGTGCCAACATTAACTTTTGATCTTCTTGAAAACCATGACCAGAAACATGAATATTTTCGCCTTTTCCATAAACAACCTTTGCTCCGAGTTTCATTAATCTATCTATTGTATTAACAACAGAAATAGTATTACCAGGAATTGGGCTGGCTGAAAATATTACAGTATCCGTAGTTTTAAGACGAACATGCTGATGTTCACCACGAGATATTCTGCTTAACGCTGCTAAGGGTTCTCCTTGACTTCCAGTCATTAATAATAAAGTTTCTCTATCTGGCAAATCTCTAATTTGCTTGATAGGAACAAACAAATCATCTGGGCATTTCATGTACCCAATATCTCTCGCCTTAGCAATAACATTTATCATCGATCTACCTAACAAACCAACCTTTCTTCCATGTTTCATGGCCAACTCCAAGATCATTGTCACTCTATGAACAGAACTAGCAAAAGTGGTAAGGATAACTCGTTCTTTTGCCTCCGCAATATGTTTTTCTAAAGAGGGATAGATAGTCTTCTCAGAAGGACAAAAACCTGGAACTTCGGCATTAGTAGAATCACTGAACATGCACAAAACACCCTTCTCTCCATAATGCACCATCCTTTCAATATCAAATTGCTCTCCATCAACTGGCATATGATCAAACTTAAAATCTCCCGTGAAAATGATTGTGCCAACAGGTGTTGTAACTGCTAAAGAAAAACTATCACAAATAGAATGGGTATTTCGAATAAATTCAACAGAAAAATGTTGTCCAACTTTTACAACATCTCTTGGATTTACTGTCTGTATAGTTGTTCTATCAGATACCCCTGCTTCCTCCATTTTTCCTCTAAGCATTGACATCGCTAGTCTTGGGCCATAAATAATCGGAATATTAAAATGCTTTAGATGATGAGAAATACCCCCAATATGATCTTCATGACCGTGAGTGACAATCATTCCTTTTATTCTTCTTTGATTTTCTTTTAAAAAAGTTGTATCTGGCATAACAACGTTTACGCCATGCATACCATCAGATGGGAAAGCTAAGCCAGCATCAACAAGCATCAATTCATCACCATATTCAAAAACACAAGTGTTTTTTCCTATTTCATGAAGTCCTCCAAGAGGTATTACCCGCAGAGTTGGCGTATTACTTTTAGATCTAGATGAATCATGAGTAGATCTATTTACAGTTGAATTTGTACTTGATTGCATAATTTTGAATTTTATGAAGGCCTGCTTGTAATCAAATAAGGTTTATTTAAATTTAATTATCAAGTTCAATATAATCCCTATTGTAGGGATTTCAGGATAAAAGATAGTTGCTTTTTCATGTCATTGCTTAATGGTGACAAAGGACTTCTAGGATTACCTACATCCCATCCCGATAGCTCCAAAGCAGCCTTAATTGGTATTGGATTAGTAGTCATAAAGAGTGCTTTGAAAAGAGGCTGAAGTTTTTCATGAATAGCAAGAGCATTGGAAACCTTTCCACTTTGAAAAGAATGAATCATCTCTTTCAATTGCAATCCAACTAAATGACTTGCAACACTTACTACTCCTACAGCACCTACCGATAACATTGGAAGCAACAATGAATCGTCGCCACTATATACAGAGAGTTCAGAGCCACAAATAGCTCTTAATTCTGTTACTTCTTCTATTCTACCGCTTGCAGCTTTAATACTGAGAATATTTGAGAAATCCATAAGTTTCTTCACAGTATCAGGTAATAAATTGCATCCAGTCCTGCCAGGAATGTTGTAGAGCATAAGAGGCAAATCCTTTGCAGATTTAGCAATAGAACTGAAATGTTTATAAAGACCTTCTTGAGGCGGCTTATTGTAATAAGGAACAACGACCAAAGCACCGTCGGCACCAGAGTTGTAAGCTTTTTTTGTAGCTTCCACAGCTTCGCTTGTACAATTGCTACCAGTGCCAACTATTACTTTACAGCTTGCATCCAAAGATCCTTTTACCGCAATAAATAAATCATGCTGTTCCGCCCATGAAAGAGTCGGAGATTCTCCAGTAGTACCGCACAACACAATTCCATCGGAACCGTTCTCAAAAAGATAATTTGAAAGTTTTATAGCTAGTTCATAATCTACATCTCCATTCTCAGTGAATGGAGTAACCATTGCAGTCAATATTCTTCCAAATAGTGGATTATTACACTCAGTTTTGTCTGTAATCATTTTTTTGGAATTAATAACTCAGCTATTTGAACAGCATTCAGAGCTGCTCCTTTTCTTATTTGATCTCCACATAACCATAATTCTAATCCATGAGGATGACTTATATCAGTTCTTAGCCTGCCAACAGCAACATTATCCCTTCCCATAACGTCATTTGGCATAGGAAATCTACTATTTTTGTAATCCTCAATAATTTCAATTCCAGGAGATTTTTTTAATTCTTCAAGAGCATCTTTAGGCTCAACTACATCGGCAAATTCAATATTGATCGATTCAGAATGTGCTCTCAGAACTGGGACTCGAACACATGTAGCAGAGAGCTTTAAATCAGCAATATTTAATATTTTCCTTGTCTCATTAACCATTTTCATCTCTTCTTCGCAGTAATTATTTGAAAGCATAGGGGAATTATGTAAAAACAAATTAAAAGCAAGGGAGTATGGCAAAACTTCACTTTTTTGAGAATTTCCTTGAAGATATTGTTCAGTTAAAAGTTTTAGTTCCTCCATCGCCAGTTGGCCTGCACCACTGACAGATTGATATGTTGAGACAATAACTCTTTGAATAGTAGAAAGTTTGTTTAATGGAGCTAAAACTAATGTCAACAAAATGGTAGTGCAGTTTGGATTGGCTATTACCCCATTATGATTAAGTACGTCACTAGCATTTACTTCAGGGACTATAAGAGGAACGTTCTTATCTAATCTGAAAGCACTTGAATTATCTATCAGTAAAGCATTTTGATCAATAATGGTAGATAACCACTTTTTTGAAATACTTCCGCCAGCTGAAGCTAAAACTAAATCAAGATTCTTAAATTCTTCCTTAGTTGTTTTTTTTGTAACTAATTCTTCATCTTTCCAAATAATTTTTTTTCCTTCTGACCGCTCTGATGAAAGCAAGACCAATTCTGATATTGGGAAATCACGTTGTTCAAGAATTTTTAGCAATTCAGATCCCACAGCACCTGAAGAACCTAAAACAGCAACTTTTAATGGCCTATTAGGCAAATACGGAGATTGTCTCACACTTTAAAATGATTTTTTATAAATAGATTGACTATTTTTTTTACTTTATCAAAAAATTAACTTTCAAGGAAATCACGTAATGTGAAATAATTAAGGTTCGGTTCATAGTAATAACTTAGAAAAACATGGCTAAAGATACACTAATAGTCAAAACAACTCCTCTACCTCAAAGTAGAATTTCATTCGAATTAGAAATACCATCTGAAACATGCAAAACGTGTGTAAATGAAACAATCAGTTCTATAAGTCGTTCGGCCAAAATTCCGGGATTTAGACTTGGTAAGATTCCTAAACAAGTCTTAATCCAAAGAATTGGCATCACACAATTACATGCTTCTGCTCTAGAAAAAATCATTGATAAATCATGGCAAGAAGCGTTAAAAATAAAATCTATAGAGCCACTAAGTGAGCCAGAATTGGTAGATGGATTTGAATCTTTACTTGCAAAGTTTAGTCCTGAAAAATCACTTAAAGTTACTCTTCAAACTGATGTTGCCCCAGAATTAAAACTTAAAAAATCCAAAGGACTAAGTGTTGAAATATCAAAGACAAAGTTTGACCCTAAGTCAATAGATGAAGCGCTAGAAAAATCTAGAAATCAGTTTGCAAACATTATTCCAGTTACCAATAGAGCAGCAAAATTAGGAGATATTGCTGTAGTTAGTTTCAAAGGAAAATATAAAGATTCTGGTGAAGAGATTGATGGTGGAACAAGTGAATCAATGGATCTTGAGTTAGAAAAGAACAAAATGATTCCCGGTTTCGTTGAGGGAATCGTAAAGATGAAAATTGGTGATACTAAAACACTTAACCTTAAATTTCCTGATGATTATTCTCATGAGGATTCAAGAGGCAAAGAAGCAATTTTTGAAGTAAATCTTAAGGATCTTAAGGAAAAAGAATTGCCTGAACTTAATGACGATTTTGCAAAACAGTCTGGCAACAAAGAATCATTAAAAGAGTTAAAGAAAGATATTGAAAAGCAACTTAAAGACAATTTTGAAAAAACTCAAAAAGATATCAAAATTGAAGCTTTATTAGATGCCTTAACAAACGAATTGGTTGCTGAAATTCCAAAATCTATGATTGATATAGAAGTGAGGAATAATATTGAACAAACCGCTCAAAGATTCGCTCAACAAGGTCTTGATGTTAAATCTACTTTCACTCCAGAATTAGTTAAGTCATTAGCAGAGTCCACAAGGCCTCAGGCTGAAAAAAATGTTCAAAGAAATTTAGCTTTAAAAGCATTAGCTGAAACAGAAAACATAAAAGTTGAGCAAGATGAAATTGATTCAAAAATGAAAGATTATGAAGATGCAATCTCTCAATCTTCAAAACAAATAGATATTAAAAAATTAACAGAAGTAATAAGTGACGATTTACTCAAAGAAAAATTAATCATTTGGCTTGAAGAAAATTCTGAAGTAAAAGAAAAAACTACAAAATCCTCTAAAATAACCAAAACCTCCAAAAAAACAAAAACTCAAAATAAAAAAGAAAAAAAATAATTTATGAAATTTCCTACTAATTAAACAAAAACCCCTTAAATTATCTATAAGACTAAAACTATTTTGTGAACTCAGAAAAAAAACATTTAATCCAAAGCTCAATAAGTTCTTACGAAAGTAATAATAAAAAAACTATTGCCGCTGTTCCTACCGTGATAGAACAATCAGGTAGAGGTGAAAGAGCTTTTGATATTTATTCAAGATTATTGAGGGAGAGAATAATTTTTTTAGGTACTGGAATTAATGACCAAGTATCTGACTCACTTGTTGCACAATTATTATTTCTTGAAGCTGAAGATCCAGAAAAAGACATACAAATATATATCAATTCTCCTGGAGGCTCAGTAACTGCAGGAATGGCCATATACGATACTATGCAACAAATATCCCCTGATGTAGTAACAATATGCTACGGAGTAGCTGCAAGTATGGGGGCATTTCTACTTTCTGGAGGAGCAAAAGGGAAAAGATTAGCTTTGCCTAATTCTAGGATTATGATTCATCAGCCTCTTGGAGGCGCACAAGGTCAAGCAGTAGAGATTGAAATACAAGCCAAAGAAATACTTTTTCTCAAGAAAACATTAAATTCGCTTTTAGCAGAACATACCGGTCAACCTTTAGAAAAAATTAATGAAGATACAGAAAGAGATTACTTTTTATCTCCCTCAGAAGCTGTCGAATATGGATTAATTGATAAAGTTATCAAAAAGTGACAAGGAATACTGATTTTTTAAGAATATGATGACGAATTGATATTTATAAGCAATCCTAGTGAATAGGGAATATTTAACACCTTTCACATTAATTCAAAATTATAATCGATGGCTAAGTTCGACGCCCATCTCAAATGTTCGTTTTGTGGAAAATCACAAGACCAAGTTAGAAAGCTCATAGCTGGACCTGGTGTCTACATATGTGATGAGTGCATAGATCTTTGTAATGAAATTCTCGATGAAGAATTACTTGATAACCAATCAAACACAAACAACTCCACACAAGTAAAAAAGAAATTAGCAACTGATAATCCCAAAAAATCTGTTCCTTTAGAATTGTCCTCAATTCCTAAACCATTAGAAATTAAAAGTTTTCTTGATAATCAAGTCGTTGGACAAGAATCTGCAAAAAAGATATTATCAGTAGCTGTATACAATCACTACAAAAGATTAGCATGGAAAGTCAAAGAGGAGAATAAAAAAAGCAATCCAAAAGATTCACAAGCAACTAAATTACAAAAATCAAATATTTTACTCATCGGCCCAACTGGAAGTGGAAAAACATTATTGGCGCAAACTTTAGCAGAGTTTCTAGATGTTCCCTTTGCCGTAGCTGATGCAACGACATTGACAGAAGCTGGATATGTTGGGGAAGATGTTGAAAATATACTTTTAAGACTTCTACAAAAATCAGAAATGAATGTTGAGCTTGCTCAAAAAGGGATTATTTATATAGATGAAATAGATAAAATTGCTAGGAAAAGCGAAAATCCATCAATTACTAGGGACGTCTCAGGAGAAGGGGTACAGCAAGCATTATTAAAAATGCTTGAAGGAACAATTGCTAATGTCCCACCGCAAGGGGGTAGAAAACATCCTTATCATGATTGTATCCAAATTGATACGAGTCAAATCTTATTTATTTGTGGAGGAGCTTTTATAGGTTTAGAGGATATCGTTCAAAAGCGTATGGGTAAACACTCCATTGGATTTACCACTAATTCAGATCAAAACAAAGTTGATAGTAAAAAAATAGTAGAAACAAGCGATTCCCTGAAAAATTTAGAGTTAGATGATTTAGTTAAATATGGACTAATACCAGAATTTATTGGAAGAATTCCTGTTTGTGCTGTATTAGATCGTCTAACTAAAGAAACTTTAGAATCTATCTTGACACAACCAAGAGATGCACTTGTGAAGCAATTCAAAACACTACTAAGTATGGATAATGTTGAATTAAAATTTGAACCTGATTCTGTTGAAGCAATAGCGAACGAGGCGTATAAAAGAAAAACAGGTGCAAGAGCATTAAGATCAATAATTGAAGAACTCATGCTAGACATTATGTACACTTTACCTTCTGAGGAAAATGTAAAAGAATTCACAATTACAAAAAAAATGGTAGATAGTTTATTCTCATCTAAAATTGTTAAACTACCTTCAGGTTCAAAAAGAGTCATTAAAGAGTCTGCGTAAAAACTAAAGTTCAATTGTTGGAAATTAAACCTAGCTTTTCTCATAAATGAAGAATAAATGCCTAATATTCACAAGCCTTTTCATCAAAAATATAGACCCAATAACTTAGACGAACTAGTTGGGCAAAACTTTATATCTATTACTCTGAAACAAGCACTACTAACAAATCAAATTGCTCCTGCGTATCTTTTTAATGGTCCAAGAGGTACTGGCAAAACATCAAGTGCGAGAATATTTGCAAAATCTTTAAATTGCCAATCATTCGACCAGCCAACAATAAAACCTTGTAGTAAATGTAACTTATGTATGCAAATTACAGATGGTAATGCACTAGATATTATTGAAATTGATGCAGCATCAAATACAGGAGTTGAAAATATAAGAGAAATTATAGAAAGAGCGAGATTTGCACCCACGCAAGCAAGATGGAAGGTATATGTTATTGATGAATGTCATATGCTTTCTACAGCAGCTTCAAATGCCTTACTAAAAACAATTGAAGAGCCTCCCTCAAGAGTTGTATTTATCCTTGCTACGACAAACCCTGAAAAAGTATTAAATACTATACAAAGTAGATGTCAGAAGTTTGATTTTAGAAGAATAAACCCAAATGAAATTTTTCAACACTTATCTGAAATAGCTGAAAAAGAATCTATTAATTATGAAATTCCAGCATTAAAAATGATTGCAAAAAGATCTAATGGAGGAATGAGAGATGCACAAAGCCTGCTTGAACAATTAAATCTTATACCAGAAGGCGTTACAATTAAAAACATTCAAAACCTGCTAGGAGAAGTATCAGAAATTGAATTGACAAATTTAATTAAATCATTAATTGAAAACAATCCAGAGTCGTTAATAATAGCTTGCAACAAATTATATGATGCTGGGAACGAACCTCATCAAATAATTATTGGATTAATGAACATAACAAGAGATTTACTACTTTACACTTCAAATAACAAATATTCGGATCTTTTTTATACATCTGATGAATTTCAAGATGAATTAGACAAAATCTCGAATACGATAAATAAATCAACAATAATTAATTGGCATAATAAATTAAAAAATATTGAGTATCAAATCAAAACAAGCGATAATCCAAGGCTTTGGTTTGAAATACATCTAACTACTCTTTTAGATTATCAAAAAATAAAAAGTTTAGAAAATAAGCAAGAAAATAGTCATATGAGTCAAGAGAAGCAGGTGAGCATTAAAAACAAAGAATTAATGAATAAAGATAATATTTCTAATGACATTCAAAAACCATCCATCAAAGAGCATATTAGTACCGAGGAATTGATTATAAAAAAAGAAGAAAAATCAAAAAATTTTGATGGTCTTGGGAAAGAAAGTATAGGATATGTTTCTTCTCATACTCAAAATGATCTTGGTTCAAAAAAATTAAAAGATACATGGGATTTAATTCTTTCTAAATTAGAGTTGCCATCAACAAGAATGTTACTCTCACAACAAGCCGAACTTGAAAGTTTTGATTCAGAGAAAATCACAATTGGATTATCACCAAACTGGGAAAATATGATTAAAAGTAGAAAACTTATAATTGAAAATACAGTAAAAAAGATATTTGGAGATCAAATAATACTTAATTTTTCTACTAGAAAATTAACTAAAAGTAACCCAACCAACTCTCTAGAAACAACCAAAAATGAACAAAAGAATCTGAAACCAATCAAAAAATCAGATCCAAAAAGTGATTTGTCAATAAAAATATCTAACGAGGAATCTTATAACGATAGTTCAAAGAACTTAGCAAATTTTTTTAATGGAGAAATTATAGACCTTGATGAATAAATTAAACTCCAGTATGAAGAGTTTTTCGCCAAAGTATCTTTTTTGGAAAAATAGACATCTTTATTGTTACCCAGGGGATTATAAGAAACCAATGTGATAAATAAAAAACCGATACAAATGTCATCAAAAAATTCCCTTTTTGCAATACAGGCACTTCGCTTTTGCAAGAAGAACCGTACCAAAAAGCAATTCCAGACAACATAAAAGCTGTGCATGAAATAGGCCAGTAAATTGGTGAATCCAATAAGGCCACACTGGCAACTAAATCAAAAAGAGAAATAATTGGCAGAGCATATTGCAAAATGAAGAAGTAAGTTAAATCAAATTTTTGCAAATAATTAATCTTATTTGTTACTAATTGATCCCCATAATCAAAGAATCTTTGTAAACCTCCTTCAGCCCATCTTTGCCTTTGCGCAAATAAAGCATTTAAATTCTCAACTGCTTCTTCCATGACTGGAGGATCCCATAAGATTCCAATTTTAGATTTTGATAATAATAACCTCAAACTTAAATCAAGATCATCCGTAACGGTGTCTTCATTAAAAGAACCACATGCTAATAATGTATCTTTCTTAATTAATTGACCATTTCCCCTTAATTCAGAAACTCCAGCCAATGACAATCTTCCATATTGAAAGATCGCGTCCATCGCCATCTCCATTGACTGACATGAAGTTAAAAAATTCTTACTTACATTAGTTACTGATTTTCTCAATTGAACTGCAGACCAATCACCCTCTTCTACAAATTTAAATAACCTTATCAAAGAATCTTGTTTTAGTTGAGCGTCAGCATCCAAAACTAATAGCCATTCACCATAAGTGAACTTCAAGGCATAATTCAAAGCGCCTGACTTTCCGCCTCCTGCATTTGGAGAACGACTAACTACTTTTAACTTTTCAAATTGTCTAGATAGTCGATCTAAAATTAATGGCGTCTTATCAGAACTGCCATCATCGATTATGTAAATATTTAACTTATTTATTGGATAATCTAAATTAAATAATCTTTCAACTAGTCTTGCTATAACATTTTCTTCATCTCTAGCTGCAACTAAAATATCAACTATAGGTAAATCTTTATTTATTACTTTAGTGCTAGAAGTATTTTTAATATTATTCCTTTGGAAATTTCTTGAAATAACTATCAAACCGTAAAAAACAATCACGAAAGAAAGAGCCAATATAAAGTAAACGAAACCTTCTATAGTGAAAACATGAGGAATAGTAGCTAGTAAAAAACAAGCACTAAGAAATAATAATGACTTTAATCTTCGATTTTTATAAAAACCCTTACTCATAAAAGTAAATTTTTTAGTATTTAAATCTCATTGAGACAATATCTTTATTTTTTTAAGTTTTGTATCTCGATAATAATGATTCAAAATTTCTTCATAAGAAAATCCTAATTTTGCCATTTCAATTGCTCCTGACTGTGATAAACCTACACCATGACCGAAGCCTCCTCCTCTCAAAAGCCATAAATCATCATTTAATTTATTAATAGTAAATAAATTACTAGGTATAAAACTCAATACACGTCGAATATCATCTTTAATGAGAATTATAGATTTATTAACTTTGTTCGTTTGTATTTCTAATTTTGTCACTCTGCCACTGGCACCACGCTCAATAGAATTTAATTCCAAAACATTATCGTTAATATTTATAAGTTTATTTTTAACTAAATTTTCTTTAATTTGAAGACTGGAAATTTTCTTATTCCATCGAAAAAGAGAATGATTACTACCATAAAACTTTTCTTTATTAAAACCTAAAAAATTATTTAAATCAGATTCACTTGCAATTGGAAGTTTAAAAATATTTTTTAATGATTTAGAACCATCTATAATTGACTTTAAATAAGAATAATTTTGAATTTGCCAAGACTCACCTGCAGTTGCTGATAATCCACCATTAGAACCATGGTAAAAAGCATTTATTGGTTGATTTCTATATGTAAGAATTAAATTTGAAGTTGATTTAATAGCTTTTTGTACGTATTTATTTTTAATTTTAGGAGGCTTATAAACTTGGCATTGAGTACTTACACATAAATGATATTTATCCATATTAAATCTATCAGAATTAAAAATACCCCAAGTTCTAGCAATAACTGCCTGTGCCTTCAGCGCCTCTAGAGGAGAACTTGGGCCAATTTCGTGTGGCAAAACACCTTCCAAATAATCATCAAACTCAATTTTTTGAACTAATGTCCAAGTTCCATATGAATCTTGGATTAAATAAAAACTTTTGCCAAAGTTAACATCATTAATTTTTATTTTCTCGTCAGAATATATATGTATAGGTCCCTTGAGTTTGATGAAACTATACTCATTTTTAAGAAAAGGGGTAATTTGAATATTTTTTATTTTTCTGAAAATCTTATTTTCAGATTCAAACTCTGGCAGCTCTTCTTGAAATGGAATCCAGACCTCCCAATTTTTAGGATATGCAACGGTAGTTTCGAATCCTTTCTCATTCAGTTTTTTTGATTGTTTTTTTGCTGATTCATAGCTGGCAAAGGGACCAAAAACAATTCTTTCAAGAAGTTGTGGATTTTTAATGGGTTCATCCACCCAAGTAATCTTAATCTGTTTTGATTTATGTTTAATTCCATTGGAAGATATTAAATTTAAAAAGCCTTCATCAGTTACAAAAATAATATTCTTTCTCTTAGAAAAACTATCATTTTTACCACCAAGATATTGCTTTAAACCAATTAAAAACTTTCCTTTTTCAATTTCTTTATTAAGTTCAATGTTTAGTAATTCTTCTGCGAAAACATTAGAAGAAAATTTATTGTTAATTATTAAAAACGAAATACAGACTAAAAATAAATTTAAAAAGGTAAATTTAATTTTCATAACTTAGAACTTTCCTTAGCAATTTAAAACTTTAATTTGCACCAATGCGTATAAAGGTTTAGATTATCCTAATTAAACATATTTGACTTAAATGTCTAAACTAAAAACTCGGAAATCAGCTGCCAAAAGATTTAAAGCTACTGCGACGGGTAAATTTATGAGAAGAAGAGCTTTCCATAATCATTTACTTGATCATAAAAGCTCAAAATTAAAAAGACATCTATCAACAAAAGCCGTAGTTGATGAAAGAGATGCCGATAATGTAAAATTGATGATTCCATACGCATAAATCTTTAACCCATTTTCCTTAGATATTCATGGCACGTGTAAAAAGAGGCAACATAGCCAGAAAAAGAAGAAACAAAATCTTAAATCTTGCAAAAGGTTTTAGAGGCGGCAACAAAAATCTTTTCAGAACCGCGAATCAAAGAGTAATGAAAGCTCTATGCAATGCTTACAGAGATAGAAGAAGAAGGAAGAGAGATTTTAGAAGACTTTGGATTTCAAGAATTAATGCATCAGCCAGAATTAATGGAACTAATTACAGTAAGTTAATAAATGGCATGAAAAATTCGGAAATTATTATTAACAGAAAAATGCTTGCTCAGTTAGCCTTGAATGACCCAAAATGTTTTGAAAAAATAGTTTCTTCCATTAGTAATTAGAAAAAAAGAATATAATATTTAAAAGTATTTTTAAATAATGGAAATATCTTCCTTTCAATCCTATTTAATAATTCTTTTTGTTGTATTAATAATAATTTCCATTTTTGTTTTCAGACAATTTTTAAAAACTAGAAATGAAGAATTAAGTTTAGTTAAATTCGAGCAGAAGGGTCTAGATTCCTTAACACAAGCTACAGAATTATATGAGTTTGGGTCTATTCAAATAAAAAAAAGATTATATTCTGAAGCGACTAAAACTTTTTTAAAAGCTGTTGAAAATTATGAAAATGAACCCGATGAAGCGAAAGCCATAATAAATAATGCTTTAGGATTTTCCTATGCTGCTCAAAATGAATTTAAAAAGGCCATTAAACACTATAACTTTGCAATAAAATCACTTCCCGAGTATCCTATAGCCCTAAATAATCTAGCATCGGCACAACAGCGTTTATTGGAATACGATTTGGCATATGCGACTTATCAAAAAGTTTTAGTAATAGATCCAAAAAACAAAACAGCAATTAAAAAAAGTAAGGAGTTAGAAAAAAGAAATAATTACAAACCTTATAAAGGCATAAAAGATAAAGGGTTCTAAATATGAAAAAAAATTCGTCTTTATTAATTGGAGGGAAACAATTTTCCAGTAGATTAATGGTAGGTACTGGCAAATACAAATCTACGCAAGATATGCTAGAGAGTTTGTCAAAGTCAGAAACAGAAATTATAACGGTTGCTGTTCGAAGAATTAAAAATAATCAGACTGGAGAAAACTTACTAGAAAAGATTAACTGGAAAAAATACTGGATGCTTCCTAATACAGCGGGTTGTATAAATGCTGATGAAGCAATCAGAATAGCAGTTTTAGGAAGAGAGCTTGCAAAATTATCTGGTCAAGAAGAAAATAATTTTGTCAAATTAGAAGTGATTTCTGACAAAAAGTATTTGTTACCAAATCCAATAGAAACCGTTAAAGCAGCCGAAGCTTTAATAAAAAAGGGTTTTGCTGTACTTCCTTATATTAATGCTGATCCTATTCTTGCAAAAATCCTAGAAGAGGCGGGTTGTTCAACTGTGATGCCATTAGGCTCGCCTATTGGCTCAGGAAAGGGTTTGTTAAATTTATCAAACATAGAAATAATTATTGAAAATGCAAAAGTGCCCGTGATAATTGATGCAGGGATCGGTGTACCAAGTGAAGCTTCTCAAGCAATGGAACTTGGAGCTGATGGTGTTTTAATAAATAGCGCTATCGCACTAGCTAAAAATCCGCCTCTCATGGCTCAAGCTATAAATAATGGCGTAAAAGCTGGCAGACAGGCATTTCTAGCGGGAAGAATTAAAAAACAAGACTTTGCAGTAGCGAGTTCACCAGGAAAAAACATATCTTTATAATCATCTAATGTAAAAAGGTTTAAAAAAGATTAAAAATTTATTATTTGGTTATGTTAATTTAATTATATTAAGAAAAAAGATTTGAAACTATTTACAAAAATTTTATGCAAATTGGAAGCTCTCTGTAGTAATTTAATAAATATATTATAAATCAACTTATTTTGGAGTTCTGAGTGAAAATTCTTGTTCTTGGTGGAGATGGATTTTGCGGTTGGCCATGTGCGGTTAATTTAGCAGAGCAAAATCATGATGTAATTATTATCGACAATTTAAGTCGTAGAAAAATAGACGTTGATCTAGAAGTAGATTCTTTAACTCCTATTTCTTCAATTTCCGAAAGACTTTCTGCATGGGAAGAAATAGGAGGCAAACCTATGAAATTCCTTAACTTAGATATTTCCGCAGAATATCAGAAATTACTTAATTTGCTTATTGAAGAAAAACCAGATTCAATTATCCATTTCGCAGAACAAAGAGCAGCACCTTACTCGATGAAATCGAGTTTTACCAAAAGATATACTGTAGATAATAACGTTAATGGCACGCACAACCTTCTTGCTGCAATAGTAGAAAGTAATTTAGATATTCATGTCGTTCATTTAGGAACAATGGGAGTCTACGGATATGGATCCCACAGAGGTGCGACCATTCCAGAAGGTTATTTAAAAGTTGAAGTTCCACAACCTGATGGAAGCCGCTTTGAAGAAGAGATATTGCACCCTGCAAGTCCAGGAAGTGTTTACCATATGACCAAAACTTTAGATCAATTATTATTTCTCTACTACAATAAAAATGACCTTATAAGAATCACTGATTTGCATCAAGGTATTGTTTGGGGAACAAATACAGAAGCAACTTTAAAAGATCCTAGATTGACAAACAGATTTGACTATGACGGAGATTATGGAACTGTTCTAAACAGATTTCTAATGCAAGCTGCCATTGGATATCCATTAAGTGTTCATGGGACAGGAGGGCAAACAAGAGCATTTATACACATAAAAGATTCTGTCAAATGTGTACAACTTGCTCTTGAAAATCCTCCAAAACCAGGAGAACGAGTTAAGATCTTTAATCAAATGACTGAAAGTCATCAAGTTGGGGAACTAGCTAAAAAAGTTGCATCTTTAACTGGATCTAAAATTAATTATTTACCAAATCCAAGGAACGAAGCAGTTGAAAATGATTTAATTGTTGATAATAAATGCTTTATAGAATTAGGTTTAAAACCAACAACTCTCGAAGATGGCTTATTAGAAGAAGTTGTTGAAGTTGCTAAAAAATACGCCAATAGATGTGATTTAAAAAGAATACCTTGTATTTCATCTTGGACAAAAAAACAAGCTGAAGATATAAAGACTAATTGAAATTTCTGAAATAATTACTCCAACAAAGTGAAAATTGCATTATTTACTGAAACTTTTTTACCTAAAGTTGACGGCATAGTAACAAGACTCACTAAAACTATTGAATTTTTAATAAAAAATGGGAATGAAGTTATAGTTTTTTGTCCCGAAGGTTGTCCGGAGTCATTTATGGGAGCAACTGTAGTTGGAGTTGCTGCAATGCCATTACCATTATATCCAGAGTTAAAGCTTGGTTTGCCCGGTCCTACTGTTTCAGATAAGTTAGAAAAATTCAAACCAGATTTGATACATGTTGTTAATCCAGCCGTACTTGGCTTAGGTGGTATATGGTTGGCAAAAACTAATAGTATTCCCTTAATTGCAAGCTACCATACTCATCTTCCTAAATATCTTGAACACTACGGTATGGGGATGTTAGAGCCACTTTTATGGGAATTACTCAAAGCAGCTCATAATCAAGCCTTATTAAATTTATGTACTTCAACCGCTATGGTCAATGAATTAAAAGATAAAGGCATACAAAGAACTGCTCTTTGGCAAAGAGGAGTAGATACTTATAGATTCCGGCCTAGTTTGAGAAGTAAAAAAATGAGAGAAAAATTGTTTGGAAAATATCGAGATGCTAAGTACCTATTGATATATGTAGGGAGATTATCGGCAGAAAAGCAAATTGAGAGAATAAAACCCGTCTTAAAAAATATTCCTAATGCTTGCTTAGCACTTGTAGGTGACGGACCATATAGAAAACAGCTTGAAAAAATCTTCGAAAATACCAAAACAACTTTCATGGGATATTTATCTGGCGATGAACTGGCTAGCGCTTATGCCTCTGGAGATATATTTTTATTTCCCTCAAGTACAGAAACACTTGGATTAGTTTTACTAGAAGCAATGGCGGCAGGATGTCCAGTTATCGGAGCCAACAAAGGAGGAATTCCAGATATAATAAGCGATGGAATAAATGGATGTTTATATGATCCTGATGAAACAGATAATGGGATAAAAAGTTTAATTGAAGCGACAAAAAAAATTCTTGAAAATGAAGATAAAAGAGAATTTATGAGAAAAGAGGCAAGAAATGAAGCAGAAAAATGGGACTGGAATCAAGCAACGTTACAACTACAAAATTACTATACAAGTACACTCAAAAAGACGTCGTAGCAAATTTTTTTACTTATGCTACATGTGGAGGAGTAGGGTTACTATATGAACTCAAAGGTAGTATTAAGGTAGCAATATTTTGATTCTTTTCAGGTCTTTTCTTCTTTGAAAATCTTTTACCGAAAGGTACTCTTATTACATTAGTTCCATCTATATAACAAATATTTGAATTACCTCCTAGAGAATTATTGACAAAATTTGGTAATTCTACATTTTCAATTGGTAAATGTTTAACATTACCAGCTTTAAAGTCTTTGGTCATAGCTTCAAATACCCCAAAAAATTTGATGCTTGAATATTTTAATAAAAAAATTTAAAAAATTTCTATAAGAAAATATTAAATTTTATTCAAATCGATAATAACTAAGTAAGTAAGAGAAAGCTAGTCCTTTAAGCACATTTTTTTTCTTCTAAAGCATCCGATTGATTTACATTGCAAGAACAAATTAAATTACGATCACCATATGCATTATTAATCCTAGAAACTGAAGACCAAAACTTTATAGATGATTGAGTTTTATAAGGAGAAGAAGCTTTTCTCTTTGAATAAGGATAACTCCAATTATCAGCAATCAACTCATCTAGTGTATGAGGAGAATTACTTATTACATTATTATTATGTAATTCAATATTATTTTCTATCTCATTAATTTCTTCCGCGATTAGTAGCATAGCCTCACAAAATCTATCCAATTCTGCCAAACTCTCACTTTCAGTAGGCTCTATCATTATGGTCTCTGGAACAGGCCAACTGACAGTGGGGGCATGAAAACTATAGTCTATTAGTCGTTTAGCTAAATCATTTACACTCAAACCAGTTTTAGATTTTAAATCTCTAAAGTCTAAAATACATTCATGTGCTACAAAATTATTTTTCCCTTTATAAAGAATCTTGTATTTATGCTTTAAAGAATGCGCAATATAATTTGCCGACAAAATTGCATGCTCAGTTGCTTTTCTTAAGCCCCTAAAACCAGCCATTTTTATATACATCCAACTAATTGGAAGAATACTTGCACTCCCATGCTTGGCAGAAGATACATAATTTGAACAATTAAAAACGTTATTATCCTTTAAAGAATGCGTAGGCAAAAAAGGACTTAAAGTTTCTGATGCAGCAACTGGCCCAACTCCTGGGCCGCCGCCGCCATGTGGAATACAAAATGTCTTATGTAAATTCAAATGACAAACGTCAACACCATAATTCCCCGGTTTGCACAATCCAACCTGGGCATTCAGATTAGCTCCATCTAAGTAGACAAATCCTCCAACAGAGTGGATTAAATCACATATTTTTCTAATTTGTAATTCAAAAACTCCATGTGTAGATGGATAGGTTAACATAAGGGCTCCAATTTGGTTATCAAATTTCTTCACCTTTACAGACAAATCTTGAAAATCAATATTTCCTTCATCATCACATTCAATAGTTAAAACCTCAAAACCTGCCATGACCGCACTAGCAGGATTTGTCCCATGAGCACTTTTAGGAATTAAACATTTTTTTCTTAAATATTCCCCTTTTGATTCAA
Source organism: uncultured Prochlorococcus sp. (assembly GCA_902564235.1). Classification (GTDB taxonomy): domain Bacteria; phylum Cyanobacteriota; class Cyanobacteriia; order PCC-6307; family Cyanobiaceae; genus Prochlorococcus_A. The sequence goes on along the minus strand of CACFAG010000005.1, from coordinate 35,941 downwards.
AGTAAGAATTTATAGCCAATAAACCCGCAAACTCCCCTTGAGAACCTGCATTTGGCTGGAAAGAAACTGATTTTAAACCAACAATTTCACTTATCCATTTTTCTAAGTCAGATATTATTTTTGAATAGCCAAGAGTTTGATTTCTTGGAGCAAAAGGATGAATTGAAGATAAATTTGCCCAAGAGACTGGATTTAGCTCTGCTGCAGAATTTAACTTCATGGTACAGCTTCCTAATGGCATCATTCCATCAACCAAAGAAAAATCTTTTTCCGCAAGTCGAAATATATATCTCATTAATTCAGTTTCACTTTGATAAATTGTGAACAAATCTTGCTGCATCCATTCATTAGATCTTATGAATGTGCTTTCCAGATAAAATCCCTTATCAAATTTAATATGCTCTAGGTCTTCTTTTTTTTCTATGGCATTTGCTATGAAAGTTAAAATGTCTTGGATTTCTTTTTCATTGCTAAGCTCATCTAAAGAAATTCCAAAGCCAGTTGAGTCTTCTATAGATGATCCCAAAGGCAAAATTCTTAGATTGTATCCTTTTTTAAGAGCTTCATAATGAATCTTTGCAGAGTGTTCAGAATATATGTCAACACTATCAAATCTAATTCCATCAGGAATATCAAAACCTAAATTAGATAAACTTGATTCTAAATTTATTCTCAACTCAACTAATCTCTTAGCAATATGAGTTAAACCTTCGGGTCCATGATAGATGGCATAAAAAGAAGAAATTATAGCTAGCAAAGATTGGGCAGTACAAATGTTACTAGTAGCTTTCTCCCTTCTGATATGTTGCTCTCTTGTTTGCAAGGCTAGTCTTAAAGACTTTTCTCCATTCTTAGAAAGAGTTTGCCCAACAATTCTTCCGGGTATTAGCCTTTTATATTTTTCACTACATGCAAAAAATGCGGCGTGCGGACCACCAAAACCCATTGGAACCCCAAATCTTTGCATACTACCAACTGCAACATCCACACCAAATTCAGAGATTGGTTTAATTAATACTTGTGCAAGTGGATCAATACATGCCGTAACAATAATTTCCGATATATGTGCCTGGGATATTAAGTATGTTGGGTCGAATAGTTCACCATTTTTACCTGGCAATTGTAGCAATATCCCAAACACATCATTTTGATGAGAAAAATTATTTTTATTAAATCTTTTTAAAGATATCCCCAAAGGTTTTGCTCTGGTTAATAAAACATTAAAAGTATGATCAAAAACATTTGATTCCACTAAGTAGACTTTTGAAGATTTATTTTTTCTTGCAGCAAAACTCATAGCCATCGCCTCTGCAGCAGCAGTCCCCTCATCTAATAGAGATGCATTTGCCACAGAGAACCCTGTTAATTCACAAACAATAGTTTGAAAATTAAAAAGAGCTTCTAATCTACCTTGTGCAATTTCCGCTTGATATGGAGTGTAAGAGGTATACCACCTTGGATTTTCTAGAACATGCCTTTGGATTACTTTTGGCATATGATTGTCATAATAACCGAGGCCTATTAAGGATCTCATTTTTAAATTTTTATTAGCAATATCTTCTAATTCCTTTAAAGCATCAATTTCAGAACAGCCTTGGGGTAGTTTTTCAGAATATTTATCTTCTAACTGAATATCTGGAGGAATAACTTGTTCTATAAATTGATCAATATGATCAAAACCAAGCTTGGAAAGCATTTTTTTTGCATCAATATCACTCAAACCTAGGTGCCTATTAATAAATAAATCTGAACCAATTTCGGATTTCATGTCAAATTTTTTCTATAACCTAACCTATTGGTAAAGATTTTGCTTTAATTTGGCATAACCTTTGATTTATATGCATCTGAAGTCATCAAATCATCAAATGAGACTTTTGAATCAGGTTTAAAAACAATTAACCATCCTTCTCCTATAGGATCGTTTTGTAATATTTCAGGATTATCAATAACACTCTCATTTATCATTTTGATTTCTCCTGAAAAAGGCAGGTAAACCTCCTCTACGGCTTTAACAGATTCAATAGTTCCAAAAGAATCACCTTTTTGGAAAGTAGAACCCACTTCAGGTAACTCTACAAAAACAATATCGCCTAATTGATCTATTGCAAATTCACTAACACCTATTTTTAAAAGATCATTTTCTTCTAGTACATACTCATGTGTATCAGCATAATTTAGATTTTCTGGGAACCGGTAGGTCATGATAAAAATTTAAGAATTAATTAGAGATTGTTTTGTAATTAAATTTTCCTCTAATAATTCAAATAATAATCTAATTAATGCAATTTTGATGTGAGCTATGTGAGAACCACCTTGAACAAAAATATTGTAAGGATCTCTTAGAGGAGCATCAGCAGAAAATTCACTTGTACTACCTTCAATAAATGTACCTCCTGCCATCAATAATTTTGAATCATATCCATACATTGATGATGGAACAACATTCAGAAAAGAATCTATTGGTGAAGAATTTTGAAAAGATTGACAAACTTTTTGTACCAAATCAGGATTATTCAATCTAACTGACTGAATAAGATCAGATCTATACGTTGCTGGCTCTGGTAAAACTTTAAATCCTAAATTTTTAAAGACTGTTGCAACCATATCAGCACCTTTTAATGATTCGTGAACAATTTGTGGTGCTAAAAACAAACCCTGCAAAATTAATCTCCCTAGTCCAAAATTTATTCCTGCAGAAGAACCAATACCTGGTGACGTTAATCTAGAACAAGCCATCTCAACCAACTCTGCATCTCCTGCAACGTACCCGCCAGTAGGAACAATTGTTCCTCCCAAATTTTTAATCAATGATCCAGCAATTATATTTGCCCCTTTAGAAATTGGTTCACTATCTTCAACAAGCTCCCCATAACAGTTATCAACAAAACATATACAGTTAGGATCAAGAGAATGAATTAGGCTACAAATTTTCTCTATCTGATGATTCGTAAGAGATTTTCTCCAACTATATCCACAACTTTTTTGTATAAATACTAATTTGCATGAATTTTCTTTAAAAGAATGCACAATTTTTTCTTCAAAAGAATCAAAATTCTCGCAGATATTTATTTGCTTATATTCAATCTCAAAATTTTTAAGTGAACCTTTTTCTCCTCCCCTTATTCCAATGACTTCTTCTAACGTGTCATATGGTTGTCCTGTAAGAGATAACATAACATCTCCAGGCCTAAGAATTCCAAATAAGACAGAACTTATTGCATGCGTTCCACTTACAAATTGCATCCTCACAGCTGCCTTTTCAGCAAGAAACAATCTTGCAAAAACCGCATCAATTTTTTCTCTAGATATATCATTATGACCACTACCAGAAGATTGATTGAAATGACTAGTAGAAACTTTTTCTTCCTTAAAAATTGTCAAAATATTTTCTAATTTCTGAAAAACCTGATTGGATCTTTCTTGGAAAACTTTACTTAAACTCTCTTCGACAGAAAGAACAGCGTTTTCAGCCAGTTTTAAGTTATTGTTTAGTGTCATTTATTATGAAAACTCATATTATTTTTCAGAAGCTAAATTTCTTAATTCTGCGAGAAAAGCATTAGGTCCCCTACCCTGAAAATAAGAAAGTTTTTTTGAAGCCTCATATAAATCAAGAAGTTCTCCATCTAATTCTTCTGCCGTATAATCTCTAATTCCTGCTATTACCTCAGCAAAACGTTCTCTACGGGCAGATTTATTGACAGCATAGGCTTCCATCACCTTAATTTTACATGATCTCCAAGCCTTATTCTGACAAAAATGCACTGAAAGAGCATCACTTAAAGCAGAAGCTTCTTCATCTTCTATATACCAGTCAAAAGATGAAGGTAAAGATTTTAATCCTGAAAATATCTCGAATAACTCCCCTGCCGACAATGGATTACCAGAATCATTTATTAGGGGTAATGCAGACTCTTCCAAAGATTTCCATAACTCTGGGTAATCACTTTCAAAACGATCCCTGATTTTTTCTATACCTTGATCAAGAATCGTATTAACTTGAGCTAAAGCAAGAAAAACTTCAGGACCTGGCGAAGATAACTTCCCATTTCTAAGATTAGAAATTTGCGAATTATGAACTTTACCTAAATCAAGAACTTCAGAAAGTAATGGTAAAACTCTGTGCGACCATCCATTTCTTTCATGCCAGAGATGTATCAAATGAGCCATAGCCCTTCGACCTCTAGATAATTTATCGCGATATCCGAGACTCACAGATAATTAAACTTATCAATAGTATAGTATGATATTATTACATATCGGTAATTTTGAAAATAGTATTTCAATATCATGAATTCAGTAATCTTCCAAGAAACAGCAAAATTAAAAAAACCTGTTCCAACTGAAAAAGTTATAGAACTCTCAGAAAAATTACTGGAACCTTCTAGCCATTCAAAAAGATATCCTCCAAGACTACATAAAACTTGGGGAACAATAGTTTTCATGGCTGCAATTCATATTCTTTCTCTTGTAGCTATACAACCAAAATTTTGGAGTCTCCCTTCAGTCACTGCATTATTATTTTTTTACTGGGTAACTGCTTGTTTAGGAGTCACTCTTGGATATCACAGATTGTTATCACACAGATCGTTCATTGTTCCAAGATGGTTAGAAAGATTTTTCGCTACCTGTGGAGCTATAAGTTGCCAGCATGGACCAATAGATTGGGTAGGTTTACATAGGCATCACCACTCTTTTTCAGATACTGAAGTAGATCATCACAATAGTAAAAAAGGTTTTTGGTGGAGTCATATGGGTTGGATGTTTAAAGATGTTGAAGCACTCAAAGCTGTTCCAAAATTAAGTGCAGATTTAATTAAAGATCCATATTATAGATTTCTAAATAAGTATTTTTTATTCTTACAAATTCCTATTGGACTTACTTTATACGCAATAGGTCAAAAATTAGGAGTTGGAGGATGGGCACTAGTGCTTTGGGGAATTCCATTAAGACTTGTGGTTGTATATCACGTAACTTGGCTAGTAAACTCTGCAACACATTGTTGGGGTAAGTCACCATTTGAAAGTGGTGATTCATCCAAAAACAATGTATGGGTTGCTGCATTAACGTTTGGAGAAGGTTGGCATAACAACCATCATGCATTTCCAAATTCAGCAAAACAAGGATTATTTAGAGGTCAAATCGATATAACATGGGAACATATTAAGATTCTTGCGAAATTAGGTCTTGCAAAAAAAGTAAAGTTACCCTCTAGGTCTTATTATTAACTTAATTGTTGAAAAATTTCATGGCTAAAAGAGTACAAGTCGCATTAACTGAATCAATCGCCTCATTAGGAAAAGAAGGAGATCTAGTTGAAGTAGCTCCTGGATATGCAAGAAATTTTCTATTTCCTTATGGCAAGGCAACGAATGTAACACCAGCTGTGCTTAAACAAATTGAAAGGAAAAAAGAAAAAGAAAAAATTGCTGCCGACAAACTAAAGCAAGAAGCTTTAGATTTCCAAACTGCATTATCAACAATAGGTAGATTCACTATTAAAAAACAGGTTGGAGAAGATGGAGTACTTTTTGGAACTGTGACAAACGGTGATGTTGCTGAAGCGATACAAGCATCGACCAAAAAAGAAATTGATAGAAGAAACATCACAGTTCCTGATATTCATAATTTAGGTTCTTTCACTGCAAAAATAAAATTACATCAAGAAGTAAATGCAGAAGTAAATATTGAAGTAACAAGTTAACTAATATGTTGCATTATTTGAAAAAGTAGCCAGAGTATATATCTAAGCAATTATAGATATGGTTTCAGTACCTTTTCCAAATAATGGGCAAAATAAAAACTTTAAAAAAGATTTTAATAGTGAAAATGCTGGATTAGTACCTCCTCAAAACATTCAAGCTGAGGAAGCTGTACTTGGTGGGATACTCCTTGATCCAGACGCGATCGGGAGAATTGCGGACTTAATTAAACCTGAAGCTTTTTATATAAATGCGCATCAAGAGATTTATAGAACAGCATTAATGTTACATACCCAAGGTAAACCAACTGATTTAACATCAATGAGTGCGTGGTTAGCAGATAATGGATCACTAGAAAAAATTGGAGGAAATAACAAACTGGTTGAGTTAGTGGAAAATGTATCCTCTACAGCTTCTATAGAACAAGTTGCTAATTTAATTAACGACAAATTCATGAGAAGGCAACTTATCAGATCTGGAAATGAGGTTGTTCAATTAGGTTTTGATCAGACTCAAGATACTAATGAAGTTTTAGATAAAGCGGAGCAAAAAATTTTTGAAATCTCTCAAGAAAAGCCTTCGAAAGGTCTTACTCAAGCAGCTGAAATTCTTACCAGTACTTTCAATGAAATAGAGTCGCGCTCATTAGGTACTTCAGTAGCAGGAATTCCCGTAAATTTTTACGACCTTGATGCAATGACTCAAGGCTTTCAAAGAAGTGATTTAATAATCGTTGCAGGCAGACCTTCAATGGGAAAAACGTCAATAGTTCTTAACCTTGCTAAGAATGTTGCTCAATCACAAGATTTACCTGTGTGCGTATTTAGCCTTGAAATGAGTAAAGAACAGTTGACATATAGATTACTTTCCATGGAAGTCGGAATCGAAAGTGGCAGGCTTAGAACAGGAAGATTACAACAAGATGAATGGCCATTGCTTGGAGAAGGTATCAATTCATTGGGGCAATTACCAATATTTATTGATGACAAGCCAAACTTAAGTGTTTTAGAGATGAGATCTCTATGCAGAAGATTAATAGCTGAACAAAAAAAAGAACTTGGATTAATTGTGATCGATTACCTCCAATTGATGGAAGGAACTACGCCTGATAATAGGGTGCAAGAACTTTCGCGAATAACAAGAGGTCTAAAAAGCATGGCTAGAGAATTAAAAGTACCAGTAGTTGCTTTGTCTCAACTTAGTAGAGGTGTAGAGTCTAGAACAAATAAAAGACCAATGTTGAGCGATCTAAGAGAATCAGGTTCTATTGAACAAGACGCAGACTTAGTATTAATGATATACAGAGATGAATACTATAATCCAGAGACTGAAGATAGAGGGATAACAGAAATCATTGTCACTAAACATAGAAATGGGCCCGTGGGAACTGTTAAATTATTATTTGAGCCTCAATTTACAAGATTTAAGAATTTAGCTAATTAAATCGATCCTATAATGCAAGTTCATAAAGCAACAAATGAATCTTTTGACATCATCGTTATTGGTGGAGGACATGCAGGATGCGAAGCAGCTATAACAACAGCAAAATTAGGATTTTCTACAGCCTTATTTACAATCAATTTAGATAGGATTGCCTGGCAACCTTGCAACCCTGCAGTTGGCGGGCCGGCAAAAAGTCAGTTGGTACATGAAGTTGATGCATTAGGTGGAATTATTGGTAAATTAGCCGATGAGACAGCTATACAAAAAAGAATATTAAATGCAAGTAGAGGCCCAGCTGTATGGGCATTAAGAGCTCAAACAGATAAAAGAGAATACTCAAAAAAGATGATTGAAATACTACAAAATACAGAAAATTTATCTTTAAAAGAAGCAATGATTACTGAACTAGATATTGCAAAAACTGAAGAAATTGGATTAAACTCAAAAAAAATTGTAAAAAAAAGAATAAAGGGTGTAAAAACTTTCTTTGGTAGTTATTATTCAGCAAGATCAGTAATCATCACAGCTGGTACGTTCTTAGAAGGCAGAATATGGATAGGAAATAAATCAATGTCAGCTGGTAGATCGGGTGAACAAGCAGCAAAAGGTCTTACTCAAAATTTACACGAAATTGGTATCAAAACAGAACGTTTAAAAACAGGAACTCCAGCAAGAGTTGATAAAAGAAGTATCATTTTTGATGAATTAGATATTCAACCAAGTACTGCAGAAGATAAATATTTTTCGTTTGATCCAGATATCAAAAATAATATGCCCCAAGTTAGTTGTCATATAACAAGAACAACTACCAAAACACATCAACTAATTCGAGACAATTTACATTTAACTCCCATTTACGGCGGTTTTATTGATAGTAAGGGGCCAAGATATTGTCCATCAATTGAAGATAAAATCGTTAAATTTGCTGATAAAGAATCACATCAAATTTTCTTAGAGCCTGAAGGAATTAATACCCCTGAAATATATGTTCAAGGTTTCTCTACAGGTTTACCTGAAAATATTCAATTAGAACTTCTAAGAACCTTACCTGGATTAAATGAATGTAAAATGTTGCGACCAGCTTATGCTGTCGAGTATGACTATATACCTGCAACACAACTCCAAACATCACTCGAAACGAAAGAAATTGAATATTTATTTAGCGCTGGACAAATTAATGGAACTACTGGTTATGAAGAAGCAGCAGCTCAAGGATTAGTAGCCGGAGTCAATGCGACAAGAAAACTAAACAAAAAAGATCCAATAATCTTCACTAGAGAAAGCAGCTATATAGGAACAATGATTAATGATTTAATTACCAAAGATCTCAAAGAACCATATAGAGTTCTTACTAGTAGGAGTGAATACAGGTTGACCCTTCGAGGAGATAATGCAGATCGGCGATTAACCCCATTAGGTTATGAAATAGGGCTAATTGATGAGAAAAGATGGTCGGTCTATCAAGAAAAAATGAAACTCCTTGAAGAAGAGAAATTAAGATTACAAAACACTCGTTTAAAAAACACGGATGAAATATCAAAAAAACTAGAATCAGCCACGGGATCAAAAATCAAAGGCTCAACAACTTTGAAAGAACTCTTAAAAAGACCAAACTTTCATTATTCAGATTTAATTAAATATAATTTGACTAAAAAAAATATAGCTTCTTCAATACAAGAGGGTGTTGAAATAGATATTAAATACGAGGGCTATCTTAAAAGACAAAAAAACAACATTGAACAAATAAATCGTCAAAGCTGTAAATCTCTACCTCAAGAAATAAATTACGAAAAGATAGATACATTATCTTTAGAAGCTAGAGAAAATTTAAATAAGATAAAGCCAAAAAATTTTGGCGATGCTTCAAAAATTCCTGGAGTTAGCAAAGCTGATTTAACTGCTTTACTTGTTTGGCTAAAAATAAGAGAGATAAAAAAAGATAAGGCAAATATTTTTACTAAAAAAAAGTTATCATCTTAAAAGCACTCCGTCATAGCACTGAATTATAAACTTTTTAACTCTCCAAAAATTTTATGGGAAGAAAAAGCCTCTAATTTTTTAGTGAAGAATTCACTCCCAAAAATATCTGGTCCATGGAAATTAATGCTGCTTGGGGATGGAAGTCCAACTAGACACCTGCAGCTTTTAACTAATCAAGAGACAAAAATTAAATTAATTTCAATGCAATTAGATCCTCTATCCACTCAAGAAGGCCCTACAGAATTGAATCAGTTAAATGGCCCTTTAATTAGAAGACAAGTATGGATTAAAAGCAATAATAAAAACCTAGCATGGGCAGAAAGTTGGTGGAATGCAGATCAAGTGAGTGAAAATTTAAAAGCTAAAGAAGAGCCAATTTGGAAGAATTTGACACAAGACAGATCAGAATTATTTAGAGAAGTTGATCGTATTTCACTTGTGAATGCAAAATGGTTAGAAGATCAATTTTGCTTTAAAGGTCCATTCTGGTCAAGAAATTACAGATTTTTTCGAGACAAAAAACCCTTAACAATTATAAGGGAAGTTTTCAATCCAAATTTAGAAACTTTACTGGGTTATTCAGGAATTAAAGAATTTGCCAAACTATACTCTTCTTCTTCTTGATCTGGGAAGATTTCTCGATTTTGACTGAACTTGTTGGATTGATTGATCTCTCGAAGTATTATTCTCATTTTCTGAAGCTCTTTGCCATCTTTCAACTCTGAAATCCATTTCATCTGGCCAATCTTCTTCCTTACTCTCTTTCACAAAAGGTAATTTTTTTTGCTCAGTTGTCTGTAAATTTTTTAGTGGCCTTAAAGATATTGCTTCTAACGGTCTTTTTGAATACTTTGTAGTAGATTCGTAAGAATTTGATTCTCTGGAAAATGTCTTAATATCGCTTTGATCATCATAAAAATTCTCATCATTCCAATCATCATTTTCTTCATCAAAAAATAAATCCACTTTTTCAGATACCCATCTTCCTACTTTTTTAACACTCTTACTTGTTATTCCTTGAAAATCTGAGTTCCTTCTTTTACCTGGCCTAGCACCAGATACTCCATCAACGAATTGTCTTCCAGTTTCAAAAATTTTATCAACTTGTTTATCAACAATATTTCTATCAAAACTATTTCTAAGATTTCTAATTCTCCTTGAATCCATAAATTATTGTTCTTTTTAAAATATAAATTACATTCCAAAGATAGAAACAAAAACACATCTAATTATTTCTAATCAAACAAAATTAAACACTTTTTATTCCATGATCCATTAAAAAAATTTACACAACATTTTTTACAGGCTATGTTCTTTATTCTTTTTCTGTAAAAAAATTTCTCACCACAATGTTGACAAGTTCCAATATATTTTAATTCTCTCCTTTCTATAGGAAATGAGTGCCTTACAGCAATTTGAAAATTCTTCTCTTTTGAATTAATTTCATGCATCTTTTCTAGGAAATTTGGACCATGTATCTCATTTTTCTTTAATATCCTATCTACCCATGCATGAATCATTTCATGACATAAAGTACTGTTTATTTCGCTAGTGGATAATTTACTCAAGATAGGTTTCGATAAGATAATTTCAGAATCTATAAAACCATTAATACTTTTTCTTTTGTAAAAACCAGCAGTAGTTTTTAATCTATTATCACTCCATCTAACTTTTACTAAAGAGTAATTATTAGCCGTTAAAGAATTTTCAAAATATTGGCTATTAAATCTATGAAATAAGGGTAAAAGAGGAATTACAGGCATTATGGATTAAAATTAGTATTATTTTGACAAAAAAAGCCATCAAAAACGATTTCTTTTCTTAAAGTAATAAAAAACTCAAATTAACATGGATGCAACACTAGTTAAAGATATCGGAATTAAAGCATTATTAGTTGGCGGAGCTGTACTAGTTTCTTTTTGGACTTTTAATGCAGTTAAATTAGTTATAAGCGCCAGAGGAATTAATCCATTAGTAAGAAAGTTTTTCGATCAAATAGCTGCTGGCAGAATTGATGCAGCTTATGGTTTGACTACAAAAACTTATAAAACTCATGTAAAACGACAAGACTTTCTTAAATTTTTAGCTAGTTTAAACCTCAATAAATACAGAAATTTAAAATCAGGAAGACCTAGAGTCCAAGAAGATCAAATCATAATAACTTTGAATTTAAAATCAGAAGACAAACAAGATGAGCTCCCATTAGATTTTACTTTTGCAAAAACTGACAATGATTGGAAAATAGACAGAATAGCTAAAGTGAATTGATAATTTCTTGTGAGGCAAAAAGAATTGTTTAAAGAAGAAATAATACATCAATTAGAATTACACCCAAGTAGATTAGATAAAGAAAAAATTATCTCAGAAGCAATGGAGGAAGGTCTAGATGATTTTTTTGAGGGTATACGTATGGCACTTGATCCATTGGTAACTTTTGGTGTAAAAATTGTCCCTGAGAAAGAGACCGAAAAAAATCAAAATTTTTTATGGGAAGATTTTAGAAAATTAGCCAATAAGCTTATTCAAAGAGAGCTTACTGGTCACGCTGCTCGCGATGCAATTCTTACGGCTATGGAATCTGCAACAAAAGAAGAGTGGAATGGATTTTATAGACGAGTTTTAATTAAAGATCTTAGATGTGGTGTATCTGAAAAAACAATCAACAAGATAGCAAAGAAATTTCCCAAATATTCTATTCCTATTTTTTCTTGTCCTTTAGCTCATGACAGTGCAAATCATGAAAAAAAAATGATAGGAAAAAAGCAAATTGAAATCAAATTAGATGGTGTACGCGTCTTAACTATTATTAGACAAAATAAAGTAGAAATGTTTTCTCGTAATGGGAAACAATTTCATAATTTTGGTCATATTATCTCAGAAATTGAAAACGCCTTAAAGGAAGACCCAGCGCCTTATGACTTAGTACTCGATGGTGAAGTGATGAGCGCTAACTTTCAAGATTTAATGAAACAGGTACATAGAAAAGATGGCAAACAAACCAAAGACGCAGTTCTCCACCTATTTGACTTATGTCCCCTTGAAAACTTTCAAAAAGGGAGATGGAACACTAGTCAAACAAAAAGAAGTTTATTAGTAAAAGAATGGGTAGCAAAACATTCTATGCTTCTAAAACATATACAAACACTTGAATGGGAAAATGTAGATCTCGACACTATTGTAGGACAAAAAAGATTTGTAGAGCTGAATAAATCTGCTGTAGAAGGTGGTTATGAAGGAGTAATGATTAAAGATCCTGATGCTATGTATGAATGTAAAAGAACACACAGTTGGTTAAAAGCAAAACCTTTCATTGAAGTCACTTTAAAAGTTGTATCGGTTGAGGAAGGTACAGGCCGCAACAAAGGGAGACTGGGAGCAATCCTGGTAGAAGGAGAAGATGATGGGTATGAATACAGTCTTAGTTGCGGAAGCGGATTTAGTGATATCCAACGGGAAGAATATTGGTCAAAACGTAATTATCTGGTTGGTCAACTTGTAGAAATCAGAGCTGATGCCAAAACCAAGTCAAAGGATGCCATGGCTTTTAGTCTTAGGTTTCCAAGATTTAAATGCTTTAGAGGATTTAAAGATGGAGAAAAAGTTTAAATTTTTAAAAAATAATATTCAACAAAGTAGTCAAAGAAAAATGTGGTTTTTAAATAAAAAAAATAAAAATATTGGCTATAAAATATAAGAATAATTATTAGGACTTTTTGAGAGACTTATGACGAAGAAAACAGTTTTCAACTTCATAAAAACACCTTGTGGACAAACAAAATATATCGAATTAAAAGCCAACAAAACTTTACTAGGTAAATTAAGGCTTTTGTGGTTTATCTTAATTGCATCAATTAGAGATTGGAATATTAAAGAGTAAATTCTTAAGATTTTTCAAAATATTCTCTTGAGTATTTAGCTGAGAAATATACAACTAAAAAAGTTGAAATAATTCCAATGGTAGTAATATATAAATTATTAGGTGATTGCACATTTTTTAACTCCTGAATACTTTTTGCCAAACTACCTATTGAGCAATAAAGAAAAGTTCCTGGAATTATTCCAAGAAGACCAAGAGCAAAATCTCTAAATTTAACATTATTCAAACCATAAAAATAATTAAGAATACTGAAGGGAAATATCGGCGATAATCTCGCTAAAAAAATTAATTTAAGTCCGCCTTTTTCTAATACTTTTTCCATGACACTTAATTTTGGATAACGCCTAAAAAGATTTTTTAGCTTTTTTGCAAAAAAACTTTTTGATACAAAAAAAGCAACTGATGCTCCAATGGAAGCGGAAATGAAAACGATAATTGATCCTAAATATGAGCCATATAAAAAACCTGATAATAAAGATAACCAAGAGGCTGGAAGTATTAATAAAACAATTAAAATATAAATACAAACAAACGAAAAGATCCCAAAACCAGTATTAAAAAAAAAAGACAAATTATAAATATTTTCAAGAAATATATTCATTCTCAATTCAAAAGTTCTAGTTTTTTAGTGATTCTTTCCTTTTGTACCGAAACCTCATTTAATTTAAATCTGCATTCGTCAACAATATCTTTTGGAGCCTTATCAACGAAATTTTTATTAGATAATCTCTTATTTAAATTGTCTAATTCAATAGTTACCTTTTTTAAATCCTTGGTTAACCTTTCATTTAATGCATCTATATTTACAAAATCCTGAAAAGGTAAGTAAACCTCTAAATCACTAATTATCCCTGAAAAAGATTTAGCAAACTCTTTTTTATCAACAGTATTAGTTTTGAAAATAAATACTTCAGAAGATCTACTTAAAGTTTGAATATCATCAACTAAAGTTTTTAAAAAATCAATCAATTCATCATTGTCTGAAATTAAATATACAGGACCTTTTTCTGATGGCTTAAGACCTAATTCAGCTCTCAAATTTCTAATCAACCTAATAATTTCAAAGAGTTGCTGAAAGGAATTATCAAGCTTATTATCAACAAATTTATTTTCGTGAATTGGCCATTTTTGAAGAGATAATAATGCATTATCTGGTTTTAGTTGCAGCACATGCCAAAGTTCCTCAGTAATGTGCGGCATAAAAGGATGAATCATTACCAAAATATCATTGAGCACTTTTATTAAAACTTTTTCAGATATTTGTCTATTTTTAGTATCTTTATTATTAAACCTTTGTTTAGCAAATTCTACATACCAGTCACAAAAATCATTCCACGTAAATTCATATAGAAGTTTGGCAGATTCTCCCAATTTATATTCTTTCAACAAAGCAGTGACTTTTATATTTACCTGGTTCAATTTCGATAAAATCCACTTATCAGATAACTCTAAAGAAATTTCATCACTCTCATGAAGCGAATGATTATTATTAAAGGTTTTATTAATTAACACAAATTTAGTTGCATTCCATAATTTATTCGCAAAATTTCTTGAAGCTTCAACTGTTGAAGACGTATCTTTTTTCCTATCAAAATCAAGTCGGATATCTTGTCCAGCGCCTGCAACTTCTCGAATTAAAGCAAATCGTAGAGCATCAGAACCATATTTATCAATTAATAGTATTGGATCAATACCATTACCTGAACTTTTACTCATTTTTTTATTGTTTTCATCTCGAACTAGACCATGAATATAAACATCCTTAAAAGGAATATTATTTGTAAAAGTTTTTCCCATCATTGTCATTCTTGCCACCCAGAAGAAAATAATATCGAAACCAGTAACAAGAACACTATTTGGATACCATTTTTTAAAATCCGAATCATTTGTATTTGGCCAACCAAGAGTTGAGAAAGGCCATAAACCACTTGAAAACCATGTATCCAAAACATCTTTATCACGGACCAATTTAATATTTAATCCAAATTTTTTATTAGCTTCTATTAAGGCATCCTCTTCATTTCTTGCAACGATATATGGAGTATTTTGCTCTATTGAGTCTTGAGATTCATCTAAAACATACCACGCTGGAATTTGGTGCCCCCACCACAATTGCCGACTAATACACCAATCATTAATATTCTTTAACCAATCCTTATAAACTTTTTCCCAGCGTGAAGGAATAAACGATGGTTTTTTAGAATCAATTTCATTAAGACATCCTTGTGATATATCATCCATTTTCAAAAACCATTGTGTTGACAATAAAGGTTCAATTGGCACCTTACCTCTATCAGAAAAAGGAACAGTATGTTTATAATCCTCTATCTTTGTCAAAAGGCCTAAGTTATCCAATTCTTTGATAATTTTCTTTCTAGCCTCATATCTATCTAAATTTTGAAAAATACCTGCATTAATATTTAATGTTCCATCTTTGTTCATTACATTAATCTGTTTTAAATTATGCCTTTTTCCTATTGCAAAATCATTTGGATCATGTGCAGGAGTAACCTTCACACAACCCGTACCAAAACCTTTATCAACATGTGAATCAGCGATAATAGGTATTTCTCTATCAACGAAAGGAACTTTTACTTTGACACCAATAAATTCTTTATATCTATCATCATCAGGATTAACTGCCACAGCAGTATCACCCAAAAGAGTTTCTGGTCTTGTTGTTGCAACTTCTAAGTACTTATCTAACTGTTCACCACTTTCAGAAATTAAAGGGTATTTAAAATGCCATAAATGACCATTTACTTCTTGCATTTCAACTTCAAGATCACTCACGGCAGATTGAGATTCAGGGCACCAATTAACTAAATATTCGCCTCTATAAATTAAATTCTTTTTATAGAGAATATTAAAAGCCTCAATAACTGCTTCATTTAATTTTTGATCAAGAGTAAATCTTTCTCTAGTCCAGTCAACAGAATATCCTATTCTCTTTAATTGAGAAACTATTCTGCCACCACTTTGTTCTTTCCAGTTCCATGCTCTTTTAAGAAATTCATCTCTTCCAATATCGTCGCTTGTTTTGCCTTCACTTTTTAATTGTTTTTCGAGAATAGTTTGAACAGCTATTGAAGCATGATCAGTTCCTGGTAAACACAAAACATTCTTGCCTAAAAGTCTTTGAAAACGTACTACAACATCTATCAAAGCCGTATTAAATGCATGCCCCATATGCAAAGATCCAGTTACATTTGGTGGTGGAATAACAATACAAAAAGGATCACCATCGTCCTCAGGTTTAGGACTAAACGCCTTTAGACTTTCCCATTTTTCTTGCCACTTTTTCTCTACTTCAAAAGGTGAATAATTCTCTAAAGATAATTGATCATTCATCTCTGTCATATGCAAATTTTATTTCAATAAACTTTTTATTTATTTTATCTTGAGATCAGCCAATTATTGAAATTAATATAATTTTCAAAAAAAGACACATCTATTCTACAAAAGTTTGAAGCCAGAACCACAGGAACAACGTTTTGCATTTTTTGGTGTTGAAATAAGAAATCCACCACCACTCAAATCACCGTAATAATCTAATTTTAAATCTTTCAGTAAATTAAACTTTTTTACATCCGCGTATAAAGTTACTCCTTCAGTTCTCGAAATAGGGGATCCATTACATGTACCTGGCCTTAATTTAATATGCATCCATCCTTCGGAACAATTTTTATCCTCTACCAAATCAATCGACATTTCTCCTGGAGAACCTCCAAAGGAAGCTTGTCTAGATAGTTCCGAAGCAGCACTTTGACTGATTGAAAGATTGACGATCTCAGTCATTAGAAAAATAATAAATGGGCGATCCAGGGTTCGAACCAGGGACATCCTGCTTGTAAGGCAGGCGCTCTACCGCTGAGCTAATCGCCCTTATAATAGAACATTCTAATAGATGAAGTTTAAAAATTTATACTAAGTATTTAAATATTTCATGATTGAGGCAAAATTTAATTAATAAAATATATCCTATGTCCTCAAACAATAGATATAAATTGGAAAACAATTCCGATTTAGAGACTATAAATAGTTTTAAAATCTTAATATCTAATATCAAAGCATTAAAAGATAAAACTTGGGGCTGCCCATGGCAGAAAATACAGTCTCATATATCGTTGATCCCATTTTTGTATGAAGAAAGTAATGAATTTATAGATGCGATATATGAAAAAAATGCAGATAACATATGTGAGGAGTTAGGAGATCTTTTATTACAAGTAATGCTTCATGCTGAAATCGGTTATGAAGAAAAAGAATTTGCACTAAATGATGTTATAAAAAATCTAAACAAAAAAATTATTAATAGACATCCATATATTTTTAACAAAAAAGAAAAAGTATCATTAAAAAAATCACAACAGATTTGGGTAAATATAAAAAATTTAGAAAAAGAAGCACCTCATATGAAATCTTCGATTAGTAGAAATTTAAATTTGAAAATTAAAAATTTACCGCCAACGGTTGGAACAGATAAAATCACAAATGTTGTTAAAGAACATGGTTTCAAGTGGGAAAGTACTGATGAGATTTTTAAAAAGTTAGAAGAAGAGATTAATGAATTAAAGGAAGCAATTAAAAATAAAAATGATTCAGAGATAAAAAATGAATTTGGGGATATTTACTTTACCCTTCTTAATCTCTCAAACTTTTTAAAAATCAATCCTGAATCAGCTCTTCAAAAAACTAATATAAAATTTTTAGACAGATTTTCAATCGTCGAAAAGCATGCAGGAGATAATATTAAAAAACAAACTCCCAAAGACTTTCAAAGGCTTTGGCAAATAGCCAAGCAAAAACTGGCGGAAAAAATTCCTAAAAGCAAATGACAAATATTACAACATGGATAGATGAATATCATAAAGGCTCAAGATTCGGCCTAAATGGAAAAATCCTAATTAAAAAAACCTCAAAATATCAAGAAATTATTGTTATTGAAAATGAATATTATGGTAAAGCTTTAATGTTAGATGGTTGCTGGATGACATCATTAAAAGACGAGAAATATTATCATGAGTGTCTTGTGCATCCTGCATTAAGTAGCATTGACGAAAAATCTAATGTACTAATTATTGGCGGTGGTGACGGTGGTACTGCGAGAGAATGCGTTAAATATTCTCAAATATCAAAAATTGATCTAGTAGAAATTGATGAGGAGGTAATCAAAATATCTAAAAAATTTCTAAAAGAAATTGGAGGCGAAGCATGGAATGACAAAAGATTAGAAATACATGTTGATGATGGTATTAAATGGGTAAAAAAAACAAGAAATAATTTTTACGACGTTATATTTATAGATTGTTCAGATCCCTCAGAATTTTCAAATTTATTATTTTCAGATTCTTTTTATAAAGAATGTAAAAGAATACTTACACCAAGGGGGATATTAGCGACGCAAAGCGAATCTCCTGAATCCTTCAAAAATATTCACATAAATATTTTGAAAACTCTAAAAAATATATTTAAAGTTTCTGAAACTATGTATTCCTTTGTGCCTATATATCCAAGCGGGATTTGGAGTTGGACATTTGCTTCTTTAGAAGATCTAAATTTATCAAAGCAAAATTATGATGAAGTCCTAAAAATAGAAAAAGGATGTGAAATTTGGAATTTAAATTTTCAAAATGCAGCATTCAAAATGATGCCAAATAAAATTATAAAAGAACTAGATTCATAAGATGACAAAAAATTTATTTGATAACGAAAATGCCATTTATATGGGAGCAAAAAGAAGTCCTGAGAATTGCTCAATTGGTATATTTGGAGTTAATTATGACGGGACATGTTCGTTTAAACCAGGAGCAAGATTTGGTCCAGAAGCAATAAGACAAGTCAGTTCTTGTTTAGAAACATATTGTCCAAAAATAAAAAAAGACTTAGAGGATATTATGTATGTTGATTTTGGATCAATACTAATTGATAAAAATGACTCAAAGTCCGTTATTGAATCGGTTAAATTAGCAACAAATTATTTAATTAGTAAACGCCTCAGTCCTATTATGCTTGGAGGCGAACACTCTATTACAAGAGGTGCTATTGAAGCATTGGTAAAAAAATATCCAGATTTGATATTGGTTCAACTTGATGCTCATGCAGATTTAAGAGAATCATATATAGGAAATGAACATAGTCATGCTTGTACTATGAAAAGATGCTTAGAAGTGCTCCCTGAAAAGAAAATTTTACAAGTAGGAATTAGAAGTGGGACTAAGGAAGAATTTGAAATTATGCATGACAACAACCAATTAGTTAATTTTTTTCCAGGCGGAAATGCAAATGAGTTAAAACAAGCTCTTCAACCATACACTAAGTCTCCAATCTATTTAACAATAGATTTAGATTGGTTTGATCCCAGTTTATTAGCAGGGACGGGCACTCCAGAACCGGGAGGATTTTTTTGGAATGATTTTGAAGAAATACTGAAAACTTTAAAAAACCTTAAAATTGTGGCTTCAGACATTGTGGAATTATCTCCAGAAATTGATAAAAGCGGAGTAAGTAGCATAGTTGCCGCCAAAGTACTTAGAAGCTTAATTTTGTCATTAGAAAATATGCAATAAAAAATTTCTAAACTAAAGTGTAAAGATAATTAATTAAACTAAAATATTTCATGAATTTGCTTAAAAGTCCTCTGCATTCAAAATATATTGACTCAAATGCAAAATTAGTTAATTTTGCTGGTTGGGAAATGCCCATATCATTTTCAGGATTGATCAGGGAGCATGAATCGGTTAGATCTTCAGCAGGATTTTTTGATATTTCCCACATGGGGGTAATTTCAATTAAGGGAATCAATCCTAAGGATTATATTCAAAAATTTTTTCCTACGAATTTATACTCCTTTTCTCAAGGTCAAGGGCTTTATACAATAATGCTCAATGAAAAAGGAGGAATTATAGATGACTTAATTATTTATGACATTGGTATACAAGAAAATGATATTACAGAACTATTATTAATAGTTAATGCAAGTAGATACGAAGTAGATTTTAGGTGGATTAAAAATAATTTAAATACAGATCAAATTTCGATAACGAACTTTAAAAAAGAGAAAGTACTTTTTGCACTACAAGGGAAAAACTCATTCAATTTATTTGAAAATTGGATTCAATCATCGATCTCACATATCCCTAACTTTGGATGCGAATATAAAACTTTTGAATATATTTCATCCAAAGAAAAAATCTTCGTATCCAAAACAGGATATACAGGAGAAAATGGTTTAGAAATACTTTTATCTAAAAAAGCAGGAATTAATTTATGGGATTTCTTAATTTCCAAAAATGTTGAGCCTTGTGGTTTAGGAGCTAGAGATACTCTGCGACTAGAAGCAGGCATGCATCTTTATGGCCAAGATATAAATGAAGAAACTTCTCCATATGAAGCAGGTTTAGGCTGGCTAGTACATCTAGAAAATAATCACGAATTTTTTGGAAGAAGTTTTCTTGAAGAGCAGGCAAGATTAGGTATTCAAAAAAAATTAGTTGGTCTCTTTATAGAAGGTAAAGCTATAGGAAGAAAAGGGTGCCAAGTATTTAAAGGGGAAGAGAATATTGGAACTATCACAAGCGGCAGTTGGTCTCCAACTAATCAAAAAGCTATAGCTTTTGCCTATATAAAAACTTCTCATGCCTTCATAAGTAATGAAGTTCAAATATTAATAAGAGGGAAAAAATTCAAAGGGGTTATAACAAAAAGAGCGTTTTATAAAAAGAATTATTAACTAAATTTACCCTTAAAGAATTATTATAAGTTATTGATAAATGAATCATACCTAGATGAGAAACAAAATTTGTGAAGAACTCAATAATACAGATATTGGTACTTTAGTTAATCTATGCGGATGGGTAGATAGAAGAAGAGATCATGGTGGTGTGATTTTCATTGATTTAAGAGATCATAGTGGATTCTTACAAATAACAATTAACCCAGATGATGGAGCAAATCTATTCAAACAAGCAGAAACTCTTAGAAATGAGACGGTAATAATGGTTAGCGGAATAATTAATAAAAGGCCTAAAGATTCAATAAATAAAAATTTAAGTACTGGAGAGTTAGAGCTTAAGGTTAAAGAGTTGCAAATTCTCAACCAAATTAAAAAAAACTTACCTTTTCCTGTATCTATTCATGATTATGAAAAGACCAAAGAGGAGCTCAGATTAAAATATAGATATCTAGATTTAAGAAGGGGTCAATTACTAAAAAATTTAAAAACAAGACATAAGATTATAAAAGTTGCTAGAGAACATCTGGATAATTTTGGCTTTACAGAAGTAGAGACTCCATTACTTACAAAATCAACTCCAGAAGGAGCTCGCGATTTTCTTGTTCCTGCACGTCTTTCAAATGGAGATTTTTTTGCTCTACCTCAATCCCCACAATTATTTAAACAACTTTTAATGGTTGGAGGATTAGACAAGTATTATCAAATCGCAAAATGTTTCCGCGATGAAGACTTAAGGGCAGATAGACAGCCAGAGTTCACTCAATTAGATATTGAGATGAGTTTTATTAGTGAAGAAGAAATAATTTCTTTTAATGAAAATCTTATAAAAAAAATATGGAAAGAAGTTTTAAATATTGATTTTGATAATGCTTTTCCAAGAATGTCATGGCAAGCAGCAATGGATAATTACGGCACGGATAGGCCAGATACTAGATATCAAATGTTATTAAAAGATTTAGGAGAAGTATTAGGTGATATTGGATTTAATATTTTCACCAAGGCGATTGAGTCTGGAGGTTCTATAAAATCTATAACAATCAAAGGAGGTAATTCCAGTATTAGCAATGTAAGAATTAAACCAGGAGGTGATATCTTCCAAGTGGCTCAAGATGCAGGAGCTGGTGGTTTGGCCTTTATAAGAGTCAAAGGAGATGAGCTTGAGACTATTGGGGCAATTAAAAGTAATTTAAATAGAGAACATATAGCTGATATTATAAGAATCACCGAAGCGAAAGATGGAGACTTAATCCTCCTAGGAGCTGGAGAAAAACAAATTGTCAACCAGTCATTAGATAGAGTGAGACAATATATTGCAAAAGACTTAAATCTTATAGATAAAAGTAAATGGAATTTCTTATGGATAACTGACTTCCCGATGTTTGAGAAAAATGAAGAAGAAAATAGATATGAAGCTTTACATCATCCTTTTTGTTCTCCTAAAAATATAAAATCTAAATATTCTGAAAACTTGAAAACAGAAATCAAGAACTCTATAGCCAATGCTTATGACTTAGTTCTTAATGGACTTGAGTTGGGAGGTGGCTCTTTACGTATTCATGAAGCAAACTTGCAGCGGGAGGTTCTGAAAACGGTAGGACTAAGTGATAAAGAGATTGATGAAAAATTTGGATTTTTAATAGAAGCCTTAGAAATGGGCGCTCCTCCACATGGTGGAATAGCGTTTGGATTAGATCGTATTACCATGCTGATTATAGGTGCAGATTCAATCAGAGAAACCATCGCTTTTCCAAAAAATCAACAAGCAAAATGTCTTCTCACAAATGCACCTTCAAATGTCTCTGAATCACAATTAAAAGAATTGGATATTGAAATAACAATTGATGAATAAGAATATATATGGATGTTCTAAAAGTTTTTTGTTTAAATAAAATATAAGGAGGCCGTGCTTAATTAAAAATATTTAATGTCAAAATTTGTTTTTGTCACAGGAGGAGTAGTTTCTAGCATTGGCAAAGGAATTGTAGCTGCAAGCTTAGGGAGATTATTAAAGTCTAGAGGATATAGTGTTTCAATATTAAAACTAGATCCTTATCTAAATGTAGATCCAGGCACAATGAGCCCTTTCCAACATGGAGAAGTATTTGTAACCGAAGATGGGGCTGAAACCGATCTAGATTTAGGTCACTATGAGAGATTCACTGATACTGCGATGACTAGATTAAATAGTGTTACTACGGGATCTATTTATCAAGCCGTCATTAATAAAGAAAGAAGAGGCAATTATAACGGTGGAACAGTGCAAGTAATACCTCACATAACAGGAGAAATAAAAGAAAGAATTCATAGAGTAGCTGCTAACAGCAATGCAGATATTATTATTACTGAAATTGGTGGAACAGTTGGTGATATTGAATCTTTACCTTTTTTAGAGGCAATAAGAGAATTCAAAAATGATGTTAATAAAAATGATGTGACATACATACACGTAACATTACTCCCCTACATCAAAACCTCTGGCGAAATAAAAACTAAACCAACACAACATTCAGTGAAAGAATTAAGATCAATTGGAATTCAGCCAGATTTACTTGTATGCCGAAGTGATAAACCGATTAATGAAAGTCTTAAAACAAAGCTTAGTGGATTTTGCGGTGTTAATATTACCTCTGTAATTGAAGCATTAGACGCAGACAGTATTTATTCCGTACCTCTTGCTTTAAAAAAAGAAGGTTTATGCAAGGAAACCCTGAAGTATTTAGAACTTGAAAATAAAAAATGTGATTTAAAAAATTGGGAGCAACTAATACACAATCTAAGAAATCCTGGAGCGCCAATAAAAGTTGCTCTCGTAGGGAAATACATTGAACTTGGAGATGCATATTTATCAGTTGTTGAAGCATTAAGACATGCATGCATTGAAGAAAAGGCTTTATTAGATTTATATTGGGTAAGTGCTGAAATGATAGAAAAAAATTCAGCTGAAAATTACTTAAATGAAGTTGATGCAATTGTCGTACCTGGAGGATTTGGCAATAGAGGAGTCAATGGAAAAATTTCGGCTATAAAATTCGCAAGAGAAAATAAAATTCCCTTTTTAGGTCTATGCCTTGGTATGCAATGTGCAGTTATAGAATGGGCAAGGAATGTAGCTAATATTCCAGATGCTTCTAGTTCAGAACTAGACCCAAATACTCCCAATCCAGTGATACATTTATTACCAGAACAAGAAGATGTAGTTGATTTAGGTGGGACAATGAGACTTGGAGTTTATCCATGTAGATTGACAGACAATACAATTGGGAAAAACTTATATGATGAAGATGTTATTTATGAGAGACATAGACATAGATACGAATTTAATAATTACTACAAACAAACTTTTTTAAATTCTGGATACAAAATTAGTGGGACATCGCCAGATGGCAGATTAGTAGAGTTAATTGAGTTAGAAAATCACCCTTACTTCTTAGCATGTCAATATCATCCTGAGTTTTTATCAAGACCTGGCAAACCTCATCCCTTATTCAAGGGTTTAATAAAGGCCTCTCAAGAAAAGTTAACTCAATCAAATTAATATTCCTTATTTTTTTGAATGAAAAAATGACAAATTTTTTACCCTTAGTCGAACAATTTCATTCATTACAAGGTGAAGGCTATCATGCTGGAAAAAGTGCTTTTTTTGTAAGATTAGCTGGTTGTAAAGTTGGTTGTTCATGGTGCGATACAAAGAATTCATGGGATGAGAAAAAATACCCCTCTATATCAATTGAAAAAATAATAGATCGCATAAAAATTGCTAGAGAGAAAGGAGCATCTTTTTGCGTTATTACAGGTGGAGAACCTTTGCAACATAATTTGGATAATTTTTGCAATGCCCTAAAAAAAATGACGATAGGAGAAGAACAAAACTCAATGAAAATACATATTGAGACAAGTGGAGTTAATCCGATATCAGGCAGTTATGACTGGATTACTTTATCTCCTAAAAGACACTCACCTCCAAAAAATTATTTTTTAAAAAACTGTAATGAAATCAAAATTATCATAAATGAAATAGAAGATATTGAATTTGCTATTCAAATAAGAAAAGAAACTTTAAAACAATATCAACTTTCAACATGCAAAGATGGCTTTAAAAAAGAAGATAAAATTTTTTATTTACAGCCAGCATGGAACAATGCAAAAGGTTTTTCTCTCGCTATTGATTTCGTAAAAAATAACCCCGATTGGAAATTGAGCCTTCAAACTCACAAATACTTAAAAATTAAATGAACTAATATGACTCTTAAAAATAAATCGATAGTAGTTTTATTATCTGGAGGTTTAGATTCTTCTACAGTTACTGGTATCGCAAAAAAATCCAAAGCTAAAATTTTTGGCCTTTCATTTGACTACGGTCAACGTCATAAAAAAGAATTACATTCTGCATCAATAATTGCAAAACACTTTGATATCGAAGAATTTAAAATTATTAAGCTTGACTTATCTTTATGGGGAGGCTCTTCATTAATTGATACTCAACAAAATATTCCGATAGAAGGAGTACAAACTAATAAAATTCCTAATACTTATGTTCCTGGGAGAAATACTATATTTATTTCCGTTGCACTAAGTTACGCCGAAGCAATAGATGCTGATTTTATAGGATTAGGAGTTAATGCACTGGATTATTCAGGTTATCCAGATTGCAGACCTGACTACATTAAAAAATTTCAAGAATTAGCAAATTTAGCCAATAAAAGAGGAATAGAAAATAACCCAATAAAACTTTGGACACCTCTATTAGATTTAAATAAAGAAGAAATTATTAAATTAGCTTTTGATAATCATGTCCCTTTAGATAAAACATGGAGTTGTTATTCAGGCAATTCAAAACCATGCGGAAAGTGTGATAGTTGCAGAATTAGAAATGCCGCTTACGAAAAATGGATAAATAACAAAAATAAAACATGAAAATAACAAAAATAATTCTTGAAAAATGGATAGATCCAGCACTTATCACGCATCATCTAACTAGAAAATTTGGAGATAAAGGATTAGCTTGGCTAGACAGTGATGGGAAAGAAAATGGGGAATGGTCAATAATAGGAATTAGACCTAAAAAAATAGTTCAATCACGAAATATTAATAACTTAGACAAAACTAATAATCCCTTTAACAATTTAAAAAATATTGAAAAAGGATTTTGGATCGGATGGTTAAGTTATGAAGCTGGAGCATACATAGAACCAAAAAACCCATGGCGACAATCTGATATGGCAACTTTATGGATTGCATCATATGATCCAATTATTAAATGCAATCTTAAAAAAAAAGAAATAATTATCGAAGGCACAGACTCATATGAACTGATGAACTATAAATATATAATCAAAAATATAAATACCACTGAAGAAGAAAATATTATTAAAACAAATTTGAATTTTGATTTTTCAAAAATTAATTTGGACGAAATGGCTGAAAAATTTCAGAAAAATATTTTAAAATTAAAAAAATTAATTTCAATAGGAGATTTATTTCAAGCAAACCTAACAACTAAATGCGAAGTTGAATCTTCCAAAAACTACAATCCTCTAGATATATATTTAAAAATAAGAAGCAAATTAAGAGCTCCCTTTGGAGGAATAATAGTAAATAATAATGATAATTATAAAGAGGCGGTATTATCTACCTCGCCAGAAAGATTTATAAAAATAGATAATCAAAATTTTGTAGAATCAAGACCCATCAAAGGAACGAGATCCAGAGATCAGAATTTAAATCAAGACGCATTGAATGCTATAGATTTAATAACAAACGAAAAAGATAGAGCTGAAAATATTATGATCGTCGACCTTATAAGAAATGACTTAAGTAAAGTTTGTGAAACAGGAAGTATTATCGTTCCTGAGATATTAAAACTCGAAAGTTTCTTAAAAGTTCATCATCTAACTTCAGTAATCAGAGGAAAATTAAAAAAAGGCAAGAACTGGATTGATTTACTAAAAGCTTGTTGGCCTGGAGGTTCTATAACTGGAGCACCTAAATTAAGATCATGTCAAAGACTTTTTGAATTAGAAGAATGTGATCGAGGACCATACTGTGGCTCATTTTTGAAGCTTGATTGGAATGGAGAATTTGACAGTAATATACTAATCAGATCATTTTTAATTAAAGACAAAAAAATCAATATATATGCTGGTTGTGGAATAGTTATTGACTCTAATCCTGAAGAGGAAACTAATGAACTAAAGTGGAAACTTTTACCATTAATTGATTCACTAAAATGATTGAAACATTTGGCTGGTACAAGGATCAATGGTTAGATATTAATAGAATATTTATTGCTGCCAATAATAGAGGATTAAAATTTGCCGATGGTATATTTGAAACCATTTTGATAAAGGAAAACAAACCAGTTCTTTTTGATGAACATCTTAAAAGATTAGAAAAAAGTGGCAAAATTTTAAATATTAATCTCAAAATAAATAAATTAACTTTAAGACAACTGATTAATGATGGAATTAGAAGGTTATCGCTTAAGAATGATCAATTTGCTTCAGTAAGAATAAACTATAGTCGAGGAACTAACGAAGGTCGATCACTAACAATTGATAGCACTTCAGAGACAAAAGATTTAGATAATTTATGGCTTGAGTTCTATAGAATCAAACCAAATTTTAATCCGATAAGCGTTTTTATTAGTCAAAAAGAAAAAATAAATGAATTCAGTCTTCTAAGTAAATGCAAAACATTTGCATATAATCAGGCAATACAAGCTTTGACAGAAGCTAATGAAAAATCATTTGATGATTCTATCCTGCTAAATACGTCAGGTGAACTTTGTTGTGGAAGTACATTTAATCTTATAATTAAAAGAAATAATCAATGGATAACTCCTAGAAAAGAGAGTGGCTGCTTAGAAGGGGTTATGGTTTCTAAAGCTTTAAAATTGAACATTGTAAAAGAAGAATTAATTCGTCCAGTATTTCAAAATGATGACATAATAGTTGCAATTAATAGCTTATCTTGCAAACAAATTTATCAAGTTAATGATTTAAAGCTTCAAACTAAATTCGATCCAATTTACTTTTGGAATTTATTGTATAGTTGAACTTTATTAATATCTGGTAAATAGACATCAGATACTTTAGTTATATTGTTATTAACCTTAAATTCAACAATTTTTCCAATAATGATTATTGATGGAGCTAAAAATTCTTTATCTTTGATTTTATCTGGGAGATTATCTAATCTCTCTATAAAGCATTTTTGATTTTTCAAAGTAGCTTCCTGAATTACAGCGCACTTTGTATTCTTAGATAGACCACCTAAAATTAATTCTTCAACAATAAATTCAATATTTTTTATACCCATAAAAATAACTAAGCTATCTGATGATTTAGCTAAATCTCTCCAGTTGACACTCTTTTTTTCTTTATGTACATTTTCATGCCCAGTGACAAAAGTTACAGAACTTGCAGCATCTCTATGTGTTAGCGGAATACCAAAATATGTTGGTGCAGCTATACCAGAAGTTATACCAGGCACTATTTCAACTGAAACTCCATTTTCTTCTAAAAAAGATACTTCTTCACCACCTCGTGAAAAAACAAATGGATCTCCCCCTTTAAGCCTTACAACATTTTTGCCTTCTTTTGCCAATTTCAAAATAAGAGCATTAGTTTCAGCCTGAGGTACAGAACACTTCCCAGCTCTTTTGCCTACATGAAAAATTTCTGTATTTTTTCCTGTCTCTTTTGTTATTTCATCCGGGATTAAAGCATCATGAACTAATGCATCACAATTTTTTATTAGGCGCAAAGCTTTAAGAGTTAAAAGCTCAGGGTCACCGGGACCTGCTCCAACTAAATAAACAATGCCGGGCACAATAATCTCCATTAACAAGTATGGTAGTAAAAGTTAATTGCAATGAAGGTAAATATTGTGAAAGAAAGTTCATTGAAACCAAACAAAAAATTTACTCTTCTAAGTGCTTTTATCACTCTTCTTAATGATCGTTTAAGTGAAAGTATACTTTTACCCATATTACCCTCTTTTGTTTTACTTTTTGACTCTAAAGCAAGTACATATGGTTTATTATCATGCACTTACCAATTAGCTCAATTTACAGCTTCCCCTTTTATAGGACTTATGTGTGATAGATATGGAAGAAGACCTGTCACTCTTTTTTGTATAACTGGTTCAATAATAGGAATATCTATATTATCTTTTACAGTTCTTTTTAATTGGTCAAATTCAATAGCCTCTATCCCGTTATTTTTATTATTTTTAGCGAGACTAATTGACGGTTTAAGTGGGGGTACTGCAGCTACTGCAACAACAATTCTTGCAGATATTTCAAGCCCTGAAAAAAGAGCAAAAACATTTGGTCTAATTGGTGTAGCTTTTGGTTTAAGTTTTTTCTTAGGAAATATTTTTGTTGTAATTTTTGCAAAAAATACAAATAATAATTTTATTATTCCAGTTTTGATAGCCTCAATCATTCCAATAATAAATTTTTTCCTTGTATTTTTTTACTTACCAGAAACTATGCCTAATAGTGACTCAAATAAATCAAAAAATATTGTTAAAAACCCTTTAAAAGCTCTGTTTACAGTTTTCAAAGAAAAAAAGATTAAAAAATTATCATTAGCTTTTTTTATTTACTTTATTGCTTTTACTGGATTAACCAATATCCTTATATTTTTCCTTCAAGAATCTTTAAACTGGACGACCAAAGCATCAAGTGGAACTCTTGTTGTAGTAGGAATAATTGCAATTATCGTTCAGGGAGGATTAATTGGGCCTCTAGTAAAGCAATTTGGCGAGATGCGATTAACACTTATCGGATCAGGCTTTATTCTTATAGCATGTGGTCTTTTAATAACTGCTCCAAAAGCAAATGCGACAATTAATATTTATTCAGCTGTTTCATTTTTAGCAATTGGGGCAGGGTTAATTACGCCCACGTTAAGAGCACTAATATCAAAGAAATTAGACATTGCTAAACAAGGATCAATTTTAAGTAACCTTCAGGGTCTACAGAGTCTTGGAGGAGTTTTAGGAATTGCAATGGCCGGAAGGGTTTATGATAGTTTTGGTCCTAAATCACCTTTTATAGCTGGTTCCGTTATCTTACTTTTCATGATATACCTTATTGCAGAGGGTAAAAATAATAATTCTTTTAACAATCAAAAATCAAAAGTAACTTAATGAAAAGCAAGGCTGACGTATTTATTAATAGAGAATTAAGTTGGATTGAATTCAATAAAAGAGTACTCCTAACTGGTATGGAAAAGGAGTATAAAGTCCTAGATAAAGTAAAATTTTGTTCAATTTTTAGTAATAATCTAGATGAATTTTTTATGGTAAGGGTAGCTTCATTAAAAGCTCAAGTTGAAGCAGGAATTACCAAAAAAAGTATTGACGGACTTACCCCTAAAGAGCAATTAACGAAAATCAACAAAGAAGTAAAATGTTTAACTAATCTTCAAGAGAACTTTATTAATAATGAATTAAAAGATGAGTTAAAAAAACAAGGTTTGATTTTAAATAAATATAAGGATCTGAGTGAAAATCAAAAAAATTGGTGCAATAACTTCTTTACTTCATCTATATTTCCTTTATTAACTCCACTAGTTGTTGATCCAGCACATCCATTTCCATTTATAAGTAATTTAAGTCTTAACTTAGCAGCTTTAATAAGGGATGGAGAAAGTTCAAAAAATCAGTTTGTCAGAGTAAAAATACCAACAAAAAAAATAAACAGATTTATACAAATTCCCAATGAAATTACTCAAAATAGTGATGAAAATTCTCTCTTTTTCATAAGTGTTGAAGATTTAATTGGTAATAATATAAATACTTTATTTAAAGGAATGGAATGTATAAATTACTCTTTTTTTAGAGTAACAAGAGATGCAGATTTAGAATTGAAAGAACTTGAAGCTGATGATCTTCTTATAGCAGTTGAACAAAGTTTGCAAAAGAGAAGATTAGGTGGAGACGTAGTTAGATTAGAAGTTGAATCTGAAATGCCAGAAAATATTCTAAAATTACTTATTGACAGTATCTCAATTCAAGAAGAATATATATACTTTTGCAAAAGTTTATTAGGCCTTGACGATTTAAATCAGCTGACAAAAATTAATAGAGACGATTTAAAAGAAAATTTGCTAATTGGGAAAACTCATCCGGAATTAAAAAATTTAGATTTGCATTCAAACAAAAGCCTCAATTCAATTTTTAAGATACTTAGGAAAAAAAATATTCTGCTTCATCATCCGTACGATTCATTTAAAAGTTCAGTTGAAGAATTTATAAATAGAGCAGCTGATGATCCACTTGTAATGGCTATAAAAATTACGTTATATCGGGTTTCAAAGGATTCTCCTATCATCACAGCTTTAATTAGAGCTGCAGAGAATGGGAAAGAAGTAATGACTCTTGTTGAACTGAAAGCAAGATTTGATGAAGACAATAATATTCAATGGGCGAAACAACTTGAACAAGCCGGAATTCATGTTGTATATGGGATCATAGGATTTAAAACACATACAAAAATAGCTTTAATTGTTAGAAAAGAAAAAGGTCGATTAAGAAATTATTTTCATATAGGAACTGGAAACTATAATTCTAATACTTCAAGGTTTTATACAGATTTAGGATTTCTTTCAACAGATCCTGATATTGCATCAGATTTACTTGAATTATTTAATTACTTATCAGGTTTTTCTAAACAAAAAAATTATCAAAAATTATTAGTTTCTCCCTCATCAATGAGAGAGAAGTTTATATTTCTAATAAAAAGGGAAATTAAAAATGCAGGGGAAGGTAAAAAAGCTGAAATAATTGCAAAAATGAATTCTTTAGTAGACCCAGAAATAATAAATCTTCTTTATTTAGCTTCCAATTCCGGTGTAAAAATTAGTCTTATCATAAGAGGTATTTGTTGCTTATATCCCCAAAGAAAAAATTTAAGTGAAAATATTAAAGTCAAAAGCATTATTGGGCATTTTCTTGAACACTCAAGAATTTTTTGGTTTTGTAATAACGATGATAATGAAGTTTTTATCGGTAGTGCAGATTGGATGAAAAGAAACCTTGATAGAAGGATAGAAGCTGTTACTCCAATAGAAGATTTTGGATTAAAATCCCAAATACAAGCTCTTTTGCAAATATATATTAAAGATGATTACTTTTCTTGGATAATGAAAGAAGATGGTTCTTATGAAAAATATGCATTAGACTCCTCCGAAAATCGTTCACAAATTGATCTCATAGAAAAATAAAAAGAATATTGATTTTTATAACATTTAAAAAAATACTTAATATTTTAAATTTTTTTTTATTTTTATAAAAGTCAATCATATCAATTGATTTCGAGAAATTAGGACAAAAAAAAATTTTTTTGTCTTTAAAGTTTCAAAGTAAAAGCAGTTTTTATTTCAATTTCAGTGCTAGTTTTTTAAAAAATCCATTATTTTAGGAGGCCAGGGTGATGGGGATCCCTCTGGAATCTGCTAAGAGCTCTTCAGATAATAATTTTGATGAGCCAAGATTACCAAACACTGCGGGCATGTCTCGCAAATCAAAATCCAGTCTAAGTACAAAACAAAGCCAAAAAAAATCTGGAAGACTCGCTTCAGATTCCATTGGCTATTACTTAAGTAGCATTGGTAGAGTACCTCTTTTGACTCCAGCAGAGGAAATAGAGTTAGCTCATCATGTTCAAAACATGAAAAAGCTGCTACAAATTCCTGAAACTGATAGAACGCAACGAAATCTTTATCAAATTAAGATTGGCAAAAAAGCAAGAGATCGAATGATGGCAGCTAATCTAAGGCTAGTTGTCTCCGTTGCAAAAAAATACCAAAATCAAGGACTTGAATTATTAGACCTTGTTCAAGAAGGTGCTATTGGCCTTGAAAGAGCCGTAGATAAATTTGATCCAGCTATGGGATATAAATTCTCAACTTATGCTTACTGGTGGATTAGGCAAGGAATGACACGGGCTATTGATAACAGCGCAAGAACAATTCGTTTGCCTATTCACATAAGTGAAAAACTATCCAAAATGAGAAGAGTCTCTAGAGAATTGTCACATAAATTTGGAAGACAACCTACCAGATTGGAAATGGCAACTGAGATGGGAATTGATCAAAAAGACTTAGAAGATTTAATTTCTCAAAGTGCTCCTTGCGCCTCATTAGATGCTCATGCAAGAGGCGAAGAAGACAGAAGTACATTAGGAGAACTTATACCTGATCCAAACTGTGAAGAACCTATGGAGGGTATGGATAGAACTATTCAAAAAGAGCATTTAGGAACTTGGCTTTCGCAATTAAATGAAAGAGAACAAAAAATCATGAAGCTAAGATTTGGCTTAGATGGTGAAGAACCATTAACACTCGCAGAAATAGGAAGACAAATTAATGTTTCAAGAGAAAGAGTAAGGCAACTAGAAGCTAAAGCAATATTAAAACTTAGAGTAATGACAACTCATCAAAAAGCTGCTTAATAAAATTGATAAAATTTGCTGTAATTTTATTATATTTAGTTTCAATTTTTTTAGTATCAATAGTTTTTAAAAAATATAATGAAAATAGAAGAGAAATCGTCAGAAAAATTATACATATTGGAATAGGGCCACTAATACCCATTGCACAATTTTTAAAAATAGATCAAAATTCAGCGCTTATTTTTACAGGAATCGTTTCATTAATGGTTTTCATCAATTACAACTATAGATTATTTCCAACAATTGAAGATGTTGAAAGAAAGAGTTATGGAACATTATTTTATTGTCTAAGTTTATTTATTTTGATTTTTCTTTTCTGGGAAAAAGATCCATATGCATTAATTACTGGATTTTTTTTAATGACTTTTGGTGATGGATTAGCTGGGTTAATAGGGAAAAGCTTTAACTCAAAGAGTTGGATTTTTTTTAAACAAAAAAAATCTTTAATTGGCACTTTGACAATGTTTTTAACAAGCTTGATAGTAGTTTGCTCAATAGGATATACCCAACAAAATAGTTTTAATTTAAATTATTTTACAATAGCTTTTTTTGCGACTTTGCTTGAACAATTTAGTGTTTTAGGGATAGATAATATCATTGTTCCAATTGCTTCAGCATTATTTTTTAATTTTTTTATAACTAACTAAGCGAATTGTATAAAATAGCAAGTAATTCTTTTGTTGTTTCTACATCTATACATGCATCTGTAATACTTCTGCCAAACTCAAGGCCCTCTTTTTTAAGAAGTTTTTGATTACCTTCCTTCAAATGACTTTCAAGCATGACCCCTAATATATTTTTTTCACCATTCCTAATTTGAGAAGCTATATTTTTTAAGACTTCAGACTGTTTTCGAAAATCTTTATTGGAATTTCCATGACTACAATCAATCATAACTCTATGAGGAAGATTAAATTGCTTTAATTCAGATGAAATTCTTTGAACGTGTTGACTTTCAAAATTTGGTCCATTTGAGCCACCTCTTAAAACTATATGACCATCTGGATTTCCTGTAGTATTAACAATAGAAGCCATTCCATTAGCATTTACACCTAGGAAATGATGGGATTTTGAAGCTGCCTGCATTGCATTGATTGCAGTAGTAAAAGAACCATCAGTTCCGTTTTTAAAGCCTATAGGCATTGACAAACCTGATGCCATTTCCCTATGAGTTTGACTTTCAGTAGTCCTCGCACCTATGGCTGTCCAACTGATCAAATCAGCAATATATTGTGGAACAATTGGGTCTAGTAATTCTGTAGCAGAAGGTATTCCACGTGTTGCTAGATATGAAAGCAAACTTCTGGCCCTCCTTAAACCAGTATTAATATCATAAGAATCATCTAGATGAGGATCATTTATAAGTCCCTTCCAACCAATAGTTGTTCTAGGTTTCTCAAAATATACTCTCATAATTATTTCTAATTTATCTTTGTAAATTTCTCGAAAATTTTGAATATATTTTGAATATTCCTTCGCTGCCTCTAGATCATGAATTGAACATGGACCAACAATTACTAAAAGCTTATGATCATTATGATGCAATATATTTTGTATCGATCTTCTAGTTTTAGATACCGTATTAGCGGAGGTGTAATCTAAAGGTATATCATTATGTAATCTGCTTGGAGGTATTAATGGACGTGTTTCAACAACATGTAAATCTGATGTCTTTTCTAAAGCTGAATTATTTGATGATGTTGTCATTGATTAATTAAGAAGTTTGAATATTTAAAAAAGCATTTATGAATACTCTCCTTTTCAATATTAAAAATAACAATAGATTAGGCATTAAACCTTACTAATGAAGAATTTGAAAACATTGCTAAAAGATTATGCAGATCATGTAGCTGAAAGAGCTGCCAAAGGAATACCACCTTTACCATTAAATGCTGAGCAAACGAATTGCGTTACAAAATTATTGGAACAAGAAAGTAATTACGATTCCTCATATCTACTTGATTTGTTAATAAATAGAGTACCACCAGGAGTTGATGAAGCTGCTTATGTAAAAGCAAGCTGGCTTACAGCTGTTATTAATTCAGAAAAATATAGCAAATTCATAAACTCTGAAAAAGCAATTGAGATACTAGGAACAATGATAGGCGGATATAATGTAAATTCTCTGGTCGAAATACTTAAAGGCGAAAATAGTTTACTTGCTAAAAAGGCAGCAGAAGTTTTAAAAAATATTATTCTTGTTTACGACTCAGCTAATGAGATTTATGAATTATCTCGAAAGAATATTTATGCAATGGAAGTTGTAAATAGTTGGGCAGATGCAGAATGGTTCAAAAATAAAAAAGTTCTAGAGAAAGAGATTACTTGCTTAGTATTTAAAGTTGACGGGGAGACAAACACAGATGACTTATCTCCGGCTGTACATGCAACAACACGCCCTGACATACCAATGCACGCATTAGCTATGTTGGAATTTAAAAAACCAGATGGACTAAAGATTATTGATAATTTAAAAAAACAAAATTTACCAATAGCCTATGTTGGAGATGTTGTTGGTACAGGTAGTTCTAGAAAATCTGCAATTAATTCACTCATCTGGCATATAGGTGAAGATATTCCTTTTGTCCCAAACAAAAAAACAGGTGGAATAATAATTGGTAGCAAAATAGCTCCTATTTTCTTCAATACTGCTCAAGATTCAGGAGCTTTCCCTATAGAAGCTGATGTATCTCATATGAAAACAGGAGATATTCTTAAAATATATCCTTACGAAGGAATT
>CACFAG010000004.1 GCA_902564235.1 uncultured Prochlorococcus sp. | reverse complement strand
GTCTCCATAGTTCACTTTTAAGATTAGGGAGAGGACTTGATTGTAATTTATGAAGACAGATTTTTTGTATTTCTGTTAGGTTATCATCCGATTTATTAGTTTTTATTTTTTCAATAATTTCCATTTGTTTAGATCTCTTTTATAAAGTTATCAGTCCATTCATACCCTTTTTCCTCAAGCTCTAGAGCAAGATCACTCTCACCAGTTTTTATGATTTGTCCGTCTGACATAACATGGACATAATTTGGTTTAATTTCATCTAATAATCTTTGATAGTGGGTAATAAGTATAATTCCAGTTTGTGCATTAGAAATTTTTTTAATTCCTGATGACACTATTCTTAGAGCATCGATATCAAGACCAGAATCAGTCTCATCTAATATTGCTATCTTGGGCTCAAGTAAAGCCATTTGCAGAATCTCATTTCTTTTTTTTTCGCCTCCGGAAAAGCCTTGATTCACACTCCTTGATAGGAATGCCTGATCCATTTTCACAATTTCTAACTTTTCTTTAACTAATTCTTCAAAATCAAATGTATCCAATTCTTCTTTGTTGAGGAATTTCCTTCTAGCATTAGTTGAAACTCTAAGAAACTCAAGATTACTTACACCTGGAATCTCAATTGGATATTGAAAACCAAGAAAAATTCCTGATTGAGATCTCTCTTCAGGTTCTAGAGAGTTGATGTTTTCACCTAAAAATTTTATGTCGCCATTTGTAATATTATAGGAGGGATGTCCTGCAATGATTTTCGAAAGAGTACTTTTTCCACATCCATTTCTTCCCATAATGGCATGAATTTCTCCAGGATAGACAGTAAGTGAAACCCCTTTTAAAATTGGAAGATTATCAGTGGATGCAGAGAGATTTTCAACTTCTAAAATTGGATCTGGTTCTTTCATTTTACTTTGCATTTCAGTTTAGAAATTGATTGATTAACCTACTGATCCCTCTAGTTTAAGTGCTAGTAACTTATCTGCTTCAGCAGCAAATTCCATAGGTAATTGATTAAATACATCTCTGCAAAAACCGCTGACCATCATAGATACTGCCTCCTCAAACTCTATACCTCTGCTTTGGAGATAAAAAAGTTGGTCTTCTGAGATTCTACATGTGCTTGCTTCATGCTCAATTTCAGAATTGGGTTGTTGAGATTTGATGTAAGGGAATGTATTTGCAGAAGCTTGATCCCCTATTAACATTGAATCACATTGACTGTAATTTCTTGATCCTGTAGCTTTTGTTCCCATTTTGACAAGACCTCTATAGCTATTTTTTGAGTTACCTGCACTAATACCTTTGCTAACAATAGTTGATTTGGTCCTAGGACCAATATGGATCATTTTTGTGCCGGTATCTGCTTGCTGAAGATTGTTGGTGAGAGCCACTGAATAAAATTCTCCTATAGATTCTTCCCCTAAAAGAAGACAGCTAGGATATTTCCATGTAATTGCAGACCCTGTTTCAACTTGAGACCAACTAATTTTACTTCTCTTACCTAAACATTTTCCTCTCTTGGTGACAAAATTAAAAATTCCTCCAATACCTTCTTCATCACCAGCATACCAATTTTGCACTGTTGAATATTTTATTGAGGCGTCGTCTAATGCAATAAGCTCTACAACTGCTGCATGTAGGGTATTTGTATCAAACATTGGAGCTGTACAACCTTCTAGATAACTTACAGAACTTTTTTCTTCAGCAATGATTAATGTTCTTTCGAATTGTCCTGAATCTCCACTATTAATTCTGAAGTAGGAAGATAGATCCATAGGGCAGGCAACACCTTTTGGGATATAAACAAAAGAACCATCACTAAAAACTGCAGAATTTAGTGCTGCAAAATAATTATCACTAGCTGGAACTACTGTACCTAAATATTTTTCAATCAAATCCGCGTGATTTTTTACTGCTTCACTAATTGAGCAAAATATAACTCCATGTTCAGCAAGTTCTTCTCTAAAAGTTGTGGCTATAGAAACACTATCAAAGACAGCATCTACTGCTACATTTGTGAGTTTTTTTTGCTCCGTAAGAGGTATTCCTAATTTGTCAAAAGTTTCAAGAAGCTTGGGATCAACTTCATCTAAGCTAGAAATTTTCTCTTTTTGCTTAGGAGCAGAGTAATAAATTATATCTTGATAATCAATTTTTTTATATCCTAATGCTGCCCAATCAGGCTCTTTCATTTTTTGCCATTTTTTGAAGGCTTTTAATCTAAAATCGAGAAGAAATTTTGGCTCTTCTTTTTTCTGTGAAATTAATTTTATGATATCTTCATTTAATCCCTTTTCAATTTTTTCAGTTTCAATATCAGTAACGAAACCATATTTGTAAGGCTCTTTTACTACATCTTTAACTAAATTTTCGTTGACCATGTTATTAAAATAACTTATTACAATTAGCTTTATATACTTTAACGAAAGATACCCCCAATATTGAGTTTTTTTCCTTTATTAAAACTAAAAATTAATGTCTAATCATCTTGATCCATTGTCTAACCCATTAAACATAGAAACTATTCAAGAAATTGATAAACTTGATCTACCTATAATGCAGAAACATCATTTAAGAATACTTGCTCATTGCCTTCAAATTTTAAAAATTATCAATGTAGATAATAGTTTGGAATATCAAAATAAAAATCCCCTGAGAGAATGGTGTGATAACCAATCCAAAAAATTTGATGATAAAAAATTTAGTGATCTTTTTTATGAGCAGTTAGAATCTACTTCTAAAAAATTAAGTGCTTTTTCCAAAAAAATAGGTAAAAGTATTGAGGATTTAGAGATAGATGATTTAGTACTTCTAGTTGAACAAAGCTGAATTCTTTTTTATTTAACTGATCCCGAAGAAAAAATATATTTTTGTTGAGTCGTTAACAAATTCAGGTAATAAAATTTAAAAAAAAAGAAAATTAATTTACATTTCAAAAAGATCTGAAAATTAATTAATTGCTTTGATACCAACTGTTTTGAAGAGAAATATCAATTTTGAGAATTCTTTAGTAGTCAGAGGATCCTGACGACAGGCCAAAAAGACACACAATTCCTAAAAAAAAAGAACATACTGATCCCAAACAAAATCGGAGAATTTAAAGTGGCTGATGGGATCATGAATAAAGATCAATTACTCTCACTAACCCTCAGACAATTACGTCAAGAAGCAAGTAAATTATCTGTCCCGCTGTATAGTCGCAAAACAAAAGCCGTTTTAGTTGATTTAATACTTAAATACCAAGATAAATCTACAAAAAAAACTTACACTGTAGCTCCTCAATCGAAATCCGAAGAAACTTCTGGTTCCAATGATTTCAAAAGTAGTGAAGAAATTAAAACAAATGTAGTTTTCCTACCCCGAGATCCAGATTGGGCTTATGTTTTTTGGCAAATTTCTGATGCAGATAGAGAAAAAGCACAATCTCTGGGAGCTAATAAATTATGTTTACGATTATTTGATGCATCTGGTTCTGAAGGAAGCAACTTGAATCAAGGAACACTTAGGGAGATAGCAGTTGATAGTTACAGTACTGAGTGGTACTTGCCGATCCCACTTGCAGATAGAGATTATAAAGTTGAATTAGGCTACAAATATGGTTTTAACTGGATGTCATTGGCATTTTCTTCGATAAGCCATGTTCCTGGGTCTCATCCTTCGGAGCAAATTCTTGATAAATTTGTGCCTTTTAATTTAGATTCTACTTCTGAGTCAATCCCAGATATTTCTAATCCTGTTGTTTCAGAACAAAATGGTATGCATGAAAGGTTATACCAAGCAGCAACTAACATTCCTGTCAGAAGAAAAGTTGGTTCTGAAGAATTTATGGAAAACTTAAATTCAACAAACCTCAACGATAATCTTACAGACTCAGGTGCTGGTAAATGGTCATCAGGTTTAAATGATTCAGGAAGCGGAATTGTGAAAAATAGATCTTTTTGGCTAGTTGCTGATGCTGAATTAATTGTTTATGGAGCTACAGAGCCTTCTGCAAAACTGACAATTGGGGGAGAAGATGTACCTCTTGCTGCAGATGGTACTTTTAGAATTCAAGTTCCATTTAGAGACGGGACTCAAAAATATGATATTAAAGCTGTTGATGTATCTGGTGAGCAAGAAAAAAGTATATCAATGAAATTTGATAGATCTACACCACTTGACGATACTAATGAAAAGGATAATGCTGAGACTGAATGGTTTTAATAAATTAAATTAATGCTGAAAAAAATTGTAGCTTTTACTCCATTGTTTGGTGCATTAACTTTTCCATTAATAGTTCCAATTACAATTTCTAAATTTGGTGTTAACTATGGAATTCTTAGTGCATTACTAATTTCTTCATTATGGTTTATCGCTATGTTAAGAACTTCCGAAATGCCTCATTAATTTAGTTAGATTTTTGGAAGTTTTCTTAAAAATATGACTCAAGTTAGTGTAATTAATATCAATTCTCCTTTTCTAGATCAAAAACCAGGTACCTCTGGATTAAGAAAAAGTACTGTAAAGTTTCAGGAAGAACATTATCTAGAAGTTTTTATTGAAGCAATCTTACAATCATTAGAAGATTTAAAAGGTTCAACATTAGTAGTTGGTGGTGATGGTAGATATGGAAATATTGAAGCAATAGAAAAAATTGTCCAAATATGCATTGCTCATAAAGTTCAAAAGGTTATTGTTCCAAAATATGGTTTATTATCTACTCCTGCGACATCACATTTAATTAGAAAAGAAAACGCTATTGGTGGAATTATTCTTTCTGCAAGCCATAATCCTGGTGGGATTGATGGCGACTTTGGAGTGAAATTGAATATCTCTAATGGTGGCCCAGCTCCTGAGATAATTACTAATAAGATTTTTAAGGCTTCACAATTACTAACTAGTTATAAAATTTGTAAAATTCAATTACCTGATTTGAGTGAATATGGAACTTATTATTTTGACGAAACTACTTTAGAAATTATTGATGGATTAACAGATTATTCTAATTTGATGGAGAAGATTTTTGACTTTGATCAAATTAGTGATTTCTTAAAAAAAGACTTCTCGTTAATCTTTGATGCAATGAATGCGGTTACAGGCCCATATGCAAAAAATATTTTTGTTGAGAAAATGGGTCTTGCACCAGATTGTGTCATGAATGGTAACCCGTTAAAAGATTTTGGAGGTTTACATCCTGATCCTAATCTTACTTACGCATCCCAATTGGCTGATTTGTTATTAAATAAAAAATCTTATAGTTTTGGTGCTGCATGCGATGGAGATGGAGATAGGAATATGATTTTAGGAAGTGGATGTTTTGTAAATCCTAGTGATAGCCTTGCAGTTATTACTGCTAACACAAAATGTGTCCCTGGTTATAAAGATGGTATTACAGGTGTGGCACGATCCATGCCAACCAGTTCAGCGGTTGATAATGTCGCTCGAGCATTAAACATACCTTGTTTCGAGACACCTACTGGCTGGAAGTTTTTTGGAAATCTTTTAGATTCTAATTTAATTACTTTATGTGGAGAAGAAAGTTTCGGAACAGGTAGTAAGCATGTGAGAGAGAAAGATGGACTTTGGGCAGTGTTATATTGGTTACAAGTTTTAGCTAAGAAAAAATGTTCGGTAAGTGATTTGATGCAGAATCATTGGAAACAATTTGGTAGGAATTATTATTCAAGACATGATTATGAGGCAATTCCCTCAAATATTGCTAATCAAATCTTTGGTAATCTAACTTCCAAGCTCGAAAATTTAAAAGGAAATAGTTTTGCTGGCCATTTAGTTAAAGTTGCAGATAACTTTTCATATTTAGATCCCGTTGATAATTCCGTAAGTGAAAATCAAGGTTTAAGGTTGGTCCTTGATGATAATTCTCGAGTAATTGTGCGCCTTTCTGGAACTGGAACTAAGGGTGCAACATTAAGACTTTACTTTGAGAAGTTTTTCGATCCTCAACAGAATCTTTCGTTAAATCCTCAGATCGCTTTGAAACCTCTAATACATGATTTAGATGTTTTATTGAACATTTCAAAACTTACTCAAATGGAAACTCCTACAGTAATTACATAGAATTGAAAGTAATGATTTTTTGATTTTATTTATATGCATTCAGAAAATTTATTTACTAATTAT
This sequence comes from uncultured Prochlorococcus sp., assembly GCA_902564235.1. GTDB lineage: Bacteria > Cyanobacteriota > Cyanobacteriia > PCC-6307 > Cyanobiaceae > Prochlorococcus_A. The sequence continues at coordinate 74,447 of CACFAG010000004.1, read as the reverse complement.
TCTCAAATAGAAAACAACGCACCTTTGGCAGATAAATTAAGACCAAAGAATTTTGAAGATTTTTTTGGTCAACAACCAATCCTGAATGAGAATTCGCTTTTAAGAAGTGCAATCTTAAACGATAAAATTAGTAATTTTATTTTTTCTGGCCCTCCGGGTGTTGGAAAAACTACTCTAATTGAAATTATTTCTTTTAATACGCGGTCAAAATTAATTAAGTTAAATGCAGTATTATCAAGTGTTAAAGAATTAAGAAATGAAATCGCTAATGCAAAAGATAGATTAATAAATTCAAAAAGAAAAACAATTTTATTTATCGATGAGGTTCATAGATTTACGGCAGTTCAGCAAGATGCTTTATTACCTTCAATAGAAAATGGAACTATAACTTTTATTGGTGCTACAACTGAAAACCCTTTCTTTGCTGTTAATAAAGCGCTTGTTAGCAGGTCTCGTATTTTCACATTACTTCCTTTGGCAGAAAATGATTTGCAGAAAATAATACAAAAAGTCATTACTCACTACTCAAAACAAAAAGATTCAAAAAAGGTTTATTTGACTCAAGATGCTATGAGTCATTTAATTAAATTTTCTGGAGGAGATGCAAGGACATTAATCAATGCGCTAGAAATGGCAATAGAAACAACTGCTGAAAATGATGCTAAAGAAATCAACATTAATCTCTCAATAGCAGAGGATGCACTACAAAAGAAAAATATTATTTACGATAAAAACGGTCAAAATCACTACGATGTAATAAGTGCCTTTATCAAGTCCATAAGAGGTTCTGATCCAGATGCAACTTTATTCTGGCTTGCGAATATGCTGGAGGCTGGTGAAGATCCTAATTTTATTTTTAGAAGACTACTTATATCTGCCAGTGAAGATATTGGAATAGCTGATCCTAATGCCATAGTAGTAGTACAATCTTGTTGTGATGCTTTTGATAGAGTTGGTTTTCCAGAAGGATTATATTTTTTAACTCAGGCTTCTTTATATTTAGCTATTTCTCCAAAAAGTAATAGTACGAAAAGTATTTTTAAAGCAATTGAAACTATCAAATCTACCAATGCTTTTGATGTTCCACTTCATTTAAAAAATAATTCTAATAGTTATGTAAATCCTCATAATTATCAAGGTAATCGGGTCGTACAAGAATATCTTCCTACATCTTTAAGAGGTTTAAAAATATGGGAACCAAATAATAATGGATGGGAAAAAACTCAATATGAAGAACTGCTTAGAAGAAAAGAAAATTAAAAATTTTTCGAACAACAAATAATCTCAGGCTTAAAAGAAATTTCCTCGTGGGCTAAAGCGATAGTCCACTTATGGAAGTTAATATGTGAATAATTTAAATGTATATTTTTCTTCTTATGAATTAACTCTTTTGGCTTTTCAAAATATTGCCAATGGTTTATGTCTTTAGCTAATTTTCCATGATCCCATTTTATGGCCGCTTCAACAGCGCACCATTGATTTAGTATCATGTTTTTTGTCAATTTTTTATGAATTGATTTATTGGTATGAAAAAAATATTTTTCCGCAAATTTTTTATAGTTAAAATCTCTATCTGTTCTTTCTATGTCAATTCCTATTTTGCTTTTATGCCAAATTATAGTTAAGGCATCTTTGCAATGACTTAAACTTATATTTCCCATACCAGTAGGCAATATTGGTGGTTTACCTGGATGAGCATTTATTGGAATTTCTAGAGGATCTAAATCAAAAAGTGTTGATAGTGATTTTCTTAAATATCCTCTAGTTTTTAAAAAAACTTTTGATCTTAAACTTGAAAGTTTTTCCGCGGTTTTAATTTCCTCTAACGTTACGACATCTTGTACACCTTTAATCTCATAAAACCAAATTTTTGGTATTTTATATTCATACTGATTTAATAATTTCAATGGCTCTAAAGGTTGGTGACAAAGCACCAGAATTTAAATTAAAAGATTCTTTTGAGAAGGAAGTGTCTCTTAAAGATTTTAAAGGTAAAAGAATAATACTATATTTCTATCCCAAAGATAATACTCCAGGATGCACTAAGGAAGCATGCAATTTTAAAGAAAATTGGGATTTGCTCCAGAAAAATAATATTGTTGTGCTTGGTATTAGTAAAGATAATTCCTCCTCTCATCAGAAGTTTATAAAAAAATTTAATTTACCTTTTATTCTTTTAACTGATCCTGAACCTTTTAAAGTTTCTTCTGATTACGATAGCTATGGACTTAAGAAATTCATGGGAAAAGAATATATGGGAATGATGAGAAATACGTTTTTGATTGATACTGATGGTAAGATCGAAAAAATTTACTTAAAGGTAAAAGCAGCAATAATGGCTGATCACATAATTGCAGACCTTGGATTACAATAATTTTTTTATTGATAGGTGGTGAATAATCATTCCTTCCATAACTAAATTAGGAGCATTAATAATATTTTTTTTCTTAGTTTTTATAAAGTTTGTAAAGAATTGAGAATCTCCTCCACAAGTTATCAAGATATCCTTAAGTGGATTAAATGAACTATTTATAACTCCTTTAAGAGAGTTAATAACTCCTTTTAAAGTTGCTTCTTCTGTAGTAAGAAGAAACTCTTTAGTTGGAATGTCATATTTTTTTGGAACACTGAGATTTTTTGTGTTTTCTTTCATTGATTTTAATTGTGTTAGAAAACCTGGACTAAGTTGACCTCCGACAATAAATCCATTTGGATTTAATTTTGTTATTGATAATATTGTTCCAAAATCTGCAATTACTAAATCTTTTTTTAAAGGGTTTTCAATAATTTTTAAGGCTCCAACACAGGCAAGAGCTCTGTCAACTCCAAAATAATCAGGGAGATTTGATAATTTGATATCTTTAGTGTTTATTTCATTTTCTTTATTAAGCAAAAAATTAGGTAATTTTCCTACGGAAGCCCAAATTAATTGATCAAGATCTATATTTTCGGGAACTTTTTGCTCTTTTTTGGTATGGAAGAATTTAGATTTACTCTTAGAATATTTGGCCCAATGAAGTCTACTATTTCCAACTAATAAAAAATTTATATCTGAGACCATTTTATTATGATCAACTTAATTATTAGTGTGTATTCCACATTCTTGTTTGATACCACCAAATCTTGTAGCCCTGCCTTTTGTTTCGGTACCCTCTGCAGTGCTGGAGTGCCAATCACCAACCGTTGAATAGCCTTTTATAAAAAGTGGATGAGCAGGTAAATTATTTTCTTCCATATAATAAAAAATATCTTTATTTGTCCAATTTAATAAAGGCCTTAGAGAAAGTCTTTGACGAATAACGTCCAGAAATTCCATTTTGTTTCTAATTTCTGTTTGGCTTGATCTAACACCGCTAGCCCAGCAGTGAATATTATATTTTTCTAGTCCATTTTCTAAAGGTTTTATCTTTCTCAATTCATGATACTTATCTAAATCACTTGCTTTATTTGTTTCCCAAAGTTTTCCGTGTATTGCCTCCATTCTTGCCGGGGATAATTCACATTGTAAAACTTCTATTTCCAAGGATAATTTGTGAATAAGCTTTTCAGCATATTGATAGGTTTCGGGAGGTAAGTAGCCTGTATCTATCCAAAATATTTTAATTTTTTTTTGCAGACACAATTTATTGACCATATTTAAAAGAACTGATGACTGAATACCAAAACTTGTTGTAATTGCAAACTGATTTTCAAATTTTTTATAACCCCATTTAAGCATTTCTTGAGCCTTCATATTTACAAGCTCTTTATTATATTTCCTTAATTTAGGTTTAATATCTTTTTGGATGTTTTCAATCATTCTTGAATTTGGTTATGAGATTAATTTTATTTCGCTCAATTTGAAAATTATTCGTTTAGTTTAATAATACATTTACGTATAACAATACTTCGTTAATGAAATCAATACAAAAACCAATAGTAATAGTTGGAGCAGGTTTTGCAGGCATGACAGCCGCTTTGAATTTAAAGAAACTGAATCCTGCATTACCTATTCTTGTAGTTGATTCTGCATCAAACTTTATATTTAAACCTTTAATGTATGAAGTTTTAAGTAAAGAAATAAGAACGTGGGAAGCCACGCCAAAATTTGCAAATATTTTTTCTGATGTTGGTGTAACTTTTTTAAAAAATTCTTTAACAACTATTTCTTTCAAAGATAATTTTCTTGAATTTAGTGACGAATTAAAAGTAAATTATCAATATCTTGTCATCTGCACAGGATCTATGCCAAATAGTTTCTCAACAAAAGGCGTAGATGAATATTGTTATTTTTTTAATGATCTTAATGATTTAAATAAATTAGAGTCTTTTTTAGAAAAATTACAAAAAACTTCGTTACAAAAAAAAATTTTCATTGTTGGAGGTGGTCCCTCTGGCGTTGAGTTAGCATGTAAAATTAAAGATATATTTGTGGATCAATTTGAAATTAATGTAATTGAAAAATCTAATGAAATTCTATATAGAAATAAGATTTTTAATAGAGAAGAAGCAGAGAGAGCACTAGAAAAAAGAAAAATTAAAGTCCTTTTAAATTCTAAAGTTGAAGAAGTCTCAGAATCTGAAATTATTATTTCTGGTGAGGATGGAGTGACTTCTTTTGCTAAAGATATTGTTATTTGGACTGCAGGTGTTAAACCTAATTTGCATTATTTGAAATCTGATGAAATAACAAAAAAGTATGGAAGAATTTTAGTTAATAATAAATTGCAAATTGAAAATTATAGGAATTGTTTTGCCATTGGAGATATCTCAATCATTGCAGGGATGGAGGATTTACCTATTACAGCTCAGGTTGCTATGCAGGAAGGAAATCATCTTGCTAAAAATATAGAACTAATAATTCAAGGTAAAAATCCTTTACCTTTTGATTATCAAGATAATGGAGAAATGATTAGCTTAGGAATAGGTGAAGCTTCAATTTCTGCGCTTGGAATTACTTTATCTGGGAAATTTGCTTTTGAGGCTAGAAGACTTATATATGCCTCTAAGTTGCCTGATATCAATGAAAGTTTAAAATCCGTATCTTCATGGATATTCCAGAAAAAATCTATTTTTAAAAAGTTTCTAAAAAAAGATAATTCTAATTAAACTTTTTTCCAATATTGTTTTTGGGTATATTAAGTTAAATAAGTTTCATATGAATTTCATAGCAGTTGTTAGTAATAATTTTGATGCGTTCATAACGGTAGTAGTTTTAATAATGTCAATAATTATGTTTATCAAAAATACCATCGCGCCTGAATTGACAGGTTTATTATGTGTTGGAATATTTATAGTTACTGGGGTTTTATCTCCTGAAAAAGCATTAGCTGGATTTGGCAGCCCATCTTTAATTACTCTTATGGGTTTATTTGCAGTCTCTTCTGCATTATTTAAAAGTGGTGCTTTAGACAGAGTAAGAGAATTGATTTCTTCTGAAAGTGTTAAAACCCCAAAAACATTAATTTCATTAATAGCTTTTTTGATTGCCCCAATATCTGGAATTGTTCCTAATACTCCAGTAGTTGCATCCTTGTTGCCTTTAATTGAAGGTTGGTGTGAGCGCAGAAAAATATCGCCATCCAAAGTTTTATTACCTCTTTCTTTTGCGACTGTATTAGGAGGAACTCTGACATTATTGGGCAGCTCTGTCAATCTTCTCGTAAGTGATATAAGTCAACAATTAGGTTATGGAGCTTTAGAGTTATTTAGTTTGACTTCAATAGGAATTCCTGTGTGGCTTATTGGCACTACCTATATGATTTTAAGCTCTGATCTGCTTTTACCAGATAGAGGAAGACACACAGACTTTATTAAAAATGGGGATATGAATATTTACTTTACCGAAGTCACTATTCCCTATGAATCAGAGTTAGTTGGACAATCTGTAAGAAATAGTAGATTGCAAAGACGATTTGATGTTGATGTTCTGGAGTTGCAAAGAAATGGAGAAGTTATTCTTCCTCCTTTGGCGGATAGAAAGATTGAGCCGGATGATAGATTAATAATCCGTGTTACAAGAGCTGATTTGTTAAGACTGCAACAGGAACACACCATTTTATTAGGAGAAAATAAAAAATCTTTCAGAGGAGCTAATGTTTTTTCAGATGATGAAGGTACTAAAACCTTTGAAGCCTTGTTGCCTGCAGGCTCAACTCTGGCTGGTGCAAGTTTGAGAGAATTCAGATTCAGGCAGCGACATAATGCAACTGTTTTGGCGCTGAGAAGAGGTCAGCAAACTGTTCGAGAGAGATTAGGCCAAGCTGTTTTAAGGGCTGGAGATGTATTATTATTGCAAGCGCCTTTAGATTCAATCAGAGGTTTGCAGGCAAGTAATGATTTGCTCATTTTAGATCAATTCGAAGATGATTTACCAGTTTTGATCAAAAAACCTATATCTATTGCAATTGCAATTGGAATGGTTGTTTTGCCTTCGGTTACTAATATTCCATTAGTTGGTTCAGTTCTTTTAGCCGTTATTGCAATGGTTACTTGTGGATGTTTAAGACCTGCAGAAATACAAAAATCAGTTAGGTTAGACATTATTTTATTGCTGGGATCATTATCATGTTTCAGTGTTGCTTTGCAAGTAACAGGATTAGCAGATTTAATAGCACTCAATCTCAATTTTGCTCTTAATGGAATGCCTCTCTATTTTGCATTAGTCATAATTTTTTTATTGACAGTTATCTTAACCCAATTTATTAGTAATGCAGCTTCAGTTGCTTTAATTTTGCCCGTTGCTATTGAATTTTCAAATGTTTTAGACATTTCTCCTAGCGCTTTAATAATGCTCGTTCTATTCGGAGCAAGTCAATCTTTCTTGACTCCTATGGGTTATCAAACAAATTTAATGGTTTACGGGCCTGGTAGATATAAGTTTTTTGATATTACAAAATACGGAGCTGGATTAACATTTATAATGACATTTACAGTTCCAGCATTAATAATTTTAAATTTCAAATAAAGTGAAATTCACAAGTAATGTTTATAAATTAAAAGAATCTTACAGAAAACTATCTGTACCTCAATTTACTATCGTTACAGGATTATTTATTATTTTATTTGGAACTTTAATCTTAAGCTCCCCTCTATGTTCATCTTCAAATGTCGGTTTGTGGGAAGCATTTTTTACATCTACTTCTGCTATAACAGTTACTGGTTTAACCATAATAGATGTTGGTGTTGATTTAAATTTTTTTGGCCAAGTTTTCTTGGCTTTTATGCTTTTATCAGGTGGGCTAGGATTAATGGCAATTACGACATTTTTACAAGGTTTCGTTGTAAAGGGCACAAAGCTTAGAACTAGATTAGATAAAGGAAAGACTTTAGATGAATTTGGAGTTGGAGGTATTGGTCGAACTTTTCAAAGCATTGCTATTACTGCAACTTGTATCATATCTTTTGGTGCAATTGTTTTATATTCTTTTGGATTTGTAGATATACAAAATAATGGGGAAAGACTTTGGTCTTCAATTTTTCACAGCATATCTGCATATAACAATGCAGGTTTTTCTTTATGGTCAAATAGTCTTCAGGACTACAGGACAAATTTATTGGTTAATAGTGTATTTGTTTTTCTCATTGTCATGGGTGGCCTGGGATGGCGTGTTTTTGATGATATTTGGAGTAATAAAAAAAACCTCTCATATAAAAAATTGAGTCTTCATTCCCGACTGGTTATTAGAACAAGTTTATCTCTAATATTTTTTGGATCATTGGGATTCTTCATCACTGAATCATTGCTTAGTAGTCAATTTTTTAATGATTTGAATTTTCTTGAAAGGTTATTATCCTCAATCTTAGAAACTGTGAGTGCAAGAACTGCCGGCTTTACAAATTACCCAATCTCCTTGAACTCTATTTCAGATACTGGTCTCTTGTTATTGATGACATTGATGTTTATTGGAGCAAGTACTGGAGGCACTGGTGGAGGTATAAAAACAACAACATTTATTGCTTTAATGGCTGCAACTAGATCAACTTTAAGAGGTCAGAAAGATGTAATTATTAGCAATAGATTAATTTCAGATAAAGTGATCCTTAAGGCAGTTGGAATAACAGTAGGGTCTTTGCTTTTCGTTCTTTTAATGGCAATGCTGCTAAGTACAACAAATACCTTTGTCAAAAAAGAATCGTTCACATTTTTAGAAATTCTCTTCACTTGCATATCAGCATTTGCAACAGTTGGTTTTGATATTGGTTTAACTGCAAAATTAAATCATTTTGGCCAATTTATTCTTATTGTAGGTATGTTTGTGGGCAGACTTGGTATCCTTTTGCTATTAAGTGCACTTTGGCAGGCTCTATATAAGAGTAGAATAGATAGACAAAAGAGAATTGGCTACCCTAGAGCTGATCTTTATGTTTAGAACTGACTAATTTGTATTATGGCTGATTGGTGGCAGTGGTCTCAAAAGAGAGAAAAGGAAGCCCTCACTTTTGCAGTTGTTGGCGTTGGAAGATTTGGGACTGCTGTTTGTCGAGAACTTATAAGTAATGGTGTAGAAGTTCTAGCTGCAGACTGTTCGGAAAAAGCTATTGATGATTTAAGGCAATTGGAACCTTCAATAGAAGCTAGAGTCGTAGATTGTACTGATGAAGAGTCTATGAAGGAATCTGGGATACTTGAAATGAATACTGTTGTTGTAGGTATAAGTGAACCTATTGAAGCGAGCATAACTACAACACTTATTGCGAAGGATAGTGATGGTAGTAAAGTGAAAAGAGTAATAGCGAGAGCTACGAGTGACTTGCACGAAAAAATGTTAAAAAGGGTAGGCGCAGACAAAGTTGTCTTTCCTTCCAGAATGCAAGGCGAAAGATTGGGTTTAGAGCTAGTGAGACCCAATCTCATTGAAAGATTGGTACTAGATAACCAAACTGGTATAGATGAAATAACTGTTCCAGAGCAATTTATTGGAAGATCTTTGAGAGATTTAAATTTGAGGAAAAATTATTTAGTCAATGTTCTAGCAGCAGGTCCTGCTGAAGAATTAACAGTTAATCCTCCGGCAAAATATATTTTGGAAAGAGGAAATATTTTGGTAGTTATGGGAAAAACTGCAGATCTACAGAAATTGCCTCAAAACTAATTATTTTTAATCAGATTTTTTATAGTATCTAATCCTTTGAGGAGCTTTTTTTAATCTTTTGACGCTTTGTTTTTCAAGTTCTTCTCTAAATTTATAGGTAGTTAAATTATTTTCTGAAAAAAGTGATTCTCCCTCTTTTTCGAAGTATCTTTTTATACCTTCTTGTATTAATACTTTTGCCATGTTACTAACTGTCCTAGATTCATTACTAGCTAAAATAGTAAGCTGCTCACATATTAATTCTGGAAGAACTACTTGAATTCTGGGAGATTTAGGCTTCCCATTTGTTGAATTTTGACGGGTAGCCATGAGTCAAAGTTGATAACTGTTACTTATAAGTATACACAGTTAGTCAAGGATACTATCTTTGTGTATATTATAAGTAAGGAAATATATGTCCGGATCAATTAGTTGTTTTTATTAGCCATGAAAAATTCCAGAAAACTTGATTCACCAAAAAGGTCGATAATTGATAAGAAGAAAAAAAGATTAGTTAATTCTGATCCTCTTGATAAGGAAAATAGCGATGTCTTGGTATCAGCTGTAATTAGTCCATATTTATTAACTCATCTCCACCATATACTTCAACAGTCTGAGTATTTTGCTCAAAAAGAAGGTAGAAAATCTCATGCGGCTAACTTTGCGAAACTAAGAAAGGTTTTATGTTTAGATGCGAGAAGTATGGCAGATGCATCAGCAAAAGAAATGAAAGATACGGATTATGATCTATCTATTACTAAATATAATGAACAAAATGTAGCTTGAAGTAATAATCTATTAATAAATAGATTTTAAAAAACATGTCTAGTAATGCTGAAAAGCTCTACAACTTAATAGCAAACGACTCCAAAAAGAAACAAAGTTTGTTTATGACAGCCTTGACTAATCCAAAAAAAGCTTTAGATAAAATATGCGATATGGGCAAGGAGTTAAATGTTTCTGTTACCAAAGAAGAGGTTATTGAATATTTAAGTACCATTGACGATGAGGCTACTAAAATGTGGTTAGTCAAGGCTCGAGGAGGTCTTTAGGAAAAGGTTTAGAATGATTTTTATTTTGATTTGTCATAGGTTTTATTCTTTGGTTGTAACCACCTCCACCTGCTAAAGTCCAAAAAAACCAATAACTTGGAATTGCGAGAGCAGCAGCTATGAAAATTACTACAATTTGTTCTATTCTTTTCATAATCTAATTTTATTCCACAAAATATTTTTTAGTAAATAAGCATTAGATGTTCGTAAACTCTATTTTTAAAAAGTGATTAGATTCGAAGGTGTAAGTAAAATTTATTCTACAGATGTTGTTTTAAAAAATATTAATTGGGAGATTAAGAAAGGAGAAAAAATTGGCTTGGTTGGTCCCAATGGGGCAGGTAAATCAACACAATTTAAGATTTTAATTGGAGAGGAAGATCAAACAAGTGGAATGATCATAAAAGAGGGAAATCCCAAAATTGCTCATTTAAAACAAGAGTTAGATTGTGACTTGAATTCTTCGGTGAGAGAAGAATTAGAAAGTTCTTTCAAAGATATACAAGTTTTTAAAATAAAACTTTTAGAAATTGAGAATAAAATGAAATCATTGGATTTTAAAAAACATCCTGAAGAACTTGAGATATTAGTAAGTCAACTAGCAAAATATCAAGCAAAATTTGAAGCTTCAGGTGGCTATAAAATGCAATCTGATGTAGAAAAGATATTACCAAAACTAGGTTTTTCTGTCGAAGATGCTGATAAATTAGTTGGCAATTTTTCTGGAGGTTGGCAGATGAAAGTTGCACTAGGAAAAATAATTCTGCAAAAGCCTGATTTACTTTTATTGGATGAACCAACTAATCATTTAGATTTAGATACTATTTTTTGGCTTGAAGAATATTTATCTTCGCTGAGGATTGCAATTATTATAATTAGCCATGATAGATATTTTTTAGATAAATTATGTAAAAAAATAATTTTTATAGATAGAGGAATTTCTGAAATCTATAATGGGAACTATTCTTTTTTTATGGAACAGAAATCTTTAAATGAAGAATCACAAAATAAAGCATATCAATTACAACAAAAGGAAATTGAGATTCAGAAGAAGTTTATAGATAGATTTAGAGCAAGTGCAACTAGAAGCTCTCAAGCCAAGAGTAGGGAAAAACAATTAGAAAAGATTTCTAAAATTGAGGTTTCTAGAGCAAACTCAAAAAGTCCTTTTTTTAATTTTCCTGATTGTCCTCGCTCAGGAAAATTAGTTCTAAATATTAAAAATTTGTCTCATAGTTTTGAGGATAAAATTCTTTTTCTAGATGTAAATTTAAAGATTTCTTCGGGGGAGAAAATAGCAATATTAGGACCAAATGGCTGCGGTAAATCTACATTGCTTAAAATCATTATGAAAAAAATATCTCCAGAAATTGGAGAAATTAATCTTGGCAAACATAATATAATAACTAGCTATTATGAACAGAATCAAGCTGAAGCACTCTCACTTGAGGAAAGGGTTATTGATTTAATATGTAATAAATCTCCAGAATGGTCACAAAAAAAAATAAGAACATTTTTAGGAGGTTTTGGATTTCACAATGAAACTGTTTTTAAATTTGTTAAACAACTCAGTGGGGGAGAAAAGGCAAGATTAGCATTGGCTTTAATGATTATTCATCCAAGTAATTTCCTGCTATTGGATGAGCCAACTAATCATTTGGATCTGCAATCTAAAGAAAACTTAGAATTAGCAATTAAAAATTACAAAGGTTCGTTATTAATAATTTCTCATGATCGATATTTTATTTCAAAGGTTTCTAATAGAATTATTGAAATTAAAGATTCAAAGTTATTTTCATACGATGGTAATTACGAATATTTTTTAGAAAAAAATAAAAATATGAAAAAAAATTTGTAATTAATAAAAAATTAATTTAAAAAAAATTTGATTATCTTACAGAAAGTTTACATTTAACTAGGCAAGATCACTTATTTATCTTTACATAGTTTACTTTCTTTATTTATTCTAAAATATACAAAAAAGTTTTACTAATTTATATGAAAAATTATGATTTTCAAGATAAACAGTTTCATATTTCTGATCCTGTTGAAAGTTATTTTGAATGCATTTCCACATGCGATATAAAAGATGGTACTTGTATTTCTAGGTGTGTTGAAATACTTAAACAGAGTAACGGTTGAAACTTTTAGTTATTTTGTAGATTTGTAATATCAGTGGGTATTACTTTTAAACTAATAAATTTATTTCGGCGTTTCAGTAGTATATTTATTCGTCTATTGACACCATTTTTGCTAATTTCGGTTATTACCTCTGAAGCTGTTTTGATATCTTTATTACCAACTTTTATGATTATGTCATTAATCATGATTCCACTCTTTTCAGCCGGACTATTGGGTACTACATAACCCACTTTTACGGCATTATTATTTGTCTCAGGATTATTTTCATCTATTAGGCTGATCCCAATCATAGGATGTATTACTTTTCCATTTTTAATTAGTTGATCGGCAATTTCCTTAGCCTTATTAATTGGGATTGCGAAACTTAAACCCGCCCCTGGGCCTGATCTGATTAATGTATTGATACCAATTACTTCTCCATCTCTATTCAACAGTGGACCTCCAGAATTCCCAGGATTAATAGCAGCGTCTGTTTGAATGAGTTCAAGTTTTTTATCATATATTCCTAATTGTGAGACGTTTCTATTTAAATTACTAATAATACCAAGTGTAACTGTGTTTTCTAGTCCGAATGGATTTCCAACTGCGATAGCCCAATCACCAACTTTAATTGTTGTTGAGTCGCCTAATTGTGCTTTTGGCCAAGGTCCTTTACCTTCAATCTTGAGGACTGCTAAATCAGTAAAAAAGTCCTGACCTATAAGTTTTGCATTTAGTTTTTTGCCATTGGTTAAACCAACAATTACCTTATCCGATCCATTTATGACATGAGCATTAGTCATAACAAGTCCATCTGCAAATATAAATCCACTTCCTTGGTTTTGCTCTATTTTTAGTTGATTTTCTTTGGGTAAATCTAATCCAAAAAATCTTTCAAAATATGGGTCTAGAAATAGTTGTGAATTGTTTGGAAAATTTCTTTTTTTAACATATCTTTGAGTATCAATTGTCACCACAGCAGAACCAGTTTTTTCTACAGCTGTAGTTATAAAAGATTTGTGTGAATTTATATTAATTTCATTAATTTTTGGTTTAGTTAATTCTTGTGATATTACATTTGTTGGATTTATAACTCCTATTGTAATTACAGAGAAGAGTAGTAATATCTTGTGGTTGTAGCTTTCCAATTTTGGTTTTTTTATTCTCTGAATAAATTAAGTAGGTTATATATATAAGCCTAATATATTTTAAAAAAATTATTTTTAATTTAGAGAATAATTTATATCATAAATAACTAATTTTTTTTTTTTCGGGCTATGATAATAATCAAATATCTATATCAATACATAAGTTCAATGACTATTCTTTTCCCAATTATATATTCTGCAGCTTTAACCTTTCTGGTTTGGAAAGCTTTTAAAGTGATGTCCAATGGTTGGGGTATATCTGGGTCAGAAAAAAAATTTTATAGTACTCCCAACCTTAAACAAAAAAAGTTTACAATACACCCAGAACTGTTAGACAAATCAGGAAATATAACAGAAGAGGAGCTTTTAACAGTAAGATTCTCTAATGACAATGACTCTACCTTAGAAGAAAAGGGTTCAACAACTGACTAATAGATTTAAAATTTTAAGGGAAAAAAAATTGGAATTAAGAACTAAAATTGTTTCAACGGTTATAAGATCACTTAAATTACCGCCAAGATTTCGTTTAAGAATGGTTAAAGAAGATCCTGTTAGACTTGAATTAAGTCTTACTCCCTCTTACGGTAAAAATCCAGTTGTTGTTGGTTTAGTTGAATCTTTAGATCTAGTTGCCCGAAGAGACAGAGAAGGTAGATTACCCAAAGATCTTCAAGGGACTTGGGATTGGACTGTAAGGCATGGGAAAGTGAGTACTGGAGGATGGAACCCTATGTTAAAAGAAGCATTGCAAACAATGTTTGATACAGGATTGCCAGCAATTGTATATGAGGAATTAACTGGAGATGAATATCGACCTGTTGATGGCGTTAGACATGTTAAATAAAAAATTTATTATTTTACATAAATCTTTCTTTTAAACGTTAAGATGATTTGATAGATATTTTAATCAATCATGAATGATGACAATCAACCTAGATTTGGTTTTGTAAATTTTGCAGAAACTTGGAATGGTCGTATGGCAATGATGGGTATTTTGATTGGTCTTGGTACTGAATTAATTACTGGACAGAGCATCCTTAGGCAAATTGGAATAGGTTAGATTTTACTTTATTTCTTCTGCATTCACTTCTATGGTAGTTTCACTCGGCTTTTTATCTAGTTGATTTCTTATGCCAATATTCTCCAAATCTGCACCGCAGTTAACGCAGGTTTTATTTAAACCTAGGGATATTGCACCACAACTACTGCATGTGTTAATTTTTGATTTGTAAGAGTTAATCCCTATAAACAATAAAACTAATAATAAAAGAGGAATTAGAAATAAAAGCAGTATAATATTGCCGAGAAAGTTTAGGAAAAAGTTAATCCCAAAAATTGGAATCAATACAAGTAATATTACTGAACAAGTAAGAAAACTTTTATTAGCTTTAAGAAAATAATACATTCTAGTTTTCGTTATCTCTTACGTTGTTTTTTATTAATTAAAGTCATACTAGCAATAACCACGCTCCAACACTGTCCAAAATATAAAATTACTCCTAGTAGCCATACCCACAAAGTAAGTACAAGAAAACCTCCAATAAAACCGTATGCTTGAAATCTTGCTCCAAGTGAGAGAATACTTTTACTTACTGCTAGGTTTAAAGTTGTTAGACCAATTCCAATAAGTAAAGAACCAGGTAATAGTGGTCTTAAAGGGACTTTTCTGCTAGGTAAGAGTGCTTGTAATAAAAGAGCCATTAAAGAAAAGCCAATTAGCGGTATTGCAAACTTACCAACTTGTAATAGCGGCAACTTTAGTAAAAAATCAGAAATAAGATTATTTGATTCTGAAAGACTTTCTAAAACATTACTTGGGATCATTCTAAGATTTGCACTAATCTGATCTAATACCATTAAGAAACCTATAAAGAATACTATTAAAAAGGCTTCAACTCTATTTCGAAGAAATCTTGAAGCTTGTACTCTCCAAGCAGCATTTACTTTTTTAGAAGGTATTTCGTCTTCCCAAAGTCTGTCTGAGCCTCTTTGAAGAGATAGATATGCATTTCCTGCTGTAAAAAGCAAAAACATAGCACCCAGAATACCTGCCCCAAAACCTTGATCAATCAAATTAAATAATGTTGTTTCTACTAATTCAACTACAGAAGGAGGTAAAAGCTGGGCAGCAATAGAAATAATTTGTTGATCTAATCCTTCTTGTTTGCCTAGGAACCATGATGCTATTGAAAGAGAAATTAGAAGAATGGGAAAAAATGATTGTAGGGTGTAGTACGCAAACGCAGCACTTAAATCAATACAATCAGATTTGCTCCATCTCTCACAAGCTCCCCATAAACTTTTCAGTATCCATTTTGAGCTTTGCTGCATATTAATTTTCTTCAAATATTTTTTTTATTTGTTTTTTATTCTATCTGATTAAGAAATTTTTCAAGCAATTAATTATTTATGATGCAACTATTTATCCAATAATAAATTACCCCATGGCTTTAAGATTTTAATTTTTTCTATTGATCTACAAGCAATTAATGGAAAATTTACATCGCTCAAGTTTTGTCCTGACACTAAAGTTAAAGGATTTCTCTCTAACCACTCTATGGAACAATTGAGTTCTTCTAATAGCAGCCATGCCGCTGCAATATCCCATATCTTGGGGGTTGATTCTATTGCTCCGAAGGTTTGTCCCATCGCTACACTAGTTAAATTTAAACTTGATACACCCAAGAGTCTGATTTTGCCAGGAAATACTGAGTTTGGGTTTTTTTGTAAAATTTTTATAGACCTACTACATAAAGAAATGCATTCACTTTGGTGATTATTCTGGCTAGGCTCTATTTTTCGGTTGTTCAACCAAACACCTTCACCTTTAATGGATAAAAACTTTTTTCCCAATGTAGGGATAATTAAAAAAGAACATTGCGGTTTGCCATCGAAGAACCTTGCTACTGATATAGACCAGTAAGGAATACCTGCAGCAAAATTTGTTGTGCCATCAAGTGGATCGACCACCCAATAAGCTTTAGTGTTAGGAATCAACTTTCCCCCTTCTTCGCTTAGGACGCCCTCACCTGGCGCTATTGAAGCTAGTCCATCTACGATTGTTTTATCACTCCATAAATCACAACTGGTTAATAAGGATCCATCTGCTTTATTACTAGCGCTAATGTTTCCAAAATCTTTTTTCTGACGTTGACTAACTAACTCAAATAAAGAATCTAATTCACTTAATTGGTTATTAGTTAACTTTGGTGGATTCATCTTGGGATATTGCAAATAGAATCTAAATCTTTAACTTTATTATTATTGTTACTCTCACAATTTTTACTTATTTCAAGAAAAGTTAATCTTTCTAATTCATCTAAATTTAAGTTGTAATTGTAAAGAGCATTAATTTTTTTTGATTTTGCATTACTTAATTCACTTTGTCTTATCAGTACATCTTTGAGAGTCGATATTCCAACATCATATCTAAGTCTGGCAAGTCTTACTGACTCTTTACTGGATTCAATTTCTTTGAGAGAAGAAATTATTTTTCCTTCATTTAATTTAAGATTTAAATAGGCTTTATTAATGTTTGTGGTCAAAATATTTTTTAGGTTTTTGTAAGAATATTCTTGGGCTTCTGCATCTGCTATTTTTGATTTGTAAGATTTCTTATTTTGCCCTCCATTAAAAATACTCCATGCAAAATTTAGGCTTATTGTATTTGTATAGTTAGATCCAGATTCTTCAGAGTCAATAATCTCAGATAATGAGTCACCCTTGGTAAACGCACTAGAGAATGTGTTGCTGATGTAAATATTTGGCTTATTTTGAGATAAAAAACTATTTGCTTGGTTCTTTTTGATTGATTTTTGAAGAAGTGAGTTTTTTAAGGAAAGATTTTTATCTAAACCTTCATTAATATTTTTATTCAATCTATGATTCCAGAACCCCATTAAATTTTGCTGATTGTTAGTATTAAAATTCCCTTTAATATTAAGAATTTCTTTAAGGGACAATTTATTAATTTCATATTCTATTTTCTTTTCATTAAGGGATTGTTTATCTCGAGATAGTTGGGTTTCTGCTTCAAGTACTTCAAATTTTGTCCCAATTCCTGCATCTAATTTAGCTTTAGCATTGTTTAAACTCGTAATTGATAAATCAAGTGTGAATTTTTTATTTTGAATATCTTGATATGACTTCTGGTACTTGTGATATCTCATTCTTGCTTCTTGAATTAAATCTTTTTTCTTAATCTCATAATTATTTTTTGCAATATTGTAATTTAACTTGGCAATTTTAATTTCAGATCCTCTAAGGGGATCAATTAAATCCCATTTAATATTTATAGAAGGGTTAGCTGAAAATTGTGATGTTTTTAAAGTGGGTGACTTGTTACTGTAATTTTTACCCGCGACATATTTTGGCAATCCATTAGCTTGAAAATCTAAGGATGGATATCTTTGAGCAATTTGACTCGAAAGATTAAAGTTTGCAGAGGTAACTAATTTTTGTAATGATTTTAATTCTTGATTATTTAAGATAATTTTTTCTATTTCTCGATAACTAACAAATAGATTATTTGGTTTTTCTTTTAAAACAGCATCAATATAATTTTTTGTTTCGCTAGGTTGTGCACTTGTAGATTTTATACATAAAGCAAGAGGCAAGAATAAGATAGAATTTATTACTCTTCTAAGCATTTTTTATATTATCAGGGTTTTTCGATTTTCCAATCAAAGTATCTATAATATCATTTGAATCATCAAGAACGTGAATTTTTGTATTTAATTGATTTTCTACTTCTTTTATATTTTTATCATCTAAAAATAAATCAGTATTAATTTTTAACATTATTGATGGTATGTAAATAGCCTCTCCTAAATCCTTATTTTGCAGGCCAAGAATTAGATCTTCTCCAGTTAAAAGTCCAGTCACAACTTGCTCTTGTCCCCAATAAGTACTTGGTAGACCATATAAATTAACTGTCAATCCATCGATCAAATTTAATTTTCTAACTGAGGGTATTAGGGCTTCATAGACTAGTTTGCCAACAATCCAACTAACTTTTTTTGGACTTTTTACTTTTTTGGGTAGGTTTTTAGTCTTCACACTTAGTGTTTTTAGAAAGCTTCTAATCGAGCCCACTCCATTAGATTCTTGTGGCATATTTTCGTATGAGTTGTAACTAGGTAAATTTATACCAGCTATTAGATACCATTCGTCTGCTAGCCAACAAAAACGAGTTCCAAGACTATTTTGTAATAAGGCTTGAATTCTTTCTACTTGTTTGATTGTTTTTATCGCATATTCTGAGCTTATCGATTTTAAGCCATCATCTTCAGGTCTAAATTTGGTAAGTCCTACAGGAACTATTGCAACTGAAAGGACTGTTTGAGAATTTTTTTTGTAAAATTTAGCAAGTTCAAAAATTGATTTCTCAAGTATGTCTCCGTCATTAACTTCTGGACATACAACAATTTGAGTATGTATTTGTATAGAGTTTTTTTCAAACCAGGAGATTTGATCAAGAATTACTCCTGCTTTTTTATTTTTTAATAACTTTTCTCGAGTTTCAGGATCAGTCGCATGAACAGAGATAAAAAGTGGTGAAAGTTTTTGTGTAGAAATTCTATCCCAATCTTCTTTTTTTAAATTCGTAAGAGTTAGATAAGAACCATAAAGAAAACTTAATCTGTAATCATCATCTTTTATGTAAAGACTTTTTCTTTTACCACTTGGCTGTTGATCAATAAAACAAAATGGACATCTATTATTGCATTGCTTAATTGAATCAAATAATGCATCTTTAAAATTAATACCTAAATTGACGTCTTGGTCTTTTTCAATACTTATATTGTGGATTTCATGATTTTTATCTAAAACTGATATGTTTAAATTTACTTCACTAATGAGAATCTGATAATCAATTAGATCTCTAGGTTTTTTCCCATTAATACTAATTATGGAATCACCTGATTCAAATCCTATTTCTTGAGCAATGGAGTTAGCTTCGATACTTTCAATTTCTGCAGGATTTACTTTAGAAATATTGGGGACTAGATGATCATTTAAATCTTCTTTGTAATTAATTTCTTGCCACACAATTTAACTTAAGATATTCTTCTTTATTTTCATTCTAAACTCATATTTGATCCAAAGTGTATTAAATACTTTTAAAATAGTAAATATGGTTTGAAATTAAGGGTCTTCACTTTATTAAAATATAAAATTCGCAGTTTTTAAAACCACGATTTAAATTATTTAAAACAACCTGATAAATTTTGTTAATTGAAAGAATTAATTACAAAAAATCTAGAAGTGAAAGATAAATTGAGCTATGAATTGCATCAAAAAGTTGATTCATATGAAAGCACTTTTTTGTCGAGGCCAATTTCTTTAAGGTTGTGGTCTTCTTTTTTTGTAATTTTACCTATTTTTGTGCAAGCTCCTTGGGTTAGGTTCGAACCAATAAGTGCTCTTTGTTTTACTTTTGTTATTCTCTTAGGAGTATTTGTTTTGAATCAGAGAGATTCAAATAAATGGTTTATTGTAATTTCATTATTACTTGGTGTGTCAGGCAGTTGGCTGGGTGGATGTTTGTTTTGGGGTTGGTTAAGCCCATTTCCTATCCTACACATTCCTGTTGAGGCTGTAGTCCTCCCATTAGCTTTAATTGGACTTGGTACAAATTGGAAAATTGGTTCTAGTTTTTACATATCATCTCTCTTTGGAACTGCAGTTACTGATATTACAATATTTTTAATAGGGATAATGGATCAATGGAGGCTTGTTATTGCAGCAGATTCTGAAACTGCACCACTAATTCTTAAAGAAACCTCAGAGAGTCTTATTCATATAAAATCATTATCTATTATTGTTTTTGTTGCACTTATACTATGGTTTATCTCAAAAGAAATTTTTGATTCTGCGACAATTAATACTACTAGTGGTAAAGCACTCTTAGTTTCCAGTTATGTAATTCAAACGACACTAATTGTTGATGGTATTTTTATTGTTTTAGCCATCATGCAACCAACTCTAAGTGGATTGGTTTAATGCTTAGGCCCCCATTTTCGCAAGAACCTATACCTATAAATGATTGGGATGTAATCGTTATAGGTGCTGGAGCTGCTGGACTAATGACTTCCCTTGAATTGCCAACAAATTTAAAAGTGCTTCTTTTAAATAGAAACACTAGCAAGGTATCTTCTAGTAGATGGGCGCAAGGAGGAATAGCATCTGTTATCAGACAAGACGATTCATTCGATCTTCATGCTAATGATACTTTAAGAGCAGGGGATGGACTATGTGATTTTCAAGCTGTAGAAATGCTGGTTAAGGAAGCTCCAGCTTGTGTCCATAGATTACAGAATTTAGGGATGATTTTCGATCAAAATTCTAATGAATTATCTACTACACTAGAAGCAGCTCATTCTCGAAGGAGAGTCTTGCATGTTAAAGATCGTACTGGAAGAGCATTAGTTGAAGTTTTAGAAGATCATGTTGAAAATAAAAAAAATATTCTTCACTGTAGGGGTGTAAGAGTAACTGAACTTCTTATTGATAATGAAGAATGTAAAGGAGTACAGGTTCTTGATGGCGCAAATTTATATTGGATTAAATCGAGAGCAGTTGTTTTGGCTACGGGTGGAGGTGGGCATTTATTTACTAATACAACCAATCCTGCTCAATCCTCTGGAGAAGGAATTGCACTTGCATGGAAAGCAGGAGCTGCTATTGAAGATTTGGAGTTTGTTCAATTTCATCCAACTGCTTTGAAATTTTATGGAGCACCTTGCTTTTTAATATCTGAGGCACTTAGAGGAGAAGGCGCTATTTTAGTTGATAAAAATGGTGAAAGCCCAGTTAAAAATCTTAAAAATCGTGATTTAGCTACTAGAGACCAGGTAAGCAGGGCAATTATGAAGAATATGGAAGATAATAAGGTTGATCATGTTGGCTTAGATCTTAGATATATTGATCCTGAAAAAATTGTAGAGCGATTTCCCACTATATTAAGTCGATGTCAGGATTATGGTGTTAACCCTTTAAATGAGGTTATTCCTGTAGCTCCCGCAGCTCACTATTGGATGGGAGGGGTAAAAACTGATTTAAATGCTTCTTCTTCAATAAAAGGCTTATATGCTGTAGGAGAAGTTGCTTCAACCGGTGTACATGGTGCTAATAGATTGGCAAGCAATTCACTGATGGAATGCCTTGTTTTTGCCAGAAAAATGTCTTCAATTGTTTTGAATGATCCTCCTAAATTAGTAATATTTGAGAGATTATTGCAAAAGTTAGATATTCAAGATCCTAAAGAAGATCAGATCTCTAAAATTGCAGATAAAATCGATGAATTAAGAAAACTATGTTGGTCAAATTTAGGCGTCTCTCGAAATAAGGTAAATATGACTAATTTTCTGCATTATATTCAAAATGATATTTCTCAATTACAAAAAAATGCTTTACTAAGTTCTCTTGAAAAAATAGAATTTCATCAACAAATGAAATTGAGTGAGCGTAATAGGAGGGCACTGAATCTTTTACTTGATTTAAAGAATAGACAAATTACCACAATAACTTTATTAAAAGCTTGTTTATTTAGAGAAGAGAGTAGAGGAGGGCATTACAGAGATGATTTTCCAGATAAAGATAAAAAGTGGGAATGCCATACTAGACAAAAGTTAGATCAAAAAATTCAAAAAAGATTTATTAAAAATTAGTATCTCCTTGATAGCTTGTCTTAATGGCTAATTCATTCAAGTCTCTAGTACCACTAATGATTTCTCCATCTATTTCCCAAGAGGGAAATCCGCTGATTCCTTTGCTTTGGCATAGCTCATATTCACTATATTTTCCGTCTTTAGCACATTCAACTACTTTTAATTCTTTAACTGCTTCCTTACCAAATAATTGT
The DNA here is from genome assembly GCA_902564235.1 of uncultured Prochlorococcus sp. Classification (GTDB taxonomy): domain Bacteria; phylum Cyanobacteriota; class Cyanobacteriia; order PCC-6307; family Cyanobiaceae; genus Prochlorococcus_A. Next base: position 52,207 of record CACFAG010000004.1, on the reverse strand, counting down.
TTCTGATCGTGGCAGTGCGGGCACCAGTATGCACTATACATAATAATATTATTTTCACTTAGAAATTTTGCAAATTTCACTTTTTGGGGAGAGCTTGAAGTGGTAATTATCGGTGATATATTTTCAGTGGGTCTTGCAATATCAATAGCATTAGATGGGTCAACGTTTGTTGACCAAATTAGACCTCCCAGTAGAACACTAATGGCTACTATGAAACCTCTAAAAATCATAGGTTCTCTACTTTCAAACTTTGCTCCAATCATAGAAATTATAAATATAGAAAATGATAAAATTGCTGAAAGTATACAAAAAAAGCAATATGCTTGAATTTTAAAAAACATTATATTGATCAATAAAAAGCTAAATGTTGATGACGCACAAGATAATAGAAAAACTAACCACCATAAAAATTTACTTAGTTTTTCTTTTGGGGAAATTAAATTAAGTGAAAGTATTATTGTGATAACTAATATTGATAAATAAGCTATAAATCCAGCCAATGAGAGAGGTATATTAACTTGATTATTTTCAAATAAAGTACCCCAAGGACTATTTAAAACTGTTTCACAGCCATTTTGTATTCCTGGGCATGAAAGCGAAGTAAATAATCCCCAGTTTTTTAAAGTAATCGAACCTGTATCAACTATGCCAATAGTGCTAAGAATTGCGATTATGATTTTTGGCCATTTCAAATCTTTTTTATTTCTTCTGTTCGAAGTCTTAAGGGTCATACAAAATGAAAGTTTGTTAATTACGTTATCTATCCTAATATTATCTTGGCATGAGAGTTGTATACGAAATGCTAGCTAAATCTTTTAATTCTTTTTAAAGTTGTGAAACAAAATAGTATCAATGAAAAAGAAAAAAAACTATCTAAGATTGCATTCAGTCATGTCGGCTGTGAGAAAAATCTTGTTGATACTGAACATATGCAAGGCTTATTAGATAAAGAAGGTTATGAAGTTGACAGCAATATAAATGATGCAAATGTGATTATTGTAAATACTTGCAGTTTTATTGAAACAGCCAGAGAAGAATCAATTAGAAAAATTCTAGATTATACAAATCAAGGAAAGGAAGTAATAGTTGCAGGCTGTATGGCTCAGCATTTTAAAGATGAACTTCTAAAAGAAATACCTGAAATAAAAGCTTTGGTTGGAACAGGAGATTATCAAAAGATAGTTAAGGTTTTGAATAGAGTAGAAAAAGGAGAAATCGTTAATGAAGTCTCAAAAATACCTGAATTTATTGCAGATGAGGTGACACCTCGTTATGTAGATAAAAAAAAGTTTGTTGCTTATATTCGGATTGCTGAAGGTTGTGATTATAAATGTGCTTTTTGCATTATTCCCAAGTTGAGAGGTCCTCAAAGAAGTAGAACAATAGAATCTATAGTTTTAGAGGCTAAAACTCTTGCAAAACAGGGTATTCAAGAAATCATACTAATTAGTCAAATAACAACTAATTATGGACAAGATATTTATGGAAAACCTTCATTAGCTAAACTTTTGAATGAGCTTTCAAAAGTTTTAATTCCTTGGATAAGGATACATTATGCTTATCCAACTGGTTTAACTGATGAAATTATTAGAGCATTTAAAGATTCAAAAAATATAGTACCCTATTTCGATTTACCCCTTCAGCATAGTCATCCAGATGTTTTGAAGAGTATGAATAGACCTTGGCAGGCTTCTTTAAATGAATCAATTTTGGGCAAAATTAGAGAAGAAATTCCATCTGCTGTATTAAGAACTAGTCTTATTGTTGGGTTCCCAGGAGAAAAAAAAGAACATTTTGAACACCTTCTTAAATTTTTGAATAGAAATAAGTTTGATCATGTAGGTGTGTTTATTTTTTCTCCTGAGGAAGGAACTTCAGCTTTTGATTTACCAAATAGAGTATCCCCAGAGGTTGCAAAGGCGAGAAAAGATAACGTTATTTCACTACAACAAAATATCTCTAAAGATAAAAATCAGACATATGTCGGTTCAAAAATGAAGATTTTGGTAGAAAAAATATCAGACAATAACGAATTAACAGGTCGGTCTTACAATTTCGCTCCTGAAATTGACGGAACTGTAATTTTATCTGTTAAAGATAAAATTGATTTGAAAAATTATATTGGTAAATTTGTTGAAGCAAATATTTCTTTTGCGGATGAATATGACTTGTATGGAGAGACTATTAAAATTTTGTAGTTATTTTAAATTAATTTAACTGCTCTTAAGAGCTTATCTAATGCGAAAGCAGCTCCAAAACCAAAACCAATAAATGCAAAATAGAAAATGATGTTCATTAATTTTTTTATTTTTATTTAATTTAACATCAGATGAAAAGATTAAATTTTTTCGTTTAATTTCTTAATCTTGGATATAGGGTAATTTTTTGTATAAACATTCTTCTGCTTTTTGTAGTTCCCGGCCTAAATATAGAGCATGGTCGAATCTGCTTATTAAGTCATTTCTTTCTTCAGTGATCAATATTCCAAGTTGTTTCGCGCTAATACCTTTAAAAACTTCATTACTAACTCTTTTATTTTGAGAGTTGCATTTAATTGGTTCATTTGTTTCCGGGTCAAGCGCATAGCCTTCCTCATCGATGTTATTTAAAAAATGCTCCAAAATTATTCTATTTTCCTCTAAATCTACTTTTATAATAAAATAACCGTTTGGATCTAAGCCTATATATCGGTTGGATAGATTATTATCAATCTTTATTTTTTCATCTAAACTTTTATTAGAATCCATTCTTAGAAATTAATAAAAAACTATATTACTAATATAATCTTTGGTAAGCCAAATAATAGTTTATTTAAAGGGTATAGAATTATTCTCCAATTCAATTTCAGTCTCAGTTTGTTTATTAACTTCGTTTAGCCAAGGATAAATTATATTTTCCATATTTTTGTCAAACCACTTAAGCAAGCTAATGGAACTTTTTGCAAAAAACCCTCTCCGCCTTTTATGTTTACCACCCGCTCCAGGATCAAAAAAATGGATATTATTTTTTATCGCCCATTCAATTGGCTGATAGTAGCATAATTCAAAATGTAAATTAGATATGTCTTCTTGGCTACCCCAATATCTACCCCATAAGTTGTTTTTATTTTTAACGCACATCGACATAGCAAAAATTTCATTTGAATCATGTTTTGCTGCACTAAAAAGTAAAAGGTTTTTTTTATTATCAACTAGTGTTTCGAAAAATGTAGATGTTAGATATTTACTTCCCCAAACTCCCCACCTCGAACAATGCTGTTCATAAAAATTATGCATTTTTTTGAGGATTTCTTGGTTGATATCATCTTCATTAAAAATTTCTACTTTAATGTCTTGTTTAGTAATTGATTTCCTCTCTTTTTTTATATTTTTTCTCTGATTGGAGTTAAATCTAGATAGAAAATCGTCAAATGTTTTTTCTCCATTACTCCTCCATTCACTGCTGGAGTTTATCCATTCATAGTATCCCAAAGATTTAAGATGGTTACCCCAGCGTTCATCAATATATAAAAAATTACAACTTAGGATTTTGTTTGTAATTGCAAAGCTTTCGATATGGTTTATAAGTAAATTTGTAATTTCTTTCTTGTCTTTATTTTTTTTATAAAGAAATTGATATCCATTTACAGGACTATAAGGACTCATTCCAATTAATTTAGGGTAATAATTTAAATTCAGCTCTTGAGCCAATCTTGCAAATGATTGGTCAAAAATGAATTCTCCATAGCTATGATTTTTTAAAAAAAGTGGGGCAATTCCTAGTATTTCTTCATTTTTATAAGCAACAAAATATAGAGGCTGCCAACCAGTTTCTCTTGAAACACTTTTAGACATCTCAAGGTTTTTAATCCAAGTCCATTCATAAAATGGATTATTAATTTCATTTGCTAATTCATTCCATATCTCCTTGGAGATTTCCTTAATTGACAATTTGACTTCAACTTTATGTATTTTTTGGTTCATTTATTATTGAAACTATTTCAAATCTTTTTGTAATGAACATGGATTTCATTATTCATTAAATTTTTAATTGATTTTATTTCCCATAGCCTTTTGAGATTAAAAATCGCATTTGTTTGTTCTGGAGGGATCCATGTATATTTACCTCCAATGATTCGTGGAATTATTGTAATTTTTATATCTGTTATTAGATCCTCTTTTATGAATGAATTTATAAGTTTTGCACCTCCTAGCAGAGCTAAATCATTTATCCCTTGTTTTTTAAGTGAAATTAAAGTTTTTTTCCATGAATCTTCGAAAAAGAGTTCTTTCTCGAATTCATTATTCGACGAGTTATCAACTTTACTTGAACTTATTAGCCATCTTCTAATTGGTTGACGAAAGTATTTCCAATTACTTTTAAATTTTTTGCTATTTGAAGCAACTATAGAAATTGGTTGGCTTTTTGATATGTTTACATCGTCATTATCAGTGAGATTTTTAACTAGGTAAGTTGATTGATGAGCTATTAAAGTACCTAAACCAAAAATGGTGGCGTCAACCATTGATAAGTTTTGATTTAATATTTTTTTATCTTCATCGCTTCCAAGATGAGATTCTCCACCTCTAGGAAATGCAATTCTCCCATCAAGACTTGATGCTATAACAATTATTACTCTTGGGATATTCAAGTTTGCGTGACTAAACTATTTTCCAATTTCAACTTCAACGAATTGGTTAACTTTTGATCAACATAAATTTCTGCAGCATTATTTGGACTCTCTTGGAGTCTTATTTTGTGTAATTTTGCACCAAGATTATGTATTGGTTTTTTAAGAATATCAGAAATATATAAAGCTATATTTTCAGCAGTTGGAACACAATTATGGAAAAATTCGATGTCTTTATTAAGAAAAGTATGATCTAGTTGTTCAACAATTAAATCGTTAATTATCTCTTGAAGGGCAGATAAGTCGCAAACCATTCCTGTTCTTTTATCAATATCTCCTTTTACAGTTATATCGACAAGATAGTTATGACCATGTCCATTAACTCTGGCACATTTCCCATAGATTTTTTTATTTTCATCAAAGGATATCTCTTCTTTTGCAAGTCTATGAGCGGCTGCAAAATGAGTTTGTACAGTTAAAAATGCTTCCATGTTTTTTCCAAAATAATCTGCCCATAAATTTGGGTTTTCATAAAGTCTTAGACTTGTAAGAGGTAAATCATCCTTCAGACGACTCCAAATGACCTTTACTAATGCTTCAGTTGTGGGAAGTATACCTCCTTGATTATTAACATTAAATTCAGGCCAGACATCATTTAAAAAACGAAAATCTAATTGTCCAGTAACCTTATCTTTAATAGAGTGTTTTACATCAGAGAGATTAAGTACCATTCCATCAGAGTCTAGTTCTCCTCCCATTGAAACAATAAGTTCATAATTATGACCATGACCTGGTGCAATACTGCACTTTCCAAAAAGAGATAAATTTTCTTCTGGGCTTTTTTCAGGAAGCCAATAGCGGTGACTAGAACTAAAGCATGCACGTCGAGTTATGACGCATTCACGTCCTTTTCCATGAGATGGTTTGGATTGTGTAGAAGTCATAACTGTCTGCGATAATACTATCTTAAGGTTTTAAATACGCTTTTGTCTTTATGGAACAATCCATTATCGAAAAAACAGTTCATGCTATTAAGGGCAGAAGCATATTTTTAATAGGAATGATGGGTTCTGGTAAGTCACAAACTGGTTTGAAGCTGGCTGAATTATTGAAGTATAAATATATTGATTTAGATTCATTAATAGAGAAGTTGGCAAAAAAATCTATCAATCAAATTTTTAAGGATGAAGGAGAAGATAATTTCCGCGAATTAGAAGCAAACTGCCTTAAAGAAACTATCAAAATTCCTTCATTAGTAATCTCAACTGGGGGAGGAATAGTTACCAAATCGGAAAATTGGGGAATCTTAAGACAGGGAATAATTGCTTGGATAGATCTCGACAAAGATATAGCAATTGAAAGATTGAAAAATGAAATTCAAAATAGGCCACTTCTTCAGGGAAAGAATCTAAATGATCTATATATGAGCATTTTTCAATCTAGAGAAAATTTGTATTCTCAAGCAGATTTAAGAATTCAAGTAAAAAAAGAAAATATTGAAGAAGTTGCTATGAAAATAATTAATGAAATTCATAATGAAATAATCAGTTAATCTGGTTTAATTCTTACTGCAAACCATTTGATAACGTATCCTAATTTTATTTCTAATTCATAAGTGCTTTCCAATAATTCTTCAAAAAAATCCTGATCAGGATCTTCTATATTTTGATATATTGTTTGTGTTTCTGTCTTACTAAGCCAATTCTTCAACCATAAAATTGCTTCTTGCTTTGATACAATTTTTTCCTTTGAATCTGGCTCTAATAATACATAATGATCTGATGCTCTTATTAGTGGATTTGACATAATGAAAATTCTTCTTGGATTAGTTCTTTGCTTGATTTTTCAAGGAATTTTTTTAGAAAGTTCTTTTGCTCTAGTAGATTCTAACGTACGAGAGTTTTTGGAAAATCGTGTAAATCAATGGCCAGAATTATATTTGCCAAATTTTAAATTATCGGATACTTCTAAGGATTTAATTTATCCTAAATGGTTCGAGGGGAATTGGCTTGTTACTTCTCAAGATATAGTTAATGATTCAGAAGAGCCAGTTATTTATAAAGTAAATTTCTTTAAGAATGATTCAGATTTAATTGTTGGTAATCGTGCAAAAAATTCTGAATCTATTGGAAAAGCAATATTTGGTGAAACATTAATCAAGGTTGTAAATGATCCTCAATCTATTAATAATCAAATTACTTATTTAAAAGATGATTTTTATATTGATTCAAGAATTACAGGGAGAAATCAGATCCAAGATAATGATATTTTTTTCGCAGATGAGCTAGTTATACAAACAGCACATAAGCCTGGTGCTTCAAGGATTAATCAAGTAGAGACCATTAGTAAATTTCAAAAATGTTCCGAAGAAATGTTGGAAGTTGATAATTCAATCAAACCATCAATTTGTGGAGTGCAATATGTTGCTTCTTATGGTTCGAAAGTTGGTGATCCCTCTATTCATGCTATCAAAACAAATAAATATAAATTGAAGTTTGAATTTATTGAGAGTTAGCACTAAAAAGATATTCTTCTAAGTTGTTCCTCCAAATGAAAAGATTTTCTAAATAAGGGTTGTTTATGTATTCTTGGCTTCCCTCTCCTGAAAGAATTGGTCCTGCAGACTTTGGAAATTTAATAAGCGATAGTTGAGCAGCAATTGAAATATCTGCAATTGATAAACTATCTCCAACTAAATATTTCTTGTTGATCAAGGATTTTGATAAAGCTTCCAGTAATTTTTGGAGTTCTAAATTATCTTTAGAAGGCAAAACTACATTAGAAATTTTACTAAGATTTTCAAAAGGTAATTTATCAACAATACTTTTAACTGAAGAAGGTATTTCATCTGGAAGTAATGCAGTTCTTAACTGTGGATTTTCTATGGCAGATTTTATTAAAGCTTTTCTACAAGTTGTAGCCATTGTGGTATCTGCCCAGTCTTCAATTAGTTTGCATTGTGCAAATAATATTGGATCCTCAGGAAAAAGTGGATTGTTTTCATTTTTTTTATCTATATATTCGCAAATAGTTGAAGAGTCATTAATAACTTGATCATTACTATCGACTATTACAGGTACTTGTTTTTGACCTGATAATTTAAAGATTTCAAATTGGCCTATTCCAGGTGTTACTTCTTCAACTCGATATAGTAGTTTTTTTGCATGAAGAGCCATTCTCGTTTTTAAACAAAAAGCACTATGCCTAAATTGATATAATGTAATCATGCTGTTTAATGTTTGTTAAAACTTAGCTAAAAAAGTAATCTATTTGTGGAGCTGATGGGCGAATTTTTCTCTAATGTTGCGAGATATCCAAAGTATTTGATATCTATCATTGTTGGGGGACTTGTTGCTTTGCTCGAACCTTTATTCAAGAATAGATCAAATCCACTCACAATAGTAGGTTTGATATCTTCTGTCTTAAGTGCTTTCATAACTGTTTATTTTGTCTTGCAAGCGATGACAAACCCAACAAATTTATAACCATAATGCCAAATAATTACCGTCTTGCAAAAGTTTCTTCTCTTTTGAAGAAAGAAATAACCCTTATTTTGCATAATGATTTAGAAAATGATCTTATTAGAGATCATTTCGTCAATATTTCTAAGATTGATTTATCAGGTGATTTGCAACACTGTAAAATTTATATAACTTCAACTGCTCAAGAGAAAGTGAGGAAAGAAATTGTATTAAACTTGAATACTGCTAAAAGCTCTATAAGGCATAGTTTAGGAAAAAGAATTGAGATGAGAAGAGTTCCAGAGATAATTTTTAAAGAGGATGTAGTTCTTGATAAAGGATTATCAGTCTTGAAACTTCTCGATGAATTAAAAAATAAAAATAAAAATCAAAATTATAACGTTGAGGACAAGGATGCCAAAATTTGATCTACCCCTTGATCAAAGAAATATAATTATTACTCGATCAAAAGAAGGGATTTTGGATATAAAAAAGATATTCATAAGCAAGGGAGCTAATGTATTTGATTTACCTGCAATAAGTATTGCTGATCCTGACGATTTGAATCCTCTTGATGAAGCATTAAATCAAATAAATGATTTTCATTGGATTATTTTTTCCAGTAGTAATGGGATCAAATTTGTTGATAAAAGACTTAGATACTTTAATAGTTCATTAAAAGAATGTTCTAAAAAAATAAAAATCGCCGTAGTAGGAGAAAAAACCTCAAAAACTCTTGATGATTTTGGGATTAAGGCTGATTTCATACCTCCAGAATTTGTTGCTGAAAGTTTAATTGATAATTTCCCAGTATCTGGTTATGGACTTCGAGTTTTTATACCAAGAGTTCAAACAGGTGGTAGGGATTTAATTGCAGATCAATTTAGAAAGGCTGGTTCTCGTGTATTTGCGGTTGCTGCATATGAAACTAGATGTCCTGAATCAATTCCAGAAGAAACAATTGATATTATTTCTAATCGAAAAGTCGATGCAATGATTTTCTCAAGCGGTAAAACCGTAGTAAATGCTGCTTTTTTACTAGAAAAAAAATTTGGTAAAAAATGGTTAGAATATTTTGATCAAATTAAGTTATTAACTATTGGACCTCAGACAACAAAAAAATGTAACAAGATTTTTGGAAGAGTTGATAGTCAGGCACAAAAATATACTTTTGAGGGACTACTAGATGTAGCAATTAATATTTTTAATTAGAAAAATTTTTTGTATAGTTCTTTTCAACTAAATCTTTGAACCTATCAATATTGGCCTGTAATTCGTTTGTAACCATTTTTCCTAGAATATTTTCTTCCATAAATCGAGCAATCATTTTTGGTAGTTCATAAGTTATTGCTAAATTTACCGTTGTGATTTGATCAGTTTTACTTTCGAAAACTACTGATCCTTCAGTTGGTAAACCTCCTATTGATTTCCATTTAAGTTTGCTTTTTTCAACCCTTTCTGTAATTTGAGCTTTCCATTTAAACCTAAAGCCATTTGCAGCTAAAGTCCATTCTGTTAAATCTGGTAAGGTATTGGTTTCTTCGTCAACTGTTTTTACAGATTCAATCCAGCTCATCCAAAGTGACATTGAGTCTAAATCGCTCCATGTGTCCCATACATTTTCAATAGGCGCATTAACAACTGTTATTACGTCATGTTTTAGCCAAGTACCCATTAATTAACTTACTGCAAGATTTTTTGCTAATTCGGCTTTTTTCTCTAAAATTGCGGCGGCAGCTAAATGACCACTCATTGTAGCTCCCTCCATAGAGTCTATATAATCTTGTTTTGTATAACTACCAGCCATGAAGAAATTAGATATAGATGTTTTTTGATCGGGTCTGAAAGGTTCCATACCAGGAGCTTCTCTATAAAGTGATTGTGGAATTTGTACTACGTTACTCCAAAGCAATTTAAGGTTTTTTGAGGATGGGAATAGACGGCGAACCTCTTTATCAATTTCTTTTGTAATTCTTTCTGTGGATCTTCCCATCCATCTATCGCCAGGAGTTAAAACACATTGGAGAAGCGATCCCATATCTTTTTTTCTATAGTCTGCTGGACTTGCTAGTGCTAAATCAGCAAAACAACTGAAAGAGGCATCAGCAGAATAAAGAAGGTTATCTAGTCCAATTGGTTTTTTTCCAGTATTATCTTTTTGTAATTCAGTAACCCAACCGTCATATCTTAATTGGATTGTGGCAACAGCTACAGCTCTAAGTTTTTTTAAACCTTCAAATTCTTTAAATTGATACCATTCTTTTGGAATTATTTTTTTTATTCCTGGAACATCACAGGCAGCTAGAAATTTATCTGCAAACACTGCCTTAATTCCTTCAGGAGAAGATATTTTTAATTGATTTACTGAATAAGACGAAGATTCCTTTTCATAAATGATTTCTTCTACCTTATGGTTAAGATGAATTTTTGCTCCTTTGTTTGTGATGTAGTCTACGATAGGTTGCGTTAACCACTTATGTGGGGAACCTTTTAAAAGATTAAGTTTTGAGGCTTCTGTTTTTGAAGCAAACATCATAAATATAGTTAGCATGCATCTTGCTGAAATATCTTTGCAATTAATAAAACCTAATGCATATGCGATAGGATCCCACATTCTTTCTAAACTTTTTTCGCTTCCACCATGGTTTAAAAACCATTCTTTAAAACTAATTCTATCTAGATCTCTAATTATTTTCATTGCGCCTTCATAGTCTATCAATCCTCTAACGATTGGACTTGTCCCTAAAGCTAAGGCATTTCTGAACTTATCTACCCAAGTAAGTTGTTCGGTGGTAAAAAAAGCTTTAAGTCCGTTAAATGGAGCACCTAAAGGGAATCTGAAGTCTAACGATTTTAAATTACCACCATTATTGATAAATAGATGCGTATGATCTTTTGGGAGTAAATTGTCTAGAGCTCCCACTTTCTTCATTAATTTAAAAAGATTTGCATAATTGTAAAAAAATACATGTAAACCCATTTCTATGTGGTTGCCATCCTTATCTTCCCAACTTCCGACTTTCCCCCCCCAAAATGACCTGCTCTCGTAAATTTCTACTTCGTGGCCTTCATCAACTAAATTGACTGCTGCTGTAAGACCAGCTAATCCAGAACCAACTACTGCAATTTTCACTTTTTCTTAAAATTATAACAAATCAAGTTTGGATAACGTTTGTTCTATGCATCCTATCGTTTAAGTTTTTATATTATGAATAGTAGGAATCTTTTGTTCATGGAAAATGTAGAAGTTAAACAGGAAATTAAAAATTCTGATGATGGCAAAGGTATCTTAATTACGAATGATGCTATAGAACAAATTTCAAATTTATTGAAGGGCCAAAGTGACAAAAAAGCACTAAGGGTAGGAGTAAGATCTGGCGGTTGTAGTGGGATGAGTTATACGATGGATTTTATAGGAAGTAGTGAAATAAATCCCGATGATAAAGTTTATGATTATTCATTAAAAGCTGATCAAAGCTTTCAAGTTGTTTGTGATCCTAAAAGTCTTTTATATATTTATGGAATGCAGTTAGATTTTAGTAAGGAATTAATTGGAGGTGGCTTTAATTTTGTAAATCCCAATGCCTCTCAAACTTGCGGTTGTGGAAGCTCTTTTGCAGTTTAATAAATCATGAATAACGAAATTAATTCCATCGAAGAGGATTTTAATGCAGCTTTATCAAGATATAAAGCTGGGCAAGATTTAATTTCAATCGTTCAAGATTTTCAAAATATTATACAGCAAATCCCAAATCATTTTGCTGCTTGGACTTGTTTATCATGGCTTCAATTACTTTTGAAAAATAATGAAGAAGCTTTGTCAGCTGCCAGACAAGCTGTTCGATTAAATCAGCAAGATCCACAAGCAAGAATGAATTTGTCTTTAGCTCTTTTGGCTACCAATAATAAAGGAGTTAGGGATCATATTGAGTTAATAAAAAAAATGTCTATGATGATGCCAGATGTCAAAAGTGAGTTGAAAGAATCTGTTGAAGACGGATTAAGTAGATATCCAGATTGGCCTGAGTTAACAAAATTAAAAAAATGGTTGGAATTTTAAATTGTTTAAGATTTTAATTTTAAGTAATGGGCATGGAGAAGATCTATCTGGCAGTCTAATAGCTAAACAATTCGTAAAAAGTGGTTATTCTGTTCATGCTTTGCCAATTGTTGGTATGGGAAACCATTACGAAAAAGAAAAAATTAAGATTATCGGTAAAACTAAAGAATTTAGAACTGGAGGAATTGGCTACAATTCTTTTAAAGGAAGAATCACTGAGATATTAGGAGGAGAAATATTTTATCTTCTTAAAAGATTATATTTAACTTTTAAAATAAAAAAAAAATATGATTATTTTTTTGTAGTTGGAGATATTGTGCCAGTTTTTTTTGCATGGGTTTGTAAGAAAGATTTTTTTACATATCTAGTTGCTTATTCCAGTCATTATGAAGGGAAGTTGAAATTACCATGGCCTTCTAAATTTTTCTTACTCTCACAAAAAGCAAAAAAAATATATACGAGAGATTCCCTTACAGCTAATGATTTAACTTTGCAATTAGAAAAGAAAGTATCTTTTTTAGGCAATCCATTTATGGATAAGTTTTTTCCTAGAAACAAAGAATTAAAGAAAGCTGAATTTAGTATTGGATTATTTCCTGGAAGTAGATTACCTGAGACTTTAGAAAATTTTGTTTTGATTTTAGAGTTATTAGAAGCATCGTCAGATTTAAGATACTTTCAAAAAATTAAGTTTAATTTTGCAATAGTCAATTCGCTTTCTTCATTAACAATAAAGGAGATATTACAAAAAAGAGGATGGTTAAAACTAGAAAATATAAAAACTAATAATTTCTTAAAATTCCAATATAAATTATTAGAAGTGAATATATACTGGAATAATTTTGACAAAATATTATTGAATAGTAGTTGCTGTATCAGCATGGCAGGAACAGCAGCAGAGCAAGCGATTGGATTAGGAAAACCTGTTATTCAGATTGAAGGTAAAGGGCCACAATTTACAAAAACTTTTGCAGAAGCACAAAGACGTTTGCTTGGAAAATACGTTTTTTGTGCCTGTAATTATAAAGATAAGAATGATCAAATCAATCAGACAATAAAATTGATCATAAAAATAATATACCTTATACAGCTTAATAACAAGTTTATGATCTCATGTAATGAAAATGCTAAAAAAAGACTAGGTGAAAACAAAGCTTGTCCTAAAATGGTTGATGATATGAATATTGTTATAAAAAATGACTAAGAATAATAATCAAAATAAGTTAAAACAATTAATAGATAATTTGTTATTGATAAATTTATTTACAGTCATTTTTTTTGCAATATTTTTTATTTTTGCAATCATCATGCAATTAAATGGCATATATATTTTTATTAATTTTATTCAGATAGTTTGGAATCCTCTTGTAGTTCCATTGATAACAATTCTTATTATTGGTGCTTTATTAAACGGTATTAATTCTTGGTGGAGGCGTAAATTGCTTTCTCAAGAAGAGGATATTTAAAAGTATAATTTTTGAGTTTACTGCTAATTACTTTTTGTCCTTCCAATACAACTTTTGCTCCATCACCTAACAATATTTTTAAAACCGCTCCAGGCACTGGAACTAAATTAGGTCTATTCAGACATTTGCCTAGAGTCTGTGTAAAATCTTTCATTAATACTGGATTTGGTGCGACAGCATTAAATACTCCCGAATACTTTTTATCAACTAATGCATGAGTAATTAATGTACATAAATCAGTTCTATGAATCCAACTCATCCATTGTTTACCATCTCCAATTGGTCCACCTAATCCAACCTTAAAGATTGGGAGCATTTTTCCTAATGCTCCTCCATCTGCCTCTAGAACAATTCCAATTCTAAAAATAACTAACCTTGAGAAAAATGGTTTTTCAGCAGCTACCGCTTCCCATTTTTTGCAAAGATTAGCTAAAAAGTCTTTCCCTCCAATACTATTTTCAGTGAATTCATCAGACAAACTTGTACCGTAATATCCTATTGCTGATCCATTTATAATAACTTTTGGATTTATTTTACAATTTTTAAGAGTATTTATCATAAATTTCGTGGTGTTAATACGACTATTTTCAATCTCCTGTTTTTGTTCAGAAGTCCATTTTTTTTCTGCTATGGGTTCTCCCATCAAGTTAATGATTCCATCTGTCTCTCTTAAAATGTTTAGAAGATTTTCGTTATTCCAATTTTTTTCTTTTGATAAATCTATTTGAAAAAATTTAAACTTATTGAAATCTAAATCAACCTTTAATTTACTAATGGGTTTTCTACTGACAATGTAGATTTCGTGATTTTCATTAAGTAGTGTTGGTACTAATTCTTTACCAACAAATCCAGTGCAGCCAAGTAGTAAAAGACGCATATCATGAAGATGTTTATCAATTAAGGCTATTAAATTTTTTAGAAGTTTGTAATTATTATTCAGGTATAAATTTTTTTCAATATTTTTCAAACAGGTTTTTGTATAATAGATTTCAAATAACTTTCTTGAATTTATTATGGCAGATTCTATTCCAAAGAAACCTCTCAAGAAAGGAAGCTTAGTTTTTGTCGATAGAGAAAATTATATAAAAAGTATAGAAGCGATGGCCAGTGATAGTGATCTACCTAATTATGTCTTTGAAGGTCCTGGAGAGATTCTTTCAATCAAAGACGAATATGTTCAGGTTCGATGGCGTAGACCTGTTCCAGATGTATGGTTTAAATTAGATCAACTTAAAGAATATACTTAATAAAATTTTTTTTCTAAAAGTTTTTATTTTTTTTCTCTGAAGACATTTTTGATTGGATCCTTTTTGCTTCTTTGATCATTTCTTTGCCATCAAATAAGTAGTTATCTACGTATCCTTGTGTATATCTATCAAATTCTGATAGCGCATCTTTAACTTGTGAAAAACAATGATAAAGATCGAGGCCTAAAGCTGAAATAGACTTTGGAACTATTTTTTTGTTATAAATTTTTTCAACTTTTTCTATTTTCTTTTGTGCAAGAATTATATAACTGGAAAAATTTTCCATTAGTTGGTCATCATATGGATCCGCAGATAGTTCTTTTATCTCATTGTTCAAAGGTTTAATTATTTGACTTATTAATCTATTTATCGGATTATAAATTTCTTTAATCCATGTTTCAACTTCTTTGTCCTTAATTGAAGAATTATATTTTTTTGAATTAAATTTCTCTTCCCAATTTTCATTTAATGAATTAAATGATGAACTGGAAGAAAAAATTTTTCTATCATATTGTTCTTTTTTTATAGGATCATTTAGAGTTTCCCAAGCATTTTGAATTGCAAGAAATCTTTCTTTTTCTCCGCCTGCATCAGGATGATGTTGCTTAACTAAAGATCGATATGAAGATTTAATTTCACTTTTGGTTGCATTTTTTTTGAGGCCTAATTCTTCATACAAATTTTTTTCCATTTTTATAAAATTAGGATTAAAGATAACCATCTTTTCTGGCTTGTATTGAGGTATTCGATTCAAACATTGCTGTTGATAAATATCTTTCACCAAAACTTGGAAGAATTACTATCAATCTTTTATTCATTAGTTCTATCCTTTTACCGATTTTTATAGTTGCTGCTAAAGCCGCACCGCTACTGATCCCCGACAAAAGACCTTCCAATCGAGCTAGTAAACGCCCATAATAAAATGCTTCATCGTCGTCTATTTTTATAATTTCATCAATTAATTTAGTATTCAGGACTTTCGGTACGAAACCTGCTCCTATACCTTGAATAGAATGAGATCCTGCTTTCTCCCCCGAAATGACAGCACTTTTTTGGGGCTCTACAGCATAAATTTTACAATTTGGATTAACTTTTTTTAAAAAACGTGCGCAACCAGTAATTGTTCCCCCTGTGCCTACTCCTGTAACTAGTCCATCTAAATTGTTATTAGATTGGGCCCATATTTCTTGAGCAGTTGTTCTTTCATGAATATCTGGATTAGCAAAGTTTTCAAATTGATTAAATTGATAGCTATTAGCAATGGTTGAAGATAACTCATTAGCTAAATCTAAAGCTCCTTTCATTCCTTCATTTCCTGGCGTTAGCTGTAATTCAGCTCCGTATGCTCTCAACATTGCCCTTCTTTCAATACTCATCGTGTCAGGCATAGTTAATATCAATTTGTAGCCTTTTGCTGCAGCAACCATTGCTAATGCGATGCCGGTATTGCCACTTGTTGCTTCAATTAAAGTTGTTTTTTCTGGTGTTATCAATCCTTCTTCTTCAGCTTTACATAACATTGAAAAAGCGATTCGATCTTTGACGGACGCTGACGGATTGAAACTTTCTAGTTTGGCTATTATTTCTGGATAACAATTAAAATACTTTCTGATTCGATTTAATTTAACTAATGGTGTATTTCCAACTAAAGAGGTTATATCATTTGCTATTTCCATGAAATGATTATTTAAATTTCAAAATAAATCTTCTATTTCTATAATAATTGTATTTAAAGATCTTTTATATAATTTTCTCAAAACAATTTAACTTAAAATAACTTTCGACATAGAAAAATTTATTATTATAAAAGATAGTTTTTATAATGATTATGTATTCACTGGAACTAAGTCTGAGATATTCACCTTTTCCACTTTCAATTCAGAAGAAAGAATTTGAAGATGTTAAAAGAATTTTTGATGAAATAAAAAGTTCTATGAATGAAACTCTACAATCTTCAAACTTTATTGAATTAAGCTGTGATAAAGTGCAAGATAAACTAATCGCTGTCAGACTTAAAGAAGTAATTTCTGTTCAGATATATGAAAAATCATCAGTAGCAGGAGGAGCTAAAAGACCAGGATTTTCTCTCAACATAGATTCATAGAATTAATGCGAGATTCTCTTGAAAATGAAGTACCTTATATACATTTTAAAGATGTCTCTTTTTCATATCCTGGGAAAAAAGAAAATTTAATTTTTAAATGTAATTTCTCAATAAAAAAATCTGGATTTTGGATGGTCGTCGGTAAAAACGGAAGTGGAAAAAGTACCCTTTTAAAATTAATAAATGGAATAATTAAACCCAAAAATGGAATTATTAATACTAAAGCAAATATAGGTATGGTATTTCAAAACCCCGATCATCAAATATTAATGCCAAATTGCAGGAGCGAACTTTTGATCAACATTAACCAAAATATAAGTGATTATGAAATTAATAAAAAAATTGAATATGTGCTTGATCAAGTGGGATTGACTGGTTTTGAAAAAAGGCCTGTACACACGTTGAGCGGTGGACAAAAACAACGCTTAACTATTGCATCTGCTCTTATAAGTAATAGAAATTTTATTCTTTTGGATGAGCCCACAGCTTTACTTGATCACATCAGCCAATTAAAAGTATTAAAAACAATTAAAAATCTTACAAGTGATCATGAAAAACCTTTATCCGCATTATGGATTACTCATCGTTATGAAGAATTATCTTACGCTGATTCAGTAGCAGAGTTGAAAAATGGTTTTTTATCTAGCTGGCAAAAACCATCAAAATTTCATTATAAATAATTCTTTTACTTGTCATAAGGTACTTTAAAGAGCTAAATTCATCTTATATTCCTCGGTAGCTCAGCGGTAGAGCGATCGACTGTTAATCGATTGGTCGCAGGTTCGAATCCCGCCCGGGGAGTTTACTAACACTTTCAATCAATTTCAGAGACTTTCAAAAGTCTCTTTTTTTGCGTGTATATTCGGGTTCTTCAGATTTAATGACTTCCAGAACCTTCCACTAGAATGCACTATTGTGAAAAATGTTCGAGATATGTAAGGGATTTGTTCATATGATTATTCTTTTTTTATAATTTCTCATATTTCTTTGAATTTGGGTTATAAAAATATTTTTCATTTATATCAATTACAAGCACATGCCATCCATTTTTTTTATTTTCTAAAACCCCAATTCTTTTTGGATTGAAATTCATCTCAGTTTTATAATTATCTCCTACTTGAATTAAGCATTTATTAAAACGCCCCCATCTTTCCCAATAACTGCAAGATATGATTTCCGCTTTTTTATTATTATTGAGGTCATAAATCAGTGAGGTTTTAGTATGGTGAGATGAATTAAATTTTAAGTTTGAAGTCCTTATTTCAGAAATTGCTTTAATTTCTTTTAGGTCTTGATTTGATAGGTGGTATAAATTTTCTCCGGAAAATAGGTATTCAACATTATTCACTTTTAGGTCAGTATTGAAAAATCCTTCATGGTGGTTTGTAGCGTATATGATTAGTCCTTTAGTTGTAGTTTTAAAATTTACCCCTCTCCAACCATTCCATACTCCTGTAAATTCATTGAATTCAAATTTTTTGGCAATACATTTTGAATTAAAGAAAATTATCTCTAAATCAGGAGCAGTTGAGTTTCCTCCGTAAGTTCTTGTTATTAAAATTTCCTTTTTTTGGTCATTATTAATATCTAAAATTTCTTTACTCCAAATTGGAATTTTTCTTTTTTTGTTTTTGTTGATACTTAAATTTTTTAACTCGTTTTCGATTGATTCTTTACATTCCCTCTTTGACAAGAAATCAGATTGTGCGGGATAAATAAATCCAGAAATTATTACAGATAAAGAGATGTTTATAATATGTTTTATCAAAATAAATGTTTAATTTTGATCCTGATAATTACAAAATTTTTTTTTCTACGCAACAAGAAATGTTTGGGATTATGTTCGGGATTTCGTCTTAAAAAAAAATTAACTTTCAAACCCACTCAGGGCAGTGCATTTTGGACTTGTTAATAAATCGCCTGGGGAGTTTATATATTTCAAAAAAGTTAAGCACAGTCACCGTAATAAAGGTGCTTTTTTTAATTCCTCTTACCTCTTTTTTGTCAAAAAGTTGTTTAAAGAATATATATTCTATTGAAACTTATATAATATTAAGAACAGTAAATAGAACATTAAAATTACACTATTTATTTTAAAAAATAGATTTTTAAATTCATTTTGTAAAAGTTTAGAATGTATGTTTAACGAACAGTAACTAGAACGTTAATCAGATTCACTACATTAACAAAAAACAAGTTGTCCATTTGATTTTTAGTTTTATATAGTTAGGGTGAATTTTCTGTTTTTATTGATTGAATGAAGTACAACTTTCAATAAAATCTAGTCATCCCACATATCCTTTTTCTCTTGATCGAAATTATTCTTTTCAAGTAATTCTATTCTTTGTTTCTGAGAATCTATTTCTGTTTCAAGAATGTTTTTATCGTCGACGTATTTTGTTTGTATTTCTAGGATAACTATTTCAAATCGCTCTCCAAAAAAATCTGATATTTCTCTCCATGCTTCCATTTCTTCTTCTTTGTCAATAGTATCGTTTATTTGATGAGAAATAATTTCTCGTACAAATTGCTTAAGCTCCTCGTGACTAAAAGATTCAACTTTTTTTTGAATATAAAATTCTTTAAGTTTTTCTAATTGTTTTTTTGATAAATCAGAATAAATAAATGACTTTCTTTTCATAAATACTTAAATTTTTTAATTTAGGATCAGTTATGAGTTTGAACACTCAGCAGAAATCAAAACTTTAAAATTTTTTAAATCCTTTTTGAAAACTTAGGATTATTAGTTCATTTCATTTTTAGAAAACCCCAAACAAGGTAATTTGGATTAGTTATTCCCTTAAATTAAGTCATTATTTTTTTAAATATTCCTCTGATTATTAAGAAATAGTAAATAGAATCGAAAGAAATTGTAAAAATTCAACTTTTCAAAAATTTGTAATTTCTGTGTAATCCCTTGCCATTATTGAGTTAATTGATATATTTAATTGATAAAATTGTTTACATTAATTCTGCAATCTTTATAAATTCTTGAGAGAATCGTATTACAAAAAATTAATCTTAATTTAATAGTCTATAAATATGAAAATCTCAATCCTTTTAATCGAAGATGATCGTGATATGCGTGATTTAATAGCTCGGCATTTAGAACATTCTGGTTTTGATGTACAAAAAGCTGAAGATGGCATTAAAGGTCAAGCATTAGCTCTTCAATATTCACCGGATTTAATACTTCTAGATTTAATGTTGCCAAATGTTGATGGTTTAACTTTATGCCAGCGACTTAGAAGAGATGAAAGAACATCAAATATTCCAATTCTCATGATAACTGCATTAGGTGGCCTCAAAGATAAAGTCACTGGATTTAATTCTGGAGCTGACGACTATATCATTAAACCATTTGATCTTGAAGAATTATACGTTCGCATAAAAGCCTTATTAAGGAGATCTAATAGAGCCCAATTAAATTCTAGTAATCAACAAGAAATTTTAAATTATGGTCCTCTAACTCTTGTTCCAGAAAGATTTGAAGCTATATGGTTTGACTCTCCTGTAAGATTAACTCACCTCGAATTTGAATTACTTCATTGTCTTCTACAAAGGCATGGTCAAACTGTATCACCTGCATTAATTCTCAAAGAAGTATGGGGATATGAACCAGATGATGATATTGAGACAATAAGAGTTCACATTAGACACTTACGTACTAAGCTTGAGCCTGATCCACGTAAGCCTATTTATATAAAGACTGTTTATGGAGCTGGATATTGTCTTGAGCTGCCTATTGGCCCGCAGGTTGAAACTGCTAAACAAGAATTTATTCAAGCAAGAAAATCTGATTTAATAAATTCTCAATAGAGTAATTTTTATATGTACTCAATTGAAATTTGCAAAAAAGTAATTTCCCATACTAGCCTTGGCTGAATACTTTTTTTCAGGCACGATTTTAAATTTTCAAGTTTTATTAAAATATCAACATTTTTTATCTTTCTCCACCAAATAATTTGAATGAAATTGACTAAACAAATTTGTTCATCAATCTCTAATTTTTCGGATATTAATTTTGAGATTTCCAGAATTTCTAAAAAATTTTTTAATGGTAATTTTAATTTATTTGTAATGTCATCTGATAATTTATTCCAAATTTCAATATTCTGTACCAATTGACCTGGTGATCCATTTGCAGAGTTTATTAAATCTTGAATATCTAATCTTCTATTAATACTAAATTTATATGGATCAAAATAATCTTTTAAAATAGTATTTATTTGTTTACTAGAAAAGGATCGAAACCTGATCATTTGACATCTCGAGATTATTGTATCTAAAAGTAGGTTGATTTTGGATGTTAATAAAATAAAAATTCCATTACTAGGTTCTTCTAAAGTTTTTAATAGGCAATTTGAGGCTGCTTCGTTTAAAAGGTGTGCATTAAGTATCAAAACAATTTTTTTTGCAGAGTTTATTGATTTTTGACCTAGAAATGTTCTGATATTACGTATTTGAGAAACTTTAATAACCTGAGATCCACTTTTTTTTGTTTTTTCAAGATCAGAACTTTTTAAGTTTTTAGCTTCCAAAAGAGAACTAGGTTCGATAACTAGCAAATCAGGATGGTTCTTGTTGTATATTCTCTCTTTAATATTTCCGCTTGGGGAAGATTGTTTGAAAATCTCTTCTATAAATTCAAAAGCAGTTTGTTTTTTTCCTACCCCTTCAGCACCATAAAATATATAACCATTAGCAAATGATTTTTTTTTAATTATCCTTTTAAGGCAAATATTGACTTCCTCATTAACTAAAAAATTATTTTTTTTACTCGTGATCATTTTTTATTAGAAAAATTGTTTAATAAAATCTCTTTAATTTGATTGGAAATAGTTTTAATATTTTGTGAGGCGGGTATTACTTTCCAGTTTTTTTCTTTAGCAATTAGTTTGAACCCTTCATTTACTTTTTCTAAAAATCTAATACCTTCAGATTCAATTCTATCTGGAATTTTATTTTTTCTTCGTAAGATACTTTCTTCTGGAGAAATTTCTAAAAAGAAAGTTAAGTCAGGATATTCCCCTTGACAAACAATAGATTCAATATTTTTGATTATTTCTAAATTTATGTTTCTTCCATAACCTTGATAGGCAAGAGTAGAATCTGAAAATCTATCACTAATTACCCAATCATTTTTATTTAAAGCAGGTGAAATAATTTTTGAAACGTGCTCAGCTCTATCAGCTGAATAAAGCAATAATTCCGCAAGAGGTGAGGGCTCGATATTTGCATTATTATCAAGAATGAGTCGTCTTAGTTTTTTACCTAACTGACTACCTCCTGGCTCTCTGGTTGTGATTAATTTAGAATCTTTCTTTATGAGACCACTATTAGGTAGCCATCTAGATAGTTCTTCTATTTGGGTTGTCTTGCCACATCCATCAATACCTTCAATAACTATAAATTTTCCTTTCATTTAATCCAAAGATAAAGCATTAATTACAACTGTAATAGAGCTAGTAGCCATTAATAATGCTGCTATTGAAGGAGTGAGGAGAATACCGTATTTGGGAAATAAAATGCCGGCGGCTAAAGGTATAGCTAGTAAGTTGTAACCAAAAGCCCATATTAAATTTTGCTTTATTTTTCTTATAGTTTTTTTTGCAAGATTTAATGCGTAAGGTAATCCATTTAGTTGATCTCCCATCAATACAACATCTGCATTCGCTTTGGCTATTTGAGTCCCTGATCCCACCGCAATTCCTAAGTCTGAGGATGCTAATGCCGGAACATCATTAATACCATCACCGATCATTGCTACTTTATTATTAATTTTTAAATTTTCTATAGTCTTCAGCTTCATTTGAGGAAGAAGATCCCATTTTACTTCTGTTTCTTTACAACCAATTTTTTTTGCTAAGGCTAAAACTGTTTCTTTTCTATCTCCACTTAAAATATTAATTTTAAATTTATTTTCTCTTAAATTTTTAACTGTTTTAATTGAATCATCTCTGAGTAAATCTCCTAACAAGATAAAGCCTAATAACTTATCTTTGATACTTACTCCAATGATTGTGTTTGTTTTTGTCTCTTCACTTTCAATGACGTTTTTTGCATCATTATCAATAATTATTCCTTTACTTAGTAGCCATTCAATATTTCCAATATTGATAAGCCCATCAATTGAATCAAGTTCTCCTGAAATACCTCTGCCTGAGTGGGTGAAGATTTTTTTTATTGAAAATAATTTTAAATGTTGTTTCTCTGCCTCTTGAATTAAGGCATTAGCGATTGGATGTCTGCTTTCCTTCTCTAAACTGGCAGCAATTCTTAATAAAAATGAGTGATTATTATTATTTTTATAATCAACAATGAAAGGTTTACCTTTTGTTAAGGTGCCTGTCTTATCAAAAATAATGTGATTAATTTTTGAAGCCATCTCAATTTTGTCCCCGCCTTTAAATAAAACCCCTTTTTTTGCTGCTTTGCCTGATGCAACTGTTATTACAGTTGGGGTGGCTAAACCTAATGCACAAGGACAAGCTATTACTAAAACAGCAATCGACAATTGAATCGCTAAACTCATGAAATTCTCAGCATTACTACCAAGCGAACTATGAAGTGTGTGGCTTGAGTCAGTTATGAATCGATAATTATGACTTAATAAATCAGGCCAAATGTTTCTTGCCCCCTTCCACCAGAATAAGAAAGTTAGAGTAGCAAAAATAAGTACAAAATAAGTAAATTTGCCAGCAATTGCATCAGTAATTCTTTGAATGGGAGGTTTTTT
This sequence comes from uncultured Prochlorococcus sp., assembly GCA_902564235.1. GTDB lineage: Bacteria > Cyanobacteriota > Cyanobacteriia > PCC-6307 > Cyanobiaceae > Prochlorococcus_A. Next base: position 28,521 of record CACFAG010000004.1, on the reverse strand, counting down.
AGAGTTTACAGACTCAATAAGGCTTACTAGTTTTGCAAGAGATGATTCCCCTCCGACCTTTTGTACTTTAAGTCTAAGAGTTGAATTAAGATTTAGAGATCCACAAGATAAATTTTCGCCTTCTTTTACTTCGATAGGTTTGGATTCTCCAGTTATATGTGAAACATCAACATATGAATTACCTTGAGTAACAATACAGTCAGCAGGTACTCTGTCTCCTGCTAAAACTTGAATCTCTTGATCAGGTCTTAAAGTATTCACTCTTATTGACTTTGTTTGATTATCTTCTGTATAGATATTTGCCATTTCAGGTTGAAGATCTAATAAATCTTTAATGGATGAACTGGTTTGGTATCTAGCTCTTTCTTCTAAGAAACGCCCAATCAGTATAAAACCTAATAGCATAACTGGTTCATTAAAAAAACAAGGAAAACCAGTAGAAGGGAATATTAGGGATAGAAGACTAGTCGTGTATGCGCTAGTTACTCCAAGAGCCACTAAAGAATTCATATCCGGACGGTTCTTGATAAATGATTTAAATCCATTATTAATTATTTCTCTGCCAGGAAATAATAAAGCTAATGTAGCTAATGAAGCGTGAAAAAATATATTACCTAATATTGGAAAATTTATATATCTTCCTTCTGCCAGATGACCTAAACCTGATAATAATAAAAGTAATAAGGCAAAAGTTAGTTTATTCCATTGATTGTTCCACTTCTTTTTTTTTTTTAATTCTGCTTTATTTATTTTTTTCGAAAAATCATTTATGTAAATCTTAGATGGGAAACCATTCTCTTTTAGATTTTCGAGAACTGTTTCTATTTCTAAGTATTTGTGGTTAATTTCAAAATATGCACTTTCAGTAAGTAAGTTAACAGAAACATTTTCAATACCGTCGGAATTATTCAATATTTTTTCAACAGTACTAACACAACCTCCGCACTTCATTCCTGTGATGCTTAATTGAATGCTCTCCATATTTTTTTGATAGAAGCAAATTAATGCTTGACTTTATTTTTAACTATAATAATAAATGTAATAGACTTTTTAAATAGTTATTTTTTAAATTACTATTTTATTTTAATTAGATTAAAAGTAGTGCCAAGTAATCAAAACAGAGACAATTTTATCGATAAAGCTTTTACTGTAATAGCCGAATCTATAGTCAAAATAATGCCTATTGCAGAGAAGGAAAAAAAAGCTTATATCTATTATAGAGATGGCCTCGCCGCCCAAAATAATGGGGATTATTCGGAAGCTTTAGAGTATTATAAAGAAAGTTTATTACTTGAAGAAAATAAAATTGATAGGGGTGAGACTCTTAAAAATATGGCAATAATATATATGAGTAACGGTGAAGAAGATTTGTCTATTGAAACTTATGAAAAGGCGTTAGTCGAAAATCCAAAACAACCATCATGTCTTAAAAATATAGGTTTAATTTATGAAAAAAGGGGAAGATATGCTGAACAAAATGGCGATTTAGATCAAAGAGATATTTGGTTTGATAAGGCTGCTGAAGTCTGGTCTAAAGCGGTTAGATTATATCCTGGAGGGTATCTTGATATTGAGAATTGGCTTAAAAATTCAGGAAGAAGTTCAATAGATATGTACCTCTGATTTTTTTTACTTTGAAAAAGAATAATCAACTGCCTCTTTAATATTAGAAGTCTCTTTAACATTAATTAGATTTTTAAAATTATTAAGATCCTCCTCTAATTTTGGTACTATGATATTTTTGATCCCTAGTCTTGCTGCCTCCTCGATTTTTTTTCGAAGGTTATTCGATTTTCTAACTTGACCACTCAAACCTAATTCCCCTATAAATGAACTACTTGCCAAAGGAGGAATATTTTTCAAACTTGATAAAATTGATATTGCTACAGCTAAGTCAGATGAGGGATCATTAATCTCAAAACCTCCACCAGTAGCTATATAACAATCAAATTCTGATAATTTTATACCCACGTGTTTTTCAATAACAGCTAGAATTTGGTGTAATCTATTTATGCTAAGTCCAGTTGTTGTTCGTCTCGGATTACTGTAGAAAGTTTTATTTACCAGTGCTTGTATATCAACTGCTAATGCTCGAGCGCCTTCATTTGTAATCGTAGTTGTTACACCTGATATATTTTCTTTATTTGTAAAAATTGAACTTGGGTTTTTTATCTCTCGTAAACCCTCTTCAAGCATTTCAAAAATTCCAATTTCAAAGGTCGATCCAAATCGATTTTTTATACTTCTTAGGAATCTATGTGAGGAAATATTATCTCCTTCAAAGTTTATTACTGTATCAACTAAATGCTCTAGAGTTTTGGGACCAGCTAAAGCACCATCTTTTGTTACATGACCAATTATTAGTAGGGCAATATTATTGTCTTTAGCCAGATTTTGCAATTCAGATGAACATGCTCTAACTTGAGAAACCGATCCTGGTGAACTATCCATCTCATTATTATGGATGGCTTGAATACTATCAATAATTGCGAAACTTGGATTTACACGTTTGATTTCTTCAATAATTAGGGATAAATTGGTTTCTGCAAAAATTTTTAAATCACTACTATTTTGATTTAATCTTTCCCATCTAATTTTTACTTGTTCTAGAGATTCTTCTGCAGTTATATATAAAACCTTCTCATTGAGAGATATTTTTCCTGCTGATTGAAGCACAATTGTGCTTTTGCCTATACCTGGTTCTCCTCCAAGTAAAACAACAGATCCAGGGACTATTCCACCTCCAAGAACTCGATCAAATTCCCTAAAACCACTTGTAAATCTTGATATTTTTTTTGATGAAATTTCATTAAACGGAATAGATTTCTTATTATTTTTAATTTCTTTATATTTAGATCTCTTACTTTTAATTTCCTCCACAATAGAATTCCATGAGTTGCAATTAAGGCATTTCCCAAAGTATTGAGAAGTTTCAGTTCCGCAATTTTGACAAATAAAAGTCGACAATTTGCTAGACATTTAATTTTTAATAAAGTAATAGATCTAGAATGTTTGGGATATTGCCCCTCCACAAGTTAGATTAGGATAATAATTAATTCTCTTACTGATTAGCTAATAGAAACAAATGGCTTTATCTAGTCACACTAAAGAAACAATTCTTGTCGCAGATGACGAGGCAAGTATTAGAAGAATTCTGGAGACGCGACTCTCCATGATTGGTTACAAAGTAGTAACTGCAAGTGATGGTAAAGAAGCACTAAAATTATTTAAAGATTATGAGCCTGATTTGGTTGTACTTGACGTTATGATGCCAAAGTTAGACGGCTACGGAGTTTGTCAAGAATTAAGGAAAGATTCTGATGTCCCCATTGTAATGTTAACTGCATTAGGTGATGTTGCAGACAGGATAACAGGTTTAGAATTAGGGGCTGATGATTACGTTGTGAAACCATTTAGTCCTAAGGAACTAGAGGCTAGAATTAGATGTGTCTTAAGAAGAATTGACAAAGAACAAATTCCTGGAATGCCTAATTCAGGTTTAATTTTGGTTACGGATATAAAAATTGATACAAATCGAAGACAAGTTTTTAAAAGTGATGAGAGGATTAGATTAACTGGTATGGAATTTAGTCTTTTAGAGCTTTTGGTTAGTAGGTCAGGAGAGCCATTTAGTAGAGGAGAGATTTTGAAGGAAGTTTGGGGATATACTCCCGAGAGACATGTAGATACAAGAGTAGTGGATGTTCATATATCAAGATTAAGATCAAAATTGGAGGCTGATCCAGCAAATCCTGAATTGATATTGACTGCAAGAGGTACAGGATATCTATTTCAACGTATTGTCGATATTTCTCCTTTTGATGGTAAATAAATGGTGAAAGAAACAGTGCAAAAAAATAATAAGTCCAGAGCTATTAGAAGATTAGTTATTTGGTACAAAAGAAATTCGGCTGTAACTTCTTTGGTAGATACTGCTGCTAGTTCTGCCGCAACGGCTAGTAATGTTGCGGGAAATATGGTTTCTGGTGCTGGATCTGTAGTAACCACAGCTAGTAGTGTTGCTAGTAATGTTGCAGGTAATGTTGCAGGTAATGTAGTTTCAAGCGCTGAATCTGTTGTTAGTACTGCTACCAGCGTAGTTTCAAATGCTAGTTCCTTGGCTAAAAATACATTACAGCCATTAGTTTTTGACCCATTAAAAAGATTACAAAATAGTGATAATACTTTAGATAAGCTAAATGGCAATCAATCTAAAAGAATTTGGATTGCAGTTGATGGGATGGGTGGAGATTATGCTCCTGGGCCAATTCTAGAGGGCTGCCTCGAAGCAATAAGTAGATTTCCGATTAATATAAAGTTTGTTGGCAAAATCGACAATGTAAAACATACTGCAGAAAAAATGGGTCTTGCAGAATTATTAGAAAATGAAATAGAAAATAATCGTCTTGAATTAATTGATAGTGGAGATCCTATTGGGATGAATGAGGAAGCTACAGTAGTGAGAAAAAAGAAAAATGCAAGTATAAATGTTGCAATGGATTTAGTCAAAAATAATAAAGCTGAAGCTGTCTACTCTGCTGGAAATTCGGGAGCGATGATGGCTGCTGCTATATTTAGAATTGGTAGATTGAAAGGGATTGATAGACCAGCTATAGGGGCATTATTTCCAACACGAGATCAAACTCGCCCGGTATTAGTTTTAGATGTCGGTGCAAATACCGATTGCAAGCCATCTTATCTTCATCAATTTGCTCTTCTAGGTAACATTTATGCAAAAGATGTCTTACAGGTAAAAAAGCCGAGAATTGGACTTTTAAATATTGGGGAAGAAGAATGCAAAGGTAATGATTTATCCCTAAAAACATTTGAATTATTATCTTCTGAAAAAAGTTTTTATTTTGGAGGTAATTGTGAAGGGCGAGATGTATTGTCAGGTAGTTTTGACGTTGTAGTCTGTGATGGGTTTACAGGAAATATATTATTAAAATTTCTTGAATCTGTAGGTGGCGTTTTATTAGATATTTTGAGATCAGAGCTGCCACGAGGAAGGCGGGGGAAAGTTGGTTCAGCTTTCTTGAAAAGTAATCTTCTTAGAATCAAGAAAAGGTTAGATCATGCTGAACATGGAGGCGCTTTATTACTGGGGGTAAATGGTATTTGCGTTATCGGTCATGGGAGTAGTAAATCTTTATCAGTAGTTAGCGCTCTTCGATTGGCTCACTCCGCCGTAAATCATGGCGTTATGGAAAATTTAAATCAACTGCAAAAGCTTCAAGTTTTAAATTCATAAAACATATTGCGTCAAATTTATGTTTGACTTATATAAGTAGCTAAAAACTCTTTTGGAAGAAAAAAAGTTTAATCAGATTGGAGTCTCATTTAAAGGTAGTGGAAGTTATGTACCTGATCAAATACTAACTAATCAAAAAATTAGTCAAAAGGTAGATACTAGTGATGAATGGATAAAATCTAGAACTGGCATTTCTGAGAGAAGGATTTCTAGTTTAGGAGATAATGTTACTGATATGGGTTATAAGGCTGCGCTAAATGCGATCGAAAAGGCTAATTGGGATATTAAGACAATTGATTTGATCGTGTTAGCTACTTCTACTCCCCATGATTTATTTGGTTCGGCGCCCTCTATTCAAGCTAAATTGGGTGCCTCTAATGCTGTAGCTTTTGATTTAACTGCAGCATGTAGTGGTTTTTTATTCGCCTTAATAACGGCCTCACAATTTTTAAAAGGGGGTAATTTTAAACGAGCTGTAGTTATAGGGGCAGATCAATTATCAAGCTTTGTTGATTGGAATGATAGAAGGAGCTGTATTCTTTTTGGAGATGGTGCGGGTGCTTTAGCAATTGAAGCCACAGATGAATTTGATAATTTTATAGGTTTTGATATGAGAACAGATGGGGAAAGGGGTTGTTTTCTTAATCTTCCATCAAAAAATAATAAGGATTCAATAATCGATAACATTGATTTTTTAAGTGGAGGTTTCTCTTCAATTGAGATGAATGGTCAGGAAGTTTATAAATTTGCGGTCAGAGAAGTTCCAATAATTCTTGAAATGTTGCTTAAAAAAACAAAGTATAGTTCTGAGGAAGTTGATTGGCTTGTATTGCATCAAGCTAATCAAAGAATATTGGATTCTGTAGGGGATAGGTTAAGAATTTCTAGAGAAAAAATACTTAGCAATTTAGCAAAATATGGTAATACTTCAGCAGCAACAATTCCACTAATGATGGATGAGGCAATTAAAAATAATATAATTAAGCAAAATGATATTATTGCTACGAGTGGTTTTGGTGCTGGGCTAAGTTGGGGAGCAGCCCTTATTAAATGGGGTTAACAACAAAAATAGGAAAATTATGACAGTTGCATGGGTATTCCCTGGACAGGGTTCGCAAAAACTTGGAATGGCAAAACAAATTGAAAATTTGCCAAATACAAAGGAGAGGTTTAGTTATGCTTCTGATATATTTAAAAGAAATTTATTTGAAATTTGTGAGTTAAATGCCGAACCAGAAAATCATCTTAGTGATTTGAATAATACAAGAAATACACAAATTTGTCTTTTTTTAGTTGAATCGGTTTTGTTAGACGCTCTAAAAAATAATGGTTTTAAACCAACTTATGTTGCTGGGCATAGTCTAGGAGAAATAACTGCATTATATTGTGCGGATGTATTTTCATTCGAAGATTGTGTATCACTAATAAAAGAAAGATCTGAGTTAATGGTCAATTCTGGGGAAGGATCTATGGCAGCAGTAATTGGTTTTGATAGCAATCAACTTGAATTATTAGTACAAAAAAATCATGATGTTGTAATTGCTAATGATAATAGCTCTTCCCAAGTAGTTTTATCAGGTTCTAATGAAGCATTAGATAATTTATCGAGAGAAATTTCTTGTAAAAGATTCCTGAAATTAAATGTTTCGGGTGCATTTCATTCACCATTAATGGATGAGCCTGCAGCAAAATTTACTGAGTATTTAAAACAAATTGAGTTTAAAAATCCCTCTTTCCCAGTCATAAGTAATTATCACCCTTCATTTTGTAATGATCCACATGAGCTTAAAATTAGATTGGAAAATCAAATGTGTAATGGGGTCAGATGGCGAGAAACTATGGATTTATTGGTAAAAGAAAGTGACCTTCACCTCGTCGAGATTGGCCCCTCAAACGTACTGAGCGGTTTAGCAAAAAGACATCTTAAAGATGTAAAAATTTCTCAAGTTTCATCTTCTGATCAAATAACCTATTAATTACTATGAAAAATGATATTTTTCAAAAATTAATCTATCAATTAGTTAGTAAATTTTTTGTATTACCCATTTATAAATTTTTATTTAAAGGTCATTTAATAGGTAGAGAAAATATTCCTCAAAAAGATTCTTTTATTATGGTTTCTAATCATGGATCTTTACTTGATCCTCCTCTATTAGGTCATGCTATTGGACGTAATATTTCTTTTATGGCTAAGGCAGAGCTTTTTAAAATACCTATTCTTGGCTTTGTTATAAAGGCTTGTGGAGCGTATCCAGTCAAGAGGGGATTTGCTGATAAAAATACCATTCAAATAGCATGTAAAAAATTATCAAATAATAATTGTATTGGAATTTTTATTGATGGTACTCGTCAAAAAAATGGGCGCGTTAATAAGCCAAAGCTAGGAGCAGCATTATTAGCATTTAAAAATCAAAAAATATTATTGCCAGTCGCAATAGTCAATTCCCATAGACTAATAAAGTATAAATTCTGCATTCCTTTTTTTTCAAAAATAGTTATCAAAGTAGGAAAACCTGTTCAACCTCCACAAAACTCATCAAGAGATGATCTAAATTCCGTAACTATGCTTCTCCAAGATAACATTAATAATTTGATTGGATGAAATTTAGTTAATTGGAGAAATAGGGTAAAGTGGCAAAACTTTTTTCCATGAATTTACATTTGCGGTTAAAAAATTTTTATTTGCTAAATTTAATAATTCTCTTAAATCGTCTTCGTCCTCATAATTAGCCTCAAAAAAAAGTTCTTTACTTTTCAATTCTTTAAAAATTTTTGGCATTACTCTTTCTCGAATTATTAAATCAGAATTTTTCTTTTTGTCATGTAAAATCTCATATTTTCCTGCAATAAATCCTTTTCTTTTTAATTTTTTGTAAATCCAGAATGATTGATTGTTTGTAAAAATGTTATTTTTTGATGCAATTCTTTTTGCCATTAATTTAAATGAACTAAAGCTTTCTAGAGGACAGTTTATTTGTTGTGAGATTGTTCTTGCTAAAACTACAATAAGTCTTGATGCATTGAAATTTGCTGGCCCTATGCTGACAGATATCTTATTTACTTTTTGTAAATTTTCAATTGCAATGAATTTCTTAAATTCAACAATCAAGTTGTTACATAAATCATTATCAAATTTTTTAATAAATAATTTATCAGATTCAATATTATTGCTTGTTCTGTATCCAAAGCCAAAAGAATTGTCTGTGCTATGTATTCCTAATGTAGGGAAGTTTTGATTTCGTTTGATATTATGTGTCATCTATTACTTTTAAACAGGCAATTCCTTACCTGGATTACATTTAGACCATTTACCGAATTCATTTCTAAAACTCTCACAAGATTGGACATCCCAATCAGTTTTATAATCACCATTAATGTCCTTAATTATACTGACATGAATGAATGGTTTTTTTGCTTTAAAATCAGGCACATCACAAATATTATCAACACCATGATTATTTTCAACTTCATGATAAGTGATACATCTATCAACCCATTTACAGTTGATGCAAATGCACATAATTAATAAAAATGAAAAATAATATACTCACCGATCATACACTAATAATTAATGAACTAGAAAGTAGTATGAAATTATATGATTGGAGTTTTATATTAGCATTTTTACCTAAAGGATCATATTTAGTTGGTGGTTATATAAGAGATATCATTTTAGGAAAAGTAAATAAAGATGCAGATGTCGATATTGTGGTGCCTTTTAATGCTATCGAAATTGGAAAAAAAATTTCAGATAATATTAAATCTAAATTTATAATTTTAGATAAAGATAGAGAAGTTGTACGAATTATTCTCAATCATATCTCAATTGATATTTCTAATCAGATTTCTTCTACGATCAAAGGTGATCTAAGAAGTAGAGATTTTTCAATTAATTCTATTGCTTTTTTATTTGATGAGAGGCTTTTGTTTGATCCATTAAATGGCCTCAAAGATTTAGAATTTTCTTTGATTAGAACTAATTCAGAAATAAACTTATTAAATGATCCATTACGAATGTTGAGATGTTTTAGGTTCGTTTCAGAATTTAATTTTAAAATTGATTTAAAATTGGTTGATTTTATAAAAAAAAATAAAGGTAACTTAAATCTTGTTGCCAAAGAGAGGATTAATTATGAAATACAAAAAATTGTAAATGGGGAAAATGCTATTGAGGCTATAATTCTGATAAGAAAATTTAATATATTTGGTTCTGATAATTTATATAAAAATTCTTTTTTTTTGGATTTACGAAAAATTAATTATGAGGAACTTAGTAAGAATGAAAAGCAGAAATATTTACCATTATTTTTTATAAGCCAAATTTTAGATGAAGTATCTCTTGAGAAATTTAAATTTAGTAGAGCTGAAATTAAAAAAATAAATTTATTAAGAAAATGGCACTTTTTGTTGAAGAAAAAAAATATAGCTCAATTAACTGAATCAGATAGATTTTCATTACATAAAGATTTAGAGATTTTTCTCCCATCTTTTATTTTTTATTTGCCCCAAAACTTAAGATTCGATTGGCTTAATAGTTGGCGTGACAAGAATGATAAATTATTTCATCCTTCAAATTTACTTAATGGTGAAGAAATCAAAAAAAACTTAAAAATAAAGGATGGGCCTATCTTAGGAGAGCTTTTAAAGTATCTTTCAAAGGAACTTGCATTTAAGAGATTGAATAATTTTGATGAAGCTATTTATAAAGCAAACCAATGGATTGAACAAAATGCGCCAAAATGTGATTAAATACACATAGCTTAGTTTTGTTTAAAAGTTCAGACTTCAAAATCATTCTTAAAAATTTATGAGCATTCGCATTTACATTGGCAACTTACCACAAGGATTTAATCCAAAAGAATTTGATACTCTTTTAAAATCAATTTCTGATTCTATAAGATTTAAAGCAGTTTTAGATAAGGAAACTAAGGAATGCAGGGGGTTTGGTTTTGCGACAACTAACAATGAAGAGAATGCTAATTTATTAATTCAAAAATTAAACGGTTTTGAATTTAATAGTTCCAAACTAAGAGTAGAGTTATCAGAAAAGAAAGATTCTTCTTCAAACAAAAGAAATAGCGGAAACTTAAACAAAAATAAGAAGAGAAAAGACTTTAAGAAAATTGTTCATAGTGATGCTCCTAATCTTGAAGCCCCTGACCCAAGATGGGCTGGAGAGTTATCCAAATTAAAAGATTTATTGGCTAATCAGAAGACACCTGCTTAATTATTTAATTCGAGAAATTAAGAAGGATATAGGAATTTCAAAAGCTTTTACTGAATTCTTTACAAAAGCCCTATTATTAAAGACATCATAATCTAACCTTTCAATAGAATCTAATATGCCTCTGTAGAGACGTAAAGAGGTCCAAACTGGCCACCTTGCGTCAGAAGATAGCCATTTAATACCATTCTCAGACTTGTGGAACCATTCGCGAGCCCTTATTAATTGAAAGTTCATCAATGATTTCCACTGCTTGTTTATTTTTCCTTCTAAAAGTTCTTCTTCAGAATAATTAAACTTCTCAATTTCCACTTGTGGGAGATAAATCCTTCCTCTGTGCCTATCTTCCCCGACATCTCTTAATATATTTGTTAATTGATTTGCAATTCCCAGAGCTATAGCTGCTTCAGAGGGGTCAGGCTTAGCACTCCATGGGGCTGATGTATAAGCGCTATCGATTCCCATAACGTTTTGAGTCATCAGACCAACAGTCCCTGCTACTCTATAACAATAGAGTTTTAATTCATCAAAATCTTTGTATCTAAATTTATTCAAGTCCATTCTCTGACCATCTATCATATCTATGTAAGGTTGAATACTTTGTGGATATTTCTCGATGGTATCTAATAGAACTGAATCTAATTCAGATTTAATATTCCCTTTAAAAACATTCTTTGTATTTTCCTCCCATGCATCTAGCTTGTCTGAAAGCTCATCTTGTGATTTAGTTAAAGCTTCTACGCTATCCATTATTTCATCTGTTCTTCTACACCATACATAAATAGCCCATATAGCTTTTCTCTTTTCTAATGGAAGCAGAAGAGTCCCCAAATAAAATGTTTTAGCCCACTGTTGGGTTTCTTTACGGCATATTTCATATGCTTGGTCTAGTTGAGAAAATGATTTTTTCAAAAAGTTTTAGCTGAATTTAGAAATTTTTTAAAATGTTGTTAAGAAACATTTTGTAAACTTTTGGTTTGCTGGTTACTAATCGATTCCGCACATAATTTACCACTTAAAACAGCTCCTTCCATAGATGCTAAATATTTTTGCATTGTATAATCACCAGCTAAGAAGAAGTTTTTTATAGGAGATTTTTGACTAGGTCTGAACTCTTGGCATCCTGGAACTGCCTTATAGACAGATCTTGGAGTTTTTACTACTTTGTATTTTCTTAATTTTGTTTTATCGTCACCCATGAAATGTTGTGGGAATAATTTTTTCAGTTCTTCCATAGTTGCATCAACGATATCTTGATCACTTTTATTAATCCAGTCTTTTGCTGGTGCAAAAACTAATTCAAGCATTGATCTATTTGGATCTTCATATTCTTTACATGTAATACTCATATCTGCATAAACACTAAGCAGTGGTGATCGGCTAAATAGTAGATGATCAATATCTGTTAATTTTTTGTCAAACCATAAGTGAATATTAATAACTGGTACACCATTTAATCCATCTAGTTTAGAAAAAGCTTCAAGACCTTTCCACTGATTAGGGATCATTAATTTAAAAAGATCTACAGGCATTGCACTCACGTAAGCATCGGCAGTTAGCTCTTTCTTATTATTTTCATTTAACGAGGCAATAGTAAAACTTTTTACAGTGCTGTCTTCATTAAGGTTGATTTGCCTTAATGGGCTATTCATGTGAACTTCTCCACCACGAGCAGTAATATAATCAACAATTGGTTGGCAAAGCCTGTCTGGAGGGGCTCCATCAAGAAAGGCCATTTTTGAACCATTTTTTTCTTGCAAAAATCTGTTTAGTGCAGTTAATAAAACTGTTGATGATATTTCATCAGGTCCAATAAAATTTAAAGCTTTACTCATTGCTATAAAAACTTCATCATTAACTCTTTCTGGGATATTGTGTTCTTTTAGCCAATCAGTCCATGATTTAGTATCACATTTATCTAAGTACTTTTGACCTCTTAACATTGCAGGCACTAAGCCTAATCCAAAAAGGATCTTTTCATTCCATGAAAGCATATCATTGTTGCTTAATATTGCTGAAACTCCGTTAACTGGAGCAGGTATATCGGGAAAGTCAAATCTACTATAAGTTCCTGGCTCTGATGGTTGATTAAAGATCATTGAATGACTTTTCCATTGGAGTCTATCTTCAATATCTAATTCCTTGAAAAGTTGCAACATATTAGGATAAGCTCCGAAAAATATATGCAGACCAGTTTCATACCAATCTCCATCCTCATCTTTCCAAGCAGCAACTTTACCTCCTAGAACATCTCTAGCTTCTAGTAAAATTGGAATGTGACCTTTATCAACTAGATATTTAGCACAAGATAAACCTGCTAAACCTGCACCAGCAATTACAACACGCATTATTAAATCAAGAAATAAATTAACACTTAATAATAAGCTACATTAAAGTTAGAACATAATAGTTTTTTTCGTTGATTATTTTGCAAAATTATGGAAAAAATGCTTTTAAAATCGACAACTCGACATGTAAGAATTTTTACTGCTGAAGTTGTCGATGAAGAATTACAGTTTCATCCCAACAAACTTACTCTGGATTTAGATCCCGATAACGAATTTATTTGGAAAGAAGATTCTTTAAAACAAATAAATGAAAAATTTAATGCATTAATTAAAGAGAGAGCAGGAAAGGATTTGGATGATTACGAACTTCGGAAAATAGGGTCAGAAATAGAAGTCTTAATTAAATTTCTTCTTCAAAATGGTCAACTAAGTTATAACCCTGATTGTAGGGTAATGAACTTTTCAATGGGTTTACCTAAGACAAATGAAGTACTGTGAATAGATCATCCTCAAATAAAAGGCCAAGAAGAGGCTCAAATAGAAATTATTACTCTTCAGATCCAAGAGAAATGGATTCTTATGGACCAAGAAACGGTAGATTACCTCCATCTTCTGAACAAAAGATCAACTTCAGTACAGGGACCATTGCTGTACTCGCCGGGGTATTAATTTTAGGCGTTGGTATAGGGAGCGCTATCACAAGTACAACAGATGGTGGACAGGGAAACATAGCTAGTCAACAACAATTAGATATGGCTGTTCCAGATCCTGAATTTTGTAGACAATGGGGAGCTAGCGCTTTTGTGATTGATGTTGAAATGTATACAACTTTGAATCCTTCCACAAGTTTTGTGACACAACCAGCTCTTCAGCCAGGATGCGTAATTAGAAGAGAGAATTGGACAGTTTTACAAAAACAAGGCGCAATTAGCAATGAAGATGTAAGAGAATGTAAACAAAGGATGAATACTTTTGCTTATATTGGATCGATAAGAGATAAGCCAATAGTTAAGTGTGTTTATCAAACTGATGTAAATGAAAATAAATTTATAATAAAAGGTGACGGACAAGCCGAAGATGGAGGAGTAGGAATTAATAAAGAAGCAATTCAGTTCTGATTAAATTTATATCTGTTTTAATGGGCTATCTAAACTAGCAAATTGTGGCAGAATATTTTTCTTAAACACTTCTGATGCTCTTGATGTATATCTTGATGGATTAGTAATTAGCTTAAGTTCTCTTTTGACTTCTAAGTCAGCAATGAATGCTTTGTGAATTGTTCCAGCTGCTAATTCTCTTTCAATTGAAACTACAGGTAAAAAAGAGGCTCCTAGACCTGATTGAACTGCATTCTTTATTGCTTCAAGAGAGTTAAGTTCCATCTCAATTCTTAATCTTTGAATATCAAGTCCAGAATCTTTAAGAAGTTTATCAACAACTTTTCTGGTTGTAGATTGAGAGTCTAATGTTACGAAATTTAATTTGTATAAGTCCTCTTTTAAGAGTTCTTTTTTATTAGATAATTTGTGTTTAGAGGGTAAAACTAGTGCTAATTCATCTGTTGCATATGGAATTACTTGAAGTAAATTTTCTAAATCGCTAGGTAATTGTCCTCCAATAATTGCTAAGTCAATTTGTCCATTTGCAACACTCCAGCCAGTTCTCCGAGTACTGTGAACTTGAAGTTGCACTGATACATCAGGATATTCTTGTCTGAATAGCCCTATCATTCTTGGCATTAAATAAGTCCCCGTTGTTTGACTAGCTCCAATAACAAGGGTTCCTCCTTTTAAGCTATTTAAATCCTCTATTGCTTTACAAGCTTCATCACACTGGTTCAAAATTCGTTCACAATACTCAAGCAGCACTCTTCCTGCTTCTGTTAACAGAGCTTTTCTGCCACCTCTATCGAAAATTGTGATTTCAAGTTGTTTTTCTAAATTCTGAATTTGTAAACTGACAGCAGGTTGGGTTACATATAGGATATCTGCAGCTTTTTTAAAACTTCCTTGAGCAGCTATAGCTTTAAGTATTCTTAATTGGTCAAGAGTAAAAGGTAATTCTGGCATCTATTATGCCTACAATTACTTATAATTCTAATGCTTAGTAGCATTCTTGTTAAGGACAAAAATTTTTTGAATAATTTAAATTTATGGAGACACATAAAACTTCTCTAGTAATTTTATTCTTGATTTTAATTTTTGCAGTAATTCATAGTGGTGGAGCTGCTTTAAGAATCAAAGCAGAATCTTTAATGGGACCAAGATTATGGAGGTTATGTTTTGTTTTTTTAAGTTTGCCATCCGCAATCATCTTGATTAGTTATTTTTTGGCTCATAGATATGACGGAATCAGATTATGGAATTTTCAAGGTAATAATTTTGTTTTTATGATGGTATGGTTTTTAACTGCAATAAGTTTTTTATTTTTATATCCCGCAACTTACAATTTGCTAGAAATTCCGTCGGTTCTTAAACCTGTAGTGAGAATTTATGGAACTGGAATAATGAGAATTACAAGGCATCCACAAGCATTTGGTCAGATAATTTGGTGTTTTGCACATACTTTATGGATTGGCACATCATTTACATTAATAACTTCTGTTGGCTTAATTTTGCATCATCTTTTTGCAATATGGCATGGAGATAAGAGATTAGCTAATAGATTTGGAGAAGAATTTGAAAATTTTAAAAAAAATACTTCCATAATCCCCTTTTTGGCAATACTAGAGGGAAGGCAACAATTAAAAATAAAAGAATTTTTTAGGTTATCTCAACTTGGTATATTGATTGCAATAGGCATACTTTGGTGGTCTCATCAGTACATAAATATTGCTGTGAAAACATTTAATTCATCATTTTTGTCGGAATTTTTCAATTGACAGTTTAAAATCAAAATATAAGATTTTTAAAACATGCCTCAAGCTTCAGAAATTGCCTGGTTAATTCCTGTTTTTCCACTTATTGGAGCAGTGCTTTCTGGTTTAGGACTAATAAGTATTAACAATAAAATAAATAATTCTAAAAAAATTGTTTCTGTAGGTCTCATTTCTTTTGTAGGCATATCTGCGGTAATTAGTTACAAAGCTCTTATTGAACAAATAAATGGTTATCAAACAGTAGAAAAATTATTTGTATGGGCTAATGCTGGGGATTTCACAATTCCAATGGGCTTTGTACTTGATCCTTTGGGTAGTGTCATGCTCGCTTTAGTAACTACAATAACTTTGCTGGTAATGATTTACTCTCATGGTTATATGACTCATGACAAGGGTTATGTCAGATTTTTTACATATTTAGCCTTATTTAGTAGTTCAATGATGGGGTTAATTATTAGTCCAAATTTATTAGAGATTTATGTTTTTTGGGAATTAGTTGGAATGTGTTCTTACTTATTGGTTGGTTTTTGGTACGACAGAGATGGAGCTGCACATGCGGCACAAAAAGCATTTGTTGTTAATAGAGTGGGTGACTTTGGTTTATTGCTTGGAATTCTTGGTTTATTCTGGGCAACAAATAGTTTTGATTTTAATGAAATAGCCACCGTAATTTCGCAATCAGTATCTGATAATTCAATACCCATTTGGGCTGCCTTACTCCTTTGTTTTTTAGTTTTTTTAGGGCCAATGGCAAAATCTGCTCAGTTTCCTCTTCATGTATGGTTACCTGATGCGATGGAGGGACCGACACCTATTTCTGCACTTATCCATGCAGCTACAATGGTCGCCGCAGGAATATTTCTAGTAGCTAGGCTACAACCTTTGTATTCAATATTCCCCTCCATTCAATTCATTATTGCTTTAGTTGGCACCATTACTTGTTTTTTAGGGGCTTCTATAGCTTTGACTCAAATGGATTTAAAAAAGGGGTTAGCATATAGTACTGTTTCCCAACTTGGCTATATGATGCTTGCGATGGGTTGCGGAGCGCCAATAGCAGGAATTTTCCATTTGGTTACTCATGCTTGCTTTAAAGCAATGTTATTTTTGGGGTCTGGTTCTGTAATACATGCAATGGAAGAAGTGGTAGGCCACCAACCAGTGTTGGCTCAAGATATGAGATTGATGGGAGGTTTAAGAAAAAAAATGCCATACACATCAACAACTTTTTTAATAGGTTGCGTAGCAATTAGTGGCATTCCACCATTGGCTGGTTTTTGGAGTAAAGACGAGATACTCGGAAATGCATTTTTATCATTCCCAGCTTTTTGGTTTGTAGGATTTTTAACAGCTGGTATGACTGCTTTTTATATGTTTAGGCTTTATTTCTTGACATTTGAAGGAGATTTCAGGGGGGAGAATAAAGAATTACAAAAAGAACTTTTAATCGCTGCTAAATTAAATCTAGATGAAGAAAATGAAGAAGAGCATGAGGAACATGGTTCTATTCATGAGTCTCCTTGGTCAATGACATTTCCTCTTGTATTTTTAGCTGTGCCCTCTTTAATTATTGGTTTTATGGGACTTCCATGGGATAGTAAAATTGCAACTTTACTAGATCCAGAAGAAGCAGAGATAGCTGCAAGTGCTTTCGAATTAAAAGAATTTTTGCCTTTAGCGATAGCTTCAGTTCTTATTGCATTAGCTGGAATCATTATTGCTTATCAGGCATATTTTGTGAAAAAGATTAATTTGTCAGTTTTATTTGCCGAAAAACTTCCTATTATTAATCAATTTCTATCAAACAAATGGTATTTAGATGACATCAATGAAAAACTTTTTGTTAAGGGTAGTAGAAGACTTGCTAAAGAAGTTTTAGAAGTTGATTCTAAGGTTGTTGATGGCGTCGTAAATCTTACAGGACTTGTAACTTTGGGAAGTGGAGAGGGTTTAAAATATTTTGAGACTGGTAAAGCTCAATTTTATGCTCTTATTGTTTTTGGAGGAGTAATTCTATTAGTTGCTATATTTGGTTTACAATCTCCTCAAATAACTTAATAACAATTGTGTGTCTTCACTGTCCATTGGGATGAAAAAATAGAGATAATTTCTAGAATTTATTTAAGATAAACTTCTTATTAAATTGAGTACTTATTTTTTTACATATTTTGATACACAAATGTTGGGAACTTTAGGGGCGGGATTGTCTAATTTTCCTTGGCTATCTGCCTCAATTTTATTCCCAATTGGTAGTGCATTTGTTATACCTTTTTTCCCAGATAAGGGAGATGGTAAAGAGGTTAGATGGTTTGCGTTGTCTATTGCATTAATAACTTTTTTAATAACTGTAGGTTCATATATAAATGGTTTTGATATTAATAATGAAAATGTACAACTAAAAGAGAATATTAGTTGGCTGCCTGATTTAGGCCTTACTTGGTCCGTTGGTGCTGATGGTATTTCGATGCCGTTAATATTATTAACTAGTTTTATAACTGCTTTAGCGGTTCTGGCTGCATGGCCTGTAAAGTTCAAACCAAGGTTATTTTTCTTTTTGATATTGGTTATGGATGGAGGGCAAATTGCTGTATTTGCAGTTCAAGATATGCTTCTATTCTTTTTGACATGGGAACTTGAGTTAATTCCCGTATATTTATTATTAGCTATATGGGGCGGGAAAAACAGACAATATGCAGCAACAAAATTCATTATTTATACAGCAGGCAGTTCTATATTTATTCTCATAGCAGCATTGGCAATGGGTTTCTACGGCTCAGAAATTCCTAACTTTGAATTTGCTCACTTAGCGGTTCAAAATTTTAGTCAAAAATTCCAAATACTCTGTTATGTAGGGCTTTTAATTGCATTTGGGGTAAAACTCCCAATAGTACCTCTTCACACTTGGCTTCCAGACGCCCATGGAGAAGCTACAGCTCCCGTACATATGCTTCTGGCTGGAATTTTATTAAAGATGGGAGGATATGCTCTTTTAAGATTCAATGCTCAATTATTACCTGTTGCACATGCTCAATTTGCCCCATTATTAATAGTTTTGGGAGTAGTTAATATAATTTATGCTGCATTAACTTCTTTCGCACAAAGAAATCTTAAAAGAAAAATTGCATACAGTTCTATTAGTCATATGGGTTTCGTTCTTATTGGTATAGGTAGTTTTAGTAGCCTAGGAACAAGCGGAGCGATGCTACAAATGGTTAGTCATGGCTTAATTGGAGCAAGTTTATTTTTTCTTGTTGGAGCAACCTATGACAGAACTAAGACTCTAAAGCTTGATGAAATGAGTGGTGTAGGACAAAAAATGAGAATCATGTTTGCCCTCTGGACTGCTTGCTCCCTTGCTTCACTTGCTTTGCCTGGTATGAGTGGATTTGTGTCAGAATTAATGGTATTCACAGGATTTGTTACCGATGAAGTTTACACACTCCCGTTTAGAATAGTAATGGCCTCTTTAGCTGCTATCGGTGTAATACTTACTCCTATATATCTACTCTCCATGTTACGAGAAATTTTCTTTGGTAAAGAGAATCCTAAATTAATGGAAGAAAGAAAACTTATCGATGCAGAGCCTCGGGAAGTTTATATTATTGCTTGTTTACTGTTACCAATAATTGGAATAGGATTATATCCAAGACTAGTAACTGAAAGTTATCTTGCATCAATTAATAATTTAGTTGATAGAGATTTAACTGCGGTTAAAAATTCTGTAAAAACAAATATTTTTGCAGGAACTAAAAAAAATGATATTCTTAAAGCCCCAACAATATAATTTCTTAAATTAATGCAATATTGTTTGGCATTAAATAAATAAAAAGATATGTTATGAGTAGATTCTAGCTTTTTCAAAATATCTTATTTCAAACCTATTGATAAGCAACAATTAGGACCTAGATTGTTGATTAAGTTTCTTCAAGACGCAGCTGGGAAAGGTGATCTTGATCCATGGGATATTGATGTAATAAGTGTAATTGATAGCTTTTTAGAGCAATACTCAAAATCTTTCAAAAAAACATTAGATAGTGACAACTCATATCAAAAAGATTTAGCTGAGACGAGCGAGGCATTTTTTGCCGCTTCGGTACTCGTTAATTTAAAGGCTCAAGTTTTGGAATCTGATGTTTTCAAAGAAAATTCTTCAGATTTTGAAGATAACTTTGACTTAGATAATCATAATTGGATTGATCAAGAATTTGATATTCCAAAATATCCTGAGAAATATCTAAGAAGAAGATCAATTCCACAACCAATTCTTAAACGTTCAACAACTCTTGGAGAACTTGTAAGTCAGTTAGAGTCCATAGCTGAAGTCATAGAAACTCAAGATCTTTTGCTCATGAAGAGAAAAAGAAGTAAAAAATACACTAATAAAGCTTTAATTTCTCAAGTGAAATCTTTAGCACATCGCGAGAAACTTCCAGAAACTACTAAAGCACTAGGGAAATTTATTGATGGTTGGGAAAAAGCATTACAATGGACAGATTTTGAATATTTAGTCAAAAAATGGCAAACAGTTGTAAAAAATGATTTGGATAAAGATCGTCTGGGAGTCTTTTGGGCTTTGTTATTTTTATCATCCGAAAACAAAATTGAAATTAAACAAATTGACTCACTGTATGGACCAATTCAAATTAAAAGAATAATTCCTGACGGAGGATTAGCTCAATTACCTATAGAAAATCTTGATTTAACAAATAATTCTTCATCTGCTGCTTAGCAGCTTAGTATTTATAACGTATAATCTTTAAAAATAGATTTTGAATTTATGAAGGCAATGATACTCGCGGCAGGAAAAGGTACACGTGTTCAGCCCATAACGCATATTATTCCAAAACCAATGATACCGATATTACAAAAACCGGTAATGGAATTTCTTTTGGAACTTTTAAAAGAGCATGGTTTTAAAGAAATAATGGTTAATGTCTCCCACCTTGCCGAGGAAATTGAAAATTACTTTAGAGATGGTCAAAGATTTGGTGTTGAGATAGCGTATAGTTTCGAAGGTAAAATTGAAGATGGAGAATTAATTGGAGACGCTTTAGGTTCAGCAGGAGGATTAAAAAAAATTCAAGATTTTCAAAATTTTTTTGATGAAACTTTTGTTGTACTGTGTGGAGATGCTTTGGTTGACTTAGATTTAACTGAAGCAGTTAAGAAGCATAAAGAAAAGGGCGCAATTGCGAGTTTAATAACTAAAAAAATAACTAGAGATCAAGTATCTAGTTATGGCGTGGTAGTTTCAGATAGTAATGGGCGAATTAAGACCTTTCAAGAAAAGCCACCTGTAGGTGAAGCTTTAGGTGACTCTATAAATACAGGTATTTATCTTTTTGAACCTGAAATTTTTAATTACATACCATCAGGTGAAAAATTTGATATAGGTGCTGACCTCTTTCCAAAACTTGTTAAAATGGATTTGCCATTTTTTGCACTTCCGATGGATTTCGAATGGGTAGATATTGGAAAAGTTCCTGATTATTGGAGTGCTATTCGAAGTGTATTGCTAGGTAAGGTAAGACAAGTTGAGATTCCTGGCAAAGAAATTAAACCAGGTGTTTTTACGGGATTAAATGTTGCTGCTAATTGGGATAAAGTTGATATTACTGGGCCAGTATACATAGGTGGAATGACAAGAATAGAGGATGGAGCAACAATAATTGGACCTGCAATGATTGGCCCAAGTTGTTTTATTTGCGAAGGTGCAACAATTGATAATTCAATTATTTTTGATTATTCCAGCATTGGTAATGGTGTTCAACTCGTCGATAAATTAGTATTTGGACGTTATTGCGTGGATAAAAATGGAGATCACTTTGATTTGAAGGATGCCTCTTTAGATTGGTTGATAACAGATTCTAGAAGATCTGATAATTTTGAACCTTCTCCACAACAGAAGGCAATGGCAGAACTGAATCTTGATCTGATTAATATTCCAGATTAATTTCCGCTTTTTCAAGAATCTCAGGGATCATATGTTCTGCCTTAACTGCCATAAGATGAATACCATCTGCGATATTTATAAACTCTTTAGCTTGTTCAGCTGCAATTTGTACTCCTTCTTGTAATGGGTCTTTAGCATCTTTAAGACGATTTAAGATATTTTCAGGAATATTTGCTCCAGGGACATATTTGTTTATAAAGAGTGCATTTTTGTATGATTTTAAAAGGAATACTCCTGCAATAACAGGGATTTTGAGTGGGGTGCTAATTGTCTCACAAAAATCTATCAAATTTTCTTTCTCCATAACTATTTGAGTTTGTATGAAGCGAGCTCCAGCTTCATGTTTCTTTTTCATTCTATTTTTTAGACTTCTTTTATTTCTGCAATTTGGATCTGCTGCAGCTCCTGCAAAAATAAATGTTTTTTTATCAGCAAGTTCTCCTGAAATAGGATCAATTCCTTGATTGAAGTTTTGAATTTGTTGTAATAACCTAACTGACTCAAACTCATGCACTGCTTTTGCGTCTTGTTGATCACCAGCTTTTACTGAATCACCGGTAATACACAATATGTTTTGAATTCCTAAAGCATTTGCCCCAAGAATGTCTGATTGTAAAGCGATTTTATTACGATCTCTGCAAGATATTTGCATTACTGGTTCTATTCCATTTTCTAGTAATAGTTTGGACATTGCTAAGCTGCACATTCTCATTACTGCTCTGCTTCCATCAGTAATGTTAACAGCGTGTACCTTATCTTTCAAAAGTTGTGCTATCTTAATAGATCTTATGGGGCTTCCCCCTCTAGGAGGCATTAATTCTGCCGTTATTACTTTAGATTTTTTTTCTAAAGTTTGCTGAAGTTTTGATTTCAATTGCTTTTGTTTCCTACTTGGTAAACAAGTGTAGTTTGATTGCTAAACTTAACTAATATAAAAAAGGAACTGTTTAAATGCAAATGGTTGAAGAAGAAGTAAACAACATTGATATGATGGGTCTCTCATCAAGAGAGATGGAAATCATTGATTTAGTGGCTGATGGACTTACAAATCAAGAAATTGCGGTAAAACTTACTATTAGTAAAAGAACTGTTGATAATCACGTAAGTAACATGTTTACTAAAACAGGTTCTAAAAATAGAGTCGCACTTCTTAATTGGGCAATGGATAATGGAAAAATATGTAGAGATGGATTTAATTGTTGTTCACTCCCAGACTCTGATCAAGATTAGTATTACCCTTTACTTTTTTTGTATCATTGGCCAAATCCATTAGACAATAGTTTGTAGATCCTAATTCAAAGAGTTCAGCATATGCAATACATGCATCCTTGTCTGAATCAACAAATCTCAAAATACCTTCTTTGTCGTAAAGACCATACATCTGAAGAAATTAAAAAATACTTGGCTTAAATATAAAAAAAATATAAAGGATGAATGGTTCCTTTGACTAGGTACTTTTGAAAGTTGTTAACTAGTCTTCTTTCCACTGAGAAAAAGGATTGTTAGCGAGACTGAAATTGGAGTAATGGACCAGCCCAGTAATTTCTTTTGAAATGAAAGATGGAAGAAATAAATCTTCCTCTTCATTAGAAAGTTCAATTTCTGCAATTTCAAGTGGATAATTATTTTCTTTAAAGCAATCTATAATCCAAGATTTTTTTTCAATTTCCAGAAAGAATCTATCTTTTTTAATTGTATTTGGAAGATTTGACATTATTATTTCAGCATCGCTTCGTGGAATGGAGTATTCAAATTCAAAGTTGGTAAAGCCTTTGATATGTTTTTTAAGTGTAATTTTAGAGTTTTTGCCTATAAGCCTTACCCTAATAATCCAACCATCTATACTTTTGGAAAAATATCCTTGTTCAATATAAATTTTTTTATTTATGAATTCTTTCCAATTATCATTTTTTATTAGAAATCTTCTTTCTATCTCAAAGGCCATTTAATTTTTGAAATTTTTTTGAGATAAATCACCTTTCCAATCAAGTTTTTTTATTAGGGTATTATAGTAGCTTGTGCTTTTTTTAAACTTTATTATTTTGCAGGGTGTTTTCCCTTTTTTGATCTCACAATAGTAATTTTCCTTAATGGTCATACATTTTGAACCGTCTCTCCATAATTTAATTTCCCCTTTACTTTTATTTAAAGGTTTTATGATTACCTTACTTGTATTAGGTATAACTATTGGTCTACTAGCCAAACTCATCGGGCAAATAGGGTTAATTATCATTGCATCAATACTAGGGTGTACTATTGGCCCCCCTGCGGCCATTGAGTAGGCGGTTGAACCAGTAGATGTAGATATGATTAATCCATCACCTTTGTATTCATTAACCTTCTCGTTATCAATTTCAATTTGTATTTGGTTAGTGGGAGAAATGTCTTCTTCAACAGATTTAAAATAAAAATCATTTAAGGCATCGTAGCTTTTTATAATCTTATTCTCAGAACTTGTCCCATTAATACAAACATTACAATTTAATCTATTACGAAAGTCAATTTTATATTCTTCGTTTTCAAGGATTTCAATAAAAGATTTATCAAATATAAAATCTTTTTCTTGTGTAAGGAAACCCAGATTACCACCAATATTAATGCTCAATAAAGGAATATCATAGTCAGCTAAAGCATTTGCACATTTTAGGAAGGTTCCATCTCCACCAAGAACTATGCCAATATTTGGTTGTAATTCTAGATTACAAAAATATTTTTCAATTTCATCTTTATAAAAATCACTTTCAATTCTTTTTGAGTTTATATTTTTAGCTTTGAGGACTTCTTCACAGAATTTCGAAGCCTCTTGAGCTTTAGAACTATCTGAACGATATATAATAAGCACTAATGAAAGTTTCATTTAGTGGGTTTACCATTTTAATAAATTAAAACTTTCCATATCTACAGTCACCCTATTCCTATAAAGAGATAATAAGATAGCTAATCCAACTGCTGCTTCTGCGGCAGCAACAGTAATAACAAAAATTGTAAAAACTTGTCCTTGAATTAAATTATTATCAACATAGGAAGAAAACGCCATTAAGTTTATATTTACTGCATTGAGCATTAACTCAATGCTCATAAGAACTCTTACTGCGTTTCTGCTATTTAATAATCCCCAAATCCCAATACAGAATAGTGCTGAAGATACTATTAAAAATGCTTGAATAGGAATTGATTCTAAACTCATCATAAAAAAGGTGAAAAGTTAATTTTTATTTGTAAGTAATGGTTCTGATGATTTTTCAATTAATTCTTGATCAACAGGTAATCCAGTGGAAATATCTTTGTTCATCACATCTCTTCTAGCTAAAACGATAGCTCCAATCATTGCCATTAAAAGTAAAACTGATGCTACTTCAAATGGGAGTAAATAATCACTAAATAAATGTTCACCAATTCTGATAGTTGATTCTTCTCCAATAGAGTTTTGAGGACTTGATAGGCTCCATATATTAGTCAAGTCAACTCTTATTAAAAGGCTTAGCAGGGTTAAACATATTGATGTTGATATGATTCTTCTTGATTTAATGTCATTGATGGGCTTTAAATCTTCTTTTTTATTGACTAGCATTATTGCAAAGATTATTAATACATTAACTGCACCCACGTAAACTAAAACTTGTGCTGCAGCAACAAAACTTGCATTTAAAAGTAGATATAATCCTGCCACACTCATGAAAACTCCTCCTAGAAGAAAGGCTGAATAAACAATACTTTGGAGTAATACAACACCAAGTGCTCCGATAAGGATGACTAAAGATAAAACTGTAAAACAAATAATTTGAGTTGTTATTGCAATAGACATAAATTAATGGAAATTAATTGTTTGGATTAGAAACTTTATCTTTATTTTCATTGGATTCTGGTCTCATCCAATCATAGACTTCTTCTGGTAATTTACCAACTCTAGTATCTGAAGCTGGGATTTCATGAGGGTCCATAACACCTTTAGGAAGATAGGCAAGT
Source organism: uncultured Prochlorococcus sp. (assembly GCA_902564235.1). Lineage (GTDB taxonomy): Bacteria > Cyanobacteriota > Cyanobacteriia > PCC-6307 > Cyanobiaceae > Prochlorococcus_A. The sequence goes on along the minus strand of CACFAG010000004.1, from coordinate 2,961 downwards.
TCTCTTAGAGGTTTAACTGAAGGATCTGTTGTGACGTTTGTAGGTAACCTACCAAGTGCGACATTATCAAAATTTAGGTTGTGTCTGTCAAAAGTAGCTAATTCATATTCTTCGGTCATAGAAAGACAATTAGTTGGACAATATTCAACACAATTTCCACAAAATATACAAACTCCAAAATCAATAGAATAATTTCTTAGTTCCTTTTTTTTTGTTTCTTTATTCATTACCCAATCAACGACTGGTAAATTTATAGGACATACCCTCACGCAAACTTCACAAGCAATACATTTATCAAATTCATAATGTATCCTTCCTCTATATCTTTCAGAAGGTATTAATTTTTCATATGGATATTGAACAGTAACAGGTCTTCTTCGAAGATGATCAAAAGTAACTGATAAGCCATTATATAAATATTTGCCAGCATTAAATGCTTCTTTAATATAACTATTTATTTGTTGAAGGAAATTTTTCATTTTGAAGAATTTACTTAGTTTTTTTATTTTAGTGGATTAATTTTTAATTTAAGTATTTTTACTTAAGTTTAACCACCAAAGAATTGCGGAAAAGCAAGTTTTAATCCTGCAGTTATCAAAAGATTAGCAAGAGAAATTGGAAGAAGAAACTTCCATCCTAGATCTAATAGTTGATCTATTCTTACTCTAGGAGTTGTCCAACGCAATAATATTGCAATGAAAACTAAAAGATACGCTTTCAATACAGTCATTACAATTCCAATTGATGCAGTGAAAACTTGTATAAAGGGTGAATTTATTGGCAAATTTAGAAACTTTGCAATTAATTCAACTGGAATAGGAAAACCCCATCCTCCTAGATAAAGTATCGATACCAATAAAGCTGAAAGGATTAGATTAATGTAACTACCAAGGTAGAACAATGCGAATTTCATTCCTGCATATTCAGTTTGATATCCTGCAACTAATTCTTCTTCCGCTTCGGGCAAGTCAAATGGAAGTCTCTCGCATTCTGCAAGAGCACAGATCCAAAAGACTATAAAACCGACTGGTTGTCTCCATATATTCCAACTAAGGATTCCAGCACCACTTTGTTGATTTACAATGTCAATAGTACTTAGAGAATTTGTCATCAGTACGATAGCTAGTACAGATAAAGCAAGAGGGATTTCATAACTTATTGATTGAGCTGCTGCTCTTAAACCTCCTAATAAAGAATATTTATTATTTGATGCATATCCGCTCATAAGAAGTCCAATTGGCTGGATACTGCTTAAAGCGATCCATAGGAAAATTCCAATACCAACGTTACTTATTAAAAGGTTTTGTCCAAAAGGGACAATTAACCAGGACAGAATCACTGGGACAAGAACTAAGATAGGTCCTGCAGTGAAGAGAATCCCATCCGCTTTAGCAGGAATAATATCCTCTTTGACAAGTAACTTGAGACCATCTGCAATTGGTTGGAGGACACCAAGCGCTCCTGCATATTCGGGGCCTATTCTTTGTTGAGCAGCAGCAGATATTTTTCTTTCAAGCCAAACTGTTACTAAAACGCCAACAACTGCCGCTAATAAAACCAAAAGCATAGGTAGAGGGAGCCAAATTATATGAGCTATTTCACTGGAAAGGCCAAAACCCTTTAAGAATTCATTAAAGCTATATTCGAGATCTAAACCGTATTCCAAAATTTTTATGTTATTTACTTAATACATTAACTCCTCACAAACAATATGTGTGTTTTTTATGAAAAGCTGCAAATATTATTCTCTACTTTCTAGGCTGATCCAATCTCTTGGTGCAGAACCTGTATAGATTTGCGATGGTCTGAAAATTCTATTTGCTCCAAGTTGCTCTCTCCAATGAGCTAACCAACCAGCCACTCTAGATATGGCAAAAATTGGAGTAAATAAGTCACGAGGAATACCAAGTTTTCTATAAACAAGACCAGAATAAAAATCCACGTTAGGGAATATACCCTTAGGTCCAAGTCTTGGTATTGCCTCTGCCTCAAGTGATTTAGCAACTTCATACATTTCATCTGCTCCAAATCTAATAAAAAGCTCTTCTGCCAGTTTTTGAAGAATTATTGCTCTTGGATCTTTAACTTTATATTCTCTGTGGCCGAAGCCCATTATCTTACTTTTATTTTTAATTGCATTATCTAAAAAAGACCCAGCATTTTCCGGAGTTTTAATCTCCTCTAACATTGCAATTACATCCTCATTTGCTCCTCCATGCAGTGGGCCAGCGAGGGTTCCCACTGCAGAGGCGATGACAGCATATGGGTCTGTAAGAGTACTTGCAGTAACTCTAGCGCTAAATGTACTTGCGTTTAAACTATGTTCGGCATGTAGAATTAAACACCTATCAAAAACTTTTGCAGCTATTGGATCTTGTTCTTTTTCAGTCAGCATGTAAAGAAAATTTGATGAGTAAGTTAAATCATCTCTAGGTTGAATTGGGTCTTGTCCTTTTCTAATAAGTTGAAACGCAGCAATCATTGTGGGAATTTTTGCTATTAGTCTTATCACTGCGTTGTAGATGTAATTAGGATCATCTATTGCTCTACGTGAATAGAATAACCCCAAAGAAGCCGCACTAGATTGAAGAGCATCCATAGGATGACCTGTCGCAGGGAAACATTTCATCATATCTCTGACTCTAAAACTCAACCTTCTGTGCATCTGAACTTCTTGTTCAAAATCTCTAAGTTGAATAGCTGTGGGCAATTCACCCCAAATTAATAAGTAAGCAGTTTCTAAAAAACTGCTTTTTTTGCTTAGTTCCTCAATGGAGTAACCTCTGTACAACAATTTACCTTTGTTGCCGTCAATATCACAGATAGATGAATTAGTAACTGGGACGCCCTCTAATCCTGGTTTTAAAATTAGTTTGTTACTATCCAATTGCTTAATTTAATATCAAATACTTATAGATTAAAGATAGTCAAATAATTTTTAATTAACCACAAGATATTAAT
>CACFAG010000003.1 GCA_902564235.1 uncultured Prochlorococcus sp. | reverse complement strand
AATATGAGATGTCATTAAAAAGACTTTGATCATAATCCTTACTATTAATATCTATAAATTCAATTTGGTTTAAGGTATCTCTTTTTTTAAGAAAATTTGTTTCTCTCAAACAAAGTGGGCAACCACCATCGAATAAAAAAGTTAATTTATTTTTCATATTTTTATTCAAATATAGAAATTAAATAACTTTTTTGTGGAATAAAAATTTTTTTTTAGAGTACAAGCTTTATAAAGCCTTAATAATTGCCAGTTCTAATTTAGTGAAATTATATTATCTTATTAGTTAATAAACCATTGATTAAGGGATACATCAATGGTTTAAAACTATTAATGATCAATCATCTAGAAGATGAACTCCTTCTCCTACGTCAGGAGCAAATTTACAATATTTTTCAAAAATAAGTCCAACACCTCTCATTTTTTCTCCTAATTCATCGTTAAATTTATTCCATTCTTCCGATTCACGATCAGGTAAATCCCACCCTTGTTTTTCTACCATACTTGTTATTACTGTATAGTCCCATTCTATGTATGCCATTGAGTTAATTTAAACTACCAAAATATTATAAACCAAGAGATTTAATAGGTAATCAATAATTTTTGAATATAATTTAAAAGTGAGAAAAAATTATAAATGTCAATTTTGCCAAGAAGATTTGAACGAATCAAAAGTGTTTTAGATTGCAGAATGAAAAACTTGACTGTTTTAGTTGAGGATGTCAATAAACCACATAATTTATCTGCGATATTAAGGACATGTGATGCGGCAGGAGTTTTCGAAGCAAATTTTATTAGCAAAACGAATGCAGTTAAGACTTTTAATAGTACTGCTCAAGGAAGTCAAAAATGGGTAAAACTAAATAATCATGAAAACAGTATTACAGCCATATCTGATTTAAAGAATAAGGGCTTTAAATTATATGGAACGACTCTTAATAGTGAATCAGTAGATTATAGAAATTTTGATTATTCTCAAAATACATGTTTTGTTTTAGGAGCAGAAAAATGGGGACTAAGTAATGAACTTATATCAATGGTTGATCAATCAATTTTTATACCTATGAGAGGTATGGTTCAATCTCTGAATGTTTCAGTTGCTGCTTCTATATTATTATTTGAAGCTGTTCGCCAAAGAAAAAATAAAGGTATATTGCCCGATAATGGAGAAGGGTTAGATATGGATGAATATCAAAAAACACTTTTTGAATGGTGTTACCCAGAATTAGCTGCGGTATATAAAAAATCAGCTAAAAAATATCCAAAGTTGAATGATAAGGGAGAACTTGATCCTATTACAGATAACTAAATTTATTCAGAATTTTGACTATCAAAAATTTCTTCAAGATCCTCTCCTATAAAAGAAAGACCTAAAACTAAAAAAAACATTGCCAAACCTGGGAACAAAGCCGTCCACCAGATACCTGTAGGTAAAGCGGCAAGAGCCAGATTTAAATCACTTCCCCACTCTGGGACATCTGCAGGAACGCCAAGACCTAAAAATCCTAAACTTCCTAATACCAAAACAGCATCTGCAGCATTTAGGGTAAGCAGAATAGGCAATGGTGTTATTACATTTGGGAGAATATATTTAAAAATAATTTTTTTAACATCAGCTCCTGCAACTTGAGCTGCCTCAACATAAGTTTCGGATTTAACCAATATTGTCTGATTTCTGATTAATCTAAAATATTGAGGAGAGTAAACAATACACAATGCCAAAGCCGCGTTAAGTATACCCTTACCCAATACAAAAGCCACAACAACTGAAAGCAAAATTACAGGTATTGAAAAAATAGTATCCATTATTAGTGATAAGCATTTATCAAAAAAACCACCAAAATATCCACTTAATAATCCCAATGGTAAACCCAAACTTAATGAAAAAAGAATAGCTAAAAATACAACTTCTATCGCTAATGATGATCCTTGCAAAGTTCTTAAGCAAACATCTCTTCCTAATCTATCTGTGCCACAAAAATGATTAAGAGAAGGAGGGGCAAAGATATCATTGCTTAACATTGAAAATGAATAGCCAAAAAAATTATTGGCCTCTAAAAATTTCATTATTAAAACAACAAGAAGATAAAAAAGTACAATTAAAAATCCAGCTTTTCTGATATTTGCGCCGACACGATTAAATGAGTTAATATCCAAAATCTTTTTTAAAAATATAAATGAAATATACCCAATTCTTTTAAAAATAAATAGCTATAAATTTTAAATTAAAGGAAATTACTGGTTTAATTTCAAAACTGCCATAAAAGCTTCTTGAGGGACTTCAACTTTACCCATTGCCTTCATCCTCTTTTTCCCTTTGGCTTGTTTCTTTAAAAGTTTCTTTTTCCTAGAAATATCCCCTCCATAACATTTAGATAAAACATCTTTTCGCAAAGCACTTATGCTTTCACTTGCAATAATCCTGCTACCGATTGATGCTTGAATAGGTATTTTAAATTGTTGTTTTGGAATAAGTTCTTTTAATTTCTCAACTAAACTTCTGCCAATTCCATAAGCCTTATCTTTATGAACAATAGAAGTTAATGGATCTGCTCTTTCCGAATTTATTAGAACATCTAATCTAACAAGGTCATTTTTTCTATAACCAATCAAATGATATTCCATTGATGCATAACCTTGAGTTCTACTTTTCATTTGATCAAAGAAATCTGTAACAACTTCTGCTAATGGAATTTCATAAATCAAGGTAACTCGATCTGTTGTTATGTATTTCATATCTATAAATACTCCCCTTCTTTCCTGACATAAACCCATTAATGTTCCATTAAATTCATTGGGAGCATAAATTTCCATTTTCACATAAGGCTCTTCTATTGATTCTCTAAGTTGTGGATCAGGAATTGTAGAAGGATTATCGATAAAGATATGTTCATACTGATTTAAATTAACTTTATAAATAACTGATGGTGCCGTTACGATTAGATCCAAGTCATATTCTCTTTCTAATCTTTCTTGAACAATCTCCATATGAAGAAGTCCTAGGAATCCGCACCTAAATCCGAAGCCCATTGCGCTACTGGTTTCGGGCTCATATTTTAAAGCTGCATCAGATAATTGTAATTTTTCAAGTGATACTCTTAAATCTGGGAATTGATCAGCATCAGTCGGGAATAAGCCACAAAAAACCATAGGATTTGCTGTCTTATATCCAGGCAAAGGATCATTAGCAGGTGAATTCAAAAGAGTAATCGTATCTCCCACTCTCGCATCAGCAACTGATTTTATAGAAGCAGCTAAATAACCAACTTCTCCTGCATGTAATTCATCAACTTGCTTCTGATCAGGTGCCATTATTCCTATTTCATCTAGTTCATAATTTTTCTTACTTGCCATTAATAATATTTTTTCTCTCTTATTTAGAGACCCAGATATCACCCTGAAATAAACAATAACTCCCCTGTACGGATCATAATAAGAATCAAAAATCAGTGCCTTTGTAGGTAGTTTAATTTCATCTTGAGGAGGAGGAACTCTTCTTACGATTGCTTCCAAAATATCTTTAATACCAACTCCAGTTTTTGCTGAACAATTTATTGCATTAGATGTATCAAGTCCAATAATTTCCTCTATTTCTTGTTTTATTTTTTCAGCATCAGCCCCTGGTAAATCAACTTTATTTAAAACAGGAATTATTTCAAGATTATTTTCTAAGGCAAGATAAACATTAGCTAAGGTTTGAGCTTCTACCCCTTGACTTGCGTCAACAACAAGTAAGGCACCTTCACAAGCTTGAAGAGATCTACTAACCTCATAAGAGAAATCAACATGCCCAGGAGTATCTATTAAGTTCAAAACATATTCTTGGGAATCATCAGCTTTATATTTCATCCTAGCTGCCTGTAACTTGATAGTAATTCCTCTCTCTCTTTCAAGATCCATACTGTCCAAAAATTGTTCTTGCATATCCCTTTGCTGCACAGTACCAGTATCTTGAAGCAATCTATCTGCAAGGGTAGATTTACCATGGTCAATATGAGCGATTATGCAGAAATTTCTAATTTTTGAAACCGATATATCAGTCATATATAAAGAAAAATTCTCCTCTTATTACATCTTGATTAATACTAGCTAATTAGAATTATGGATGGAAACCAAAAATGGAATTATTTCTTTTTTTAATTTCTTTTATGAAGGAACTGTAATTTTCAGAGACTGATAGTTCTGGATAAATTAAGTCATTTATTTTTTTCTGAAGATTATGCTTATCGTTTAAAAATAAAACAGATTTTTCTAGAACCTCAACCATAATTGAAACCGCAGTACTTGCTCCCGGAGAGGCTCCCAACAAAGCAGATAATGATCCATCAGATGAATTTACAATCTCAGTTCCAAATTTCAAAGAACCACCACCTTCAGTTTTTTTAATTATTTGGACTCTTTGACCAGCATTCTTTAAATACCAATCAGAAGGATTAGCTGATGGCATCATATTCTTTAAATTCTCAACTCTTGAGTTATGGTTCTTTAACGATTGTGATATTAGGTAATTAATTAAATCGTTGTTCTTGAAACCAACGTCTAACATAGAAAAAATATTATTCTTTTTAATTGAACTAAATAAGTCAAAGTATGAACTTTGTTTTAGAAATTTCGTTGTAAATCCAGCAAAAGGCCCATATAAAAGAAGTTTTTTATTATCAATCCATCTTGTGTCTAAATGAGGCACAGACATTGGTGGCGATCCAATATCAGCTTTACCATAAACTTTTGAGTTATGTTTTTCTGTTAGATCTTTTTTCTCGCAAATAAGCCATTTCCCACTAACAGGAAATCCACCATAACTTTTTGCTTCTGGAATTTTCGATTTTTGTAAATAATTAATTGTTTTTCCACCAGCACCAAGAAAAACGTAACCAGTTCTAAATGAAGTTTTTCTACCTTCAGAACTAATTTCTAGTTCCCATTGTTTTTTATCAATTTTCTTTAAATCTACTAATTCTGTTTTGTATCTAATTTCAACATTTTTGTTTAAGGAAACTAATGACAAATACTCTTTAGTTAAAGCCTCAAAATTGATATCAGTTCCTCTACCTATTCTAGTAGCAGCAATTTGAGTAGATGGATTTCTATCTTTTGTTATTAGAGGAGCCCATGATGAAATTTCATCAAAAGATGTAGAAAATTCCATATCGATAAATTCAGGATTTTCGGTCATTTTCTGAAATCTTTTTTTTAAAAAAGAAATATTATCCTGACCAGAAACAAAGCTAATATGAGGAATAAATTTTAGAAACTTCTTAATATCAATCTTCCCTGCTTCATATAATGAGGCCCATAATGACATAGATGTTTCAAAAGAACGATTTATTGAGAGCGCTTTATCTATTTTTAGATTTCCTTTTTCATCTAAAGGGGTATAGTTTAATTCGCAATTAGCCGCATGTCCTGTACCTGCATTATTAAAAGCACCTGTACTTTCACTTCCTGGAGCATTTAATTTTTCTATAATAAGAAATTTTATATCTGGTAAAACTTCTGAAATTAGGAGGGCTAAAGTACTACTCATTATCCCTGCACCTACTAATACTGCATCAAAGTAGCTATTGTCATTAGTGGGATTTTTAGATGAAGTCACAACAGAAAATTATCTTTTTTGCAATTAATCAGATTTCTTTCTAGGCTTATTATAAAGTTAATCCAAAATTATGAGTACTGAAACACTCTCTCTGACAAACGAAAATGTAGAAAAAGTCCTTGACGAGCTAAGACCTTTTTTAATTTCTGATGGAGGTAATGTTGAGATTGCAGAAATAGATGGTCCAATTGTCAAAGTCAGACTTCAAGGAGCATGTGGTAGTTGCCCAAGTAGCACTATGACTCTCAAAATGGGTATTGAAAGAAAGTTAAAAGAAATGATTCCTGAAATAAGCGAAGTTGTCCAGGTTCTATAAAAATTTTTAACTGAAATATATATTATTTAGTTTTTAATTCCTTCAACAAAGATGATTCCATATCAAGGCAATCAATTGGAAGTCCTTGACCAATAGCGATTAAAAGAGGTGCAAGAATTCCTAAAGTAAAAACTAAATTTGATTGGCTTACATCATATTTACTCAAAGTAAAAGTTATCAAATAAATAATTGAAAAATAAGCATGTAGTGAAAAAAATTCTTTTGGCTTTAACACTGGCCACCTTAAAGTATTTCCCAAGAAATATAAAAAACCTGTCATAAATAAATAGTTACATGAAGATTAAACCAAATATAAACATAAACCTTTTTAGAGACTATTTATAAAAAAATTTACCTAAGATAATAATTAAAAAAACATTAAATCTTCGTTTCTATTTGTAAAAGCTAGACATCCAAATCAAAATACGCTTATAATAATTTGGTAGCAATTGCTACTTTTTCGTTCACCCTCATTTGAGGGCGCAGTTCGAGTCATACCATGGAACGGGGGATGGCCGTGTTGTCACATCGAAACATGACTACTTTAACTTACAGAGGTAAAAACTACGTTCAAAACAAAGAAGCTGCTAAAAAGCAACTTGTTGAACTTACCTACAGAAGAAACGTATACACCAATAGAATGGATGACGCTTCTTCAAGTAATGAAAAAGCAGAATTAAATTACAGAGGTGTTAATTACACTAAATAATTTAATTAAACAAAAAAAAAGCCCCTTTTCAGGGGCTTTTTTTTTTGGCTATATTTATCGAGAGTCCTTTAAAAAATATGTCTGAAAGTTGCTGTAATACAAACACATCGAATAAAGCACCTAATCAATTCGATCATAAAGATGCGATTCAAGAAAGATATGGTTCAGCCGCACTAGAAAAAGAAAGTTGTCTTTGTACACCAGTTGGGTTTAATCCCGTTTTACTGGAAGCAATTCCTCAAGAGGTTATAGAAAGAGACTATGGATGTGGGGATCCAACAAAATATGTTCAAAAAAATGATATAGTCTTAGATCTTGGAAGTGGTAGTGGCAAAAATGCTTTTATTTGTGCTCAAATTGTTGGGAAAGAAGGGAAAGTTATTGGAGTTGATCAGAATCCTGACATGCTTTCTTTATCTAGATCAGCCTCTAAAGAAGTTACAAAAAATATAGGTTTCAACAATACAGAATTTCTAGAAGGTTCAATTGAAAAACTTGATGAATTAAATAAAGATTTAAGTCCATTAATCGCCGACAAATCAGTTGATATTATTTTAAGTAATTGCGTTTTAAACTTGGTAAGTCCAGAATCTAGAAATAACCTTCTAAGAAATATAAAAAGAGTTTTAAACGATAATGGAAGAATTGCAATTAGCGATATTGTCTCTAACAAAAAAGTTCCTTTAAGATTGCAAAATGATCATGATCTATGGACAGGATGTATTAGTGGAGCTTGGTATGAACCAGACTTTATAAGTGACTTTAAAGAACTAGGATTTAAAAATTTAGAATTTGCAGAAAGGAGTGCTGAACCTTGGAAAGTAATTGAGGATATAGAATTTAGAACAGTAACTTTAGTAGGCAATATTTAAAAAATTCAAGAGTTTAAAAATATAACTTAAATTTCCATGAGAAATAATCTAAGAGATCAAATACCAGCATTAAAAAATAAGTATTATTTCAACTATGGAGGTCAAGGACCATTACCAAAATCTTCTTTAGAAGCAATAGTTAAAACGTGGGAAATTATCCAAGATTTAGGACCATTTACTAATAATATTTGGCCTTTTATTTACAAAGAAATATTGAACACAAAAAGGATCATTGCACAAAAATTAGGTGTAAATTCAAAGAATGTAGCTTTAACCGAGAATATATCTTCCGGAATGATTTTGCCCTTTTGGGGAATAAAAGTAGAAGAGGGAGAAGAGCTTTTAATAAGTGACTGTGAACATCCTGGAGTAGTGGCTGCAAGTCGAGAATTTTGTAGAAGAAATAAATTAATATTCAAAATTTTGCCGATCCAAAAACTTAAAAATCTAAACGACGAAAAAATAATTTTAGAGATTTTGAAAAATCTAAATAGTAAGACTAAGATACTAATTATTTCTCATATCTTATGGAACTTTGGATATAAAATTCCTTTAAAACAAATTTCTATCGAATTTAAAAATAATCGAGCAGATTCTTATTTACTTGTTGATGGTGCTCAAACCTTTGGGCACATAAATATTGAAAAAGAAGTTTTTTATTCTGATTTATATTCAATAACTTCTCATAAATGGGCATGTGGACCAGAAGGACTTGGAGCCATTTATGTCTCAGATAGATTTATTCATGAAACAGATCCAACAATAATTGGTTGGAAATCATTAAAAAAAGAACAAGGCATTTATGAGCCTTCAGATAATCTTTTTCATCATGATGCAAGGAAGTTTGAAGTAGCTACATCTTGCATTCCTTTACTTGCAGGGCTTCGTAATTCTATAGATCTTTTGGATAAAGACTGCCATGAAAAAGAAAAAAGCGAACATATCAAAAGATTAAGTGAGAAACTTTGGGATGAATTAAATCAATTAAAGGGTGTTGAATTAGTTTTAGAAAAAAAGTACTTAAATGGGATAGTTAGTTTTAATATCGAAAATATTGAAGATAAGGATAAATTTGTAAATAAACTTGGAGAAAAGAAAATTTGGATTAGAGTTTTAGAAGATCCAAAATGGTTTAGAGCATGCGTACATCAAATGACTACAGAAGCTGAGATTAATTTACTTTCTGAAGAAATTAAAAAATTACCAGGGTATTTCTGAGCTATCCCAAGCAATAAATTTTCCAGTAGATTCTGGGGATTGATTTTTAATAATATTGATCAAAAATTGGGAGGATTTTTCTTTACTAAATAATTTATGTTCTGGAACAAATTTATGAAAAGGTCTAGATAAATCAGTATCTACTGTTCCAGGATGAAGCAATGTGATAGTCGCCTTTGGGAAACGTCTAGCCCATTCAATACTTAAAGATTTAAAAAACTGATTTTGGGCAGATTTTGCAGCTCTATATGAATACCACCCTCCAGTTTGATTATCTCCAATGCTTCCAACTCTTGCACTTATACTTGCAAAATTAAAATCCAAATCTTTTGGTATAAATTCTTCAATCGCTTTAGCTAATAAAATAGGAGAAAAGGCGTTTATTGAAAAACTTTCTATCATATTTTTTTTATCAAGATGTTGTAATCTTTTTTCTGGTTGAAGAGAATCACTATGAAGTCTACCTGTAGCATTAACAACTAGCCTTAATTTTGAAGGCTGATTTGATATTTTATTTTTCAACTGTAAAAGGGATTGAGAATTTTCTATATCTAATTCCCAAAAAGAATTAAATTCACTTTTTCTTCCGCACAAAACAACTTCTAAATCTTTTTCACTTTCACTCAGATCTTTAGCTATTTGGGTTCCAATTCCACCTGCGCCTACAATTAAGGCTAAGCCTTTCATTTTATTAAAAATAACTCAATCAATTCTAAGAAACTTTTCTTGTGATTTGCGTAAAGATCTTTCTTATTTAATTAGTAAATTTTATTGAGATTTTCTTTTTTCTTTTAATAATGTATAAGCTATTTTTCTATCATCAAAATTAATAACTTTATCATTGAGAATTTGGTAGTCTTCATGTCCTTTTCCTGCAATTAAAACAATATCTTCTTTATTAGCAAATTTAATAGATTCATTTATTGCTTTAAATCTATCAATCTCAATTATTATTTTTTCTCTTTTTTTTATACCCATTAAAATATCATTTACTATCTTTTGGGGTTCTTCTGATCTTGGATTATCTGAAGTTATAAAAAGTTGATCAGAAAACTCTTCAGCTATTGATCCCATTAAAGGCCTTTTACCAAGATCTCGATCTCCTCCACAGCCAAAAACAGTAATGAGTTTTCCCTTACAAAGTTTTTTAATTGATTGCAAAACTTTTTTCAATCCATCAGGCGTGTGGGCATAATCAACAATTACTGTTGGAAGTGATCTTGAAACATCATCATTATCAATTTCTATTTTCTCCATTCGCCCAGGAGCGCCAGGGAAAGATCGTATTAACTTTGATAGATCTTTTAAAGAAAAATTAAGTTTATACAAAATTGTTATTGCTTGAATCGCATTCATTAAATTAAATTCACCAACAAGTGGAACAAAAAGTTGAATTTTTTCCTTGGGTGTATGAAAAATGCAGGTTGAGCCATTTTCAGTAAATTTTTTATCTGTTACGAAAAAAAAATCATCATTTTCAAATTCACTTTTAGTAATCTTTGTAGACACTAATGAAGATCTTTTTTCAAGATCAGAAGATAATTTAGATATCCAAGGGTCATCGTGATTTAATACAGAAATTCCATCCTTTAATATTAAATAAGGTGGGAAAAACAATTTTCTTTTTGTTTGAAAATAAGATTCCATATCTGAGTGATAATCAAGATGATCTTGAGTTAAATTAGTAAAAATTGCCGCCTCAAATTCGCATCCTGATATCCTCTTTTGAGCAATAGAATGCGAACTTACCTCTAATATCGCGAATTCAGATTCTGCCTCAACAGCAGCATTTAATTTCTTTTGAAGCTTATCGGCGAAATCAGTTGTATGAGAAGCCACTTCAGAGAAGCCAGGCCATCTATTAAACAAGGTCCCAAATAATGCAGTCTTTTTCCCTAATTTTTTTAAAAGATATTCCAATAAGAAAGTAATTGTCGTTTTTCCATTTGTACCAGTAACACCAATAAGTTTAAGTTTTCTTGAAGGCCTGTTCCAAAACTCAGCAACAATTTGACCAAAAATATAATCTAAATTATCCTCAATAACCAAAATCCTTTCTCGATCAATAGATCCAATTTTCTCTTTTGCAGCAGACCCAATAATGGCAGCCTCCGCGCCATTTTCAATTGCCTCAATACAAAATTTTCCTCCATCAAAATTTAAACCAGGCATTCCTAAAAATAAAGTTCCTTTTTGTACTTCTTTAGAGTTAAAAGAAATATTATTGATTTCTTGATCGATAAGATTTGATGAAGGAATAATTCCTACCAAATCTAAAAGTTTAAATAATTTTATAGATCTCATATAAAAAAATTATTTCTCCATAATGGTACTAATATTTTTTTGAAACCAATTCTTTAATTGATCATCTTTTAATCTTGGAGAAATGCGAGGCAATTCTATGATCTCCTCGGACCTAATTCTTCCAACAGCAATAACAGGTACTTCATAATCATATTTTTTATATTTATCTTTATATAAATCGACCCTATCAATATCAATTTCTTTAAGCTCCTCTAGATTAGGGAATAACTCATTAAGATTTATTTTTGCCAGTTTGTTTTTTAATGAATCACAAAGGCAACATCCCTGCCTAACAAAAATAAATATTTTCATTCATCTAGTCAGGCACAGGGTCACATCCACAGGGAGTTAAAGGATGACATCTGCTTAATCTTTTTAAAGTTAACCACCCTCCCTTCAAAGGACCATGTCTAGTAATTGCCTCATATCCATAAGAGCTGCAACTTGGAATAAATCTGCATCTTGGTCCAAAAAAAGGAGAAAACCACTTTTGATAAAACGAAATCATAAAAAGAAGTATAGAAGTAATTGATTTATTAATAGTTTTGAACACTTTAATGATGTAAAATAATAATTCGAGTAATAATTAGTTTAATTGAATTAAATCAATTATCCAATTTATTGCAATTTTCTATTTAATTTAAAATTATGTCAAGATACCGCGGCCCCAGATTAAGGGTTACGCGTCGCTTGGGAGAACTACCAGGTCTCACTAGGAAAGCTTCAAAGAAGTCTAATCCTCCAGGTCAGCACGGCCAAGCCCGTCGCAAGCGATCAGAATATGCAATTCGTCTAGAAGAAAAGCAGAAACTTAGGTTTAATTATGGAGTTTCTGAAAAACAACTTGTACGTTATGTAAAAAAAGCTAGAGCTCAAGAAGGATCAACAGGTACTAACCTACTAAGACTTTTAGAAAACAGACTTGATAATGTTTGTTTTAGATTAGGTTTTGGAGGTACCATTCCAGGCTCAAGACAATTAGTAAATCATGGCCATGTAACTGTTAATGGGAAGGTTCTTGATATTGCTGGTTATCAATGCAAATCAGGCGATGTAATCGGAATTAAAGAAAACAAAGCAAGCAAAAAACTTGTAGAAGGTAATATAGAATTCCCTGGCTTAGCAAATGTCCCACCTCATCTTGATTTAGACAAACCTAAATTAACGGGAAAAATAAATGGAAAATGCGATAGAGAGTGGGTGGCTCTTGAAATAAACGAACTACTAGTTGTTGAATATTATTCAAGAAAAGTTTAATACTACTTTTCTTTGGATTATTAAATCTCTCATTTATTGAAAGAGAGATTTAATTGAATTCTTATTTTAAAAAATAATGGGTAATAAGGAAATTAATATAAAAAAGCCAGGTTTTAAGACCTTATCTATTCACCATGGGGAAACATTTGCTGAAGAAACTGGATGCGTTATGCCTCCTATTTTTTCTACATCTACTTTCAAACATGGAAATAAAGATAATTTCGACTACACCAGATCAGGCAATCCTAACTTTAGAATTCTAGAAAATATCCTTAAATCAATAGAAGATTCTAAATACTGTAAAGTTTTTGGATCTGGAATTAGCGCAGTAACTGCAATTTCATCAACACTAAAATCAGGTGACAAGATACTTTGCGAATCAAATCTCTATGGTTGTACAGTGAGGATGTTCGAAAAAGTTTTCAAGAAATTTGGACTAGAAGTTTTATACACAGATTTTACAAACGAAAATAATATCAAAAAGATTTCAAACTTCGAGCCAACCTTGATATGGCTAGAAAGTCCAACTAATCCACTTTTGAAGGTAATCGATATTAAGGCAATTTGTGATGAAGCGAATAAACTCGAAATACCAGTAGTTGTAGACAATACATTTTCTACAGCGCTTATTCAAAAACCATTGGACCTTGGTGCAACACTATCGGTTGTAAGCACCACAAAATTCATTAATGGACATAGTGACGCACTTGGCGGAGCAGTACTGACAAATAATGAGGAATGGAACAGTAAGATGCTTTTCTCTCAAAAAGCTCTCGGGCTTCAACCATCTCCTTTTGATAGTTGGCTCATTACGAGAGGAGTTAAAACTCTTCCTTTAAGAATCGAACAACAAACTAAAAGTGCAGAATTTATTTCTGAAGAATTAGGTAATCATAAAATTATTAGTAAAGTAATTTACCCTTTCAATCAAGAACATCCGCAATTTAATTTAGCAAAATCGCAAATGAAATCTGGAGGTTCAATGATCACCCTAAAATTAAATTTAAATAAAAAGGATACTTTTAAATTTTGCAAATCTCTCAAATATTTCTCTCTAGCAGAAAGCCTTGGAGGAGTTGAAAGTTTAATTTGTCACCCTGCAACGATGACTCATGCTTCTGTTGATGACAAAACAAAAAATCTACTAGGGATAGATGATACTCTTGTCAGATTATCAATTGGATGTGAAGATACAAACGATTTAATCTCGGACATTTTATTTACTTTAAATAAATTCTGAAAATTGAGAGATTTACTTAAAAAACCTATATGGAAAAATTTAGAGTTGGGATATGCAATTCCTGATAGTATTCATGCCGTTTCTGTAGCATTACCAACTTGGAATGATGTAATAAATTACGAGGAAAAAGATCAAGAATGCATGAATTTATTGAAGTCCATTTACCCACGATTCGGGCTAAACCCCATAGTGAAAAGATTATGCGAAAAAGTAAAAAAGCAAAATTACTACAACAATAAAAGTATCTGGCCATATCCGAATGAAAGCATAGCTTTTAAAGCTAAAAAATACATTGATAGAAATACTTCTGAACAATTCTCGTTAATAGAAAAAAGAGATAATTTAGCTTTCTTAATAACTGAAAAAGAAGGAAGTATTTATGCAAAATATTTTTGGCAACATACTGGTCTTGGTCTATCTTCAAGAGCTGCCGCTATAGAACTAGGTCTTGCAGATTGCCCTCCAAAATCTTACGTAAATGAATGTTCTCAAAGAATAAAAGATAGAATTTCTAAATCTACAAAAATTGACTCTAATGATATTCACTTAACTTCATCTGGAATGTCTGCATTGCATACATCATTAGAAATCATATATAAATTATTTCCAGCTAAACCAACACTCCAAGTTGGTTTTCCATATGTAGATGTACTTAAATTACCAATGAAAATCTTTCACGGAGCAAAGTTAATTATAGAAGAAAATTGCGCGGATATTGAATTAGAAATCAAAAGAATAAATCCATCAGCATTAATTATTGAACTTCCAAGTAATCCAATGCTCAAATGTGTAAACATTAAAAAAATTTCAAAAATTTCAAAAAAGCTCAATATTCCTTTAATTGTTGACGATACAATTGGTTCGAATTTAAATATAAATTCAATAGAACATGCAGATATAGTTTTTACTTCACTTACAAAAATTTTTTCAGGTAGTGGAGATATTCTTGCCGGATCATTAATACTAAATCCAAAAAGCAAATGGATTGATCAGTTTAGAAATGCATTAAAAGAGATTAATATTCCAATACTTTCCGATGGAGATATAGTTTATCTAGAGAAAGTTAGTAGAGATGTAAATCTAAGAGTTTTTGAACAAAATAAAGCATGTTTAGAATTAAAAAAAAGATTAGAGACTCATAGCGAGATTAAAAATATTTTCCATCCGGAAAATTGTCCAAATTTTAATTCTTTACTTAATTCTGATGGAGGATACGGCTGCTTATTATCTTTTGAACTAAATGGAGGATTGAACAAAGCTAAAAAATTTTATGATTCTCTAAAAGTATCTAAAGGACCTAGTTTAGGTACAAAATTTACTCTTGTTTGTCCTTATGTTTTACTAGCTCATTATGAAGAGTTGGATTGGGCTGAAAGTTTTGGTATACCGTCGCACCTTATTAGAGTATCAGTTGGATTAGAAGACCAAGATCAATTATGGAAAACCTTTTCTGAAGCACTAAATAATTTCTAAATTTCTAGTATTTACCGTATAGAAACTTATATACTCTTTTTCTGAATAATAGTTAGTATTAATATATATTTTCTCAATATATACATGGCAAAAATTTATGAGGACAACAGTTTTGCTATTGGAAACACTCCATTAGTTAAATTAAAATCAGTTACTAAAAACGCGAAAGCTACAGTACTCGCAAAAATTGAAGGAAGAAACCCTGCTTATAGTGTCAAATGTAGGATTGGCGCGAACATGATCTGGGATGCAGAGAAAAGTGGAAAACTTACAAAAGACAAAACTATTGTTGAGCCAACTTCTGGAAATACTGGAATTGCTCTAGCTTTTACTGCTTCAGCAAGAGGTTATAAACTGATCCTTACAATGCCAGAATCCATGTCAATTGAAAGAAGAAGGGTTATGGCAGTGTTGGGGGCTGAAATTGTTTTAACAGAGGCATCTAAAGGTATGCCTGGAGCAATAGCTAAGGCTAAAGAAATTGCAGAAACTAATCCTTCTCAATATTTCATGCCAGGTCAATTTGATAATCCAGCAAATCCTGAAATTCATTTCAAAACTACTGGACCAGAAATCTGGGATGATTGCGATGGTGAAATTGATGTTTTAGTTGCAGGGGTTGGAACTGGCGGCACAATCACAGGAGTTTCAAGATTCATTAAGCAAGAGAAGGGCAAAAATATTACTTCTGTAGCTGTAGAACCCTCACATAGTCCTGTTATTACACAGACAATGAATGGAGAAGAGGTTAAATCTGGACCACATAAAATTCAAGGTATTGGAGCAGGATTTATTCCTAAGAACCTTGACTTGTCAATTGTTGATAAGGTTGAACAGGTAACAAATGAAGAGTCAATCGAGATGGCGCTTAGATTAGCAAAAGAAGAAGGTCTATTAGTTGGAATATCTTGTGGAGCTGCTGCTGCTGCTGCTGTTAGATTAGCTGAACAAGATGAATATGCGGGGAAAACCATTGTAGTTGTTCTACCTGATTTAGCAGAGAGATATTTATCATCAATTATGTTTACTGAAGTTCCAAGCGGAATCATTCAAGAACCAGTCAAAGCCTAAATCTATTTTTTCTCCAGTAATCAGTCTGGTGAAATATACATAGCATCGCCATAAGAGAAAAATCTAAATTTTTCTTTTATGGCTTTTTTATACAATTCTAATAATCTTTCTCTACCAATCATTGCACTTACTAATAGTAATAATGAACTTTTAGGAAGATGAAAATTAGTTAATAATCCATCAACTACCTTAAATTTATAACCTGGCTTAATTACTAAATCCACATATTTCGCTATGGGAATAAAGTCATTAATTTCGTGAGAATAACAACTTTCAAGAGCTCTAACGCTAGTTGTCCCAATAGCAATTATTCTTCTATCTGTTTTCTTTATTTTTTTTATTTGCTCCACTACTTCCTTATTAACACTTACCCATTCTTTATGAAGTTTTAAGTCACTTAGATCTTCTTGATCAATTGGTTTGAATGTCCCATAGCCCACGTGCAAAGTTATCGGTAAAATTATTACTCCTTTTTTTTTTAGATTGGAAATAAGACTTTTGCTTAAGTGTAAACCAGCTGTTGGTGCAGCAACTGCCCCCGGATTAGTCGCATACTCAGTTTGATAACTTTTCTCATGAAAAGATTCTTCTTCGGAATTTTTTATATAAGGAGGGAGTGGGATTTCCCCGTATTTATCAAGAAGGTCATTCATTGAATTGAGACAAGTTATATTTTCCGGAAATTTAATAAATCGCCCTCCAGTGTCTTGATCAACCCCATCAACAATCAAATTAATATCTTGTGCTAAAGAAGATTTTAATTTTAATTTTCTATTTATTTTTAACTTTTTCGCTGGCTTTGCCAAACATAACCAAACACATTCATGGGATCTTTCTAAAACTAATAATTCGACTAATGTCTTATTTTCTAATTCAACCTTTAACCTTGCTTTCATTACTTTAGTATTGTTTACAACTACAAGATCGCCTTCTCTAAATTCATCTAAAAGATTCTTGGTAAATTTATTAGTTAAGCAGTCTTCTTCTAAAACACTATTTCTAACTATCATCAATCTTGATTCATGCCTAATTTCAGAAGGTTTACTAGCAATTAATGAAGGATCAAGTAAATAATCATAAGCTTCAAGCTTATAATCTCTTTCTTCATTATTAATTTGAGAAATCAATTAAATTTATGAGACAAGAGTCTCTGGCTCATCTTCAATTAAGGAAGCCAAGTCTTTTAAGAATGAAGCTCCATCAGCTCCATAGATCACTCTATGATCAGCTGTTAGATTTACTTGCATTATTTTTTTAACAGATATTGAACCATCGCTATTAGCAACAACGGTTGGTTTGGATGATGCTATGGCTAAAATAGCTCCGGTACCTGGAGGAAGAATTGCGTCAAATCTATCAACTCCAAACATCCCAAGGTTAGATAAAGTGAAGGTTCCAGTTGAGTATTCGTCAGGTTCTAATTGTTTTGATCTTGATCTTTTTACGAGATCTTTCCATTCCCTAGACAATTCAAATAGATCAGTATTGCATGGTTCTTTTAAAACTGGAGTTATTAGTCCACCATCTTCCATTGCAACAGCAACAGCAATATTTATATTTTCTGGATAAGAAATTCCATTTTCTGAAAAACTTGAGTTAACTTGAGGATGTTTCTTTAGTGTCTTTGCAACTGCCTTTACTAGTAAAGCAGTCATAGTCACTCCGTTCTGTTTTACTTTTTTGTAGAAATTATCTAATTTATCTGTGTTTATGGAGTATCCCACCCTAAAACATGGCACATCTAAACTAGATTCCATATTTTTATTTACCGCTTTTTGAAGAGTATTAAATTGAATTGTCTCTCCAGGATTACCAAAACTATTTCCTGAAGTTTCTGGTTTACTTGCAACTCCCAAATTTGAACCAGGAATACTTGCAGGGGAACCCCCTTCTCCTATCCATGGTATAGAAACAGGTTGGCCATTAGCTTTTAAAATATCATCCGCTTGAATCCTTCCATGAGGACCAGATCCATGAACTTTTGCTAAATCAACACCCATTTGAGAGGCTAGTTTTTTAGCTCTTGGTGATGCAATTATCCTCGAAGAAACATTATTTGTAGCGGCATTAATTTGATCGCTATTAAAAGATATGGTTACCTTTTCACTCTTTAATACGGCTTCTTTTTCTTGTTTTGCAACAATTTCACTTTGGACCACGGGTTTTTCTTCAGTTTTATTGCTTACCAATTCAAGTTGATCCGAGCTAGAAACTTCAGGTTGATTTCCTTTATTTTGTTCTTGAACAGAAGCTATCTCATCCTCATTTTCTACAATAAGACCGATAGTCTCGCCTACTGGAGCAGTGCTGCCGGCAGGCATTAAAACAGCCGCAAGATATCCATCTTGAAAAGATTCAACATCCATATCTGCCTTGTCAGATTCAACAACCAATACAGATTCGCCTCTTTCAACCTTATCTCCCGGATTTTTCAACCATTCCACAATCTTGCCCTCCGTCATAGTAGAACTCAAGGCAGGCATGAATATTTCGTGAGACATAAGAAAATTGTTATTGCATAAGTTTTAAGGGATTTTTACCAAACTTTCAAAAGTTTTTATAATTAAGAACCCTTATAACTCTTGATCTAATTATACGAAATCATGTTCACAGTGGGAACTCATAAAACTTAAGAAAGTAATAATTTAGATCGATTAGAATTTAAAATTTTTCGAAATTAAGATTTTCTTATTTTTATCAAAATACTAAATATTTTTATTTAATTATTATCTATAGATTGAATAACTCCATCTTTAACAGTAATTGAGACTTGCATTTTTTCAATAAGATTATCGCCCACAGTGACATCACAGAAACTATCCACTTGCCCTTGATCAACAATTTCGTCCATTTTTAATTCGCGAACTTGACTCTGTTGTTGAAGTAGATTTCTTTTTTGTTCTTCAATTTCATTTCGTTTTGCTAAAACTTGTTGTTGCACCTGACCAACCTGTTCTTGAACTCTTGGATCTAGAGGATTAACCGATTGGGATCTAATATTATTTACTATTTGCTGCCCCTCCTGCTCAAGTTGAGATAATTGCTGGTCAATGTTTGAAATTGCTTTACTTAATTCTTTTTCAGCATCATCCTTCCAAGTTGGTGTAACTACAGCTTTAATAGCTATTGAGCGCTTTATAGATATTGAGTTTTTTGTTTCCATAAAAAATTAAATTACCTTTTTAATATAGATATAACAAGTCAAATTTTCTTACTAAATTTGTTTTCATACATATTTTCTATTTGTAATGAATACTTTTCTTCTATTTCTTTTCTTTTTTGTTTAAGAGTTTGTGTTAACAAGCCATTTTCTAAAGTAAAGGCATCAACAAAATAGCAATCTAATATTTGTTCTTCTGATCTTGCTCCTAATCGCCTTTTAAGCAAATTATTAATTTGTGATTTAAAAAATGTACCAATATTTTTATCCTGGTTTAATTGCGAAAGGTCTTCTTCCAAAAACTTGTTTTTAACCAATTCGAAATTAGGCGCTACAAGGGCTGTTAAACATTTCTTATCTTGACCAACTAGTTGAATCTGATTAATAAATTCAGAACTAAGGATTTCGGTCTCAAGCGGATTCGGTTCTATATTTTCACCACTTGATAGCACTATTGTATCCTTGGCTCTTCCTGTTATAAAAAGAGAACCATTTGGTATTAGGAAACCTAAATCACCAGTATCAAACCAACCATCCTTGGATAAAACATCTTTTGTAGCTAATTCATTATTAAGATAACCTTTCATTACTTGTGGTCCCTTAACAAGAATTTTTCCGACTTCTCTGAACTTCAGAATCTGTTTTTTATCATCATTAACTATTTTGATTTCAGTAAATGCTAGAGGCTGCCCGGATGATCCTCTAACATTTAATTCTCTTCTCCTACAAGTTAATACTGGACTAGTTTCTGTGAGTCCATATCCCACCAAAACATCTACACCTAAAGATTCAAAAAAAAGATCCACATGTACTGGTAATGCCCCTCCGCCGTTAATAGGAAATTTCAGTTTTTCTCCGCATAGTTGTCTAAGAATATTCGGCCATAAAAAAATAGTAGACAATTTATGTAAAGGGTATCTACCAATAACAGAACTCAGTAAGGGGATTTTTGATTTAAAAGTTATTTGATTGATATCTAAATTTCTTACCTTTCTTAAACTTCTTTTGAAAACTGAACTATTACTTATCAAAAATCTAATAAGTTTTTGCTTTTTGGAAGGCATTTTTTTCAACGCCTGAAAAAAACCATCATGTATTGCCTCCCATAGTCTTGGTACAGTAGCCATAACAACAGGTTTTATTTGTGTAATATCATCTTTCAGAAATTTTGGAATTGTATAGTATTGAGAACAACCACATGAAAAAAAGAAGTATTCAGCACTCCTCTCATAAGAATGCCAGATAGGCAACACGCTTAATACAGAGGTCCCAGGTTCTGGATCAGCGATATAGGCTAAATTGATTACTTGATGTAAAAAATTTGCATGAGTCAAAGGGACACCTTTAGGTTTTCCTGTTGTCCCAGAAGTGTAAAGAATAGTAGCGACGTCATCAATTTCTGGATTAAATCTTTCAAAATTACTATTATATGAATTTTCTTTTTCTACTGAACTTATAAATTTACTCCAACTTATTAAACTTTCAAATTGTTCATCTTCTAAATTGATTATAAATTTAAGTCTTTTTTTTAATTCTTCTTTTTTGTTTAACTTTAGCCAAATCTCCTTAGATTGAACTATTAGACCTACTGAATTAGAGTGCTCAATAATATAGTCTAATTCTACTGAAGGAGAATTAATACCTCTCACTGCATTTATAGCTCCTAAACGCATTAAGCCTTGATCAACTACTAACCATCTTGGTGAATTTTCAGATATTACAGTAACTACATCCCCCTTTACTAAACCATAATTTTCAAAAGAAATAGACACTTTTGTTATTAAATCAGCTAGCTCAGAATAAGAAAATTTTTCTTTGTATTTTCCTCTTAAATCGCAAACAGCTAAAGTATCACCACATTTAATTTTTAATTTTTCCCAAATTTGATCTATATGATGAAGGTTCTTAATAAAATCCCTATTTTTAGCAAATTTATCTTTTTTAGAAAGAGGTTTGGCTGAAGGCCAGTATGCTAAATCACCCATATTAAATTGATTTTGAAATTTTAATTTCTATTTTGATACAAAATCAAAATTAAATTCTTCCTGAATGATTTTTTTAACAATTCTCTTAACTTCTTGAATATTTAAATTTTTATTGTAATCAATCATATTTGCCATAAGACAATTTTCGATCCCACAAGGAATAATTTTATTAAAGTTTTCTAATTCGCAATCAATATTGATTGAAAATCCATTTATTGTAATCCATCTTTTACAACCAATTCCAATTGAAGCAATTTTCTTATTTCCTATCCAAACACCAGTTAAACCCTCTCTTGAATGACAATTTATATTAAAAAATTCAAGAATTTTTATAATAATTTCTTCAATTTTTCTTAAATACCAATTTAAATCTTTATTAAAATTGTTCAAATCTAAAACCAAGTAAGTTACTAATTGTCCCGGCATATGACAAGTAACCTCTCCACCTCTATTAATCTTAAAAACATCATATTTATCATCATCCAAAGAAAATAATAAATTATCGTAATTAGATCCTCTACCTAACGTATAACAGAGTTGATGCTCCCCTATCCAAATAAAGTCAGGGTTAGAATTATCTAAAATCAATGCCTCCTGATATTCTTTTTGTAATTTATAAACATCATTAAAAGAAGAAATATTATCAGGTTGTTTAATTATTGCTGTTCTATTTTCCATATTTAAGTAGATTTAGAAAGTAAGTAAATATTTTTAGATTTGTTATGAAAATTTTAATCCATGGAAAGAATCTTGAGCTCACTGGAGCATTAAAAGAATATACTGAGGCCAAGATAGAAAAAGCAACGCATCACTATAAGGATATCGTTAAAGAAGCTGACATACACCTTTCAATTGAAAAGAACCCAAGAGTCTCGTTCCAAACTGCAGAAGTTACTATTTTTGCGAATGGTACCGTAATTAGAGCTGAAGAAAAAACTGAAAATCTATATTCAAGCATTGATTTAGTTTCAAATAAACTTTGTAGAAAATTACGTAAATATAAAGAAAGAAACAATAAAACACTTCATAACAATCAATTTAAAAATAAAGATTCTTTACCAATTGAAAGTATGGAATCAAGTTTTTTAGATAAAGCTTTATTTAAAGAAGGAACTGAAGCAAGTCTGCCTGAGCCATCTATAAAAAATAAATACTTTGAAATGACTCCAATTTCATCAGACGAAGCAAGAAAACAATTAGATCTTATTGATCATGATTTTTATGTTTTTCGAAACAAGAAAAATAATGAACTTCAAGTTATATACAAGAGGAATCATGGAGGTTATGGACTAATTCAATCCAAATAACTTTTAAATGCCCAATATTGAATATGAATTAAACCAAAAAATTCATGCCATTATTATTAACCCGTATTTAACCTGGGAAGATTTCTGCGCTAATTGCGATTTAATAAAAAAATATAACATCAAGAATATTTCTACTTCACTCAATTATTTAGATCATTTTAAAAACCGTTTGAGCAATTACAAAGCAAACATAAACGCGCTCATTTCTTACCCTTTAGCTGATTTGCCAGTTTCATTTATTGTAGAATTAGTTAATTTTGCAAAAGACAAAGGTGCAAACGGAATTGAATATATCCCAAACTTTGTCAATTTATCCAAAAGAAACTTAGAAACTTTCGCTGATGAAATTGAGCAAGTGAAGTTATCTGGATTACCAGTTTCAATAATCATAAATAAATCAAAACTACCAAAAGAAGTTTTTTATAATGCGATAGAAATATCTTTGGAATTAGGAATAAAAAATTTTCAATTTGGGGACGGGTTTGGACCTCCTACTACACTAAATGATGTAGCGGAAATATTAAAAATAACGGGTTCCCAAAATCACATCAAAGTTGTAGGTGGTATAAAAAAACTGACACAAGTTATTGATTTATTTGATAATGGAATTAGTTGCGTTGGAACTTCTAATTTTTGTGAGATTTTTCAAGAAGTAAAGGTTATTTAAATGTCTGGTTCTGGCGAGTGCAGATTAGAGGGGCTCTGTATTAAAGCTTCTCCATTAGGGGAGAATGATAGATTAATAACTATTCTTACTGATGAGCAAGGAATTGTACGATTAGCGGTACCTGGTGCTAGACGTCCTAAAAGTAGTCTTGCCGCAGCTACTCCACTAACATATTTAAGTCTGCAAATTTTTGGGAAAAGAAATCTTAAATCTGTACGTCAAATTAAAATATTAAAAAGCTATTCTGGTCTAGGGAAAAATATTGAATGTCTTGCAGCCGCGCAAGCAATAACTGAATTAACTTTTTTATTAGTAGGCAATAATGACAAGCAACAAAACTATTTATCTTGTGTTCTTGCACATCTAGATAGGATTTATTTGTATGAAGCATATAAAGAAGAAGATATTAAAATGCTCTCAATGAGTATTCAATCTTTAATCCATCTATTAGCCATTGGAGGTATAAATTTACCAATTCATCATTGCTGTAAGACTGGAGAACCTATTATTCCGCCTTTAGGAAATTGGGAATGGAGTTGTTATTATTTGCCAAGTCAAGGGTTTTCGTCCATGAAAGATCCTCAAAGTAATCTAAAAATAAATGCATCTGAAGTTGCTCTATTACAGAGACTTCTTTTCCCCGAATTACCAATAAAATCCAATGGAGAATTGTTGGGTCCAAAAAAAGTCTGGCTTAAAATATTATTTATTATTGAAACTTGGATCTGTACTCAATTAGAGAAGGAGCTATCTTCACTAAAAATGTTGAGAGAAATATATAGTTAGCATCTTCATGAAGCATTAAAAAATTTAAAAAATATGATCATGGCGTCTTTGCCTGTTAACTTAATAAATAGTTTATTTTATTAATGTGGTTCATATTGCCTGGTTGGGTAAGAAATCCCCTTTTTGTGGAAATGTAACTTATGGTAATTTAACTACTAAGGAATTAAAGGCTAGAGGTCATAAAATTAGTTTTATTCATTTCGACAATCCCTCTAGTTCAAATTCATCAAACCCATTATTTCTTGCAA
Source organism: uncultured Prochlorococcus sp. (assembly GCA_902564235.1). Classification (GTDB taxonomy): domain Bacteria; phylum Cyanobacteriota; class Cyanobacteriia; order PCC-6307; family Cyanobiaceae; genus Prochlorococcus_A. The sequence continues at coordinate 69,348 of CACFAG010000003.1, read as the reverse complement.
ATGATCCTGATGTAAGTCTCCCATATTTAATTAAGTCTCAAGTTTATACAATACCTTCGCCAAGGGCAGAAAAAGAGCTAAGGCTATCATTGGAAAGATTAAAACCTGACATAGTACATGCAAGCCTAACTTTATCTCCTTTAGACTTTAGACTTCCAGAGCTTTGTAATGAAATTAATGTTCCTCTTATTGGAACATTTCATCCTCCATTTGATGCAAAAAATAGAAATCTAACTGCGAGCACTCAACAATTAACATATCAACTTTATGCTCCCTCTTTAGCAAAGTTCGATAAAATTATTATTTTTTCTGAACCTCAAAAAAATGTTCTTGAGAAATTAGGAGTACCTAAAGAAAAACAAATAATTATTCCAAACGGCGTTGATGAAAATATTTGGAAACCTTTTTCTGAAAAAAGTAAAAAATATGATCAGGTGAAAAACAAACTTGGAAATGAAAGAATCTTTTTATACATGGGAAGGGTTGCAAATGAGAAAAATATCGAGGCACTTTTACGTTCTTGGCGCCAAACAAAAACTCAAAATTGCAAATTAGTTATTGTTGGGGATGGTCCAATGAAACCAACACTTGAAAATAGTTTTTCTAACCTAAGTAATGAGAAATTAATTTGGTGGGGCGCCGAATTAGATTTAGAAACTAGGATAGCAATAATGCAAATAGCGGAAGTATTTTTCTTACCAAGCTTAGTAGAAGGTTTATCATTATCACTTTTAGAGGCAATGTCTGCTGGTACTGCTTGTGTAGCTACAGATGCGGGAGCTGATGGTGAAGTTTTAGAAAACGGAGCAGGAATAGTAATTTCAACTGATAATGTGGCTGCACAATTAAAAACTATAATCCCAATTCTTGTAGAACACCCTTCATTTACAAAAGATCTTGGAGAAAAAGCTAGAGAACGTATACTTGAGAGATACACAATTGCTAAAAATATAAATTCACTTGAAAACGTTTATATGAACTTTAAAAAATAGTCTCAAAAACTAACGAAACTCTTTACTTCTATTGCTAGCTGAAACTATTGATTCCATTAATGCTGACCTTACACTCTTTTTTTCTAAAACCCTTAGAGCAGAAATAGTTGTGCCACCTGGAGAGGTTACTAAATTTTTAAGCTCAGAGGTAGTAAGTTTATTTTCCTTTATTAGACAAATAGTCCCTAGTATCATTTCCATAACAAGTTCCTCTGAAATTATTTTTGGTAATCCCCCACTTAATCCTCCATCACTTAATGCTTCTATAATTAAAGCAATAATTGCAGGACCTGATGAAGTTAAAGCTAAAAATATATCTAGGTAATCTTCAGGAAATTCATAAATTTTACTAGTATTTTCAAATAATTTTTTTGTAAATTGTTTCTGATCTTCTTTAATTTCTTCTCCCCAAGAAATCCCTGTTAAACCTTTTCCAATAGTTATTGGAATATTTGTAACCACCCTCACGCATTTATGATTTGGAAATTTTTGAGTAAGTCTATTTATTGAAACCCCGGCAAGAATTGAAACTATTAAATTGTCCTTATTTTTTATATGATGGGCCTCACTTATATTATTTAATTGTTGGGGTTTTATCGAAAGAAGTTTATATTTACAATCCCAAATTATTTTTGACTCTTCAGAACCTGATTTATAAACGTTTATATTATGTTTATAATTTTTTTTTATGTTTTCTAAACTTTTTTCTGTATTTACAACACAAAAAACATTCTTTGGCTGAATTAATTTGTTATCTAATAGAGGGGTAACTATAGCACTTGCAATATTTCCAAAACCAATAATCGCAATTTTGTCTATCACAATTTAATCATGAAAAAGCACTTAATTTAGAATTACCCCATGCTGGTTCAGGAGCAGTATTTTTGCCCAAACTATATTGTGGTGTTGCTTCTGTTGACACAGAAGAAGGAGAAGCTTCTTCTGGGGAAGAACTAGTTACATTTACACAACTTGGAGCAAAAAGAAAAATACTTTCACCGACTCTCTCTTGATGTCCATCAATTGCATATGTGCCCCCGGCAATAAAATCAACCGCTCTTTGAGCTTGATCAGGATCCATCATAGTTAAATTAAGAATTACGGTTTTTCTCTCTCTTAATGCTTGTATAGCTTGAGGCATCTCATCAAAACTTCTTGGTTCCATTAAGCTTACTTCTGAGGATGTATTTGAGATTCCAGGCATACCAACTACTTTTGATGATCTGTTGTTATTCATAAAATCGAATGGATTTGAATTTGCAAGGGCATTTGCATTCTTTGGATTTTGTTTGAAATTATTAATATCATTTAATTCATCCTCTGAAGGATAATCCAACTCATCAAAATCATCATCGAGATACTCATCCCCTGCAACAACTGCCTTTAATCTAGAAATAAGTGACACCTTTTAAATCCTCTTGAAATTGATTAGTAAGGTTTAAGAACCTTAAGTAATAGATTCATTTTTTAAATGAATAAACTACCTATACTTAAATAACGTTAGTTGAACTTTACTGCAAGTTTATAGATAAGATTTTTATAAAAAAACTAATTAGGATCTGCCTCCAAAAATCAATGATCCTAATCTTAACCAAGTTGATCCAGCATCAATAGCTTCCTCCCAATCACCTGACATCCCCATTGAACAATCTGGTAATTGTAGAGAATCAGCGAGAGCACGACATTTTTTGAACAACCCTGAATTTTCTTTTGAGCTAAGTCCTCTAGGATTGATAGTCATCAAACCAGTCAATGAAATATTTTTCAACTCTTGAATTTCTCTCCATTTCGAAATCAAAAATTCTGGATTGAAGCCGCCTTTAGTTGGGTCATCACTCAACTTAACCTGCAACATTATTAATGGATTTTTCTTCTCTTCATGAGAAATATTAGAAATCTTTTGCAACTTTTCAAATGTATCTACTGAATGAATGTATTTAAAATTTTGAACTATTTTTCTTATTTTATTACTTTGTATTCTTCCAATAAAGTGCCAATTTATTTGTTTAAGATCTTTTAGGGTTAATTGTTTTTCAAACGCCTCTTGAACCTTACTTTCACCAAAATCGTTCTGACCTATATTTTGAATAGTCTTGATTTCTTGACTTTTAAATCCTTTACTTACCGCAAGAATATTTACATTTGATGGTATTTTATTTTTTATTTTTAAATAATTTTCAGGGTTCACCTTTTATAAGAAAGTTTGTGTAAATAAATTCTCCCATTTAGATAGTTCTTCAGATCCTTTTCTTCTGGCTTTTTGAAGGTTTAATTCGGCCTGATTACGGGCATCTAAATAAGGTATAACTTCAAAAAAAACTTCTCTCTGTCGAACTTCTACCAAAAAAAACATTTTTTGAGCGTATAAAGTCGCATAAATATCTCTCCCATCATTTCCAGGAGAAACTTGGTAAAGCATGCCAAATGTTGGATGGTTTAAATAACGCTCAGAACTCAAACCTAAAATATTGTGTTATTTATAATGCACCATACAGTTTTCTAAGAAAAATTGCTATGCAAATAAAACAAAACGATAATGTATTAACAATTACATTGAGAGATTTTGAAGGATAAACAGTTCGAAATCTGTTGGTTTTTATAATAATTTTTTTCTTTGAGAGTAATGATTCTGCTCCATGATCAATTCTCAGAAATATATTTTGAAATAACCTTTCTACTAAGATTAATAAAACATTAAAGGATTTCTTTAATCCTAAATTTCGAAAATTTATTGATCTTACTGACACTGATTTAATGATATTTTGAAATTCTTCCTGCACTAGAGGAATGAAACGTAATGCGATTAACAATTGAAAAAGCCACTTACTAGTTGGCAATCCAATCTTTCTTAATGGATACATAAACCAACTTAATCCCCATACAATATCTTCCTGCAATGTGGTTAAAAGCATTAAATTCACACTATGAATAACGGTAAATATCAAAGTAGAGGTTTTTATTCCTAGTTCAAAGGCTTTTCTTGATAAGTTAAAGGGACCAAAATTAATAAACCATATCTTCTGCGAAGGAATTTGCAAAATATTCCATTCTTTTTGGCTTTCCAATACTACTTGCAACTCATTGGGATTTCTCAAGTAGCCATCAAGAGATTGAATATCAGAAGAGGCAAGTATTGATATACATCCAATTAATAGTGACAAACATGAGAGAAAAAATAATGATCGCCACCATATTCTAGATGGCAATAAACTTAAAAAAGTAATTAACAATAAAAAACCAACTAAACTCAATCTCCATATTGGACCTGCCCAGATTGGAGTAATTAAAAATATCATTACGATAATTATTTTTAATCTACTATCAATAAATCTTAGCCAACTTCTATTACCATAAACGTATTGACCAACAGAAAATTTGGTTAGCAAATTCATTAATCTTTTTGAATTAACTCAATATTTTCTCTTTCGACTTCTTTATTTAAAGCTCTTTGCTGTTTTCCTCTCCAAAGTAAAATGAGGGGTGTGCCTTCAAAGCCTAAATTTACTCTAATTTGTTTTTCAATATATCTTCTATAAGTTATTCCGAATAATTTAGGGTCATTTACAAAAAGAGTAAAAGTGGGAGGTTTGTTTTTTACTTGAGTACCGTAATAAAGCCTACCTTGCTTGCCGCTTCTCTTCGTTGGAGGACTTTTCCAACTGATTGATTCTTTTAGTACTTCATTAACTACAGATGTTGTAACTCTTCTTCTATGTTGATTTACAGCATTAAGAGCATGCGCAAAAATATTATCAACTCTTTGCCCAGTTAGGGCAGATATAAAAATCATTTTTGACCAGTGTAAAAAATAAAGTTTAGATCTAAGTTCTTTTTCTACTTGATAAATTGTTGAACTATTTTTTTCTACAAGATCCCATTTATTAACAACAATTATACAAGCTCTGCCTTGTTCTTCTATGCGCCCAGCCAGCTTCTGGTCTTGATCAGTTACTCCATCTACAGCATCTATAACTAAAACACAAATATCACTTCTATCTATAGATTTAAAAGCCCTATTAATACCAAAAAATTCAGTGCCATATTTAACATTTTTCTTTCTTCTAATCCCTGCAGTATCAATAATTTTCCAATGATTATCGCCTTTTTTAATAAGAGTATCTATTGAATCAGTTGTCGTGCCACTAATATCACTAACTATTGCTCTTTTTTCTCCACAGATTGAATTTAACAAACTAGATTTACCAACATTTGGCCTACCAATAATTGACATCATTATCTTTTCTTCATCATCCTGGATATTATTTTCAGGAAGTTCGCCAATAACGAGATCTAAAAGATCTCCAGTACCTGAACCATGAATAGCTGAAACAGGGTTAGGTTCGCCCAATCCTAATTTCCAGAACTCTGAAGCTAGGGATATTCCTAAAGTAGTCGATTCGCATTTATTAACAGCAACAATTGTTCTGCAGCTTGAGTTTCTTAACCATTTTGCTATTGATAAATCACCATCAGTAACGCCTTGATTTCCATCTACCACCAGTAACGCAAGTGAAGCCTCTTCTAGAGCCAAGAAGACTTGTGTCCTTATCTCTGGGAGAAATTCACTATCGTCATCAAAAACCAAACCTCCAGTATCAACTATTTGAAATTCCTTGCCTCCCCATGAAGCATTTTGATAAGTTCTATCTCTCGTAACACCAGGCTTATCAAATACTATTGCATCATTACTTTGGCAAAGACGATTAACTAAGGTAGATTTCCCAACGTTCGGTCTTCCGATAATTGCTATTGTAGGAAGATTCAATTCTTCTCTCCAAAGAAAATAGTATCCATTACAACTATAACTTTAATAGAATCATTTACCTTTTTCAAAAAAACTTATTTAATTTCTGGATCGCCAAAATGTCCTTTAACTGGATTAACAGGGGGTGAACTAGGACTTGGCATTAATCCACTATCTTTTGAAAAACAATCATTTTCAATCGCCCAATAAATCAACCAATTTACTGCCGTCGCTCTTCTAGTTCTTCTTGGATAGAGTTCATTAATCTTATAGCCTTTAAAATTAAGAAAATTTTTCAATCCCTGTTTATACTCTTTTGGAATGGATCGAGTCAAATGTACTGAGGCTGGTCGCTCTGAAATGATTTGCGGAGCTTTTTCAAATTTTTCTGACCAATAAGAAGGAGTTAATGCGCTAAAGGACCAATCATTTAAGATTGTTTCTCTAGTATAAAAAAGTCTTTCCCAAACTAATTCACAAACAAAAACATCACTAACCTTATCTTCAAGAACAAGAAATAATAGATCCTTACATATTGGCCACGTAAATTGATTTTCAACTAATTTTTCTTTTTTATACATTAATCGAACCTTATCAAAATCAAAGAAAAATAAGGCATAAATTCCTCTTTATATTGTGATGCATATTGAATAATTTGGTCAGGCATCCCAACACTTAAAGCTATTAGTGATGTATTGATGATATCCTCTTTTTTTAAAATTTCCCTGACTAAATTCCATCTTTTGCCAACTTTCATAATGGCCAATACCGTTTTATTTGACTTACTTTCTCTAATTAGGGCTGTTAATTCAGATTCTGAAGAAGGACATTCTTTGATGATCAAGGTCTCGCCTTTTTTTACCAAATCAAAATCATTCAAAGCTGCTGCTGCTGAAATAGAGGAAATACCAGGTATGGTTTTGGTAATAATTTCAGCATGATTATTTTTTATTAACCTCAAAATATTAGAGGAACTTGCAAATAGGGAAGTATCTCCAAGACAAAGTAAAACAACTGATTCTCCATTTTTTATAAATTTCACAATTTTTTCTACAGCATTAGACCATATTTCATCTGGATCAAAATCCTTCCTAGCCATTGGAAAGATGATAGGGATATTTTTTTTAAATTTGGTGTACTTCTTGACTATTTCTGCAGCGAAACTCTTTTTATTATCATCTGAAATTGGAAAAACTATAACTTTCGCTTTTCGTATTGCATCCACAGCAGCAATTGTTAAAAGCGATGGATCTCCAGGGCCTACACCGACGATGGTGAATGTTGGCAAATCAGTTTTATCTGGATTAAGTAAACTTAAGAACTTTTTTATTATCATTTTTATTTTATTAACTTTAGCTATGTACTCTTGGCAATATAAAAGTTTCAGCCAGTATTGCTGACTCAATTTCAGACAATTCCTCTAACCTTTTGAAAGTTTGATTTTTAGAAAATTTAGTTTGCGCTAGTTTCCAGTAAACTCCAAAATGTCTTGCCTCACTCTCTAACAGAGACTCATAAAGTGATTTAAACGATTTATCTTCATAATTCAGCGCAAGCAAGCTTAATCTTTCATGACTTCTTGCTTCAATAAGTCCTGCTATTAAAAAACTATCAAGCATTCTATTGGGCTCTTCCTTTCTTATATTCTTGGACAATTCAGCTCCATATGGAGGCGGTTTTAAGGACTCAAGAGAATGTCCAAGATCCTTTAAAAAATAAAGTATTTTTTCAAAATGCCCTAATTCCTCTCTCGCTATTGGACTTAAAACTTCTGCTAGATCTGGCTCTGATGGATATCTAAACATCAATTGAATAGCTACTCCTGCTGCTTTTCTTTCACAATGAGCATGGTCAATAAGAATATCTATTGGATTAGATAATGCGAGTTTGATCCACTCATCTGAGGTAAATGACGACAAATATTTAATATGAGAGGTGGGCCTTTTAAAATCGATTAGCATTTAATCTTTAAAACTCAAATATCCAATGATTCCTTGAAGAGCTAAGGAATAACTCGATATGCCGAATCCACTAATAATTCCTATAGCTTTATCTGTAAGAAAAGATTCTTTACGAAAATCTTCTCTACTGAAAATATTTGAAATATGTAACTCTACAAAAGGAATTTTCGATCCAATTAAAGCATCACGAATAGAAATCGAGGTATGAGTAAAAGCACCAGCATTTATAAGAATGCCTTGGATACTTTTTACAGACTCCTGAATTTTATCTACTATTTCTCCTTCGTGATTACTTTGAAAACATTCAAGATTAATACTTTTTTCTTTAGCAACTTTAGTTAAATCTTTTTCTATATCACTCAATGTTTTATTACCATATATTTCAGGTTCTCTAGTGCCCAAAAGATTAAGATTTGGTCCATTTATCAATAAAATATTCATCATCAATAAAGTCTTTTCTTTACAAATGCTATCTAGAAAGAAACAAAAAAACCAAAACAATTTCACACAAAGTGTCCATTAACTGATAAGTTCAAATGGTGGGGGTCGGTGCCCGAGTGGTTAAAGGGGGCGGACTGTAAATCCGCTGGCTCTGCCTACGTTGGTTCAAATCCAACCCGGCCCACTTTAAAATTGCCCTTGTAGCTCAGCGGTAGAGCACTCCCTTGGTAAGGGAGAGGTCTCGGGTTCAAGTCCCGACGAGGGCACTCGCGGGATAGCTTGGTATCATTGAGATTGCCACTATCGCACAAAGAAATTATTCAGAAGTGGACGTCCGTTTTCGGGTCCACTTTTCTGTTTTAAAGGCAGATATCTGGAGGTGCATCACACAATTGATGACACCGAAATGGCAACAATCAGAAGAAGCGGCAGCGGCTGGCAGGTCCTTATAAGAAGGAAGAATCATGTAGGCCCGAGGTCAAGAACTTTTCTTTCCAGAGATCTGGCCCAATCATGGGCAGATGCAGTTGAAGAAAGAACAAAAAAGGGGTTCCGTGATATCCCCATCACCCTGGGAGAGGCAATCAATGACTATATAAATGGTCCGCTGATGCTGCACCGAAGTGCGGAAAATGAAAAATATCCTCTCAGAGTGACTGCAGAAAGCTGGCTTGGGGATATTTGTCTGAAAGACCTGCAGATAAAGCACTTTGCAGTATGGCGAGATGAACGATTACTGAAAGTGAAACCAAATACAGTTATGAGAGAACTGAGGATATTGAGAGTACTGATCGACTGGGCAAGGGATGAAAGAGGAGCAGAAATAAAAGATAACCCCGCAAGGTATCTGAGAGTGAGAGGGACCGGAGATGCAAGAGCTCCATTTTTCACTGATCAAGACGAGAAAAGACTCCTATTTGAACTGTCTCAGATGTCCAATAAAAATCATCTGAGACTCACAAAGCTTGCACTGGCAACAGGCTTTCGCCGTTCCGAACTTTTGAGCCTGACCTGGAGGAATATAAATCTGAATAAAAAATTACTTTATATATAGAAAGAATTGTGCCGCCACAAATAATTATTCAGCACCGAGACTTATTCCTCTTCCGGGTAAAGCCAAAAAGATTCTGGAAGAATTATCGGAAAGGCATGGAAAAATTATTGATCTGACAAAAGGTGCTGCCAGGCATGGATTTGATAAAGCCAGAAAAAGGGCCGGTCTTGAAACTCTCAGATTTCATGATCTAAGGCATATTGCAATAAGCAGAATGTGGAGTTCAGGAATGAATGCTTTGGAGATAAGTGCATGCAGTGGTCACAGAGATATAAAAATGCTAATGCGCTACAGCCATTTTCAACTTTCCATATAAATCCACAGTCTCTCATAGGGGGGATATTGCAAGTAATGGTTCGTATAAAACCCGTATGGAAATTTGTAATTAATTTTTTTATCTAATTTTATGAGTTGTGGAAATTCCTCTCCAAAAAAAATTTTTTTTCAAAAAGATTCCTTGAGTGAGATAATGCTTCATCAAGTTTTTCAAGACCTCTCATACTTAAATAAAATTGTTCAGATATCCGTTCCAATATTCTCCTCATGAGAACAGGATTACTTTCCAGCGTAAGTATCTCTGGAGATATTTTTTCATCGATATCATCTTTTTGAAAAACAATATTATTTTCCTTTAGATATTCCATGAGCAATTCATATTCAGGTAAAAATCCAGACAGTGAATTTACTAATTCTATAAATCGAGCATGATCCCTAAGTAAATCATGAATTTTTCTTGAGATTAAATCAAACTCTGGAGGATTCATCCCTTCAAATTTATCTAGATCGGTCATTTGTGAGTTAATTTAATTAAGTTCTTCCAAGGAAATTATATACGTTCATATTACAAATGTACGCCTATATATGTAATTCTTGACATACATCTATCTAATGTATATAGTAATAATACTTTTAAATATAATTATGACGGAAACTAATGCAGCGCAAATTACGGAGTCCAGCAGAGAAGCTTTCTGCAGATTAGCTAATCAGCGAATTGAAAAAGTAACCAAATCACTTGAAAACTTATCAAGATTATCTTCAAGGAAACAAGACTATTCTGAAAAAGACGTTGTAGAAATTAAGAGATTTCTTACAAAAGAATTGGATAAAACTCTTTCTGGATTTCGTCCTAGGACAAATAATGATTCTAAGACTTTTATTTTAAAAGCCTAAAATTAAATATGTACGCTTAAATAGCGTGCAATAATTGTAAATAATGACTTCAAAATTGACTCCAAAAAATAATTCAGAACATTTTATTGAACTTGCCAACAAAAGGGTTCCCAAGGCTTTAAAAGCTTTGGAACTTGTTGGAAATCTTGGTAACAAAAGTAACTATACATACAGCAAATCACAATCAGATCAGATAAAAAAAGCATTACGAGAGAAAGTTAATGATGTATGCAGAAAATTTGATTCGCAAAATAAAAAGAATAATCATTTCGAATTAAAAGAGTAAATTATGCAGGAAATATTTGATTTAAAACTTGATTTAAGTTCTTTAGATGAGTTCCAATGGGACTCAGATGAGGTAACAATAGGAGAAAAGACAATTAATGATGTAAGCGGGAAAAAAGATTTTGAAAAAGAGGGTAAATCTACAGCTGAAACTTTTATAAGAGAACTTGTTCAAAATACTTTGGACGCTAAGCTTCCAGGCCCATCTAAAGTGGCACAATTAAAACTAGAAGTAATTCACTTTAATAGTCCTTTAGAAAAAAAGATTTACCAAAAATTTGTAAACGATAGAATTTATAAAAGATTAATTAAGTGTGGCAATATTAATGATGATTATAAGTTCACTTATAAAGCTCTAAAAGCTTCTGACTTTAATACTTACGGATTAGATGGAATATTAACTAGCGACCATTCAAACTGGAATAAATATGTTTTTAGGACTGGGAATCCTAACCTTAGTAAAGGGAGAGATGCAGATGGGGGTAGAAATTTAGGGAAACTAGCAACATGGAAATGTTCAAAGCTATGGATGGTTTTTGTAAGATCAAAAATTTCAAAACCTAATGAAGAAACAAGATTTATGGGTAGATGTATGAAAAACGGATATTCAAAAATTGATGGAAAAAATAAATTAAGAGAACCCCACGAATATTTTGTAAAAAATGAAATAAGAAATAAAGTAGCTGTCGATCCAGCGTTAGAAAAATGCCTAAAAAATTTTTTTAAATCTCCTAGGGATGAATATGGTACTGATTTCTTATTCCCCGAGTTTCACGCATTTAATATTAAAGAATTGATTCCATTTGCAATTAAGAATTGGTTTTGTCCTATTACAGAGGGCGACCTTGAAATAAAAATTGAGGATACAAATATAAATAAAAATAATATTAGAGAAGTAACTAAAAAGTGTTTTTCTGAAGAAATATTTGAAGGTGTCAACCAAGAAATGATGGATTTTGTAATTAATACCAGAGCAGGACTTAGTGACATTAATATCGATATGGAATTGTTAGATATTCCAGATAGAGAATTAACTAATTTTTCGGAAGATTATTTTGATTTAAAAGGATACTCATTAAAAGAAATTGCGACTAAATTAAATCAAGGTTCTCACTTAAAATTAACTGTACCTGTAAAAATTGATCATAAAGATGGTCCAATACATGATGAATTTTATGTTGCGATAAAAATGCGTTCTGAAAGGAAAGGTTTAGCAACTTGCGGGATGATGATGAGAAAAAATCAGATCTTATGGGATGAAAGTAAAAAATCTATTTTCACTAGAGAAGCCAAATATCTTAAAGACATTATGGTTGCCGTAATATCTACAAAAAGTGAATTAAATAAGCTCCTTTCAAATTTCGAAGAGTCTTCTCATCTTGTATTTAATAGTGAATCTTTTACTGGAGAAGCAGAATATGATGTTAAAAATGCAAAATTTATTTTAAAACTATTCAGAAATGTTTCTAACCGTTTAATCAATTTAATATTTGCCGAAGATGAAAATGAAAACAAAGATTTATTGAGTCAATTTTTCAGTTTAAAATTCAAACAAAAGAAAAAGGAAAAAAAGATAATTGAAGAAGATGATCACGTTGAAGATGTAGTTAAAGAATCACCGGAAATAGATATAGATATACCGCCTTCCAAGAAACATATTTATAGTCAAGATCAAGTAGGAGATAAATTAGTAATCAATTCAATAAATAATGAAGAAATATGTGGGAAAAAAATTAAAATAGAATTTGGCATAAAAAAAAGAGGGAATACTGATGCATTTGTAAAAGTCGATGAATTTGACTTCAACCTTCTTAATCAAACTGATATTTCATTTTATTCAGGCTGTAGCATTGATAATTCTAGTAGGCAACAAACTTCTATAGAAATTTTTGTGGAAGATACATCATTTACTTTGGAGCTTAAGGGAATAAAAAAAGCTTATAGCCATAAATCTAGATATACTTTGATTTAGCATGGAAATTGCATCAAAATACAAATCTAAAGGAGTACGTTCTAGTGATCCTTTCCCGAAAGAATTAATACCATTAAATAAAATAAGTTGGGAAGTCTCTAATGATAAAAAAGTAATTAGCCTTACTTCATTTAAATTTTTAGAAGAAAAAAAATATGATGATGAGAAATTACAATTAGGAATTTACGCTTATGACACAGCGAATGATCTGTTGTGTTATTTGTATCTCAATGAAATTGTAGATTACCCATTAAAATTTGATATTAAAAATTACGGCTTTGACCAATTAGGCGATTCTGCAAAATTTGAAGTTTTTATATTTGATTCAATCACTAAACAAAGAATTGCTGAAACAAGTGCTATTAAATTAGTTCCTAATTCTCAACAAAAAAACTTATTAGAAGTCAAAGGCGAAGATTTAGGAAAAAGAATAGCCCAAGTTGACATAACAAGATTTGGCCCAATTCTAAAAATCAATAAAAAACTAAAAACAAAAAAAGGGTTTATTACAAGAAAAAATATTGAATCAATTATTCAAGCAAATCCTATCTTTATGTGTAGCTTTTTTCCTTTGGCTTTAGATAAAATTTTTTCTTATGCATTTCTAAATAAAGGTAGAAAAGGATGGGCTAAGAATTGGATTGAATATGCTAATGAACTTGTTCCTGGTGCTTTTAAAGACATAAGTTCTTCAGGCATAGATTCGCTTGATAAATTAGAAGAATATGATAAATTCCAAGACGTACTTGCTAGATTGAGTGATGCATGGATAAAAAAATATAATTTTGATAATCAATTACTTAAGAGTTTTAATAATCAAGATTAATGAACAAGATAATTAAAAGACCAGAATCCATAGCAATGCATCAACTTACAGAAAATGGGGTTGAAAAATTTATGGAAGTTATAGGATTACTCAGGCAACATATAGATGAGCAAAAAAACCTTTATAACATTAAACCTGGAAATATTGATGCAAGAATATTGCAATTATTAAAAGAGCTACCAAAAATAAATTCTGGTGAATCGAAAAAAATAAAGAACGCGCCTTCACTTAATTTAACTTATGTCCATCCCACAAGATTTGAACTATCAAGATATATTTTTAAAAGTTTAAATGAATTCATTCAAAATAATAATCTTGAGGATAACGTAGGATTTTGGTCATGGTTAGCTTTAGTTTATTTCGAAGATCTTACAGATTCCTTCAAGAATGTAAGTACAGAAGTAAATTATATTCCTGAAATGGGTGACATAAAATTAAGCAGTAAGAAAAAGAAAATTTATGAACATTCAATTAGAGAGGGGTTCATAATGTACAGATCATTTGGAGATGAATCTAAAATATATTTTAGTAAAAAAGGAGTTGGTTATATGGGAGATTTTTGGGAAGGGACAAGGGGACTTGGAACTATAAGAAGAAGTACTACGCTGCACAAATTTATATTAAAGGTTTATTCAGATCCAAATGGAAGTGGCTTTGCAAGAAAAGGGTCTCTTGCTCAAAGTGGGAGAAGTTGGGCTTTAAGAAGACTATCAGATGCATATAGTAATTTATCTGTAAATTATGCAACCCCTCTCTTAGAGGTAGAGGATCTTGAGAAGTTGCTTGGTGAAGATTTTGTTCCTGAGTAAAATTGATAAAGAATTTATGCACATATAGGCAAATTTCTCTCTCTCTTTTTATTCAGATCTTCAAAAATATTTTTAGACATTAATTTTGCAATCTCTTCGATAACAGGAACAACAACCGAATTACCAAATTGTCTATATGCCTGAGAATCAGAAACTGGAATTACAAAGTTTGATTCGCCTTTTTCATCAAAACCCATCAATCTTGAGCATTCTCTTGGAGTAAGTCTTCTTGGATTCTTTTTATCCCCCTGATATATCAATATCTCAGCTCCATCTTTGTGGTATCTGGCAGATAAAGTTCTAGCAACATCTTCACGCTTACATAATCCAAACCCAAATCCATTTCCTTTGGCTTTATGCTTTTTTTCATACATTCTGAGATAATCCCATAATTTACTCGTGATGGTGTATTTCTCATTTACTTTTGAAAGATTAGGAATAGTATATGGTTCTTCAAAAGTTTCGGATCCATCTTCTGGATGAAGCACTGAAGATAATATTGGGCCATCAGAAATATCTGGAATAATTAAATCATCAAAATTAAAATTATTTTCTTCCCTAAAACCGACGATATAAATTCTCTGTCTATTTTGAGGGACAAAAGATTTTGCATTAATTATGCGATGTTGAACTTTATAACCAAGTTTATTTTCTAATACATCAAGAATGGTTTCAAAGGTCTGGCCTTTATCATGACTTTTGAGATTTTTTACGTTTTCCAAAAGAAATGCCTTAGGTCTATGATGCTCAAGAATTCTTGCAATTTCGAAAAATAAAGTTCCCTGGATCTTGCAATCAAAACCATGTGATTTACCGAGTGAATTTTTTTTACTTACTCCTGCGAGGCTGAAAGGCTGGCATGGAAACCCAGCCAGCAAAACATCATGTCTTGGGATTGATTTTGTATCCACATCTCTAATATCTCCAGTAAATAAATGATTTGTCTGGAAGTTAGCTTTGTAAGTTTCTTGAGCAAATTTATCTATTTCACTTGTAAAAACACAATTTCCACCTATTGATTCAAACCCTTTTCTAAAGCCACCTATACCCGCAAAAAGATCAATAAATTCAAATTTATTTTGAACAGTATTTATTTTTTTAACTTGAGATTTTTGAATCTTTCTTCTCTTAAATTCTTATTAACTATGGCACCGAGATTTATAAAGTCAACCAATTTATTAACTAAAAACATCAATTATTTTATCTCTTAAATTTTCTATATTTTTTGTTTCACATTCCCAGATAACAACAGATCTCCAATCAAGATTTTTTATTTTATCCTGAATTTCCAAATCCCTTTTTATATTTTCTGTGAATTTTTTGTTCCAGAATTCCTGCCTTGTTTTTGGAGTGGAGGCATACTTGCAATTCTCATGCCTATGCCAGAAACATCCGTGGACAAAGATAACAGTTTTATATTTTGGGAGTACGATATCTGGAGACCCAGGTAAATCTTTTGAATGAAGTCTGAATCTATATCCCATAGAATGTAGAGCTTTTCTTACCTTGATTTCAGGCTTTGTATTCTTCGATTTAATAGCAGACATATTCCTTGATCTCTGTTCACTTACCTTATGTATTACTTCACTACTCATCTAACCAATCAGTTTTAAACAATATACTCACCATCACCCTATAGGTACCTATATACAGTACGTGCATTATGTGTTTACACACATACCCACGTAATTTATATAGGTGTTTTAGTTGTTGTTGATTGTGGTTATTTGCCCCTACTTACAATGATGATGTATACACATCCAGTAAGTAGTCCCCTCTAAATTTCTTGTCTTTTACCCCTTCTCCCCGTGTATTATGGAGGGGTTGCGCAATTGACTGGTATGACTAAGATCTCAGAGGTCAGCATTTTGCCTTAAATTCATATATATTTAACAGAGATTGTCTTCAGTAATGCCACTATCGTCATACCGGATGCACAGAATTTATCTTGCAGCGACCATGAATTATGGTCTGGGTTCTGATGATCCAGAAGAGTTGGCCTACTACAACAAAATTAGAAAAGAGATGGTTGATATGAAAAAAGAACCAGTTAAAAAAGGGATACCCCTAAATTGGGATACCCCGGAAGGAATGGATAAATGAATCTAAATACTTTTTTATTTATTGATGGGAGTCTGATGCTTATTGGTCTGCCCTTATTGATGATTCTAAAGGGCAGAAAAAAGACTCCATAAGTTACTTCTTCACAGCAAAAGTTACTCCCATAACAGCAGTTATGTCTTTCTTGATAGTAGTGGTATCATAAGAACCCCAACTGCTTACCTTGGTGGAATTCGGAACAGTTATCTGGAAAACTCCAGTATTAACTCTCTTCAAACCACCTACTTCAGATCCTGCCTGAAGCGCAATAGCCTCAGCTCTGATTCGTGCATCCTTTGCTGCCTTAGCAAGCATGTCAACGCGCTTGTCAGCCAGCTTTGAATAAGTGAATTCAGGACGGCTTGGTTTCACCCTTACCCCTTTGCCGAGCAATTCTGTTATCTGACTATGAGTCTTCTGGATGTTATAAACATCCCTACTTTCAATCTCAATATTCTGATAAGTAATCCATTCAGTTCTAATGATTTCATTAGTCTTAGGATTCCTAGTTTTATATTCACTGATACTCGCAGGGCCAAGATAAACATCCTGCTTTACGCTGTCCTCAATTCCATTGGCTTTAAGGAATTCCATTGTCTTATTAATGGACTCCTTGTGCTTGGTAAATGAGTCAATCTGAGTTTTACCTGAGGTCTTTACCTGGACTGACCATTTTGCAATATCACTCTCAAAACTTTCAGTACTTGCACCTGTAACAGTGATAGTATTCTCAACCGTTCTGAACCCTCTCACAAGGACCGTGGAGGCGCCTATAAAACCTCCGAGAGATAAGACAGCCATTGCGAAAACAAGTGGCGGGGTGCGGCGTATAACACCCAGAGAATCGCCTGGCAGCGACCTGAGTCTCTTAATAATTTTCATTGTCTATCAGTATGTGTGTAGGAGCTTTTTAACAGCTGAACCGAAAGAAAAATTATTAGAAAATCCCTGACTTTTATTCTTTCGTTTCTATCTGGCCATTAATGGAAACATCTTATGTTGATGTGCCAATTTTGGAGTCGGTTACTTATATTGCCAAACGAAATAATGGTGCGCAAGAAGTATATTTGTATTATGAGAAAAGTTATTTAGAACTAAACAAAAAAATTAAAATAGACAATCTTGATCAACAAAACTATGGAACTATTTACTAGAGAAAATATTGGTAACTACACTAGTGATCCTTACGCAAAGAATGACCACAAATATCCTAAAGAAATGCAAGAAATCAGAAAAGAATTACGAAAGTTAGATCAAGAGACAAAAAAAGATGGTGGGGTCGTTGACTGGAACTATATGCTCAATGACATGCTCTAATAAGAAAATAATTAATTCAAATTTTTAAATGATATTGTCTTTTTATCTAATGAAATTTTGATATTTTTTTTGTGAGTTATAAATCTATATTATTAATTATTAATTTTTAATCATTTAAATATTTTTCAGCAAATTGCTCTGCTCTATTTTTTTCATCCTCATCAAGTTCATCTAGATATGGTTGAAGCTTGTGGATACTTCTACTGCAAAACCTTTATTGCATGATTGGGAGAAATTGCAAAAAGATTTTTCTTTATTCTGTAGTCATCAACTAAACCTGAGAAGAGAAAAATTTTCACAAAAACCAGCAATTTGCATTCTTATTTAAATCGACTGTTAATCAGTAAACAACTCAAGATTCTAACTATATTCAAATTTAATTGTTGATCCTTTATCCGTATAATGGAGTACCTCAAACCGTACATATTTATTAGTCGAATGGCCTCTCTAACTAGTTAGAACATAGATGTAGTCGTCATGAGCAAATGTCTACCAAATCCACACTAAAAGAAGATTATAAATCTGAGATTGAAGAAAGATCAGAAGAAGAACTTCTTGAAGAAGAAATCAGGAATCAGCAAACATTGGATAGCGTTGTTGAATCTGATAAGAACTGGAGCTGATCAAAACTTATTTATTAGAAGAAAGTTATGAACTTAAAAAGATCACCATTCTCAATCTTGAATAAAAAGAATAGAGAAATTGACTATATCAAAGGAGTTTACAAGAGAAAAATTCAAGCTGAAATTGAATCTTATAAAGACCCCGAAGACGAAGATAAAAGAGATACAATCCAAGCACAAGATGTATTGATGCTTGATAGGATCTCAATTTAGTTATTATTTTTCTTCTTCTTCTTATCTTTCTTTTTCTTCTTTACCTTTTCATAAACCTCATCAGCCTTCTGTTCAATACTGTCCAGCTTATTTGAGATTTCTTTTATAGCTTCTGCTTTAACTTCTTTAACTACAGTATTTTTTACCTCAATAATTTTAACTGGCTCTCCTTTAACTACAGTATCTTTTTTCTCTTCGGTTTTAATTTCAAACTTACCTTTTAAAAAATTGGCTATAAAGATAAGAACAGGTACATGTGCTAGACCACCTATTACTATTCTTGTTTCTGAATAAGCCATTTAATAGTTAAAAGTTATGAGATATTTAAGCATAAATTTAATTTTTAAATTCGTTTTATTAAGCCAATAAATATTAGTAATAATTTCTTGATTCGTAGATCAAAAATCTTGCTAATAATTAAATAGAGACTTTTTTATTAAATGCCATTAGACGTATTTCTAATGAACATGTGTGTTGTAGTCATAGCATTGCTTATCAGAAGAGAAATCAAACTTAAGAAGGCGAGATAAATTATGAAAACACAAATTTTAAAAGAGCATTTTATTCCAAATATCCATGCTATTACTATTTTACTAATACTTCTTCTATGTCTATGGTTACCTCTAGCACTAAGATTCTTATTAATAATTTAGTCGAATTAATTAATTAATACTCTCATCATTAAACTCTGCTATATCCTAATTTTGTTTTAAAGATCTTATATGGAACTCCTGTTCCGTTCATAGCTTCAATAACTTTATCTCCCACAGTTCCGTAAAATTCAACAGAAAAATCAGTTCCTAGTTCAGCATGAGCTTCAAGATAAACACCTAATGCTGGATTAGCTAAATGAGCTAGTAAAGCATCATCATTTTTATAAACTTCTGACCATACGAAACGAAGAGGATCATCAGGGTCTTGATCAAAAGTATGATGGAGCATTCCTTGTTCGCCAGCTTCAACAGCTTTATCTGTCTTATCTGCAATTTCTAAGTATTCTGCAACCTTATCTTCCTTAACTTTAAGTTTTGCAAGAAGCATAAATGGAGTGTCTGATCCAAAACTAGACATAAAAAAAAGACTCTTGCGAGCCTGAGTGATGGGGATTTCCATCATGACAAATTAATTAGAAACAAACAACTCCACCAATAGTAAATTTTTATTACTTACAAACACTATATGTAGTGCTAGGATTTTAAAAAGGCCGGGTGATGGGGATTATCCTGCTTTTTGACTGGGGCGAAGCTATCGCCCTTTTTTTATGGGTATAACTTTCTAATAGCTTCTTGTTGTTCTTGTTTTTTTATTTCTTCAGCATCATAAACAGGACAAGTATTCTGATTAAGTGATGAGAAAAAAGCACTTTTTTTAAAACGTTTGAATATAGGAGTCAATAATAAAAGTTTCATTGCTTTTATTTGCTAAATTGCTCAAACATACTTAAATACTGCAGAGGAAACACCCTTGTTAAATTTTCTATTCTCTCTTGATCCAATACAACACACTCTGGTAATTTCTTAATTAACTTTGGAATAGTTTTTTTATTTCCTCTCTGCAGAAATTAATTCTATAAGTAACTTCTTTTTTCATATTCGTTTTAATTAATCCATCTTTTTCAAGCATTGATTTTAAATCAAGATTATTTCCTTTCAAAAGAGCAATTAAAACAGTATCTGAAATTTTTAAAGCTTTTTACTTCAAAAATAACTGGATATAACCGTTGAATCGTAAATATGACCTGCACTCTCAATTAATGGTTTCACTGCAGGATCTTCAAACATAGCTATTGATTTACCTTCTTCACCCTGCTCAATAAGAATTACACTTGTTGGATCATCTTTCTTTACACCTTTGTATAAGCAAATAATTCCGCGCTCTTTATTCATTTGTATATTTTCTTCGCTATCATAAACCGCAGCCCATTCTTCAAAAGGGACACTAATTTTGAATGTGAAAACGGTAGTTTCAAGAGACATAATAAAAAGGAGCTAATTGCTCCCTATTCTAGATAGAGTGTCAATAATCAAGAAAAAACTGGTGGATAAGGTGTTTGTCCATTCATTAATGATGTGTCAATTGGTTTACAGATATTCATCAGAGCATCTTGTCCGAAACCTGGACCAGAGGGACCGTCTATAAACTCCTGAAACTCCTCAGCTGAAATACCCTCTTTTACTTCCCAAAAACAATATACAGGACCAGTTTTAGTTACTGCATTTGCAGAATGGTTAAAAAATCCTTTTTCTTTATTAGCTGCTACCGCATCATCCCATCCACCACCTGGTGACATTGCCGCATAAGCTGTTTCCCACCATTTTTCAGCTTTTCCTGCCTTAAATTCATGATGAACAATATAAAAAGTTGATGCCATAAAAATAATTTTTGTGCTGATAATAAAGCTACTTGATATAAGTAAAGGGAAGATTGATTTATTTTGAATTCCTAAATAAAAAAGGGACTAAAAGCCCCTAGCGATCGACTGTCAATATATACAATCTAAATCAGAATCCAGATATTGCTTCATAGAAATCAGCGTCTGGGAGTATTTCCTTCAAGGGTTCAATCTCCTTAGCTGGGCCTTGGACCTGCACAGTAATATCTGACACTTCAAAAAGCTTGGGAATCATATGTCCCATATTTTTGAGATGAAATAAAGCGGCAGCACCATCTTTATATGCCTCTCTTACATAAGCCTTATCTGAACCGCATGTAGTGATATTAAAGAAAAGGCAATCAGGTTCATTAGCTTTTGTCAGTACCAAAATTTCTTCTAAAAGAGCTATGCACTGGTCCATCTTCCCATCCTTGATTGTGAAGTGGGGATGGATAGAAACCATGGTTGTATCTAGAGACATTAATTTATAGATATTTCTCCTATCTTTCTAGCAACTATTCTTTATGAAAAAGTTAAAAATATGGATTATCTAAAAATTAAGAATGTTAATTTGGTATCGCTTGTACCGTTTATATATTTTTTGAAAGCTATTAATTGGATATGAGTTATTTTGCTGAACCAAACCATATTGAATATGATGCATGGTTCGATGAAAACATCGACCCAGTGGATCTTGTTAATTACTCAGATGAAAAGGAGTTCAGTGATTCGGTACACTTTAAGTTCCATAAGATGTCCACTAGAAATTTAACGATTGGTTCTTCTGATAATTTTCACTGGTAAGTAAAAGATTTTTCACTCCGTATATATTTATGAATCTTACGCAGAATATGTTCCATCACTTTCTCTTCTTGCCTTAGCTAATACAATTTCATCTACAACTTTTTCAATCATGTAAGCACTTTTTTTACCAAAACATTTTTCTTTTTTAATACTCTCAAAATCATTTGGGATTAAATCATTATGTTTACAACAGTCGCATTTAATATCAATTTTCTTACCTCTGAAAACCTCCAAAGCTCTAGAAAAAATCCATTGCTGAACTGAAATACTTTCCCAACCATCAAAATTCGACCATTCATCAAAATCCCTATTAAGGATGCCTTTTAATCCATCAGCCTGATTTACATATACTAAGTATGAATCTTTTCTTGGTTCATCATTAATACCAATTGTTTTGACAGGATTTTTATTCATTAAATATAGATTGATTGAGTAGCCTTATAAATCTAAAGGATCATTTCAAAAATATAAACAAAAAAATGTCTCAAATAAGATCATTAATTGCTTTATCCAATCTAGAAGTATGATTTGTATTTCTGAGTAATTCAAAATCCTTAAAATCAAAGCCCGGGCCAACACAACAACTCACTAAAGTAAATTCGCCTGTACTTTTTGCAGCTTGCCAATATCCAGATGGGATCATTTCTACTGGATTATTGGAATCTAAAATTAAATTTCTTATTAACTTATTATCATTATCTAGGCACCATAAATTCAGAGGATCGCCCCTTAAATAAATCCAAATTTCATCAGCATTTTTTACTCTGTGCCAAGCACTTTTTGCGTCTCTCTCCAAAAGATAATAAATTCCCGTAATAAAGTTTCTAGTTTGGCCATCTTCCCTTATTAGAGAATTCTCACTCCTCACTATCTCTCTAAACCATCCACCCTCAGGATGAGGAGATAAATTGAATTGTTTAATTATTTCTATGTTTTTTTTATTAGGATTCACATCACAAAATATCTGTTAAATTTCTCTTATACTTAAAAGCTAACTGAAAATAAATCAAAATAAACTATATTTTCTAAAAAATTAAGCACAAATAACTGACAAATCTACAAAATTTTTATTTTCATCTGCCAGTTCAGTAATGATTCTATTGAGCCATTCAGAGGTAGTTTCACAATAGCCTACATTTAAAATAGTTTTTTGCTTTGCTGTTTCTTTTTTATTCATAGTTAAAGTATTTTTATATAAACTAGTCTTTAATTAAATCTATGTGAATAAGTCTTAATTACTATCTGCTTTAAAAAGTTGTATTTTATACATATTTAAGGAATGCTAGTAAACAAATAAAATTAAATCGTTGACAAGAAAATGTATACAAGTAAGAGTAGAAAAAATTTATTATTTAACCTATGAATAACATCAAGATTGAGGAATTGATGAAAGTAAGGTTCGATGGTATAGCTAATAGAATTGGGCAATTAAGCAAAAGGGAAAGTGAGTCTTTATTACTTGAGCATCTTGAGTGGTTGGAGGGAGGATGGGAGACTGAAGAAATCTTATTTTTAAAAAAGCCCTACAGGAAATGGTGGTTCTAACTCCACTTCTATAAATAATTAATAATGGCCTAAGGGACCAGGGCCAGAGCCTATTTTATAAGAATTGTCTAAAGATTTCTCAACAAATAATTTCGCTTTTTGTATGGAATCAAATAGATCAAAACCTAAAGCCTTGTAACCACAAATAGCAGCACTCAAAGTACAGCCACTTCCGTGGGTATTTTTTGTATTTATAAAATTATTAAATAGCCACTCTTTTCTACCATTTAAGTCAAGGAAAAAATCCTTCCCTTTCATATTTTTTAAACCGCCACCTTTTATAAGCACCGCTTTAGCTCCAAGACCAATAATTTTTCTTGCTGAATTTTCAATATCTTCTTTACTCCTTATTTCTAAGCCAGAAAGTAGATTTGCTTCATAAATATTTGGAGTTACCAAATCAGCAATTGGTAATAAGAGTTTTTTATAAGCATTAATAGCAGAATCTTCCAGTAATTTAGAACCAGTTCTTGTAACCATTACTGGGTCAATAATTTTGGTTATTTTGTATGTATTTAATTTTGAAGCAGTATCATTAATTATTCTTTCATTTAATAACATTCCAGTTTTTAAGGCATCAATACCAAAATCAGCAAATAAAGTATCTAACTGATTTAATAAAGTATTCTTCTCTACTGGTTGAACGCATGTAACCTCTATACTATTTTGTGCGGTAATACATGTAATAACAGAACATCCATGTACTTTAAGGGCCATGAAAGTTCTCAAGTCAGCCTGTATGCCTGCTCCACCACCGGAGTCACTACCGCCTATTGAAAGTGCAATTTTAGAATACATAATTTATTAACTCGTTTTTGAAATTACTATAAATAAATTTTAATTTAAATCAGAAATCTGAATATGCATTAAAAAAATCTAACTCCAATTCCATAGCTCTCTTGTATAAATATTTGGCCTGATTAATGTCATATGTTTCTTTATTAGTCTCAATAAGATTTTCAAGTAAAGCTGCTAGCTTTTCAAAGCTCTCATCAGAATAAGTAATTATCCATTCTTTATATTTAATATCAAAATCCTCTTCATACAAACTTTTTCCTATCCAAGAATAAAGTCTCATACATGGAGTCATCGCAAACATTATTTCAACGGAGCTAAGTCTTTTGGAAGTATCAGCAAGAAAATCTGTATAATTTTTAGTGGCTTTTTTTATATAGTTATTAGACAAATCAATATCCCATTCTTTTGCATAAGTTTCATGAAGTATTAACTCCTCTGAAACGCCCATTAACAGTTCACTTAACTTCCTAATTGAGTACTTATCTTTTGATTTGGAAACAGCAAGACCATAAGCCTTAGCAAAAGTCTCTAAAAAGAAATAATCTTGAGCTAAATATTCTTGAAATATTTTTTTAGGTAGACTTCCATTCTTTAAACCTTGAACAAATTTTGTATTTAAACTTAGTAAAGCAATCTCATAATTATCCTCCCAAAGTTTTTTTGTTATTTTCATTTTTTTGATTTTTAGTTATTCTAAAATTTTTAATATTTTTTACCTACAAACTTAATCTTATTTTTCTAGGATTAAAAGAAAAAATTATGAAAGAAATAAATATCTTATGGTTTAAGAAAGATTTAAGAATTTTTGATAACGAAGCTCTCTGTGAGGCTATAAAAGATAATGATATTTTACCTATTTATATTATTGAGTTAGATATTTGGAGCCAAAATACTCATTCAGATAGACAATGGCAATTTTGCAAAGAAAGTTTAATAGATTTAAGAAATGCTCTTGCTGAGATTGGACAACCATTAATTATTAGGACTGGGAATGTTATTAATATATTTGATGAAATTAGTTCAAAATTTAAAATCAAAGGTATATATAGCCATCAAGAAACCGGAGATTGGCTTACTTATAAAAGAGATCAAAAAGTAAGAGAATGGGCTTTAAGCAAAAATATTATTTGGAAGGAATTTCTACAATTTTCAGTTTTTAGAGGAAATTTAGATAGGAATAATTGGTCTAAAAAGTGGCAAAAAAATGCCGATAAAAACTTTTTTAAGGCTCCATTAAGAATTAATTCTATTAACTTTGATGTTGGAGAAATACCCTCAGACAGAATTTTTCCCTTTAAAAAAGAAACTTGTCTAGGAAGAATGCAAGGTGGAAGAAAGAGAGGTTTAGAGAGAATGCAATACTTCTTTAGTAAAAAATTAGATTCTTATTCAAAAGATATTTCTAGCCCAGAAAAATCATTTGATAGTTGTTCAAGACTATCCCCATACATTTGTTGGGGATGCATTTCATTAAAAGAAATATTTAATAAAGCAAATATATCAAAAAACAATAATTCTAGGATGTTAAAAAGTAGATTAACTTGGCATTGTCATTTTATTCAGAAACTTGAAAGTGAACCAGAACTAGAGTTTAGGGAATTCCATCCTTTTTTTAAAAACATTAGAGAAAAAAATAATGTATTACTTTATTCATGGAGTTCAGGTAATACAGGCTTTCCTTTTATAGATGCATGTATGCGCTCATTAAATTTCAATGGATGGATTAACTTCAGGATGAGAGCGATGTTAATGTCTTTTGCAAGCTATAATTTATGGCTACCATGGCAAGATTCAGGTTCAGAATTAGCAAATAAATTTGTAGATTATGAGCCTGGAATACATTGGAACCAATGCCAAATGCAATCTGGAACTACATCTATCAATACCAATAGAATTTATAATCCTATTAAGCAGGGAAAAGATCATGATCCTCAAGGAAAATTTATAAAAAAATGGATACCAGAATTAAAGGATATATCACTTAATTTCATTCATGAACCATGGCTATTATCTAGATTTAATAAAGAAGAATATGAACAAATTAATTACATAAGACCAATAATTGACATCCCAAATAGCACTAAAACTGCAAAGAAGAAAATCCAGGAAATCACTAAAAAGGATGGATATTGGGATATCTCAAAAGAAATTTATTTAAAGCATGGCTCTAGAAAAGGGCTTAGAAAAAATACAAATAATAAAAAAACTGTTTCTAAAGAAAAGGAAAAACAATACGAACTGAAATTAGATTTCTAAATTTTATTGTCAGAAATTTCCAGATTCTTTTTAGTGAATAGGTAAGTTTTTAAATTTTGAAATTGAATATATAAATCCACGATGAAGTAATACAAGCTTTAATGTATTTATTAGGATTTATTAATTATGTCTGAAAGATTTGAATGGGACGATACCAATAGTTCAGGTATATGGTGGAGTACTAATGTAAGTATTAGAGACGAGTGCATTTTGCTTAAAGAAGATACTCAATGCGAAGATTCTGATATCGTCGAACTTCTTAGGAGTATTGCACAAAATATTGAAGATAATGGCCTTTAATTTTTAAAGGAATATTCTCTCTTTTAGAGATTTTGAATTCCTTTTACAGCTTTTATTAATTCGATAGTAATACCTTTTTCACTCATTGAATGACCAGCATCATTAACAATAATTAATTCAGAATTCTTTAATTTCTTATTTAGATCCCAAGCACTCCTAACAGGACATACAACGTCATACCTCCCTTGAATTATTTTTGTTGGAATCGATTCTATTGCTCTTATATTTTTCAAAATAAAATCATCTTCTAAGAAAATATTATTAATAAAATAATGACATTCGATCCTTGCAAAGGCATCTGAAAAAGAATTAACTTGAGACTTATCAAAATCAAATTTTTTATTTATTAAATGACTAGTTGAGAGTTCCCATTTTGTCCAAGTTGCTGCTGCTTTTGATCTAAGATTTGCATCTGAAGATGTTAGATATTTATAAAAAGAACTTATTAAATCATTTCTTTCTTCTTTTGGTATTACAGAAATATATTCTTCAAATTCATCAGGGAATATCTCACTCGCACCATATTGATAGAACCACAATAATTCAAACTTTCTACATAAAAATATTCCTCTCAAAGTTAAGCTCGTAACTCTTGAGGGATTTTTAATTGCATATATAAGTGAAAGTGTTGAGCCCCAAGATCCACCAAACAAATGCCAACTATCTATTTTTAATAGAATCCTTAATTTCTCAATATCATCAACTAAATGATTAGTCGTATTTTCTTTTAATTCGGAGAAAGGAGTTGAAGAACCGCAACCCCTTTGATCAAATTGAATAATATCAAATTTATCTGGATCAAAGTATCTTCTATATCTTGGTTGACTTCCTCCTCCTGGGCCTCCATGAATAACTAGTATTTTTTTACCATTTGGATTGCCAGATCTTTCCCAATAAATCGTATGAATATCACTTACTTGTAAAAAACCCTTTTCACGAACTTCAATTTTAGGAAACAAGACTTGATCTTTCATTGTGAAATATTTTTAAACACTTAATAAATCCATATTATCCAAAAAGAAGTCTAGTTTATAAGTAGTTTATAAAAAAAAAGGACTGGTGGTACAGTCCTTTTTGATATTTGATTTCCTTCTAATAGGATATAAAATTACATATTTTAAAGTCTATTTACTCATAAACCTAGAATACGTGAATTCGGGGATTTCTCTCGATAATTTCAGTCCCTATTGTCGCTAGTAATTATAAAGCGAAGTCTTATCAGACTAATTGATTGAACTTTAATTTTCGAATAATCCCATTCTCAGGAATACGCTTCCTATATTTTGGAATTTGCTAAATTTCAGGCGGACTATCAATCATTTAGATTGCCTCCGAACTCAACATTTATAAATTACTCCTTTTTATATTTTCAGTAAATCCGTAAATATGCTGATTTACTTTTTTCTTAATTTGTAAGAGGATTTTAATGACCCTTTGTTTTTTATAGATAAATATAAATAATAAAGTCTATAATCTCTTAGTTATTCAGATTCATAGAGCAAAATAGATTCAATTATTCTTATATCACTATCAGAAAGTTTATAATCTTCCAATTTCCACTGCACAAATTTTACACACTCATCAATAGAAGGATTCTTATCCCGGCACTTACGCCACTCTCTAATCCAATCTGCCAAGGCAAAAGTTATTTTTGTAGTAAGCATATTTACCAATCAGGGTAATTAAAATCTCCGCCTATAGGTTCTTCATAAAATTCCCCTTCTTTTATACCTTTATCATATTTTCAATTATCTTTTTATAAGAAGCTATTGAGGGAAGTAAATCTCCAACATATATGGGTTCCATTCTAATTGTTAT
Organism: uncultured Prochlorococcus sp.; assembly: GCA_902564235.1. Taxonomy (GTDB): domain Bacteria; phylum Cyanobacteriota; class Cyanobacteriia; order PCC-6307; family Cyanobiaceae; genus Prochlorococcus_A. The sequence continues at coordinate 40,943 of CACFAG010000003.1, read as the reverse complement.
AATAATTTTAATTATTTATTATTTTATATAAGAATTTAATAAATAGATTATTAATATGCATTATGGATTTCATCAAAAAGAACAAGATCTTAACAGTAATGGCCGTAATTGCAGTTTTATCATTTGCATTAGAAAAAGTAGGCATAATACACCCTTAAAATAATTAATTTCATTTGTTAAATACTTCCTAATGAAATAAGTAAACCGATACTATTACTGCAAAAATAAGCAATGGAGATAATAATGTAAAAATTAAAGTTGAAAGATTAATCAGCATAAATTTTAAATAAATAAACAAATTTAATAAACATCACTTTTAAGCATTTGCAATAAGTAAAATTTAAATTATTACGATATAAAAAAATTTGAATAAAGAAAGATATAAAGAAGAATATGAAGAGGGGTCAGACTTACTATGGCCTAGTGATAAAGAAGATAAAATAACTCGGCAATTTTATAAAGATTTATCTAATCTTTCAAAAAACATAAACTATAGTAAAAAGAAAAAGCTAAAACTTTTTGAACAAGTAGTTAGAATAATAAAAGGCAAAGGCTGGGGTTAATTAATATTCAAACTAAAATGAAAAATTTAATGATATTAATTAAAAGTTTTTTTCTTTTAAGACCAAGATTTTTATCCACTATATTTTTTATTCCAATTCTTTATGGCATTGGCTGGGCTTTATCTCAGCCACTTTTATTGTTTAATTTTGAAGAAGAAAATTTATCCTTAATTGGAACTATTATTACTTTCTTTCTTTTTATCTTTTTACTCCCATATTGGTTTTATATCAAACGAAACAAATCAAGTGCTTGGGTACTTCTTGGGATAACTAAAGACAAATTTTTAAAAAACTTTGTCAATTTTTTTAAAGGTATCTTATTTTCCTTAGTTTTAATAATAATAATTCTGTTACCACTATTGCAAAAAAATTATATTTCTTGGATAGGTGAATTCTCGCCAATAATATTATTAAATTCTATTGTACTGGGATTAGGTGTTGGATTCGCAGAAGAAATAATTTTTAGAGGATGGTTACTAGAAGAACTAAAATTTGAATATGGTACACAAATATCAATAGCTTTACAAGCTATAGTTTTTAGCTTTGTTCATAATTTATCAAATGACATATTGTGGAACATAATAGGATTACGTTTAGGATTTATTTTACTTGGGATATTTCTATCATTAGTTAAAATTAGAGATAAAGGTTCTCTATGGAATTGCATAGGACTTCATGGGGGACTTGTGGGTATTTGGTTTTTTATAAATAACGGATTAATAGAATTCAAAGAAAATACTCCTTCTTTTTTAGCAGGTCCTTTTACACAAAATATTCCAAACCCAATCGGAAGCTTTAGTGCAATTTTAATATTACTTTTGTTATGTATTTTTTATGCAGTAAAATCAAAACAAAAATTCCTTAGACGTTTTAATTAGATATAAATACCGATTGATTTTTAATTAGTAATTGTCAGATTAAAATAAAGCTTAATTCTCATATGAAATTTGAGGCAGGAATAAGATTTATTTTCTTTTTAGTAATTTTTGGAGTATCAAACTATTTAATGATGTTGAGAAGATATGAAAACGACATCAAAAAAAAGAAATATTTACAACAGGAAAAAATTTCCAGGCTATACCCTAAAGGTTCATTTTTTTTCTGAAATTAAAAAAATTTTTTGTAGAATTTCCTCACCATTTTTTATTAGTTTTTTGCCAACCTTCATTTAACAATTTTTGCCATAATAATCTTGCTTCTTCAATAACAATTTTTTTTCTAGTTTTCATTAATGGAGGATTTTCTCCATGAATTCCCATAATAATTCCTTCTTCAATAAACATATAATCAATAGATTTATCAGAATTATCTCTATCTTTGTAGAAACGCATCACCCCTACAAAATTAGAGTCAATTAACCAGAAATCATTAGTTGTATTCAATAAACCAAAATGAAATTAAATTAATAATATGCTTTCCTAAAAATTTGAGATGGAAATATTTATTTAGTTTATTCATATTTGATATGTTTTTTCTTTTTGTCTACTTTTTTTCAATTCGCCACGTTTTTTCTTAACCTCAACTCTTTTCTTTTGTGATGCCTTAGTAGGTTGTGTAGATTTTCTTAATTTAAATGATTTATTTAAAGCATTTTTTATGATTGAACTAAATTTCATTAAAGCTAGCTGCCTATTTAATAATTGATTTCTGTGTTCTTGAACCGCTAAACGTAAGCAATTATTCACTAATTTTTTTTTCAAGTTTCTCTTAAGAATTTCTTTCTGATAATCATTTAATACTTTGGAGTCTTCTATATTAAAAATAATCTCTACTCTGCTTTCAATTTTATTTACATTTTGTCCCCCAGGACCGGAGGATCTGGAAAAGCGCCATTTAATTTCGTTGGATGGGATTACTAATGTTTTAGTAATTTTTAAATCCATTTTAAGTTCTTTTTGATTTAGATCTTTAGAATCATCTCCTTAATACTTTAAAATATACCTTAAAATTCGATCGGTAAATACTGGGCGGTTAAGTTAGGTAAACCGAAATTCGGTGTATTTGCCGTATCAATATCTTCGGTATTTATCCTTTCATATTTGAAAGAATTATCGGATATTGAATTTGTACTAATTCAAAGGTCACTTATGTATTCAATGTTTGATCTTCTTTTTGAAACACCTTCATATCGCCAAGTATATGTTATTTCCGATAGTGAAATGAAGGAGTTAAAGAAAAACCAACATCAAGAAGAGCTTGATGAAATAACAAAACAAAAAGTAAGACTTGAAGATGCTTTTAAAGCTCAACTAAAACATCTTGAAGAGAGAGAAAAAGAAGTAAAAAAAGAACTTAAAGTACTCTCAGCCTCAAAAGATAAATAATTTAATTTTAGAAAAATTACTTTTTTCAAAGACGGTTAAAAACCGTCTTTTTTAATTCTTATAGTTTTAAGGTATCTATTAAATCCACAGATTTTAAAAATATTTTCCATAATTGATTAATGAATAATAATAATGAAAAAATAAGAATGTTTCTACCTTTTAGTTGGGTAATTTGTGCAGCAATATCTTTTGCTTATATAAATTCACATTTAATAAATACCTAACATAAATGTCTTATCCCTCAAGAGACGAAATACTTGCATCTTCAAAAGGGTGGGTAGCATCTTTTTTAAATTTTCTTCCTGGTTTAGGATCGGGCTACTTATATCAAAGAAGATGGAAACCCTATTTTTTTACCATCACTGCTAGTACTGCATGGTTCGCTTTAGGTATTTTTTTACAAGGTGATTCAGAACCTTCTCAAAATGAACAAATAATTGGAATTTCTGGTCTTTTTTTCATATCAATAGTCACACTAATAGAAGCCAACTTGGCTTTCAAAAAAGCAAGTAATAAAACAAAAGCTGAAAAAGAGAAAATAATATCCTCTAACAAAAAAGGATGGTTTAAATAATTCAAAACTAGATCTAAAAAAAATTTTTATTAGTTCTCAGTTTTTAAATTTAAGTAAAATTACCATATTTAATTTTTAAGATAATATAAATCTTTTTTAGTTATAAAAAAATAAAATTTCCTTTTCTTTGAGACCTTCCCATCCCGAGTCTATTAATAATTGATTCAATGTTTCCTTATCAAAATGCTTAGAACCCGTTTTGACGCATCTATTTCTCATTGATTTTTTAACACCACTTCTTTGTCTTTTATTCTCCTCATCCATAATTCTGTTGTATAGATCTAGCATTTTTTGAGGGATTGGAGTACCGTCAAGATCCACTCCATTTTGAATAGCAAGATCAACAGCCTGCATTCCCATTTTCTTCATATATTAAAAAAAAAGCTGAAACTATAATAAATTAAAACTTATTAATCTAAAATTCTTTGAATAATAATTTATTGATTTTGAATTTTCTTAAGTACTCTAATAGCCTCTTTAATGTGTTCAGGACCATTCAATAAATCTCTAAAAATATGCCTAACTGTCCCTTTGCGATCAATAACGTAAGTTACCCTACCATCCATAAAACCTAATACTTTAGGAACTTTAAAAGTTTTCCTAAGAGAGTCATTCGTATCACAAAGTAATGGATATTGTAATTTATTTTTATTAGCAAATGCCAAATGACTTGAGGTACTTCCATTACTTACTCCCCAAACCTGTGCACCTAATACTTTAAATAAATCATATTTATCTCTAAATCCGCAAACTTCTATAGTGCAACCCGGGGTATCATCTTTTGGATAAAAAAATAAAACAAGGGGATTTTTTAATCCCTTATTTGATCTTTTAACTCCATTTTGATCCAGTAGAGAGAATTCTGGAATTTTATCTCCAATCTGCACAATGATTCTTGTAAAGTTCTATATTAGAGGTTAATATGTTTTTTTTGTGGCCTTAAAGTAAATAACTGATATCAAAGTCAGTTTTTTTGTTTTAAAAGATACTAAAAAATTATTGAAATAAACTAAGGTGAATTTAGCTAGGATGAATTTATTAATTCAATAATATGGAATTAATAATTTATATTTTTTTATTTCTTATTCTTTTTTTGGGAGTTATTTTTAACTTAAAAATAACTAATTTTAAAAAAGTTAAAGAAATACGAAACAAAGCTAAAGATTATTCAAAAAAGAATAATTAAATATGTATTGCAAAGATTAAAATTCAATTTTTTCATTTGGAGTAAATACTGAGCAATATTTTTTAACTAGGTCCTTTGGCTGATTAGTGTAAGAATTCGTTAATTTTAATTTTAGTTTTTCTATAGCCTCATTAGCATTAATCTCACCGAGTCGATATCTTGCACACGTATCCAATACTTTAAACATTTTTGTGGTAACGGCTTCAGCTGGATAAATTAGAGAAAAAAGGTAAAAAACAACAAAAAAGTACTTCATTTTTTTTTAATAGTAAATATTTAGCGAATAGTTTCAATAGTTTAGAAAAAAACTAATTTAGAAAAAGATTTAAATTTAATAGGATAATCTAATTTGAGTAGAATCTGGGATTTCTATAAAATAATAATAAAAGAAATTAAGATAAAATAAGTGATAGTAATAAATAATCTCAGTGAAAATGAGAAAATTAATAAACAAACATAAAACTCTTATAAATTGGTACCAAAAAAAATTCAAATTAAGTGATTATCAATTACTTTGGTTAGTTTTCTTTAAAGGAGTATTAATAACAATAATATTTTTCAAAATTTTTTAATATTAAAAAACCTTTTCCGAGAATGAAATTTTCACATGATTTGACTATATTTAATAGTAGATTTCCTAATTAGTTAAATAGTTATCAGTTATGAATATTTTTGGTGTAGGTTTGCCTGAAGTTACTGTAATACTTATCTTAGCTCTTTTAATTTTTGGTCCAAAAAAGCTTCCAGAATTAGGAAAACAGCTTGGTAAAACTTTAAAAAGTCTTAAAAAAGCCTCGAATGAATTTCAAAATGAAATCGATCAAGTTATGAACGAAAAAGATAAAGATGAATCTCCTAAATCTATAGAAAGTAATCAAACCAATGAAATTAATCAAGAAAAAATAGATTCAGAAAACACCAAAAAATAATATCTTGGATAGACCAATAACGCCCATAGAAGAATTTGAAAGAGCATTAGATAAAGCAGCTCTAACTAAAGAAGAATATGAATTGATTGACTACATCCGCTATACAAGTGTTTTTACGCAGCCTAGTCTTATTAAAGATTTAAAAAGGCCATCAAAGCCTCCTCTTTTGTCAGTTCTATGTCAAATTTGCAGAAAAATTGGTTCAGAGATGCCAGATCATTTCAAAAAAGTAATTGAGTGGTCAATTGAAATTAGTGATCACGATACAAAATGGGATGCTCATTTAATTTGCGCAGAAGCATTGAATATAGACAAAATCCCATTAAGTCCTATTCATGGAACAACTTTATTTGATGTTCTTGTTGTACACAAAGAATTATTTCTTGGCTTTGATTGAATTAAATTAATCATCTAAAGGCTCAGAATCAGTATCTATAACTTCCGAATCATCATACTTATTTATTTTATTTTCAATCCAGTTATTTATATAACTAACTAAAGGCAATGAACCTCTAAAAATAAAAATAGAGGTAGGCAAAGCGCTTAATAAACCTACTACAGGACTTTTAAAAAGTAATCTTCCGGCTTTTATGTTAAATACAATAATAAGCGCTGAGGGAACTATAACTTTAACTACTGTTTTGAGAGCCTCAAGCCAACCGACACGATATGTCCACCATATTAAAATTATGCCAACTACATAGAGGAATAAGTAAGTCATAAAAATAGTATAATAATTATCTATTTATCTTGTTCTTGCTAAGAAAAAGATTTTATAAATTTCATTAACATCAATCAATCAAATTCTAGTAATGAGTTTTTCTGAAATAAGAAAATTTTTAATTAAGATGCAATCTGATGAAGAATTAAAAAAGCAGGTTACGACATCCTCTACAGCAGATGATGTAGCCCTAATAGGTCAACGCTTAGGTTATGACTTTTCAGGAGATGATCTCTTGAGATTTAATGGACAAAAAGTTGATAAAGTTACTGTAAGAAAGGTAGATCATCCAGGAGAATACCACTAAATTAAGACTTAACCCATATTGCAAGCCCTCCGCCCCTGCCTCGAGAACAAAACCAATTATCTTTAGTGCTAATTCCTACAAGTGAGAAAAAAGGCATTTTTTTATCTTCAGGTTTTTTTAATTCTTTATTAAATATAGGAAAATTACTAATACTAATTTTCAATTCTTTAAAATAAAAAGCCAATAAAGGTCTAAGTCCTTTTAATTCCGCGCTACCTAAAAAGGTAATACTTAATAATCCAAAATTAATTGAATTTTTTATTTCATAATTTATTTGATCCTCTTTATTTTTACTTCTTAATTCGAGTCTTGCAGACAATACTTGGAGAATCGAACTAGGTACATTTTTGATTTCATCTAACTCCTTTCCCCATACATACTTAAACTTCCATATTCCTAACAATTCCTCATATGCTATTCCGCTACCATTTTTTTGAGAATTTTTTTCTAATATTTTTAACTCCTTGATATCAGGTAAATCTTGCATGATAGGTTGTTTCTAAGAATTAAATACTAAGATAACTTCATAAAAAATGTTCAAAACCAAAAAGATCACCTCAAAAAGATTTCTTTGTTTCAATATATTTCTAAAAAAATAATTTTTTGGCACACATAAGGAACAAGATCTCGTTATTATATTTACATAAAGTAACTAAATCAATGGATTTTATTTCTAAAAGCCAAGGATACATTCCTCTAAAAGCAATCCCTTACATATTTTTTCTAGCTGTTGTACTAAGTATTACAACTTCAACTAATACTTTTGTCTAAAAATCTTTAGTTTTAATAAAAGAGAAAAGTAAATATTTAATGGAAAAATACGATGTTGTAATAGTCGGGAGTGGAATAGGTGGATTATGTTGTGGTTCGATTCTCGCTTTATCCGGTAAGAAAGTACTCATATGTGAAGCACATACCCAACCTGGAGGTGTTGCTCACAGTTTCAAAAGAAAAGGTTACACTTTCGAATCAGGTCCTTCATTGTGGAGTGGAATAGGTAAATGGCCGACAACTAATCCCTTAGGGCAAATTCTTAAATTACTTGATGAAGAAGTTGAACTATTTCAATATAAAGGTTGGCAAGTAATTGTCCCAGAAGGCAATTTTAATCTTGATGTAGGAGAAGAACCTTTTAAAAAAACAATTAAAAATTTAAGAGGTGAGAAATCTGTTAAAGAATGGGAATCATTTATTTCCGGAATAAAACCTCTTAGCCAAATAATAAATGAAATACCTTTACTCTCATTTTCTCCCGAATCAATAAATTTCTTAGATCTAATAAATTTAACCTCAAAATTTTTACCTAATATCAATCAAATACCAAAAATTAATAAGGGATTTGGGAATTTAGTAAAAAATCATCTAGAGGATCCTTTTCTCAGGAATTGGGTTGATTTATTGAGCTTTTTAATAAGTGGTATGTCAATGCATGATACAAATACAGCTGCGATGGCTACTTTATTTAACGAATGGTTTGAACCAAATTCATACCTTGAATACCCTAAAGGAGGTAGTGAATCTATCGTAAAAGCCTTAATTAATGGATTTAAAAAAAATGGAGGAGAATTAATTCTCTCTTCGAGAGTTAAGTCAATTAACTTCAATAAAAATTTAGCAACAGGTTTAACTCTAAATAATGGTTCTAGTTATAGTTGTGAAACTGTTGTCACGAATACTGATGTTTGGAATTTAAAAAAGTTAATTCCAAATGAAATATCAAAAAAATGGAATACAAAAGTTTTGAACCCTAATAAATGTGATTCTTTCCTTCACATACATCTAGGTTTTGATGCTGATGGTCTTGAAGATTTGCCAATACATGCGATACATGTTAATGATTGGGGAAAAGGTATAACCGCAGAAAGAAACATAGCTGTATTTTCAATCCCATCTGTTTTAGATAAAAATATGGCCCCTAAAGGGAAACATGTTCTTCATGGATATACTCCCGCAAATGAACCTTGGGAAATTTGGGAAAACCTAAATCCAGAGGAATTAACCTACAAAAATTTGAAAGAAGAAAGATGTTCAATATTCCTTAATGCAGTGCGAAAATTTATCCCTGACATAGATGAAAGGATTGATTTAAAGATGCTAGGAACTCCAATCACTCATAAAAAATTCACCAATACCTATTGCGGTAGCTACGGGCCTGCATTATCTGCAGAAAAAGGTCTCTTCCCAGGCTGCAAAACTCCAGTTAAAAATTTATTTACTTGCGGTGCAAGTACATTTCCAGGTATTGGAATTCCTGCTGTTTCTGCTAGTGGTGCTTATGCAGCTGAAAAAATTATTGGTAAAAAAGAATTTAAAACTCTTCTTAAAAAAATAAATTTATAAATAAAGTTCTCAATTATCACTCTTCAAATACTTAGTTAAGAAATAAGAATAAAGAAAGCAAAAACGTTCAATAATGATAATCTTTATCTGAACATAAACTTAACTTATAACTCTTATATGTTTTTCTTATCAATTCCTCAAGCCTGGCATTTAGTTGGCACTTGGTCAGAACAACTTCCAAGCGAGTCAAATCTTATAGGAATGGGCCAAACAGAATTAATGATGACTTTACATTCAATATTCGTTCCTCTCTTACTTGTAATTTCATACTACCTATTCAATAGACTTAATAAAAACGAATCAAAGAAAATTAAAGGATGATCTTATAAGGTTTATTTAGCTGAACTTCTTCTAACTACTTTTCTGCCTGTAGAAGTATCAACTCCGCTTGATTCTTTAGTTTCTGAATTAGTTTCAACATTATCAACATCACTCTTATCCATTTCTGCGCAAACCCCTACTACCATGGCTGCTTGCATTTGATCTGGTAAATCTCCAATAGTCAATAAGGCTTTTAAAACTAATTGAAGTCTAGTTTGCCGATCTATTTCAGGTCTTAGTTTTTTTACGGTATTCCAAAGTTCTTGGGTAACTTCTTTTAAAAGTTCTCGATCTACAGCCAAATTAAATCCTTGTTGTATTTCTACTAATCTAACAAAAAATTGGATCTCGTAAAATAATATTCAATAAAAAGATTGTTAGTTGATATTTTTCTATCCAAATACAAGTTGCATTTGTTGATGCAATTGATTCTTCTCTTTCAAAAGTTCATTTTCTTCAATCTTTTTTAGAGTAAAAGTTTTATAAAATCTTTTTTGAATCTTTATTGGAGTATTTTCAAACTTTGCATTTTTGCTTATAAGAGAATTCCACTCTTTTGAATTAAAAGGGGCATAAGGAGAAGACGAAATGACTTTCATATCTTAATAATACAACTGTACTAATAGTAGTACAAGTTTACTATTATGCAACTACTCCGTCCATTTTTCTTGATTTTTAGTTGTCTTTAAGATTGTATTGATTTTTTGATCTAATTTTTAAATTTATAAGTTTCATAAATGAATCAACTTATTAGGCATGACTGATTAATCCCTTTTTTTTAGCGTCTTAAAACTTTTCTCACTAAAAACCTTTTAAAATAGTGAATTTGTTGAAATTAACATTGACAAGATATTTTTAATAATCCTTCCTATAAAAGGTTAATGAATTAATTAAAAATGCTTCTTAGTAATCAAAAAAGATTAAAGATCCAAGGAATAATTAAAAAAATCGCGCAAGACAAATCAATTACATTAGAAGAAAGGATATATGTTGAAAAATTTGCACACCACAATTCAACAATTTCTCTTTGGCTGAAAAAAGCTAACAGCTTTAGGAGGAATGGTATAAAAAACGATGGAGGAATTGATAACCTCTTACAATCGTTTGGTGTAGATGGACTAAATAAAGAAAATCATTTCAACCCAAATGAAGATGATATATCCGATTGGTTTGGTGGCGCTCCTGATTGGTTAAGAAGAAGCTAGATTCATTAATTATTCAACTTACCCAAGCCGTTTTACACAAATATATACTTACGAAAGATACAAATAGCCAAAAAAACCAAGGTAGGAATTTAATCGGAACTAAATATTTTTTTGAAAAGGTTTTCATATATATTTTTCTTTAAGATTATTTCTTTATTACCGTTTTTGAGAATAGGTTTAATTGCTCTATTTATAAATAAAACAATATTTGAATACTCAAAGAAATTAAATCACTTAAACTTTATAAAAAGTTAATGAGCCTGAATAATCAATATCTAAGCAACTTTATTTTTAATTTTCCTTATAAAAATTTATTATTTTTGCCTCATCAAGCTCTGAATCATTCCAATATTTTATAAGTCTTTCTAATTCATCAATCCTCTTTTTTGCATTTGCAATTTTTTCAGTAGTTGTCATATAAAATTTTGATCTATCCAATTAATGCATGAAAAAAAAATATTTCAATGGAAGTAACAATTTTTAGACTATAAATATTAATTTTTGGTTAATTACTTAAATATATTATAGTCCTTGAGCATCTAAGTAATTATACTTAAAGAAAAACAAAATTTATGAAGAAATTAAATTCTTTTATTTTGAATAGTACTGTTAACTTCTTAGACTTCATATACTCTGGTAGATCTTTACAAAGATTTTGGGTGTTAGAAGTAATAGCTAGATCTCCTTATTTTGCATTTCTTTCAGTTCTTCATTTTAAAGAATCCCTAGGAATCAAAAATGAAAAAACAATGATTTTAATGAAAGAACATTTTTATCAAGCTATTAACGAAACTGAGCATCTTAAAGAAATGGAGGAAAGAGGAGGAGATAGGTTCTGGATTGATAGATTTTTTGCGAGACATCTTGTGCTTGTCTATTACTGGATCATGGTTTTTTATTATTTCTTCTCTCCAGCTAATGCTTATGATGTCAACATAAAAATCGAAGAACATGCATTTGAAACTTATTCCAAATATTTAATAGATAATCCAAATGATCAAAAAATAAAAGAAATTGCTCAAGATGAATTAAATCATGTCCAAGAACTTAATGAAGCTTTGTCAATGCTTACTAAAGTTTAGATTAGTGCTGAGAAATCTAATAGCAATATTGAGAGCATCACCGAAGAAGATATTAAACCTAAGCTAATCATCAATGAGACGTAACCTTTTTTTCTAGGTAATTTATAAAAAGATATTCCAATAATTAATATCATTATTAATGAGAAAAAAATTATAATTTTTTCATTTACTAAATTGAGATGTATAACTAAATTTTTTTCTTCAAAAAATTTGAGAAATTCAGATAAAACTAATTCTTTTTCTATTTTCTTAAAATAGTCAAATGAGCTTATAAAAGCAGAACTTAATAAAGATAATGCAACCAGTGCAGTAACTGGTTTTGTTAACCTGTTAAGTGTTCTGTTAAAACTTACCAATAAAATAAAAATAAATAAAGAGGTTACTAAAGGTATTAAAGGTATAAGAGTTGTTGAATTTATGAAATTTCCCACGAAAATAATATGTATCTAACTTAAAATTTTATATTATTTTGACGCGATATTTTATTAAATAAGATTTTCTAAAATTTTAAATGTAATTAGTACCTATTGCATTCTGTGTAAATTGATACCAAAATTAAATTAGAATTGAAAAATAAAATGTTAGCCATTTCTGAAATTATTATTGCAAGTGCTATCTTCCTAGGAATTGTATATTGGGAAGTTAAATTCCTATATTCCAAAACTACTGTAGCGAAATAACTTCGCTCAAAAAAGGAAAATTAAAAACATAGAAAATTTAAATAAAATTTAAGAATTTAAGTTGACAAAAAAAGCTCTAAATATGAGAGAATAAACACAAATATTTAGTCCTTCTAATGAGCGAAGTCCAAAACTCTAATAATAACTCAACTCAGCAACAGCAGCAGCAGCAGCAGCAATCCTATTCAGACAGCAAAATTAATTCTGCTGAAAGCGAGAGACTTTATCTTGAGATGAAAGAGGCTTGGCTTTAAATTTAATTCGTTTTTGAAATAATATCTTTTTAAATTTGTAAAATTTTTTTTTAATTTTGAAGTAATCAATACTTTTTTATTTTCTACACCCTTTAAATTTTGTTTAACCGCAAATCTATTTGTTGAAAAAACTAAAGCAGTTAGAGAAACTTAACGGCAGACTCGCAATGGGAGGGTTGATATATTTAGTTTTTACAAAATTATTATCCAACCGTGCCGACATATTAGACCAGCTTAAATCTTATTTAATTTAAGAAATAAATTAGAAATATTATCCAGGAATATTTCTTTCTATATAAGCGTCAGTTAAAGCTAAAATTAACCCCAATAATGTTGAAAATATAGCAATTTCAGTTGATTCCATTTTATTTTTTAATTAATCCTAGTTTGCTAAATAACTCAAAGTTCGACAACAAAACTAATAACTTGCTATAGTACGTATATACTATTAGTATTTTATTGTGAGCTCAGCAACTCCTGAGTTTCTTTTTGTTAGGCCTGGTGATTATGTCGCGATTAAAAAAGAAAATTGCGAAAATACTAACGAAAAGAATAAAAATTATTGGGTCGGTCAAGTTATCAACTGTATTGGAGGAGCTAGAAATCCAACTTCATGGACCTTGTTTCAAGTTGCCAATATTGATAATGGAGAGATCACTATAATCAACGCAGATATTGTAGAAAGAATTTTGAAGCCTTCGGAGAGTTAAGCTTATGGATAATCAAAAAATTTGTTCCAGTATTACAGAAACAAAAACTAAATTGCATGCTTTAAAGAAAATCATCCCAGTTCCAAACAGGCAAGTCCGTATACTTGGTTCATTGGGCAGGGAGGTTGAGTGCCTTTATACATTCTGTAAGTTTTTGATATTTCCTCAAATCCCAAACTTGATAAAAGATAATTTGCATAAGGATTTAGATTAGAGCAATCCAACAAGATTTTGGAATCTAAATCACCAACTAACTCTCTTATTAATAATTCAGCAAGTGGCGGAGTATCCGCTAAAAGAGGTCCGATTCTCCAAGCTTTCTCATTATCCTCCAGTACACAAGGTCTTATCCTGCCAAATCCATGGCACATCCCATTATTATCGACAATTGCACTGACATTACCATGAGAATTTTTCAACCAGTCATTTAAAAAATGTGGCCTAGGACTAGGTTCTCTCTGATCATCATAAATTAAGACTGCGTCAGGGGGCATTTTATTACCCGGGACAACTTTAAAAGAGTGAAATTGATCTTTATAGAAATTTCTTAAAGGCAACTCTTGGGAACCATTTAATTTCCATCGATTTGTAATAGAAGATTTTCTAAACCCCCACTTTGCATAATCATTCAATCTATCTGGGGCAGCCTCAAGACCAATACAATCAACATTTTTTAAATAATCGAGGGCATGTTTCCATAATCTAACTCCATATCCATTATTTCGGAATTCTTTTTTAACGATAAATAAACCTATAAAACCATATGAGGAATTATATTTTATACACGCAATAGAACCTACAGGTTTATTATCCAGACAAGCTACCCAAACCCCTTGTTTATCTGTATTTCTATAAATTGATACGTCATCCATTCCAGGAGAAAATCCCTCTAATTTAGCCCAGTTTGTAACTACTGGTATTTCATTTATAGATATCAATCTAATTGAAAATTTTTCCCTCATAGAAATATACTAACCAAGAAAAATTTGAATTTTTAAAGGCAATATTAATTAATTTGATTATTTCTCATGAATAATTCACATTGATTTGAGTGGCTAAAAACTTTAGTTATTTATAATTTATCCTCTGATATATTTAATAGTATTCATTAGAATAAGATGAAAATTTCTGATAAATTTGACTTAGAAGACATTAATAAATTAAGAAATACAGTTCTTACTGGTAAAACGAGAGATATAAAATGGCGGATCCAACATATCAATATAATTTCTAAACTTTTGGATGAAAATAAAAAAGAGATAATAAAATCACTTTTTGTTGATCTAGGTAAATCTGAAATTGAAGGGCTTTCAGAAATCCTTTTAGTGAAAGAAGAAATTTCACTCATAAAAAACAAACTCAATTCTTGGATGCGACCAAAAAAGATTGATACACCTTTTTATCTATTTCCATCATCCTCCAAAGTTATTTATGAACCTCTTGGATGTGTATTAATTCTTGGTCCTTATAATTATCCATTGCTTTATGTTTTAAAGCCATTGGTAAATATTTTCTCGGCAGGAAATACCGCTGTTATAAAACCATCAGAAAAATGTCCTGTAACCTCAAAACTTTTTAAAAAGCTTACTTCCAAATATTTCCGTAAAGATGTCCTAATAACAGTAGAGGGTGATTATAAACAATCAATAAAATTAATTGAACAAAATTTTGATCACATTTTTTTTACAGGAAGTACTGAAACTGGAAAATCTATAATGAAATTAGCTTCAAAAAACTTAACTCCATTAACTCTTGAGTTAAGCGGAACAAATCCTGTAATTATTTTCAAGAATGCAAATTTAGAAGTGGCTGCTAAAAGAATTGTTTGGGGCAAGTTTTTTAATTCTGGTCAATCCTGCATGGCTCCTAATCATATTTTTGTTGATAAAGAAATTGAAAATATTTTTGTAGAAAAATTAAAGAAATACATAGTAAGTTTTTACGGAGACAATCCAATTATTTCCGAAAACTTATCAAAATTAGAGAAAAAGCAATTTTCTTCAAGTATAGAAATTCTCAAACAATTTAAAAAAGAAAAAAGAATTTTATTTGGGGGCACTTTTAGTAAAAAAAAGTTGAAAATATCTCCTACAATTTTAAGATTTAAATTAAATGAAACAGATATTTTTCAAAAAGAACTATTCAGTTCACTACTTCCAGTAATTGGAATCAATAATAAAGAATCAGCTTTAAATCAGATTAGTCAAACTTCAAAACCATTAGCAATCTACTTATTTGGAGGCAACAAAAAAATCCACAATTATATTTCAAGAGTAACAAGCTCAGGCACAATTTGTATTAATGATGTTATGTTACCAGTTCTAATTCCAAATTTACCTTTTGGAGGTGTTGGAGAGAGTGGTTTTGGTAAATTTCATGGAGAGGAGGGTTTTCGTAATTTTTCAAATCAAAAATCTATTACTTTCAAAGGTTTTTTATTTGATTTAAATCTGAGATATCCGCCCTATAAAATAGTTAAGAAATTTTTAAAATTTATTTTAAAGATTTAAATTACTTAAATTCTTCTCAAAAGCCTAGCGATTTTGAATTAAGAGATTATCTTTAAATAAATACCGAAAATAATGAAATTAGTATTTTTAGTGATTGCAGTACTAATGAATTTTTTTAATTACTCATTGGTAAAAGCAGAAGAAAATATTGAGAATATTGCAAAAAAAGAGTCAATTACTGAAAATAAAGATGAAATAAGAAAAATTCATATTGTAAAAATAGGGGATACAATTTCGAGTATTTCAGAATTATATTCAATAGACAAGAATTTAATTATCAATTTAAATGAATTAAATGATGAAAACTATATCTTTGTAGGACAAAATCTTATTATCTCCGAATCCACTAATAATTCAAAAAAACAATCAGATTTAAAAAATTATCATATTGTTAAAACAGGTGAAAATCTTACCGACATATCAAATATACATAAATTAAATTTAGGATATTTGATCGAAATTAATAATCTCGACAATCCAGATTCTATAAAAGTTGGACAAAAGCTCTTATTAAACAAAAATGAATCAATTAGTTTAGAAAATCATGAAAAAATTAAAAATAAGAGAAATAATGAATTACTTATTATAGATAGACAATTTTATGGTCCATTAATTATTCAAAGTAAATCTGATGAAGAAATTAAAGGTAGAAAAGTTTTGAATGTATTAAATCAAAAAAATGAAAAACTGATCCTTTCAATCAATTGCGATACAAATCAATTAAATGTGAGAATTCCAGGGAAAAAATGGAAGGGTCCGGAACCTGCTAAAGAAGAATTCGAAAATAATTTAATAAATGATTTTTGTTAAAACTTTTAATTAATATGTGTGAATAATTTCTCTAAGAATATTAATAATGAGTTATTCTTTAATGAGTTAAATTAATAGTAATGGCAATTTCAAGAGGAGATCTAGTAAGAGTAAAAAGACCAGAATCATATTGGTACAATGAAATAGGTAAAGTTGCTTCAGTTGATACCTCAGGTATTAAATATAACTGTGTAGTTAGATTCGATAAAGTAAATTACGCTGGTATAAGCGGAACTGATGGTGGAGCAAATACAAATAATTTCGCAGAAAGTGAATTAGAGAAAGCTTAAATAATTGCCTGAATTACCTGAAGTAGAGACTGTTCGTAGAGGTTTAGAGCAAAAACTAAATAATTTTATTATTAAAAAAATAGAAGTCTGTAGGGATTCAACTGTTGCATTCCCATCAAACAAAGAAGAATTCATTAAAGGCCTTCTGAACTCACTTATTTATAAATGGGATAGAAGAGGAAAATATTTAATAGCTCAATTAAGAGGAGTTCAAAATGAGAATACTCAATTTCCTATAGAAAATTCACAAAATAACGGATTTCTTGTAATTCATCTAAGAATGACGGGATATTTTAAATTCATTGAAAAATCAACTCATCCTTGTAAACATACAAGAATAAGATTTTTCGATAAAAATAATAATGAGCTTAGGTACATTGACGTAAGAAGTTTTGGTCAAATGTGGTGGATTAATAAAGACCTATCGCTTAACGAAATAATTAAAGGATTAGGTTCATTAGGACCAGAGCCATTTTCTAAAGAATTTGATGCAAATTACCTTAAGAAAGTTATTTCAAAAAGAACAAAATCTATAAAATCTATTTTATTAGATCAAACAATAGTGGCCGGTATAGGTAATATTTATGCTGATGAAAGTTTATACTCTGCTGGCATCTCTCCTTTTAGGGAAGCTCGAACAATAAAAAAACATGAGTTAATCAAGCTTAAAGAATCAATTGTAACTGTATTAAAAAAAAGTATAGGTTCTGGTGGTACTACATTTAGCGATTTTAGGGACTTGGAAGGAGAAAATGGGAATTTTGGTTTACAGACAAATGTCTATAGGAGAACTGGAAAAGAATGTCGTAAATGTGGAAATTTAATTGAAAGACAAAAAATTACTGGAAGAAGTACCCATTGGTGTTCTAGATGCCAAAAATAAAAAAGGGCTTACTCAAGAAGAGTAAACCCTTTTAAATATTTTACCTGGCATTGAGCTATTTTCTCAAGGGGCTACCCCCTAAATATTTTCGCCGCTGATGCGTTTCACAACCGAGTTCGAGATGGATCGGAGTGGTTCCACATCGCCATGAACACCAGGATAGTATGAACCTTGAGAACTGCATAGAAAATTTTATAAATTAAAAACAATAAATTAAGTTTATTTGGTCAAGCCCTCGGTCTATTAGTACTCCTCCGCTGCACTTGTTACCAAGCTTCCACGTAGAGCCTATCAACGGGTGTTCTTCCCGTGACCTTACTGGCTTAAGCCATGGCAATACTCATCTTGAGGTGGGCTTCCCACTTAGATGCTTTCAGCGGTTATCCACTCCGCACATGGCTACCCAGCGTTTACCGTTGGCACGATAACTGGCACACCAGAGGTGCGTTCCTCCCGGTCCTCTCGTACTAGGGAGAAATCCTCTCAATATTCCTGCGCATACACCGGATATGGACCGAACTGTCTCACGACGTTCTGAACCCAGCTCGCGTACCGCTTTAATGGGCGAACAGCCCAACCCTTGGGACCGACTTCAGCCCCAGGTTGCGATGAGCCGACATCGAGGTGCCAAACCTCCCCGTCGATGTGAACTCTTGGGGGAGATCAGCCTGTTATCCCTAGAGTAACTTTTATCCGTTGAGCGACGGCCCTTCCACGCAGAACCGTCGGATCACTAAAACCGACTTTCGTCCCTGTTCGACTTGTAGGTCTCACAGTCAAGCTCCCTTCTGCTTTTGCACTCAACGACTGATTTCCAACCAGCCTGAGGGAACCTTTGTGCGCCTCCGTTACCTTTTAGGAGGCGACCGCCCCAGTCAAACTGCCCATCAGATACTGTCCGCTTCCCGGATAACGGGTAAGCGTTAGAACCCTAGCTCTAAAAGAGTGGTATCTCACCGATGACTCAATAGTACCCACAAGCACTATTTCAACGTCTCCCACCTATTCTGCGCATTCAGAGCCCGAGCACAATATCAAACTACAGTAAAGCTTCATAGGGTCTTTCTGTCCGGGTGTATGTAGTCCGCATCTTCACAGACAATTCTATTTCGCCGAGCCTCTCTCCGAGACAGCGCGCAAATCGTTACACCTTTCGTGCGGGTCGGAACTTACCCGACAAGGAATTTCGCTACCTTAGGACCGTTATAGTTACGGCCGCCGTTCACCGGGGCTTCAGTCGCCAGCTTCACTAAAAGCTAACCAGCTTCCTTAACCTTCCGGCACTGGGCAGGTGTCAGCCCCCATACATCGTCTTGCGACTTAGCGGAGACCTGTGTTTTTGGTAAACAGTCGCTTGCGCCTCTTCACTGCGACCAGCTCTCGCTGGCACCCCTTCTCCCGAAGTTACGGGGCCATTTTGCCGAGTTCCTTAGAGAGAGTTATCTCGCGCCCCTCGGTATTCTCTACCACCCCACCTGTGTCGGTTTCGGGTACTGGCATTTGTGTCTTAACGAGTATAGGGCTTTTCTTGGAAGCATGACATCACCAACTTCGCTGCCGTAGCAGCTCGTACTCACGCCTTAGCTCGAGATGTTTTCTCCATCTCTCAAAGCCTCGAACGCTTGAACCAGTAACCAACATCTGGCCTGGCTAGCCTTCTCCGTCCCCCTTCTCAAAACACATCTGGTACAGGAATATTGACCTGTTATCCATCGACTACGCCTTTCGGCCTCGCCTTAGGTCCAGACTAACCCTCCGCGGACGAGCCTGCCGGAGGAACCCTTAGGGTTTCGGGGCATGGGATTCTCACCCATGTTTTCGCTACTCAAGCCGACATTCTCACTTCTATGCCGTCCACGTCCGCTTACGCTAACGCTTCACCCTACATAGAACGCTCCCCTACCATAAATAAATTTATCCGCAGCTTCGGTATAACGCTTAGCCCCGTTCATTTTCGGCGCAGGATCGCTCGACCAGTGAGCTATTACGCACTCCTTTGAGGATGGCTGCTTCTAGGCAAACCTCCTGGTTGTCTGGGCAATCCCACCTCCTTTATCACTTAGCGTTAATTTTGGGACCTTAGCTGGCGGTCTGGGCTGTTTCCCTCTTGACTATGGAGCTTATCCCCCACAGTCTGACTGCCTAGTTACACACAGGGTATTCAGAGTTCATATCGATTTGGTACCGCTTTCGCAGCCCGCACCGAAATGGTTGCTTTACCCCCCTGCTGGAGCACTAGACGCTACGCCTAAACGTATTTCGGGGAGAACCAGCTAGCTCCTGGTTCGATTGGCATTTCACCCCTAACCACAGCTCATCCGCTGAATTTTCAACTTCAGTCGGTTCGGACCTCCACTTGGTATCACCCAAGCTTCATCCTGGCCATGGTTAGATCACCAGGGTTCGGGTCTATAAACACTGACAAACGCCCTATTAAGACTCGCTTTCGCTGTGGCTCCACCATTTCCGGTTTAACCCGCCAGTGCCTATAAGTCGCCGGCTCATTCTTCAACAGGCACACGGTCACCCGATTAGTCGGGCTCCCATTGCTTGTAAGCTCACGGTTTCATGTTCTATTTCACTCCCCTCCCGGGGTTCTTTTCACCTTTCCCTCGCGGTACTGTTTCACTATCGGTCACACAGTAGTACTTAGCCTTACGAGGTGGTCCTCGCAGATTCACACGGAATTCCACGTGCTCCGTGCTACTCGGGATACAGCTAGGTCAACTTATCTTTCGATTACGGGGCTTTCACCCTCTGTGGCACGCCATTCAAACGTTTCTTCTAGACTTATTGATCCATATTGCTGTCCCACAACCCCGATAGTCAAGACTATCGGTTTGGGCTGTTCCCCGTTCGCTCGCCGCTACTGAGGGAGTCGTTATTTACTTTCTCTTCCTCCAGCTACTAAGATGTTTCAGTTCGCTGGGTTAGCTCGCACCAACCTATATATTCAGTTGGCCGTACATGGGGTTGCCCCATTCGGAAATTCCCGGATCAAAGTGTGCTTCCAACTCCCCGAGACTTATCGCAGGTAACCACGTCCTTCATCGCCTCTGTGTGCCTAGGTATCCTCCGTGAGCCCTTTGTAGCTTGACCAATAACTTCAAAAATGAAGCATCAGCTTAATAGAATTGTTATTAATGCATTCGCACAAATAATAAATCTGCATCATTAAAGATGCTTATTGTCTTTAAAAATAATCTATGCAGTTGTCAAGGTTCTCTGAAAACAATGAAATTAATTCAATGAGTCCAGCATCTTAATGATTTCATTAGGAAGCTAGATTCTTTCAGAATTTGATCACAACTCAAAACATTTCCTTTCTACCGGTTATGGAAGAGGTGGTAATCAGTGGAGGTAAGCGGACTCGAACCGCTGACATCCTGCTTGCAAAGCAGGCGCTCTACCAACTGAGCTATACCCCCAACATAGAGATATGGGCCATCCTGGACTTGAACCAGGGACCTCACCCTTATCAGGGGTGCGCTCTAACCACCTGAGCTAATGGCCCAGGAAAAATAATGGGTGTGACCTAGAAAAACTTAGGAAATGAAATTCTTAATAAATTAAAAACGTGAGATACCGATCGACCTAAGGTGACAAAATAATATTAAACATTTTGTTGTCTCCCTGTTAGGAGGTGATCCAGCCGCACCTTCCGGTACGGCTACCTTGTTACGACTTCACCCCAGTCATTAGCCCCACCTTCGGCGTCCTCCTCCACAAGGGTTGGAGTAACGACTTCGGGCATGGCCAACTTCCATGGTGTGACGGGCGGTGTGTACAAGGCCCGGGAACGTATTCACCGCAGTATGCTGACCTGCGATTACTAGCGATTCCTACTTCACGTAGGCGAGTTGCAGCCTACGATCTGAACTGAGCCACGGTTTATGGGATTTGCTAGCTCTCGCGAGTTTGCTGCCCTTTGTCCGTAGCATTGTAGTACGTGTGTAGCCCAGGGTGTAAGGGGCATGATGACTTGACGTCATCCACACCTTCCTCCGGTTTATCACCGGCGGTCTTTCTAGAGTGCCCAACTAAATGCTGGCAACTAAAAACGTGGGTTGCGCTCGTTGCGGGACTTAACCCAACATCTCACGACACGAGCTGACGACAGCCATGCACCACCTGTCACTGCATTCCCGAAGGCACCCTCAAATTTCTAAGAGGTTCGCAGGATGTCAAACCCTGGTAAGGTTCTTCGCGTTGCA
The DNA here is from genome assembly GCA_902564235.1 of uncultured Prochlorococcus sp. GTDB lineage: Bacteria > Cyanobacteriota > Cyanobacteriia > PCC-6307 > Cyanobiaceae > Prochlorococcus_A. The sequence goes on along the minus strand of CACFAG010000003.1, from coordinate 19,040 downwards.
TCGAATTAAACCACATACTCCACCGCTTGTGCGGGCCCCCGTCAATTCCTTTGAGTTTCACACTTGCGTGCGTACTCCCCAGGCGGAACACTTAACGCGTTAGCTACGACACCGAAGGGGTCGATTCCCCCGACACCTAGTGTTCATCGTTTACGGCCAGGACTACAGGGGTATCTAATCCCTTTCGCTCCCCTGGCTTTCGTCCATGAGCGTCAGTAATGGCCCAGCAGAGCGCCTTCGCCACTGGTGTTCTTCCCGATATCTACGCATTTCACCGCTACACCGGGAATTCCCTCTGCCCCTACCATACTCAAGCCTTTCAGTTTCCACTGCCATGATGGAGTTAAGCTCCACGTTTTAACAGCAGACTTGAAAAGCCGCCTGCGGACGCTTTACGCCCAATAATTCCGGATAACGCTTGCCACTCCCGTATTACCGCGGCTGCTGGCACGGAATTAGCCGTGGCTTATTCCTCAAGTACCGTCATATCTTCTTCCTTGAGAAAAGAGGTTTACAGCCCAGAGGCCTTCGTCCCTCACGCGGCGTTGCTCCGTCAGGCTTTCGCCCATTGCGGAAAATTCCCCACTGCTGCCTCCCGTAGGAGTCTGGGCCGTGTCTCAGTCCCAGTGTGGCTGATCATCCTCTCAGACCAGCTACTGATCGAAGCCTTGGTGAGCCATTACCTCACCAACTAGCTAATCAGACGCGAGCTCATCCTCAGGCGAAATTCATTTCACCAATAGGCATATGGGGTATTAGCGGTCGTTTCCAACCGTTATCCCCCTCCTGAGGGCAGATTCTCACGCGTTACTCACCCGTCCGCCACTAACCCGAAGGTTCGTTCGACTTGCATGTGTTAAGCACGCCGCCAGCGTTCATCCTGAGCCAGGATCAAACTCTCCGTTGTGTTCAAATCCTTTTGTAGATAAATCTACTCAAATTGAATTGCTTTTATCCAAATAAAAACTTCTGTTTATGTATTTAGCTTAAGCCTCCTTAAATTTTAAGGATTACATTGAGTGCACATTAAAAATATTTCTAAAGTGACTTTCCAAGATCTCAGATCCGTTTACATCAAAGCCAAAAGTTAGCAATTGATGACATTTTATATATTCTTGACGGGACCTCACACCTTTATTGCATTTACATCTTGAGATAACAAAAAAAATTTAGTTATTCTTGACGCAATAAAAGCATCAGTTCCTAAGTTTTTAAATTTTCTAGGTGCGGAGTTAAACAATAAATGTATAACTCATTTAGAAGGGTAAACCCTTCTTCTGGCTGAAAATATTGATCGAAATCAAATCTTCAAAAAATTCACTCATTTACCAAAAATCAGATTTAAAGTAACTGCTTGAATAATGCAAAAAGAATATTTCTGCCCAGAAGGAAATACTAAACCATCCGACCATGATTGTGCAACCTTTTATACAAAAATTTTTTATTAATTTTTTATTTGTTCAAAGTATCGTTCAACAACTAGGCTTAAATAAAGGGATATAAATGAAATGGCAGAAAGATTTAGTCAAAAAAATTTAAGAGTAAGACCAAGTTCTGATGAAGAGAAAATTGTAACAAATGCAAAAAAACACTTCGAAAAGACTTTGGTTGAAATATCAGGCGAGTTAGTGGGAAGCGTTGCTGCACTAGAACACCCAACAAAAAATAAAAAATTAAATTATGGAGAAATATTTTTAAGAGACAATGTTCCTGTAATGATTTACCTCATTACCCAAAAACGGTATGAAATTGTTAAAAAGTTCCTAAGTGTATGCCTTGAGTTACAAAGCTCTAATTACCAAACACGTGGTGTATTTCCTACTAGTTTCGTTGAAGAAAATGGACAGCTCATTGGAGACTATGGACAAAGATCGATAGGGAGGATAACTTCCGCCGATGCAAGTTTATGGTGGCCCATTTTATGTTGGTATTATGTCAATAAAAGCGGTGATTATGCCTTCGGAAAAAGTCAAAGAGTTCAAAGAGGTATTCAACTCCTATTAGATCTGGTTCTACATCCAACGTTTGAGGGTACTCCAGTACTTTTTGTTCCAGATTGCGCATTTATGATTGATAGACCTATGGATGTATGGGGAGCGCCTCTAGAAGTTGAAGTTTTACTTCATGGATGTTTAAAAAGTTGTATTAACTTAATGGAATTAAGTAGAGCAGATCATGTAAGTAGACTTTTAGATCAAAGACTTATTCTTACAAATCAATGGGTTAAAGATTTAGGAAGTTTTCTTTTGAAACATTATTGGGTTACCAGCCAAACGATGCAAATTTTAAGAAGAAGGCCAACTGAGCAATATGGTGATGATCAACACTTCAATGAATTTAACGTTCAACCTCAAGTGGTTCCCTCATGGCTACAAGATTGGCTAGAGAATAGAGGTGGGTACTTAATAGGAAATATTAGGACAGGAAGGCCCGACTTTCGATTTTACAGTTTAGGCAACTCTTTAGCATGTATTTTCGGAGTACTGCCTCCTGAAGAGCAAAGAGCTTTATTTAGATTAGTTTTACATAACAGACATCATTTGATGGCTCAAATGCCTATGAGAATTTGTCATCCTCATATGGATGTCGAAGAATGGCAAAATAAGACAGGATCTGATCCAAAGAATTGGCCTTGGAGTTACCATAACGGTGGTCATTGGCCAAGTTTACTTTGGTTTTTTGGTACAGCTGTCCTTTTGCATCAAAAAAATTATGGGTCTGAAGATGTGATTCTCATGGAAGAAATGAAATCTTTAATAGAGGAATCATATTGGTGTCAACTTAATCAATTACCTAAGCAAGAATGGGCAGAATATTTTGATGGTCCTACAGGTACTTGGGTTGGACAACAATCAAGAACATATCAAACTTGGACAATTGTTGGATTTCTATTAATGAATCATTTCTTAAGAAATGAGTATAACGATCTAGATATGTTTAATATTTAAGCTTAAAATAACCCTAAAGTTAGTGATTTATCAATTGGCAAGCATGCCCCAATACCAAGATATATTGTTAGAAAAGTTCCGAATAAGAAAACTGACATTGCTACTGGTCTTCTAAATGGATTAGAGAATTTATTAACGTTTTCGATAAAGGGTAAAATAATTAGTCCAAGTGGAATTAATGTTTGTAGTGCGATACCCAAAAGTTTATTAGGAACAACCCTAAGTATTTGAAAAACTGGATAAAGGTACCATTCAGGTAGTATTTCTAGGGGTGTTGCAAAAGGATTAGCTTTGTCTCCCAACATTGCAGGATCAAGAACTGCTAATCCAACTACGCAGGCAATAGTTCCCAAGATGACTACCGGGAAGATATAAAGTAAGTCATTAGGCCAAGCTGGTTCACCATAATAATTATGGCCCATACCTTTAGCTAACTTTGCTCTCAGTTTTGGATCAGATAGATCTGGTTTTTTTAATGTAGACATATGGAGAACTATTGTTGATTTAAGTATAAGAGTTTATAAAGGACCTGAAATACCCTGTTTACGAATCATTAAAAAGTGCATCAACATAAAAACTGCTAACGACCATGGCAATACAAAAGTATGAAGACTATAAAATCTGGTAAGAGTGGATTGCCCAACACTTTCTCCACCTCTAAGTAGTTCAACCATAAAGTCACCAATTACTGGTATTGCAGCAGGAACACCTGAAACAATCTTGACTGCCCAATAACCTACCTGATCCCAAGGTAGTGAATATCCTGTAACTCCAAAAGCAACAGTTATTACTGCCATCACAACACCTGTAACCCAAGTTAATTCTCTTGGCCTTTTAAAACCTCCGGTAAGATAAACCCTAAAGACATGAAGGATTAACATCAAAACCATCATTGATGCACTCCATCTATGCACGGATCTTATTAACCATCCAAAACTTACATCGGTCATTAAATAACTAACTGAATTATAAGCCTGTGTAACTGTTGGCTTATAGTAAAAAGTCATTGCAAAACCTGTTGCAAATTGAATTAGGAAGCATACTAAAGTTATGCCTCCTAAACAATAAAAAATATTTACGTGAGGGGGTACGTACTTGGAAGTTACGTCGTCAGTTATGTCTTGGATTTCAAGCCTTTCTTGAAACCAGTCATAAACAGATGAGGAATTCGCCATCCAAAAAAAATTAGCTTTGATATAAAGAGCTTACTTAAAATTCTTATACTTGGTGTTAACACTTAACCCAATGAATTCATCTTTTAACAAACTTTTAACATTCAAAACTGTGATCACTGCATCAATGATCATCGTATTTTCTATCAATCTTTTGTTGATTGAAAGAGTAGATGCTCTCAGTGATAGCAGGCAATTAGTACTTGATGCTTGGACCTTAGTAAACGAAGGTTTTTATGATCCAGAAAAGTTTGATGAAATCCAATGGAAAAGAATTAGACAAAAAACATTACAGAAACAAATTGAAACAAGTGAAGAGGCTTATTCCGCAATTGAAGACATGTTAAGACCTCTAGACGATCCCTACACGAGAGTTTTACGCCCAAAAGATTATGAACTACTAAAATCAAGTAATTTTGGGAGTGAAATTAATGGTGTTGGACTTCAATTAGGTGAAGATGATGACAATAAAGTTAAAGTTATCTCTACTCTTGGGGGTTCGCCAGCTGAAGAAGCTGGAATAGTAAGCGGAGACTTGATAGAGACAGTGGACGGAATCTCATCAGAAAAATTAGGGCTTGCAAATACTGCCTCTAAGTTAAGAGGTGAATCAGGGACAAAAGTTTTAGTTAAAGTATCTTCGGAATCAGGAGAAATTAGGGAAGTCGATCTAGAGAGGAGATCAGTAGATCTCAGACCAGTTAGAACAAAAAGATTGAGAGATGATTCTCATACAATAGGATATTTAAGGATAACTCAATTCAGCGAAAGCGTACCCGAAAAAGTTGAAGAGGCACTTGAAGAGTTAAAAGAGAAAGAGGTTGAGGCCTTGATCTTGGATCTTAGAAATAATTCAGGGGGACTAGTAAGCTCAGGAATAGCAGTTGCAGACTCATTATTGAGCGAGAAACCTGTAGTCGAAACAAAAGATAGAAATGGAATCAAAGATGCAATTATTGCTCAAAAAGAGACATCTTTTGATGGACCAATGGTGACTTTAGTAAATAAAGGAACTGCAAGTGCCAGTGAAATACTTGCTGGTTCTTTACAAGACAATGAAAGATCAATTCTTATGGGAGAACAAACATACGGGAAAGGTTTGATTCAATCCCTAAAAAGTTTGGGAGAAGATAGTGGTATTGCTATAACAGTGGCTAGTTACCTAACCCCCAAAGGTAATAATATTCAAGGCCAAGGTATGACTCCTGAAAAATTACTTGATCTTCCAGATGCAAGTGATTATGGAAGTACTGACGATAAGTGGGTGAGGAATGCAGAATTATTTTTAGGGTCGCTTCTAGAAAAAGAAGAAGTTTCAGTTCAATCAATTGAATTAAGCAATGAAGGAATAAAGCCTTGAGATGGCAAAAGATTAAAAATTAAAAATCTTAAAAACTATGAGTATCAAAAGAGTGTTTCATGATCCAATTCATAAAGAAATAGTATTTGATTCAAGGAAGCCAGAAGAATTAATGGTTCTGGAATTAATTGATACAATTGCTTTTCAAAGATTAAGAAGAATAAAACAATTAGGGGCGGCATTATTACTTTTTCACGGAGCAGAAGCGAGTAGATTTACCCACTCAATTGGCGTTTTTTGTATCGCAAGAAAGATCTATAAAAGGTTGATTGAAAGTAAACCTTCGTTTTGTGAGAACAAATTTGTTCTTTATGGAGCAGCTTTATTACATGATTTAGGTCATGGACCTTTAAGCCATACCAGCGAAACAATATTCGAGCATAATCACGAACAGTGGTCTCTAAACTTAGTTAAAAATTATTCTCCAATTAATTCAATCCTTAAAAAGTATGACAACGAATTACCCAGAAAAATTGGTGAATTATTTCAATCAAAACAACTATTTTCAAAACCTCTAAAAACATTGATTAGTAGTGAGATAGATTGCGATCGTCTCGATTATCTTTTACGCGATAGTTACAACACCGGTACTAACTATGGCTTAGTTGACTTAGAAAGAATTATTTCAGCCCTTACTTTTTCACCTGATGGAAATATCGGTATAAAACCAAAAGGAGTAATTGCTATTGAGCATTTCCTTGTACTAAGAAACTTAATGTACAGAACAATCTATAATCACAGAATAAACGAAATTTCAACATGGATTCTGGAAAAAATAATTTATACAATAAAAAATAATTTTGAAAAGAAAATATGGTTAGATAATTCTCTACACAAATGGATATTTTTTCCTGCAAAGGTTGATTTTGATGATTTCATAAGAAATGATGATGTAACCTTTTACTATCATTTGATTAGATGGAAAGATGAATCTTTTGAGCCACTTTCTACACTATGCAAAATGTTTATTGACAGAGATTTACTAAACGCATCAGATATAAGTTTTTTAAGTAAAATTGATAGATTAAAAATCCTTGCATATGCCAGAAAATTATGCGAAAAAAACGGTTATGATTCAGAAATATTTTGCGGGATTAAGGAAAAGTCTTTTAAAGGTTTTGAATCTAACAATGCATTAAAAATATGGGACGGCTCTTATCAAAGCTCATTAGAAAATAGCTCTGCTTTAATAAAAACTTTAATGAGATCTGAGGAAAGCTCTTTTATTATTTACCCAAGTGTGATCAAAAATGATATAAAAAATGAAATTTCATTATTAAAAAATAATTCCTAAGATTTAATTCAATGGAAATCATTTTAAAAAATACTAAAAGTAAATATTTAGAAATTTATTCTTTATTAGATTTAGATAATATCCATGAAATTTTCAAAAAATTTGCTTCCATGAAAGAACCTCTTGAAGCCAAAATTTTCGCCGTCAACGAATCAATAAGTTCTCATCAATTATCAAAATTAAAAAATTATTTTGACAAAATTAACGTTAGTTCCGTATACATTTACTCAAATAGTAGAGATACAATTCTTGGTGGAAAGTCTTTAAAAATAGATTCAACTTTTCTTAAAGAACAAGAGATTAAAAATAAGTTACTTTTATTTAGGTCAAAGAACAAACACGATATTCTTCACGAAGGAACAGTTCGATCGGGTGACAGAATATCTTCAAATGGAAACCTATGCATTATTGGAGACGTTAATCCAGGAGCAATAGTTTCCGCCAAGAAAAACATTTACGTTTGGGGCAAATTACTTGGGATCGCATTTGCGGGGAAAAGTGGAAATAAAAATGCCTCCATTGCCTCACTTTATCTAAACCCTTTACAATTACGTATTGCAGATGTAATAGCTATTGGGCCAAAGGATAAACCCAAAAATTATTATCCAGAAATTGCGGTAATAGATAAACAAACGATAGTTATCAAACCACATGTAATCGAAACTAAAAATTAATTAATCATTTGCAATAAATTAATTCAAACTAGATAAATTTAAGAATTACTTAATCTTTAAAATATTTAACTTTCTGCAGGTGGCTTTATTATTTGGAAAATCCTTAAAACTGTGGGGAAAAATACTCGCACAATATTAATTTGTTCAGGTAAAGGAGGAGTTGGTAAAACCACTTTAACTGCAAACCTTGGCATAGCACTTGCTAATAGCGGAGCTGCAACTGCTGTATTAGATGCTGACTTTGGCTTAAGAAATTTAGATCTTCTTTTAGGATTAGAAAATCGCATCATTTATACGGCTCAAGATGTTCTAGACAAGACTTGTCGTCTTGACCAAGCATTGGTTAGACATAAAAAGGAACCTAATCTTGCTCTTCTACCTGCTGGGGATCCAAGGATGCTGGATTGGATGAAGCCCGAAGATATGAAAAAAATTAGTGAAATGCTTAGTGAGAAATTTGATTTTGTCTTAGTAGATTGTCCTGCTGGTGTAGAAGATGGCTTTAAAAATGCTCTTGCAGCTTGTAAAGAAGCTATTGTTGTAACTAACCCGGAATTATCTGCAGTACGCGACGCCGATAGGGTAATTGGAATTCTTAATACTTCTGATATTGAGCCTATTCAACTTGTAATCAACAGAGTTCGTCCCAACATGATGGCAAGTCAAGAGATGCTATCTATCGATGATGTCAAAGGAATACTTTCTTTACCTTTGTTAGGTATTGTTTTAGAAGATGAACAGGTAATAATAAGTACAAATCGGGGTGAGCCACTGACACTTACAGATGGAAGATCTCCTGCAAAAAAATGTTATTTAAATGTTTCTCAAAGACTTATAGGGAAGGATGTACCAATTATTGACCCCAAAAAGGAAGGTAAAAGCCTTAAAGATAAATTCATGAGATTAATGCAAACCAAAGTTTTTTAAAATGATGACCCTCAGAGATCTTATAAACAAGTTACTTGGCAGAGAGACGGCTAGTGCCAACACCGCTAGAGAAAGATTACAACTTGTACTTGCTCATGACAGAGTTGATATGAGCTCTTTAACAACTGATCTTCTAGATAAAATGAGAAAAGAAATACTCGATGTTGTCGCTAAATATGTTGAGATTGACTTTGAAGAGGTGGCTGTAAGTTTAGAGACGGAGGACAGAATGACTGCATTAGTAGCAAATTTACCAATCAAGAGAACTATTACAGGAGAAATAAAGTTTAAAAAAAATGATAAGAATGATAAAAGTCAAGAAGATATCAAAAAGTAATAAATTTTAAAAACATCCAAAAAATACTAAGTTTGATCCACCTTAATTGTAAGATGGTCATTATGCCGGCTTAGCTCAGCGGTAGAGCAGCGCTTTTGTAAAGCGAAGGTCATCAGTTCAAATCTGTTAGCCGGCATTTTTTTATTTAATTCTTTTCAATATTATTTGCTGAAAATAAAAAGATCAAACTTATCAGAGCAATGATAGGAAACGATCTTATTTCGATTACATACTCTAAAAAAGATACAAGAGGTTCAAATATCCAATAGTTTAAAAATTGAATTAAGAAAACAAAAAATAATAATAATAACATCAATACAATTCCCTAACTATTACTTCTCCTTCTCTAATAAGTCTCCAATCTCCACTTTTCTTCCAAAATATTATAGTGCTAGCTTTTCCACTACTTTTCCCCCAGGGGATAGGTCCCAAAATTTTTAAAGAAGGGAAGTCTAGAGCAATACCTTCAGCTGTATTTGATCCTTTAAAACCTGAAATATTTGCACTTGAAGTTAACAACGGGCCTGTTTCTCTCAAAAGAGATTGTGCCATGTATGAATTTGGAATTCTCAACCCAATAGTAAGATCTTTGCTGGTAATGTTTACAGCCTGTTTTTCTGAAGCAGGAGTAACAATTGTCAAAGCTCCAGGCCAATATTTTAAAGCTATATTTTCGTAATCTTTTTTTGCTGATTCGTGAACATAATCAATTAAATGTTTATGTTCTGATCCCATAAGAATTAAAGGTTTATTTCTTTCTCTTTTTTTAAACTCATAAATAATATTTGAGAATTTTGGTAAGCATCCAATTGCAGGTAAAGTGTCTGTTGGGAAAATTATAGGCAAACCACTTTTAAGAGTCTTTGAGGCAGTCTTACAGTCTACTAAATTCATTTAGATTTTGAATTTACATTAATTTATTTATATCTTCCAATGGTAAACCTACCAATACCTGAAAGATCTTTCACAATTTCTATTGATGTAAATTTATTTTTAAAAAGGAGTTGTTTTACTTTTTCACTTTGATCAAAATGATTCTCTAAAATTAGCCAACCATTCTCCTTTAAGAATAATGGTGCTTTTTGTACTATTTCATTTATATGTTTTAAACCATCTTCGCCGCCTAATAAAGCAACTTTAGGTTCAAAATTTTTAACTTCTTTGGGTAATTTTTCATAAGTATCTCTGGGAATATATGGCGGGTTTGAAATAACGAGGTCTAATTTCCCTTTGAAACTTTCAAGAGGTAACCACCAATTCCCACAATAAAATTTCAAATTTGATTTTTTAGAAGAGTTTATAAAATTTTTAGTGGCTATTTTTAATACATCTTGATCTATATCAGTTGCTACTCCCTCGCTCAAAGGATAAGCCAATGCCAAAGCTATACTAATTGCACCTGATCCAGTTCCTAATTCGGCAAAAAATAATTCTTCCGATCTCTTTCTAAATTTATTAAAGACAATATCGATTATTAGCTCTGTTTCTGGTCTAGGAATTAGTACCTTACTTGTAACTTTTAATTTTAAGTCTCTCCAAAACGTTATTCCACAGAGGTATTGGATTGGGCAAGATTTTTGTAAATGATCGTCCCAAATAGATTCTAAATACCCTAAATTTTTTTTTAAATATAAGGTTGCTTTTGGATTTATACTTATCGAGTTTAAATCACCAGTCGGTATACCTCCTATACAATCAAGTAAAAATGCAAAAGATTGTTGATCGCCTCCTTTAGCAAGTTGTATTTTTTTCCAAAATAAAAATTTTTCAACAGAAATGCAAAGCATTTATTAAAGCATTAGCGTTTTGGTCCAAGCCTACCTTTACTAGAGTCAGAGTAGAAGCTTGATTTCTCTCCGTCTTGTGTAGAAATGAATAACCCTATGAGGAATATTGTTGGCACGCCCACAAATAAAAGACTAGCTACGAATCCAAAATTAGTTGTTTCCATTTAATTAATTAGTATTACTAAGTTAAGTATTAAGATCATAGACATATAAATTAAAATAAAGTGGAAAAATAAACAAATTTTATAAACTGATTAACAGTCTTAAACAATTTAGCGAGGTAATTTTTTATTTTCACTAATTTTTTTTAGTTCTTCCAAATTTGAGGGGGGAGATTGTGGTTTTGTTAAAATTACTGCAGATGATTTTATCAATGTTTGACATGCAAGGCGCCAATTTTCTGGTCTATTTTTCAGTTTGTCTTCTTCAACAGATGTAAGAGGGCTCAAAGAATTTTTGTTTCCACCTTCAACTGAAATAAAACAAGTACTACATTGTCCCGCACCTCCACAATTTCCTAAAATACCTTTTAATCCATATAGCTGTAAATTCTCTTTCATTACAAGTTCCCTTAAATTCTCACCAGGATTGCATTGGACCTCAATGTCCTCACGAATAAATCTGATAGTTGCCATTTTTTTAGTTATTTTTCTTATTTTGACGTTTTACTTTGAGAATTGTGACCAAAATATTAACAGTTTTTAGCCAAAAATTCCTTATAAACTTTGTTCTGCCAATTGATTTGACCAATTTTTGCAAGAAAATAAATTTATTTACAAAAATCCCTCAAAGGCTAAAAAACCCTTACTATCGTGATGTTTAGCTGTTTACACAGCATAGTTACTAGAAATTAACCGATGGGATTGCCTTGGTATCGAGTTCACACAGTAGTTATTAATGACCCAGGTCGACTACTTGCTGTGCATCTTATGCATACTGCATTATTAGCCGGCTGGGCCGGTTCAATGGCTCTTTATGAATTAGCCATTTTTGATCCTTCTGATGCTGTTCTGAATCCAATGTGGAGACAGGGAATGTACGTCATGCCTTTCATGGCAAGGCTAGGTATCACAAGTAGTTGGAACGGATGGGATATTACCGGTGCTACTGGGGTTGATCCTGGATTCTGGAGTTTCGAAGGGGTTGCAGCAGCTCACATAGTATTTAGTGGTCTATTGATGTTAGCCTCAATTTGGCACTGGACATACTGGGACTTAGATTTGTGGGAAGACTCAAGAACTGGTGAGCCTGCTCTTGATTTACCAAGAATTTTCGGAATTCACCTTCTTCTAGCCGGACTAACGTGTTTTGGTTTTGGAGCTTTTCATTGTGCAAACGTAGGGATTTGGGTTTCTGACCCTTATGGTTTAACTGGTCATGTAGAACCTGTAGCCCCTTCCTGGGGAGTAGAAGGATTTAATCCTTTTAATCCAGGAGGTATAGTAGCGAATCATATTGCAGCAGGGCTTATGGGTATTATTGGAGGTATTTTTCACATCACCAACAGACCTGGAGAAAGACTTTATAGAGCATTAAAACTTGGAAGTCTAGAAGGAGTCCTTGCTAGTGCTTTAGCTGCTGTATTATTTGTATCTTTTGTTGTTTCCGGCACAATGTGGTACGGTTCAGCAACAACCCCAGTAGAGCTTTTTGGTCCTACCAGATATCAATGGGATTCAGGTTACTTCAAAACTGAAATTAATAGAAGAGTACAAGCGGCAATAGACGATGGTGCTACTAAATCTGAGGCATATGCATCGATTCCAGAGAAGTTAGCCTTCTACGATTATGTTGGGAATAGTCCAGCTAAAGGAGGACTATTTAGAGTTGGAGCTCTTGTTAATGGTGATGGATTACCAACTGGCTGGCAAGGTCACATTGCCTTTCAAGATAAGGAAGGTAACGAATTAGAAGTTAGAAGAATTCCTAACTTCTTTGAAAACTTCCCTGTGATTCTTGAAGATAAAGAAGGTAATGTTAGGGCAGATATTCCATTTAGAAGAGCGGAGGCAAAGTATTCTTTTGAACAGACTGGTATCACTGCAACTATCTATGGAGGTGACCTAGATGGACAAACATTTACAGACCCTGCAGTAGTTAAAAGATTAGCTAGAAAGGCTCAACTTGGAGAAGCATTCAAGTTTGACAGAGAAACATATAAATCTGACGGTGTATTCCGAAGCTCACCTAGAGCGTGGTTTACATATGCACATTTATGTTTCGGATTGCTATTCTTGTTTGGCCACTGGTGGCATGCTTCAAGAACTCTTTACAGAAATTCCTTTGCTGGTATTGATGCTGAGATTGGCGACCAAGTTGAATTTGGTTTATTCAAGAAACTTGGTGACGAATCCACAAGAAGAATCCCAGGAAGGGTTTAAACTAAACTTATTTACTTAATCTTATGGAAGCTTTTGCTTACGTTCTTATTCTAACTCTCGCAGTTGTGACCCTATTCTTTGCTGTCGCCTTTAGAGACCCGCCTAAATTCGATAGAAAATGAACTTAGAAAAAACCTCTTTAACAAGAGGTTTTTTTTTACTTTCCATTATTAAGATATTACTCTACTATTAGAGTTGAAGTGCAGCTTATTTCACCACATGCAGTGTCCAACCTGTCAAAACACAGATAGCAGAGTTTTGGAATCAAGATCTGCCGATAGTGGCAAGAGTGTTCGAAGAAGAAGAGAGTGCTTAAATTGCAGCTTTAGATTTACAACTTATGAAAGAGTGGAATCAATGCCAGTTTCAGTTTTAAAGAAAGACGGCAGCAGAGAATTATTTGATAAACAAAAATTATTTACTGGTATATCAAGAGCTTGCGAAAAGACTAACTTCAGCAGCGAAGCAATTATTAATTTCGTAGATGGAATAGAATCTCAAATTTTACAAGACTCTAACAAAGATATTAAATCTTCACAAATCGGAGAATTAATACTAAAAAATCTTAGGAAAGAAAACGAAGTAGCTTACATAAGATACGCCTCAGTTTACAGAAAATTTAATGGGGTAAAAGATTTTATTTCTACTCTTGAATCTCTAAAAGGAAGTTCAAAAAACCAATTAGCTTCAATTTCATAAAATTCAGCATCTTAAAGTGTAGAATACATATCACAATTGTTTTTTGCTATTGGTTTGCAGGCTAGTAGCATTCCTTTCTAACTACCTTAGGTAGTCTGCGCTACAAAAAATGAACGAAAATTCTTCCCAAACCATTAAAAAGCTTTCTGAGGATCAAGAAATTAAAAATTCGTCTGAGCTAGATAATGATGCAGCCACTCAAAATGAGGAAGATTTATCATTCGAGAAGAGCGATATACCTTCAGCAGATTCTTCCTCTAGCAGAACAAATACAGATTTTGACACTGCAGGATTCACACAAGAAGAATTTGCATCACTTTTGGGGAAGTATGACTATAACTTTAAACCTGGTGATTTAGTAAAAGGTACCGTTTTCGCTTTAGAGCCCAAAGGGGCGATGATAGATATAGGTGCAAAAACAGCTGCTTTTATGCCTGTTCAAGAGGTTTCAATAAATAGAGTTGAAGGTCTTAATGATGTTTTACAACCTTCAGAAAGCAGGGAATTCTTCATAATGAGTGAAGAAAATGAAGATGGCCAGTTAGCCCTCTCAATTAGAAGAATTGAATATCAAAGAGCATGGGAAAGGGTTAGACAACTCCAAAAAGAAGATGCCACAATATACTCTGAAGTTTTTGCGACAAACAGAGGTGGTGCTCTTGTGAGGGTAGAAGGCCTGAGAGGTTTTATACCAGGCTCTCATATCAGTGCTCGAAAAATTAAAGATGACTTAGAAGGTGAATATTTGCCTTTAAAATTTCTTGAAGTTGATGAAGAGAGGAACAGATTAGTACTAAGTCATAGAAGAGCTTTGGTGGAGAAAAAAATGAATAGACTTGAGGTAGGCGAAGTAGTTGTAGGTTCTGTAAAAGGTATTAAACCTTATGGAGCCTTTATTGATATTGGTGGAGTTAGTGGTCTATTGCACATTTCTGAAATCAGTCATGAACATATAGAGACTCCCCATAATATTTTAAATGTTAATGATCAAATGAAAGTCATGATAATTGACCTTGATTCGGAAAGAGGAAGAATTTCATTATCTACAAAAGCTCTTGAACCTGAACCAGGTGATATGCTAACTGACCCTCAAAAAGTTTTTAGTAAAGCTGAAGAAATGGCTGCCAAATACAAACAAATGTTATTCGAACAAACTGATGAAAATGAAGAAATCCCAACACCTTCAGCTGAATAGACTAAATCTAGTTAATTTATTTGTGCGGGAATATCAGAACAAAAATCTTTTTATTCTTAAATAACCATTTTAATTTACAATTATTGCTTAGTAACTACAGTCTAATTTAAGATAAATTAAATTCAAATTTTATGTTTAAATGAGTGATTTTATCTTCACTTCTGAATCTGTCACTGAAGGTCATCCAGACAAAATATGTGATCAAATAAGTGACGCAGTTTTAGATGCTTTATTAACAGAAGATCCAGAAAGCAGAGTAGCATGTGAAACTGTTGTTAATACCGGTCTTTGTCTGTTGACTGGAGAAATAACTTCAAAAGCAAAAGTTGATTATATCAAACTTGTTAGAAATGTAATTAAGGAAATTGGATATGAAGGTTATAAAGCAGGTGGTTTTGATGCAAATAGTTGTGCTGTCTTAGTAGCACTTGATGAGCAATCACCAGATATTTCTCAGGGAGTGAACGAAGCTGAAGACATTAACGATGATTTGGAAGACAATACCGGAGCAGGTGACCAAGGAATAATGTTTGGCTATGCATGCGATGAAACACCTGAATTGATGCCCTTACCAATTAGCTTAGCTCATAGATTAGCCATTCAACTCGCCAAAGTAAGACACGATAAAGTCCTTAATTATCTCCTCCCTGATGGTAAAACTCAAGTAAGTATTGATTATGAAAAAGGTGTCCCAGTTTCGATAAATACTATTTTAATTTCAACTCAACATAATCCTGAGATTGATGGGATCACAAATGAAGAAGAAATTCGTCAAAGAATAAAAGAAGATTTATGGACGAATGTTGTAATTCCTGCTACTGAAGATTTAGAAATCAAACCAAACATTAACAAAACAAGATTTCTAGTAAATCCAACAGGGAAATTTGTCGTAGGAGGTCCTCAAGGAGATGCCGGGCTTACCGGTAGAAAAATCATTGTTGATACTTATGGTGGATATGCAAGACACGGAGGAGGAGCATTTTCGGGTAAAGATCCCACAAAAGTGGATAGATCAGCAGCTTATGCTGCACGTTATGTAGCTAAAAGTATAGTTGAGGCAAAATTAGCAAAAAAGGCAGAGGTACAATTAAGTTATGCAATTGGAGTTGCAAAACCGATTTCCATTCTGGTTGAAACGTTTGATACTGGTGTTATTTCACAAGCTAATTTGACTGAGCTTATTAAAAATCACTTTGATTTAAGACCTGCAGCAATAATAAAAGAGTTTAACTTAAGAAATCTACCCAAACAAATGGGTGGTAAATTTTTCAGAAAGACAGCGTCCTATGGACATTTTGGTAGAAGAGATCTTGAACTTCCTTGGGAAAATGTAGAAGGGAAAGCAGCCCAATTAGCAGAGGGGGCCAAAGTATTTTTATAAAATAATTATTCTATGCCTGATAATTTTTATGGAGGGTTAGATTTTGGTACCAGTGGTGCAAGAATATCCATAATTAATCTTCATAAGAAATTGGTATATTCAAATTCAGTTCCTTATTTCTATAGTTTTAAAAATCCAAATTCTTGGATTAATTCTTGTGAGAATCTTTTAGATAGTTTACCTATTGAGTTGAAAATTAACCTTAATAAATTGGCTATATCTGGTACTTCAGGAACTTTGACAGCATCCAATTTAAAAGGGGAGCCTTTAGGAGAAGCTATACCTTATGACCAGGCATGTATTGAACATAAGATCCTTCTTGAATCATTAACTTCTGAAGAAGATCATTTGAGAACTCCATACAGTAGTCTTGCTAAGGCATTAAAACTAATAGATAAATATGGAACAAATATACTTTTAAGACATCAATCTGATTTGATAACTGGGTGGTTTTTAAAAGATTGGACTTTTGGAGAAGAAGGTAATAATCTCAAACTTGGTTGGGATCTTAAAAAAGAATCCTGGCCAAAAAGCTATTTCAATACTTCATGGCAAAAATGCTTACCTCAAATAATAAAAAGTGGAAAAATTGTTGGCCAAGTCAATTCTGATTTAGCATTAAGATTTAATTTGAATAAGAAATTAATATTAATCTCAGGTACTACTGACTCTAATGCAAGTTTAATAGCTGCGGGTTTAAAGAAAGAAGATGGTCTCACAGTTTTAGGAACAACTATTGTAGTTAAAAAATTTATTAATAACCCTATACAAGCAAAGGGGATTACAACCCATAGAGTTAGTGGCGAGTGGATCTGCGGAGGAGCATCAAACGCAGGATGTGGTGTATTATCTAAATTTTTTTCTGATTTAGAAATTAAAGAGCTCAGTCGACAGATAAATCCATCTAAAAAAACTTCTTTAAATCTTTTACCTCTTAACAGCAAAGGAGAGCGATTTCCAGTTAATAATTCGAATTTAGAGCCGATTCTTGGGCCTAGACCAGTAAGCGACTCACTTTATTTACACGCATTATTCGAAGGTCTAGCCAAAATTGAATTGAAAGGATGGGAAAAACTATGTGAACTAACAGGCTCACTTCCAAAGAAAATTATTACAATTGGTGGAGGTTCAAAAAACCCTCAGTGGAGAAAAATAAGAGAAAAAATTATTAAAATACCAATAGTTTCATGTAAAAAAACTACCTCATTTGGAACTGCCTTATTAGCTATTAATTCAGAATAAAATTTTTTTGTGAAAATTTAATGAAGATATAAATTTTTAATGAGAAAGGTTTCACAAACTACACATCTTAATTTAAAGTAGATAGGTTAGAGCCGGGATAGCTCAGTTGGTAGAGCAGGCGACTGAAAATCGCCGTGTCCCCAGTTCAAATCTGGGTCCTGGCACCTTTAACCTCAGTCTATGGCTGGGGTTTAATTATTTTTAGTGGTTGGTGAGTGGTAGGTGAAGAGTTAGATGGACACGAACTTAGTGGTGGTGGGGTTACAGGGGAAATACAACCCCTTTAATTACTCGTTTGTAATTCTTTCAAGTATTTTTTTGATACCAGAACTCCTTTATATGTGGGATAGTTCTGGTTTACAAGGTGGGGAACTCCAAGAGTTGTTGGAAACCCACTTTCAATATGGATATAAACTTCTTTCTTCTTATGATCTACAAAGTGTGGATATTTAATCAATTTCATCTGAAAAATCTCTCACAATTTTAATTCATTTTTTGAAAGTTTTTGTTTTATCTTTATAGAAAGAAGTCTTACACAAAGAAGTTAACAACATTTAAATAGATATTTTTAATTTACAACAGTAGACCCAGAATCAAAATTATAAAAACTATTAAAATAAACCAAAACCCCTTATTTTTATTTTTTTTGAAATTGTATTTTTCTTCAAGTTGTTCTACTTCATTTGAAATTCCTGGAATTGGAAAATTTTCATTTTCTGTTTCATATCTATCATTATCTAAAAGTGAATGCGTGAAAATAGTTTGAGGTAAATATTTACCTTTTAATTGCACAATCAAATAAGGTATAAAAGCAACTTCCTTTGCTGTAGGAGTTAAATTGCAATGAATATCTAATCCTTCCATTTTATCCCATTTAGTTGAATTCTTTATATAACTATCACATTGATTCCTTATATCTTTTTCTATTTTCCCTTTAAGTTGATTCTCTATTTTGCTAAACATCTCAGTGAATTCATATGCAAAAGAAACTAATTCATAACTTACATTATGAGTAGTATTTTTAAAAACATTATTTTTTAAATCTCTTAGATATTGATTCCTGTTATTTAATATTCTTGGATTAATTAATCGATTTATATCTTCTGGTCTAATTAAGTTTTTTGTTCTATAAAAATCATTAGGAATGTAATGAGTTTTCCCTGAATTCTTAGAATAAGTTCTTCGTTCTTTTTCTCTCCTTTTTTCTTGTTCTCGATATTTAGTAGTGGGAACTGTTTCAGTTCGATATTTAGTAGTGGGGACTGTTTCAATTCGATATTTAGTAACAGGTCTAGTTTTCTTGACCCATCTGTATTTAGTTTTAGGGACGTTAATATCTACTACTCTGTGATTGATGACTTGTTGACCCTGTTTTTCATAATATGTGTAAGGTTCTTGGTATTTATACTCTTCTTGCTCAGTATATGGGACTTTTCTTTCTTCAGTGGTTTCATAGGGCACTTTTATCTCTTTAGTAGATTGATAAGGAACTTGTCCTGTCTCTATTGAATCAAAACTATAGTTACAATTAACATCAAAAATAAATTTATAATAAGGCATGACTTTAATAATAAATTTATCTATATCTATACTTCTCTCAAGTTCTTTTAGTTCTTCTATATACTTTCCTAATTTTTCTAAAA
>CACFAG010000002.1 GCA_902564235.1 uncultured Prochlorococcus sp. | reverse complement strand
ATGATCTTGGCTCTTATACAATTTCATGATTTAGAGATCGAAAATCATAATGATAATCTTAGATTTGAATCTTCAAATAAATGGACAATGGATAAGAAATCATTATTGATTGCATTTGAGCTTATTAAAAAAGTTATAGTAAGTAAAAATGATCTTGATGAATGAATATAATTAATAATTCACTCTTTTTTGGGACATGACAGTTCTTATATAAACTATATAACTCTGAAAAATTCTTAATAATATGAAAACCAACTTCCTGTCTTTGTTATTTTTTACAAAAAATTAAAAATCATATCTTTCCTTTAAATAACTTGAAACTAATAAACTAATGATTTATTAATGCCTAAAGAAATGAAAAGTGCTCTTGGTGACTCCTAAAACAAAAATACAATTATCTTATTTAAATACAAATACAAAATTAAATTTTTTTTGGAAGAATTTAGTAGAATTCAATTATCCGAAGTTCACATTTTCTTGAAATAAACCAAATAAGTTATTACCAACAATTGCAGCGAATATTAATACGAAGGCAACTATAGCGAAAAGAGCACTAACATCTTTTATGTCATAAGGTGCTTTAAACAAAGGTTTCTGGTCTGCCATGGTTATCAAATCTATAAATGCAATTAAATCATATTTGTTTAATACTTGTGAGAATTATTAAGTGATTTTTTATTCTAAAATTTGACAATAAAAAAGCCACAAAAGTGGCTTTTCTACTTTTGGTATAATTACGAACTAGCTTGTATAAGCTTTGCCTCGGTAAGTTAGTTCGTTATGCTGCTTCTTAGCGGCTTCTTTGTTCTGGACGTACTTTTGTCCTCTGTAAATTAGAGTCATTTTTAAGCTTCGGTTTCGCTTAAGTCCCCGTTCCATGGCTTAAGTCGATCTGCGGCTTGCTAAATGCAAGTTGAACGTTTTGGTAGCAATTGCTACAAATTTATAATAACATTTGAGAAAAATTTTTGTCTAGGTCTTTATTAAATAAGCTTAATATCTTAATGATGCGATTAGGCTGGTACAAAAAATATTTAAGTTTATCCGTACTTAATTTCTTACAGGTTACATTTTGTTCGTTTTTAAGAAGTATTTATTATTTAAAGAACTTTTAAATGTAAAATTCTTAAGATTATAAAATTTGTTTTATGTTTTCTAGAAGCAAAAAATCTACAGTAAAAAAATCTGCATTAGTTGAAGAGACCCCATTATTTGCTCAATTACTACCATTCGCAAACAGAATGAATGATAAAGTTCAATTGGTAAATGCTTTGGCTTTTACTTTTATAATGGGATTTTCAATTTTTGGAATTGCTCTATGGAGACTCTCAGCGCTTACCTAATTATTTAATTTTTGCAAAGCATCAATTTTTGACTCTTTGTTTTTAATTATTGTTATTAACCATTTAGAGGCAAGCCCCCTAGATATTGATCTATTCTTTAGAAATCTACATATAAAGATATGTAGATTTTTTTCATTTTTGGAGTTAAATTTTTCTTCAAAATCTAATATATCCTCTTCTGAGTCTCTTTTCCTTAGTTCATCAATTAAGGCATGACTGAATGCATCATTGAATAAGTTCCTCACATTTAAGCTAAATGTCATAGATGATTTATATCCCTAATTAAGAATTAGCTATAAATTAAATTTTTAAAAACTGATTTTTACTTATTATTTACAAATAATTTAAAAATTTAATCTTTCGGTTTAGCCAAAGGAAGAAGACACTTATCTGAATCGCATCCTGCTGGCCCGGCTTCAGAAAGTTCTCCAATATCGTATTTATTAAGAGCGTCAAAGAAATCGTTATTAACTTTCCTCTCTATTACTTTATTTTGCAATGATGTATATTCCTCTTTACTTATTGGTTCAAAAGGCAATCTCGGGAAAGTTGCGTTGGCACTAAATCGAGCTAGTAACGCGGCAGAAATATATCCTTCATTATTTTCTATTGCATTATGAATAGCCTTCGCTAAATCCTCGATTTCATTTTCTCTAAATTCTACGGTTGCAGAAGTGTTATGCTCTGTGTAAAATTTCTGCACTTGCATATAAAAATCAAATTGAGCTAATGCTGAGAAATTATTTATGTCTATTTGGTCTGCGCCCTCTATGTTTGCCCAGCTAACTTCTGTTGGGATTTCAACTAACCATTCTGTACATCTTGGATCAAAGGGGTTATCGAGCAAGCAGCCATTTTCGTCTTTATCAGATTGAGATGGAACGACTGAGTAACCATAATCCATGCAAGCTAGAGCGATTGGATCATTTTTCCTGAAAGTTATTCTTCTAATGAATCTTTGAGCTTTTGGGGGATGCCATCCTGGAGCTGCTCCAGTTAGAAGACTTTTAGTCCCAGCAGGTTGAACGGTTGTACATCGATTTGGTCTTCTTAGATTATGTTTATCACAATATTCCCAGACAGTTTCTTTTACTATTTTTCTCCAAGAATCTAAGAATTTAGCTTCCTTCTCCTTGAAATCCTTTCCTTCTTCGGTATTAGGCCTTCCTGCTTCCCACCACTTCAACCAAGGCGTCCCAAAGGCATGGACACAAAAATCAAATAATCCAGTAAAACTTACTCCTACAATAGGATCATATTCTCTACTTTTTCTGTAACGCTCAACTTCAAATTCATGATTAAGTAAGCATGCTACAGAAAGAGCTGCTGCTTTAAAAGCTTTTTTTTGCTCTTCAAAATTTTCTGGATCAATCTGATTTAAATGAACTTCAGCCAAATTACAGTGAAAATCATTTCCCAAGATCTCCCCACAAGGGTTGAGTCCATATCGGCTCATTCTGTGGTCTAATTCTTCTTCAGAAAATGGCCCATAACTACTATTTATCCAATTTCTCGCTTCATCTTTACCTTGTTCTGCGTAGATTTCGATAAATTCCTTTCTCAATTCATTATCTTTGAGAATATCTGCATTTGACCTTGCAATTGCTTCTGGTGCAAATTGAATCGCCCCCTCACCTGAATGAAATTGTTTTGTCACAGCATCCAAAATAGTTTGATAAGTGGGTTTTGTATGATAAACCCTAGTATGATTAGCCATCCTGAGGGCATCTTTTTCAGGATCTATTCTCCAATTACCATTCTCATCTTGACTCCATAAATTTTCTTTTGCCGATGCTGCTTCCTTATCATCTGAAGCAAATTGTCTCATTCCAGCACTTCTTCTTATATTCCCAGCAACTATTGTTACTGCAGCTTCATCAATTAATAAACAACACTCTACTGTACTTAATTTCCTACCAATTGCCTTTCCAAGAAGTGATGCGACTCTAGAGTAGAGATCTTTTAATTTAATAGGATTTGCCATGCCACCAAAACCTTTTAAGGATTCTCCAGCAGGCCTAATATCTTCCAAATTAATATAAACATCAATTTCTCTTTCAAGACTCTCGTTACTTGATGCCTCAAGAAGATATTTATAGCTATCTACCCAGCCTCTTCGGCTATCTCCGACTTTGATATAAAGATCTTTCCCTTTGATTTCTAATGAAGATTTTTCTTCTCTTTGAACTTTTGGAGTTATACCAACTTCACTAACTGATTTGATATTTATTTTGTTTATTACTGTAGGTAGATTATTTATAAAATGAGGCTCAATTATTGCACCTGTTCCACATCCCATCATTGCTAAGTCCATCATTAAAGCAAAGGCTTCCCAATCTATTAAGTTTGTTGAAGTACAGTTGTATGCCCCAGAGAAATTTTGGTTTTTATTAATCCAAGGAGTTCCTCCAATCCATAACCATCTTCCTGAAGGTTGGGCTTTTTGGTTGCTTTGCATCTCTCTCATTAGGATTAATTCTTCATCAGAAAGTTTTCCTAATTCTTTTAATCCCGATAAATTTCTTTCACCTACTTCACTCCAGTTCTCCCTTTTCCCAGAAGTAGTTTTCCTACTGTAAGATCTGAAAAAGACAGGATAAGCTGCTGGAGCAGTTTTTGGAAAATCATCTTTTTTAAGATTATTGGAATTGCTCTCTGAAGAAGCTTTATTTGGTGCAACAGTCACGATAAAAAAAACGTATGTAAATAACCCGTACTGGAAGAATAACTCTACCTGTGGCGTCTGCAACCATTCTTACCACTATTTAACGGTTTGTGTAGAATTATGTTTAATATGAAATCTTTATATCAAGAAAGGATATGGAAAGAATCCCCGAACCTGAATTAATGGAAGAAAGAGAACAGGTCATTTCTTATGATGAAGCTGATTTTTCAGAAGGCGAAGCTAATCTAATTTGTCAAATAAATTATTATCTTTTGAGAAAAAATATTTCTTTAGGTGAGAAAGATTTAATAGTTGATTTAGGATGCGGCCCAGGAAATATTTCTGAGAAGTTAGCAATAAAATGGCCTAATACTCAAGTAATTGGAATAGATGGTTCTAAAGAGATGATCTTGAGGGCAGAATATAATAAAAATATTTCTAATGATCAAAAAAAATTAAAAAATTTACGCTACATTTGTTCAGATATCAAAGATATTAAATCAAATAATTTTTTTAAAAAAAAAATTAGTTTACTTGTAAGTAACAGTTTGATCCATCACATTACCAACCTTCAAGATTTCTTCGATACCATAAGAAGTTTGTCTAGTAATTTCACTGTAAATTTTCATAAGGACTTGAAAAGGCCATTAGATGAGAAGTCAGTTCTAGAACTCAAGACACAATGTGCAAGTAAATATAATGAGATTTTAACTAACGATTACTATGCATCTTTAAAAGCTTCTTATACTTTTAAAGAGTTAAAAAATTTTACTTTAGAGAATGATCTATCCTTTTTAGATGTGTTTGAAGACGGTGATAAATATTTAATAGTCTATGGTAATGTTTAAGAATTAAGTGTAAGGCCTTAATATTATATAGATGAACTTAGGTACTAAAATTTTAAATAATAAAGACATACTGGATGCTGTAAATAAAAGAAGAAATTTTGCTATTATTTCTCATCCAGATGCTGGGAAAACGACTCTTACTGAGAAGCTTCTTTTGTATGGAGGTGCCATTCAACAGGCAGGAGCAGTAAAAGCTAGGGGTAATCAGAGAAAAGCTACCTCAGACTGGATGGAACTTGAGAAACAAAGAGGTATTTCTATTACATCAACTGTATTGCAATTTGAATATGAAAGATCAGTAATCAATCTATTAGATACACCAGGTCACCAAGATTTCTCCGAAGATACTTATAGAACATTAGCTGCTGCTGATAATGCAGTTATGTTGGAAGATGCTGCTAAAGGACTAGAACCTCAAACTAGAAAATTGTTTGAAGTTTGCAAGATGAGAAAAATACCAATATTTACTTTCATAAATAAAATGGATAGACCAGGAAGAGAGCCATTTTCTTTACTTGATGAAATTGAATCAGAACTTGGATTAAATACTTTACCTATTAACTGGCCAATTGGGAGTGGCGAAGAATTTAGAGGGGTTATTGATAGATTTTCGAGAGAGGTGATTTTATTTGATAAAGCCGTAAGAGGGAAACAATCGAATGAGAAAAGATTAAGTCTTGAAGATAAAGAGCTATCAAAATATGTAGAGAGAGATTTACTTGAAAACTCACTTGAAGAATTGGAGGTTCTTGATGAGGCAGGATCGAAATTTGAAAAAGAAAAAGTTTTTAATGGCTCTTTAACCCCAGTTTTCTTTGGATCTGCCATGACTAATTTTGGTGTAAGACCATTTTTAGATAGTTTTTTAAAAATGGCACAAAAACCAACTTCAAGAAATAGTAATAAAGGGGATGTTGAACCTGCAAGCGATGAATTTAGTGGGTTTGTTTTTAAGCTTCAGGCAAATATGGATCCAAAGCACAGAGATAGGGTCGCTTTTATAAGAGTTTGTAGTGGTAAATTTGAAAAGGATATGTCAGTTAAACATTCCAGAACTAGGAAAACAATCAGATTATCAAGACCACAAAAAATATTTGGGCAAGATAGAGAAGTAGTTGATGATGCCTATCCAGGAGATGTTATTGGTTTAAATAATCCAGGTATGTTTTCTATTGGAGATACTCTTTATACTGGTGCTCATCTGGAATATGAGGGCATACCATCCTTTAGTCCTGAAATATTCAGCTGGCTAAGAAATCCAAATCCCTCAGCATTTAAAAACTTTAGAAAGGGTGTTAATGAACTTCGAGAAGAGGGTGCTGTGCAGATTCTTTATGACTTTGATGAGAGTAAAAGAGACCCCATACTTGCAGCTGTTGGTCAATTGCAGTTGGAGGTCGTAACTCACAGATTAAAAAGTGAATATGGTGTAGATGCAAATCTTGAAGCAATGCCATATCAATTGGCTAGATGGATTTCTGATGGATGGCCAGCCATTGAAAAACTAGGCAGAATATTCAATTGTAAAATAGTTAAAGATTGTTGGAATAGGCCAGTTATTCTTTTCAAAAATGAGTGGAATCTAAATCAATTTGTTGAAGACAATAATCAATTAAATTTAAACAAAGTTGCTCCCGTTGTTAGTGGAGTTGAACCAATTGTTTTATAAAGTCTTAATGGATTATAAAATTAGTTAATCTGTTAGTATTGGTAAAAAATTTTGGATTCAAACAGTAGTAAAAACGATAACGAAAAATCACCTTATGAAATTTTAGGTGTAAAAGAAGATGCTGCTTTTGAAGATATTCAGAAGGCTAGAGATATTAAAGTTAAAGAAGCTGGTGAAGATTTAATTTTAAAAGCGAAAATAGAATCTTCCTTTGATCAATTACTCATGGGGAGTTTGAAAGCGAGGCAATCAGGAAATGTAAGCTATGAAGCTGTGAGTGCCTCAAAAAAAGAAAAACAAATTAATCAATTTACCAATAATAATTTCCCACTGCTTTCTAAGATAAAAAATTTAAATAATAATTCTAAGAACTCAAGTCAGTACACTTTACCAAAAATAACCCCCCCATCATTTGATAATCTTTCAATAAAAATATCTGTTGGGCTATTATTTTTAATTTTGTTATTTATCAGTCCAGACTCTAATAATAGACTTTTACTTTCTATCTCAACATTAATAGTTACCTATACTCAAATTAAATCGGGGAAAAGATTTATAGGTTCTTTGGGTTGGAGTGTTACCTTTCTATCGATAGGATTAATATTTGGCGGATTGCTCGAAAATAATTCTTTCATTCAGGAAGTATCAAACAATTCTTTATCAATACAAAAAATTCAAAGTATTCCAGCCATGATTATTTTATGGCTAGGCGTAATTTTTTTATGATTGATTTTCTATTATCGTTTTAATTTCTTCATAATTTATAAGATATTTATTCTTACAAAATTCACAAACCAACTCTGCTTTGCCATCTTTCTTGAGGATGTCCTCTAACTCGCTCTTAACAAGCATTTTCATCGCATTTAAACTTCTTTGTTTGGAACACTTGCATTTAAAACTAACTTCTTGGGAACGAGCTTTTTCAGAGATTGATTTATCGTCAATATCGGGAAATATATTTCTAATTAAAGAAAGAAGATTATCTTTTGACTTAAATAAGACTTCGCTGAAAGAATTAATTTCTTTGCATCTTTCTTCAAGTAGTGAGACAAGTAGGGGGTCAGTATCTTTTTTAGGTAGAACTTGAGCTAATAAGCCACCACTACAAATAACACTTTTATTTTGAATTTTTTCTCCAATAAATACAGCAGAGGGAGTTTGCTCTGAATGATATAGATATGAAGCTAAGTCTTCAGCAATATTTCCATTAACTAATTCAACAGTGCTCGTAAAAGGTTCTCCAAATCCACTATCTCTAATTACATTTAAATATCCTGTACCTAATGCTTTTGTAAAATCAAAAGAATATTTTTTATTACCTATCTTTACTAGGTCTAATTCTAAATTAGGATTACCTACATAACCTCTAACTTTTCCATCTCTACCTGCATCAACTAGTAATCCTTCTAAAGGTCCGTCAGATCTAACTCTTAAAGTAACTCTCCCATGCATTATCTTCATCGAGCTTGCCAAAAGCAGTGAAGCAGTAAATGCTCTTCCTAAGATACAGGTGGTTAAATAAGAAAGTCCGTGTCTTTTTTTTGCTTCTAAAGAAGATTCTGTTGTCAAGACCGCAACTAATCTTATTCCTCCATTTGCTGCAGTAGCACGAACTATCCTATCCTGCATGATTTTCTTTCATAAAATTTTTGATTTTCCCTTTTTCCAAGAATAATATCCTAGAAGGAATTCCCTCAAATAAGGCAGGTTCATGAGTAACAATAATAATTGTATTTTTATTTTTTAAATCAAGAATTAAATTCTTAACATCATTTCTCATTGAATAGTCTAATCCAGCAGTTGGTTCATCAAGTAAAAGAATTGAGGGGTTTCTCAATAGTTGAACTGCCACAGCTAACCGCCTTTGTTGTCCTCCACTTAGCTGTTCAGGTGGTTGAGTTAGATTGATTTTTTTTAAACCAACTTTATTTAAAACTATTTCTATATTTTTTTCTCTTAAAGATTTATGGCCAATTTTTAATTCTTTCCCAATGGTTGTACCTATAAAGTATCTTTCAGGAAATTGGAATACTACTCCACAAAACCATCTTCTTTGTCTAGAAGATAAAATTTTATTCTTCCAAGTAATTTTTCCTTTTTGTGGATTTGTTAATCCACTTATTATTTCGAGTAGTGTTGTTTTCCCAGAACCACTATTGCCACAAATTAAAATGATCTCATTTTCATTAACTTTTAAATTTAAATTGTCTATTATTTTTCTTTCACCAGTTTGGGGTTGATAAGATATTTCTTTTAAATCAAGCATTATTAATTAAGTTATAGGTATGAATTTGAATCTAGTAATAACTTACTTATAATAGTTGTAGATCTAAAAAGATATTAGTCAATATGAATATTATTTTTAGGGAAGTTGATCCTTTTAATTGCTGGATATGGATCAGATTTTCAGAATCACCAACTCAAGATGAAAAAAATTATTTAGATGGAGTTTTTGATAGTTGGTACGTTTTAGGAAGGTTAGGTGGATTTAATTCCGAAAATTTGCAAACTCATGAAGAGGGTTCCGATTTGAGTTGGATGTTCTACGATAATGAACAAAAAAACGCATCTCTTCCAGCATTAATGCATAATTTAGGAATTATAGAATATCAAAACCTTTGGGGAAGATGTTGGGTTGATTTTGGAACTTCAGACTCTATATCAATAGATATATTAATTAATTCTTTGAATGAGATATCAAATAATTATGTAAAAATTGAAGAGTTAATTATTGGGGGTGAAAATAATGATTGGGCAATTGAAGAACATGAAGATTTAGTTTTCAAAGATTAAGTTTTTTAGATGGAAGACTTTACAAGATTAGTTATTTCCCATGAAAGAATTGAAAAAATTAAGAACAATAATTTAGAACTTTCTAAAGAAGAGGCTCATTATATAAATAAAGTAATGAGAATAAAAAATGGTAAAGAAATATTTATTACTAACGGAAAGGGTTCATTATGGAAAGCTATAAAAGTTAAAAATGATTGTTTAGAAATAATTCAATTAAAAAAACCTTACTTATTTCAAGAACAAGAAATTTTCTTGTTAGGTATAGCTGTTGTTATACCAAAAAGTGGGTTTGAGGATATTTTAAAAATGTGTACTGAAATAGGAATTGATTTTATACAGCCATTATTTTCAGAAAGACAGGTAAACAAAAATTTAAATTTTTCTAGAAAATTTTTGAGATGGAATTCAATTATCAAAGAAGCAGTTGAGCAAAGTGAGAGATTATGGCAACCATCTATTTTAAATGGGATGGATATTATTGAATGGTTAAAAAGTAGAGATAATCAAGAAAGAGTTTCAATTTCTATAACTAGAGAAGAAACACTATATGACTTAAATCAATGGTTAAGTAAACAAAAAGAATTTTTAAATAAAAAAGGAGGTATGTTTTGGAATGTAATTGGCCCTGAAGGAGGTTGGTCCTCTAAAGAAATTGATTTTTTTAATAAAAATAATATTACCTTTGTTAAACTTTCCGACACTATCTTAAGAACTTCGACGGCTAGTATTAACGCATCATCAATTCTAAATCAGTGGAGAATTGATTTGAAATTAAGGAATTAGATAAATATGGATTTAATTAGAAATCAATTTTTTATAGGTTTTTGCATTAACTTTATTTTGATTTATATATTTTGCAAGATTCCTTTAATGACAAAAAGTGGTTGGATAAGTGCGGGAATTTTAGGCACAATTTTGTGGGGATGTTTGTCTTGGCAGGGATGGATGTCAGTTGTAATTTATTTATTATTTGGATCTCTAGTTACAAAAATAGGTTTTAAATTTAAAAAAGAACAAGGAATAGCTGAAAAAAGAGGTGGGAGAAGAGGTCCTGAGAATGTATGGGGATCTGCAGCTACAGGATTATTTCTTGCCATTATGACCAAATTCAATGCTGCCAACTTAGTGTTATTTAAAGTAGGTTTTGCGGCAAGTTTTGCTGCAAAGTTGGCAGATACTTTTGGCAGCGAAATTGGGAAAAGATTTGGGAAAGACACATACTTAATTACTTCACTTAAAAAGGTGGAGAGAGGAACTGAAGGCGGAATAAGTTTAGAAGGAACATTAGCTAGTGTTCTGGGATCAATATTTATGGCTTTTATAATGCTTCGTCTATCAATTATTACTACAAAATATCATTTTATAGTTGTTGTAGTTTCTGGATTCCTGGCAACACTTTCTGAAAGTATTATTGGTGCTAAATTTCAAAACAAATATAAATTAAGTAATGAATTGGTAAATGCTATTCAGACAAGTATTGCTTCTATTTTTGCTATCTTTGCTCTAATTTTATATTCATATTTTTTAAATTAAAAATATTTGAAGAGACCTAGGATTCCTTCCATTTTGTGAGAATCTCCCAGCTTTTAAGTCTTTGGAAAAGCCAGAAATGACCTTCGGAATTTAGATGAATTCCATCATGCGTAATCCAATTTTTACTCCTTTTATCAGAGTACATTTCTCTGAAAGTAGGAAGAAATGGGACATTCTGATTGAGGCATACTTCCTCCATTCTCCTTTCATAAGAATTACAAAAATCATTTGAGTACCATAGACATCCTGCGAAAGGCATTTTGCTTTCGTCAACTGGTGTAAGACCAATAACAAATACATTTGTTTGAGAGTTCATTTCATTAATTAGCCTCTCTAATCCATATTCAAATCCATCTATATCTAATTGATGTCTTCCATTTTTCTGACCAATTGCTGCTGTGTCGTTAAGACCTACATTTAGTAGTATTGCTTTAGGTTTATTTCTTCTCGTTTCTCCTCTAGATGACCATTCTTTTTCCCATCTAGATGAAACTTTTTCTATCCCATCTCCCCTAACTCCAAGTTGATAAATAACTGGCCCATTGTGGTTATTGAACCAATCTTTCCTAAGCCTCTCACACCATCCACCACCCTCATTATCTCCCCATCCATAAACTGAGCTATCTCCAATTACAACTAGCTGTTTTGGTAAACTAATCACTATAACCGGAAAAAAATAATTACTTGATTTAACAAATTATTCTTACAAATCAAGTTAAACCATTTTTGATTTTACCATTTATTAATTCGCCAACTATTGCGATGGAGCTATAAGCTATCAAAACTAATGTAACTTCTTGCCATGCGAAGGAACTTAGTGATTCTTGCAATTGCCAACCTAGACCAACACTTCCAATAACCCCAACAATTGCAGTTTCTCTAATAATAATGTCAGATCTATAAGCGCAATATGCTAAGTAACTTTTTGCTTGTTGAGAAAATAAACCTAATATCCAACTAGTCTTTTTTGAGATTCCTAGAGATTTCATTGCAATATAATTTTTCTTGTCTTGGCTATCTAGATTTGTAAAAAGTAATTTGCTAGTAATACCAGCGTTGTGGAGACCTAATGTTAAAGCTGCTAAAGATACAGAAGGATTGTTAAAAGTTAATAGAGTTAGAAGTATTACAGGGGTAGGTATTAAACGTAATAAAAATGCAAAAATTTTTATAAAAATTTTAGAAGTATTGTTGTTAAAAATTCCTATTAATAATGGAGGTAAACTAATTGCGATTCCTGTTGATAAAAGACTTAAAATTATTGTTTCTAATATAAGTTTTAAGAAATCAAATAATCCTAAATCTGAGCTTGATTTAAATAGAGAACTAGCGGAATTAAAATTTTCAAAATTATTGTTAAAAATAAAATAAAGAAAATATGAAAAAGAAAATAAAATTGTTATGAAAAAAAATGAAATAAAAAAAATAGATAGGATTTTATTTGTAGTGTTAAATTTTATTTTTTTGAATATTAATCCAGAAAGAATTATCAAAATTGCTAAGGACCATAAATAAGTCCATAACTCTCTAAAATTCAAAGTTTGGAAAGATAAAAAAATACTGGTACCTATTCCTCCAATCCCAAAAAGTCCTAGAATCACCGTACTTCTTATTGAACACTCTAATCGATATAAACCAAAGTTTTTAAATGTATTTATTATTGGATTCCATATTAAAGTTAGTAAAGAAGAAAATTTAGGTGCATTTATTTGATTTATAGATTCAAAACTTTTGTAGTCAATAGTTTCTAATTGTTCAGCAAAAACTTTTGAATTTACAGCAATATAAGGTATACATATAGCTATTATTCCTATCGAAAAATTTATTCCATATATTTGCATTAATAGTATTCCCCAAACTACTTCGTGTATAGATCTAATTATTGTTAGAAAAAACCTTATTATGCGGTAGAAAAAATTTGGAATATTAAAGATTTTATAAAAAATATTTGAGGAGATTATTCCAAAAATTGCTCCAAAAATAATACTTAGTAACCAACTAAAAAAACCAATTAAAATAGTTTCATTTAATCGCTTAATTACGGTAATAATAATTTCATTATCGATCTTGGGATTAAATGCAGAAATTAAGAATTCTTGGAATAATTTAAATCCTCCAAAATGAATATTGTTTATAAGTTGATACCCTAGAGGTATGCATACCAAAATTGGAAGAAAAGATAATGAGGTATAGTTTAATTTTAATTTGTTCAACTAATTAATATATTTTCTCTAAATGAATCTTCTTTAAGTTATTTCTTTTGATATTGAAAAAAATTTTACCATCCCTTAATCCAATAACTTTATCGAAATCGTTCAGCAAATCTAATCTATGTAATGCAACTAATGCCGTCTTTGGGGATTTTTTTGTTTTATTTTTATCTACATTTTCTAGCAGAAGGTTTTTAATTGTTGTTATCAATTTGGGATCTAGATTATTAAAAGGCTCATCTGCAAGTAATATATTTGATTCTTGAATTAATGATCTAGCTATAGCCACCCTTTGTTTTTGCCCCCCAGATAGTTTTCTGATTTTTTTGTCGTAAATAGAGTTATGAAGCCTACATAATTTCATATATTTATGCGCCTTCTTAAAAGAACTTATATTTAGTAAATTTTTAAAAGCGAAATAAAAATTGTTTTTTGCTAGTAGTCCACAATTAACATTTTGTTCTGCAGAGAGATCTTCTATTAATCTTAAATCTTGCCATATAGTTGTTATTTTACTTTTATGCTTTCTATCTAATTCCTCGAAACTTTGATTGAATAATTTAACCTCACCTTGAGTTGGCTTTATAGTGCCATTAAGTACTGATATAAGTGTGGTTTTTCCTGAACCGCTTTTACCTAAAAGTGCAATTTTTTCCCCAGAATTTATTTTTAAATTTATTTTATTTAGGATCAGATCATTTTTGTATTTATAAGATATATTTTCTAATTCTAAGACAGTATTATTCATCTAATTTTATTTAATTTCCTCCCGATTTCCTCTATATTTTTATATTGTTTTAATTCTGCCTTTATAAATCTTTTTGCATTGAACATATCTAATATCTGTTTATGTGATTTTTGATTTATATCTAAATTTAGAATTACTGATTTAAGTTCTTTTGTAAACCCTTTCCCGAATCTATTTTCAAGATCACCTTGAGCTACCCAATGATAGTCAACATATTCTGGTGTGATCCAGAATAATTCTAAATTACTTGTTCTTTTGGGATTATTTTTAAGATTGTTTTCCCAAACTTGTTTATTTAAAGCTCCAGCATCAAATGCCCCACTATTAACTAAAGCTATAGTGGCATCATGACTCCCACTAAAACCCGCTTTTTTCCCTTTAAAATGTTTAATTTCTACCCCTGCTTGATTTAAAAAATATTCTGGCATTAATCTTCCAGAAGTTGAGTTTTCAGAGCCAAAAGTAAATCTTAAATTCTTTAGTTTTTTAAGTCCTTTAATGTTTGAAATTGAGTTAAGTTCTAAATTTTTGTTTACTATAAAAACACTTTTAAATTCCTTATCGATATCTCTTTGAGCTATGACAATTGAATTAGGTGTTTGTAATCTTGCTTGAACTCCTGATAAACCTCCAAACCAAACTAAATCTAAATCTTTAGTTCTAAATCCAGTTACTGCTGCAACATAATTAATAACAGGAATGTATTTAACTTCTACATCAAGTTGTTTGGATAATTCTTTCGAAAATAAATTAAATCTTTTGTCCAAAACATCTTGGTTTTGATCAGGTATTGCTCCAACTTTTAAAACTTTGGGATTTGAAAATACAGGTGATGAAAAAACATAAAATAATAGAAATGAACTAAGTAGAAAATTCTTTAAATTAAACATAACTTAGTTAAATTAATAGTATTCAGAGATTGCTTTTTCAAGCCTCTGTAGTCCATCTTTTATTTTAATTTCTGAAGCTGCACAAGTTATTCTTATACATTGATCAGCTCCAAAAGCTTTTCCAGGTACAACAACTAATCCGTAATCTTGAAGAGCTTTATTGCAGAAATCAACAGAAGTAATTGAGGAGTTGGGTAATTTTGGAAATGCGTAAAATGCTCCGTTAGGTTCTTCAATATAAATCCCATTTATATTATTAAGGCCCTCATAGAGAAGTCTTCTTCTTTGATTATAATGACTATTTATCATTGAGAAAAACTCATTATTAATTTTTAAAGCCTCTAAAGCACCTTTTTGAACAAAAGAGCAAACATTACTTGTACTTTGACTTTGTAATGCTGAGGATGCTTTGATTACATCTTTGGGACCTACTAAATAACCTATCCTCCAGCCAGTCATAGCCCATCCTTTCGCAAACCCATTTATTATAAAAATTCTATCTTTTAAGTCATTTGCTAATGAAGATAAACTGTAGTGTTTAAATTCTTTTTTAAGGATTAGTTCGTAAATCTCATCAGAAAGGATATTGAGATTTGGATTTTCTCTAGCTAAATCGGCAATTTGTAATAATTCTTCCTTTGACATAACTCTTCCAGTAGGGTTATTAGGAGAATTGATAATTATAAATTTAGTTTTTGAAGAGATTTTAGACTTCAAATCTTCTATATTTATTTTGAATCCATCTTCTGCAGAAGAATTTGTAAAAATTGGCTTCCCACCCGCCAATCTAACCATCTGGGGATAACTTAACCAATATGGAGAAGGAATAATAACTTCGTCTCCAGTATTTAACAATACTTGGAAAAGATTATATATTGCTTGCTTAGCACCATTTGTGACCATTACATTTTCAAATTCATAATTTAAATCGTTTTGAATTTGAAGTTTATTCGCAATTGCTTTTCGAAGATCTAAATTCCCAGCTGCGGGCCCGTACTTTGTAAATCCATCAAATATAGCTTTACTTGTAGCCTCTATAACTTCTTTAGGGGCATCAAAATCAGGTTCACCTGCACTTAAATTGCAAATATCTACTCCCTCTGCAGATAATTGATTTGCTTTAGCACTTATTTGCAATGTAAGAGAAGGCTCAATTGAAAGTGCCCGATCAGATAAATTAACTTGACTCATTGACTTATGACTTTTCAAATATGACTTTTAATAATGACAAATGCATAAATTAAGAATAAATAAAACTATCACACTATGGTTTAATTTAGTTCATTTTCTTAATCTATTTTATTTTCATGTTTTGAGTTCTTAAGATAAAAATATTTAAAGTTTTATTTTCGGTGAAAAGGTTAGTAATTGGGAGAGGAAGTGTATTTGCAGATTTGTTAGTAATTGGTGAGGCACCTGGAGCCCAGGAAGATTTAGAAGGAAAACCTTATGTAGGTAAATCTGGTAAGTTATTAAACGAATTATTAATACAAGCTGGAATTGATTATAAGAAGGATGTTTATTTTTGTAATGTAATTAAATGTCGTCCACCAAATAATAGAAAACCCACTGCTAGAGAAATTAATATTCATAAACCTTGGTTATTACAGCAAATAAAGTTAGTCGATCCAAAATTTATATTACTTACAGGTTCTACTGCTATGAGAGCTATTTTAGAAGTAAAAGATCCTATAAGTAATTTAAGAGGTCAATGGATTAAAAAAGATGGGAGAGAAATTATGGTAATTTTTCATCCATCTTATTTGTTGAGATTTCCTTCAAAAGAAATCAATAAACCTTACCATCTAACTTTGAAAGACCTAGAGAATGTAAGTGGTAAACTATATGCCGTATAATTTAGTGAAATCCTTTTTGAATATCAAGAATTTTAATGTCATTAACTCAATCTAAAGAGGTTAATAGTCTCTCCAAAAGATATTCAACTCATATTGAGAGAAGGATAACTAGAACAGTAATGGTGGGTGATATAGCTATTGGAAGTGATTATCCAGTAAGAGTTCAATCGATGATAAATGAAGATACTATGGATATCGAAAATGCTTTCTTAGCTATCAAAAGACTTCATGATGTGGGTTGTGAAATAGTAAGGTTAACTGTCCCTTCCTTAGCACATGCCAAAGCAGTAGGGGATATAAAAGCAAAATTACTAGAAAATAATATCAATACTCCCTTGGTGGCTGATGTTCACCATAATGGTATGAAAATTGCAATGGAAGTTGCAAAACATGTTGATAAAGTAAGAATTAATCCTGGATTGTTTGTTTTTGAAAAATCAGACCCTACAAGAACTGAATATACAGATGAGGAATTCGAAACTATTAAGCAAACAATACTTAAAAGATTTACCCCTTTAGTTGAAGTTTTAAAGGCTGAAAACAAAGCTCTAAGGATTGGAGTTAATCATGGGTCTCTATCTGAGAGGATGCTTTTTACTTATGGAGATACGCCATTAGGAATGACAGAATCTGCGATGGAGTTCGTCAAAATTTGTGATGAGCTTGATTTTCATAACATAATTATTTCTATGAAAGCTTCTAGGGCTCCGGTCATGATGGCAGCTTACAGGATGATTGCAGATAGGCTTGACGCAGAAGGATATAATTATCCGTTGCACTTGGGAGTGACCGAAGCTGGAGATGGTGATTATGGAAGGATTAAAAGTACTGCTGGAATTGGAACACTTTTAGCAGAGGGATTAGGAGATACCATCAGGGTTTCCTTAACAGAAGCTCCAGAGAAGGAAATACCAGTGTGCTATTCAATTTTGCAATCTTTAGGATTAAGAAAAACAATGGTTGAATACATCAGTTGCCCCAGTTGTGGTAGAACACTTTTCAATCTAGAAGAAGTTGTAGACAAAGTTAGGAACGCTACTTCACATTTGACGGGTTTAGACATAGCAATAATGGGATGTATTGTAAATGGGCCTGGAGAAATGGCAGATGCGGATTATGGTTATGTTGGGAAAGGTAAAGGAACTATTGCCTTATATAGAAGGAAAGAAGAGATAAAAAGAGTTCCTGAAGATGAGGGGGTTAATGCTTTAATCCAACTTATTAAGGACGACGGGAAGTGGATTGATCCTTAAGGATTTGTCAAAAACTCTAAATTATAAATAAATTCTTTTTATAATATAAAAATATTACATTTTTAAGATAAGAAAATTGCTTAAAAAAAAATTTATAATTTTATTTGCGATAACCTTTTCAGGGATATTTTTCAAAAATTTTGCAGGAGCAACAATTTTAAATAATAGTTATAAAGAAGTAATTGATCATGTTTGGCAAATTGTATATAGAGATTTTCAAGATCCAAGTGGTAAATTTAAAAAGTCTAATTGGATTAAGATAAGAAAAGAATTTTTATCAAGAACATATTCAGATAGTAATGAAGCATATGATGCGATTAGAGATATGCTATCTAACTTAGATGACTCCTATACAAGATTTTTAGAACCTAAGGAATTTAATCAAATGAGAATTGATACCTCTGGTGAATTAACTGGAGTTGGTATCCAAATAGTTAAAGATAAAGAGTCTGATGATTTAATAATTATATCTCCAATTGAAGGTACCCCTGCTTTTAATGCTGGAATTGAAGCTAGAGATAAAATATTATCTATTGATGATATTTCTACTGAAGGAATGAATATAGAGGACGCTGTGAAATTAATAAGAGGACAAAGAGGTACTAAGGTTAAGCTTGAAATTCTTAGGGGTTCTAAATCTTTTTTTAAGGTCTTATCAAGAGAGAAGATTGAAATAAAATCTGTTTCTAGTAAAGTCAATCAAACTAAAAATGGCTTATTAATAGGCTACTTAAGAATTAAACAATTTAATGCAAATGCATCAAAAGAGACAAAAGATGCTATTACAGATTTAGAAACAAAAAAAGTTGCGGGATATGTCCTTGACTTGAGAAGCAATCCAGGTGGTTTATTAGAATCAAGTATTGATATCTCAAGGCACTTCATTAACAAAGGAGTAATAGTAAGTACAGTAAGTAAAGATGGTTTAAAAGAAACAAAAAGAGGAAACGGTCAAGCTCTAACTAAAAAGCCCTTGGTTGTCTTAGTTAATGAGGGTTCCGCCAGTGCTAGTGAAATAGTTTCTGGAGCAATTAAAGATAACAAAAGAGGAAAATTAGTTGGAAAAAAAACGTTTGGTAAAGGTCTAGTACAATCTATGAGAACTTTAGTGGATGGTTCAGGGCTAACTGTTACAGTTGCTAAGTATTTAACTCCAAACGGGACAGATATAAACAAATCTGGAATTATTCCAGACATAGAAGTAAAAATGAATATAAACCCTATTTTACAAAGAGAGATTGGGACTAGAAAAGATAAACAATATAGAGCTGGTGAAAAAGTGCTAGAAAATATAATTAAAAGAAACAATCAGATAAGTGAATTTAATCCAAACACTAAAAACCTAAATGCATTCCTAAAAATTAGAAAGGAAAATAAAGTATTTTCATTAAATTAATTACTCATATCCAACATTCTCTTTATTGGGATATAGGCTCTTCTTATTATTTCCGGATCAAGTTCGATAGACGGATAATTATTTTTCAAACAATCAAGAATTTTTTCTAAAGTGTTTAATTTCATATATGGACACTCGTTACAATTACAACCTTCTAAATCTGGGACTTCAAAAAAAACTTTGTTAGGTTCTCTCTTCTTCATTTGATGGATTATTCCAGGTTCAGTTAATACTAGGTAAGTTTTAGATGAATCTTTACTGACGAAATCAAGCAGTTTACTAGTTGATCCAATAAAGTCCGATAGAAGTAGTAAATTTTGACTACATTCAGGATGAGCGATGACTTTTGATCCAGGATTTTTATATTTTAATTTTAGTAGTGCCTCTTCACTAAATGATTCATGAACAATACAGCTGCCAGGCCATAATTTAAGATCCCTTCCTGAATTTTTCTGTACCCATCTCCCAAGATTCTGATCTGGTGCAAATATTATCTTTTTATCTTGAGGTATCTTTTTAATTAATGAGACTGCATTACTGCTTGTACAAATCAGATCACTTTGAGCTTTTACTTCTGCAGTACAGTTTATATAACTTACGACATAGTGGTCTGGATTTTCTTTCCTGAACTTTTGAAATTTATCTGAGGGACAATCATCTGCTAATGAGCATCCTGCGTCAATATCTGGTAACAGGACTGTTTTATTAGGGCTAAGTATTTTTGCGGTTTCGGCCATAAAGTGTACCCCGCAAAAAATTATTATATCTGCATCATTATTTGCAGCTTTCCTAGATAAATCTAATGAATCTCCAATGAAATCTGCAATTTCCTGAATCTCTGGAGCTTGATAATAGTGCGCAAGAATAATGGCATTGGCTTTTTTGCAACGCTCCTTTATCTCAGAAATCAAATCCTTTTCGTTATGAACGGATTTCTGTTTTGCAGTAGAAGTTATACTGTTCAGGATTTAGAATATATCTAAATAGATTATATGCCTTTAAATAGAAAAAATTCTGACAAATTTAAAAATTGCTATTGTTGGTGACTGTCATGGTCAATGGTCTGAATTAGACTTGAATGTTTTATCGATTATTAAACCAAATTTTGTTTTATTTGTTGGTGATATTTCTGATGGGAGTGTCAAAATAATTAAAAAAATCAATGAGATCAAAATCCCCACTTTTGTGATTTTAGGAAATCATGATAGAGGGAAAGATCCTACTGGCGAGACTCTCTCAAAGCAGATACGTGTTCTTGGTGAAAAATATTGTGCATGGGATTTGAAAGTTTTTAATAATCAAATAAATTTATTGTCTGCAAGACCATGCAGTTCTGGCGGCGGCTATTATCTTTCTAAAGAAGTTAGAGGCGTTTATGGACCCATTACCGAACAAGATTCAATAAATAAAATCATCAAATCTTCAGAAGAGAGTATCGAAGATATACCTTTAATAATTATGTCTCATGCAGGCCCTTCGGGTTTAGGTTCAGAACCTAAAAGCATTTGTGGGAGAGACTGGAAATTACCCTCTTTAGATTGGGGAGATAGAGATTTGTCTGTTGCTATCTCTCAAATACAAAAGAGAAGAAAAGTTGATCTTGTAATTTTTGGTCATATGCATAATCGGCTTAAAAGAAATCTTGGTTTAAGAGAGATGTTTAAAATTGATAGCAAAGATACAATTTATTTCAATACTGCGGTAGTGCCAAGATATAAAACTGATGAAGATGGGAAATTACTTATTAACTTTTCATGGATTGAGTTTGAAAAAAAGGAATTAAGACATGTCTCTCACCGATGGTATTCAGAGTCTGGCGAAATTTGTGAAGAAGATAAATTTTTTTAGGATTTGATATTTTTGTTTATATTTTAATTATTTTTGGGCTTTTCATATCTTGAAAATAATGTTTGAGACAAGATATAACCTGCAATTCCTGCGGCTGTAAAAGCTAAACCATTTTTAAATAAAGGTAATAAATCATTTGTTCTGGATATTATCGGTGCTAAACCAAAAATTCCAAATAACATTCCCCATAAGGGAGAAAGAAGAGCTAAAAATCCAATTGATATGACTTGACCTTCTTTTCTTGGAGCAGATGCAAAACCTGCTACTAAACCTCCAAGAATAGATGTACATAAAGTCCAAATATATTGCTCTTTGGGTAGGCCAGGGACAACTTGGCATCCTCCTCTTTCGAGGCAAATCTTTACTGAATCAATTGCATCTAATACTGCACCATCCTCACCGTGATCTTTAACATAGTATTGGTTGCCAAATCTTGTTTGAAGTTCAACCCAAAATAACCTTGGCATAAAATTAAAATAAGCCTCTCCGACGTTAAAGTTCAGCAAATTTCCCCCTCTAGGATCCGCAACTATCAACAAACTTGTCTCATCTAAATCCCAATAGTCCTTTATTGCGCTACCGGGAGAACTTTCAAACTGAGATAAATATTTAATTTTCCACCCACTTTCAATTTCTAGATTATTGAGCTTTTCCTCTAAAGATTTTTTCTGATTAGGGCTTAATGTTTTAGCTAAATCAATTACTGGTGTTTTTTCTTCTGGTAAGAGATTTGGATTATTAATAGCGAAAACGGGTTTATGTGAAATTAAAACTAATATAGATAGAAATATTCCTAATAAATAGTTAATCTTTGAAGGCATAAATAAGTTCTTTCTTTTAATATTTTCGCCGATGAATAGCTTACCCGCGAATAATCCAGATTGGTTAGTAAAAAAAATAATAAAAATGGGAGGGACTATAAGTTTTTATGACTTTATGAATTTCGCATTAAATGATCCTATTAATGGTTATTACGGCAGCGGTAAAGCTGAGTTAGGCGTTCGAGGAGATTTTGTCACATCACCCTCTCTATCTGATGATTTTGCTTTTTTGGTTGGTAAACAAATAGAAGATTGGTTGATTCAGTTCAAAAATAGTTTTTTATCTAATCAGAAATTAGCTGTAATTGAATTTGGAGCAGGAGATGGAAGCTTTATGAGTGGATTAATTAAGTATTTTTTAGAAAAAAACAAGAATTTTTTGAAAGGAGTTTCTTTTTTAATTATTGAACCTAATGAAGGGATGGTAGAAAAACAAAAAAATAAATTGGAAGAATTTTTAAACTTAGGCATTGATATTTTATGGAAAGGTTTGGAAGAAGTAGAGGAAAATAATATTAATGGAATAGTTCTTGCAAATGAGGTTTTGGATGCTTTGCCAGTAGAGAGAATAACCTTCTCAAAAGGAAAATTACTTCGACAAGCAGTTTCTATAGACAAAAAATCTCATAAATTATATTTTGATGAAATGCCAATTACAAGTGAATTGAGAAAAAGTATTAAACTTGCTAAAAGTGAGTTGGGAATCAATATTCCGCCTGAAGATGCTCTTGAAGGATGGACGACAGAATGGCATATAGATAACTCGAAATGGTTAAAAGCTATTTATCAAAAAATTAATAATGGTATTTTATTGATAATTGATTACGCTAAAGAAACCAAAAAATACTACACCTCCAAGAATTCTGATGGGACGATAGTTTCTTATGAAAATCAAAAAATGAGGAATAATGTCTTAGATTCTCCTGGAAATTGCGATTTAACATCTCATGTTTGCATAGAAACTTTAATTAATGATGCTGAGACTCTTGGATTTGATACTGTTGGAATAACTAAACAAGGAGAGGCTTTGCTGGCACTTGGATTAGCAGAGAGACTTTATGGGATTCAGAGAGAAATTAAAGAGGATTTATCAAATGCCCTTCTTAGAAGAGAGGCTTTACTTAGGCTCGTTGATCCTGTTTGTTTAGGTGATTTTAAGTGGTTTGTTTTTAAAAAATTTAATGAGAAGAGAATGAATATAAATTCAATCTGTTTGCGTTAAGAAAAAAACTTTAAAAATAATGAATCTTCAACGTCATCATATATATC
Source organism: uncultured Prochlorococcus sp. (assembly GCA_902564235.1). Lineage (GTDB taxonomy): Bacteria > Cyanobacteriota > Cyanobacteriia > PCC-6307 > Cyanobiaceae > Prochlorococcus_A. The sequence continues at coordinate 83,612 of CACFAG010000002.1, read as the reverse complement.
AACAGCACCAATTTCTTTCGGTAATATAAATCTCATTTTGCCATCACGAACTTTTTTATCGCCCATAAGTATTAATAGAACATCTTCTTTATTTATTTTGGGGATCTCCGTAGGAAGATCGTAACTCTTCAAAAGATTCTTCTGTCTCTCTAATTCTTCTTTAGACCATAACCCTTTCTCAATTGCTATTTCCCCCGCAATATTCATACCAATTGATATTGCCTCACCATGTAGAAATTTGCCGTATCCACATAAATTTTCAATAACGTGACCAAAAGAATGACCATAATTCAATATTGCTCTAACACCATTTTCATGTTCGTCTTGAGAAACAATATGAGACTTTGTTTTAATTGAACTATTAATTATTTTAATTAGATATTCATTTTTGAGATTTATAAGTTCATTTTTGTTTTTTTCAATTTCTAAGTATTCGAAAAGTTCTTTATCTCTTATTACTCCGTATTTTATTACTTCGGCCATGCCTGCACTAAATTCTCTTTTGGGTAAACTTTTTAAAGTTTCTGGATCAATAAAAACTGCTTTAGGTTGATTGAAAGCTCCAATTAAATTCTTTCCTTTTGGATGATTTACTCCTGTTTTTCCTCCCACAGATGAATCAACCATTGATAATAATGTTGTTGGAATCTGAATATATTCGATACCTCTCAGCCAAGTCGCAGCTGCAAAACCACTTACATCTCCAACAATTCCTCCTCCAAGGGCAATAATTATTGAATTTCTATCTAAGCCAAATTCAAATGCTACATCATATATTTCACTTAAGGTTTTTAAGTTTTTATATGATTCTCCAGCCTTGATAAGGAACATTTTGGCCTGAAATTTATTATCTTTTAAATTATTTAAAAATTTTTCTCCATACAAATTTGATATCTCTTCATTTGAAATCACAAGTATTTTTCTATTCTTTGTTATTCCAATTTTTAAAAGTTCTTCGCTGATATTATTCAGTATCCCTGCTTCTAGATTTACTTCGTATGACTTATCACCTAATGGGACTAATATTTTTCTCTTATTCACAATTGATTACCTAGTAAAAATTTATAAATATTTGGTATTAAATATTTTATATATTAGCAAAATCTAAGCTCTAGATTCTTAAGAATTCAGTTGTTAAGAATTACAAATGGTAATAAAATCATGCTATGAGTTTTAAAAAAAATATAAAAGATATTAAGAAAAATTATTCCCTAGGAATAATTGGAGGTGGTCAACTGGCTTTGATGTTAACTGAGGCAGCAAAAAAAAGAGATCTAGAAGTATGTGTGCAAACAAAATCTTGTAATGATCCTGCTGCTTTAAAAGCAGATCATGTCATAGAAGCTGATCCTTTAAAGATAAGAGGTAATAAATCATTAATTAATGAGTGTGAAAAAATAATTTTTGAAAATGAATGGATAAAAATTGATAAATTAAATTTACTTGGTAATAACGATATTTTTGTTCCAAGCCTTAATGCAATTAAGCCATTAGTAGATAGGTTTTCTCAAAAAAAATTAATAGATAGAATGAATATTCCCTGTCCAAAATGGATAAGTATTGAAGATTTTAAAAATCTCTCGGATGAGGAAATCAATAATTGGACTTTTCCTCTAATGGCAAAATCAAATAAAGGTGGATATGACGGTAAAGGGAACAAAAAAATAAAGACAAAAGAAGATTTAAATTCTTTTTTAATAGAGAATAATTCTGATGAATGGTTAATAGAAGAATGGATAGAGTATGAAAAAGAAATGGCTCTTGTTGGCTCGAGAGATAGGACTGGTAAGATAAGATTCTTTCCAATCGTTGAGACATTCCAATCAAACCATGTTTGTGATTGGGTTCTTGCACCTGGAACAAATGAATATGACTTGAACTTATTTGCAATAAATATTTTCTCTTCAATAGTCAATGAACTTAATTACGTTGGAGTTTTAGCTGTTGAATTCTTCTATGGGGATAATGGTCTTTTAATTAATGAAATAGCTCCTAGAACACATAATTCAGCTCATTTCTCTATTGAAGCTTGTACTTCAAGTCAGTTTGATCAATATGTTTGTATTTCTTCTGGGATAATGCCACCAGAAATTAAAATGAACTGTAAAGGTGCAATTATGATAAATCTACTGGGATTAAAAAAAAATTTCCCAATCTCAATGGAAACAAGAGTCAAAATGTTATCTGAAATTGAGGGTTCTAATATTCATTGTTATGGCAAATCTCGAGAAATTCTGGGAAGAAAAATGGCTCACATCACATTTTTATTAAATGGTAAAACGCATTCAGAAAGATATGATGAAGCTCAAATTTTATTAACTATGGTAAGAGACATTTGGCCATCTCCAAATGCATAAAAAAATAAGTTAGAGTTAGATTACTGGATCTTTGGTTAAGTTCTTCTTTATGTGCTCTGATCTGACTCTCTTTCGACATGAGGAGACTGTCGTGATGCGGTAGTAAACCGATCTTGTAATCGGAAACGAAAGCCCACTTTGAATCCTCTTCTGGCATTTCCAGGTCGATGCAGCAGAGAACTGACGGGGATCCGGTGTTACCTATCAAAATGCTTGCTAAAACAGGCTTTTGGTGGGTATTTTATTTTTTGGAATAACTGAGCTGTTTTTATTCTCTATCAGTGTAAATAATTTATTTGCCAAAATACTTGACGATCCATTTCTAATGTATTTATATTAATAGTACATATGTATTACTAATTAATGACTTTAGGAGGAGCTAATGTTTGGACTAATTTTTCTTACGGTTATCGTAATGAGTCCCCAAGTGGTTGGTTGCTTAGCCCAGACCGCAGCAGACTAATTTTATTTACAAGGAATAAAAAATCTCCAAGAAATAGTATGAGAATTTTTGCTCATACATATTATGCAAATGATCTTGGTGAGCCAATGGCAATTAAATCATCAACTCAAATGTATTTGGATAATGCTTGGGATAAATGGCATGACCTTCAATTAGAAGGTTGGACTTTTGAAGAACTTGAATTACCTGAATCAGTATGACTAACTTAAATCCAATCAAAAAGAAACTATCAAAAGCTGATAGAAAGATATCTATACAAGACCCATCAAAATTATTAGCAGAATTTTTTAATGGTGTTGTTATTGAACTCGATGAAGAATATAAATATGACTCATAAAGAATTGATAGATCAAGTTTCCGCAAATTTATTTAAGCAAAGTGGAAAGTTAGAAAGCAGAAGATCTTGGTTGGCAATGAGAAATTATCTTGAACAATTAGATACCGAACAACTTAAATCCATGCTTGAGGACCAAGGATGATTTAAAAACTTTATTTAGTTTTTATTTTTTTCTTAATTCTTAGATAACCATAAGTTGCAAAGCCAACCAAAAACATATCCAAGTAAATATGCCAAAGAGGAAAAATCTTTTGCATTAATTCCATTAACGTTTTATTGCCACTTGCCAATAAGGATAATCTAAATTTGATTTTTCTCTAATCAATTGTAATTTTCTAGAATTTATTTTTACTACTATTCCATCTGTTGGATAGTTACTAAAAAGCTTCCCTTCTAGCCATCGTTTTCTAAATACTTCAACTTGGCTCGTAAAATTGCATGAAATATCCTGAGGGATCGTGAATCCCAGCTTTGAAAGGCTCTTTTTGGACTCATATTGGTTAAGTGTTGAATTAAGTATTTGAAATGCGCAGAAGCTAAGACTTTCAGAAAATCCTTCTTTTGCTCTTAGAAATCCAGAAGCGATTCTCTGGGAGATATTTGGACTTTGGTTGGGTGCATATAATTCACCTCTAACTTGAAGAGCTCCTCGTAAAGGAAGATTATTGGGAATGTCTTGGATTTTAATAAGTTTACTAGTAACGTCAGCCCCTTTTCTTGAAATTGCTTTTTCCAAGGTTCCATCCCTATATTGCAAAGCAACAGCACAACCATCAATTTTTGGTTCAATTAATAATCTGGTATCTACTAATAATCCTTTCAAAAATTCATCTATTGAATCCTTTTCTAATGAAGGTAAAACTAGTTTATTTTTCTTTTTAAAGTAATCACAATTTGGGTTTGTTCTAAATAAATTTTTTTCAAGTTGGTCGAACTGCTTATCAGAGATTAAAGCATTACCATTTCTATAATTATCGTCATACCATTCAATTCGTTCTTCTAAATAAGTCTTCATTTAATACGATGGCTTAAGTTTTTGCTCAGGTATCCAATTTGGTTTATCAATAATCCATTTTTCTCTATCTTCATATTTAACAGTCCATAAAAGAAATGAAGAAATTTCTTTTAGAGTCATGCCAAACAAATATCTTGTTTTTGGACTTATTGATATAAATCCAAATAATAATATTAATAAAATAAGTTTAAACATACCTTTAATCATTTAAAAACTCAGCGTAATTTTTGCGAACTTTTTAATTAATGCAATTCTTATAACCCTCAATCTTTGCTAGTTCATCAATATTCAAACCTGTTTCTTCTAGTAAAGTTTCTCCTATATCGTCCTTATTAAATTTAGTTAAAGCTCCTTGAATAGAGTACCTAACACATTGGTTTTTGTATTTTGCTTCTTTGACAACAGGAGATAAATAAAAACCAAACAAGATGATAAAAGCCCCGTAGGTTACAACTTTTCTATGGTTTTTCCACCATTCATAAAATTTATTGGACACGAAAAATAAATGACTATTTTCTATTTTAAATTGACTGTCAACAAATTACTTTAGAAATCTAAGGATTGGTTAATTTATTGTTTTTTCATTAATAGATTTAACCCAAGAATAATATCTTGATTTTCTAATCCTTTGTTCTTTCGAGACTAATCTATCTGCAGACTCTAGGGGTGATTCTCCTTTCTCAACTTTTGTTGTAATAGAAATACCAAAACCTTTTGCTTCAATTTTTGCAATGCCACCCTCTAAAAAAAATAAAAAAGACCAACCTTTGTTCCATCCTAAATAGAAGGGATTTCGATACATTGCATTCTTTTGGAGATACTCATTAATGATATTTTCCTTTTCAAGGAGTTACTTGTATTCACTATTACCAAATAAGAAGTTTACTGCTGATTATTTCTGGAAAGTAATTTTATTATTTAAATAATCATCAGAGGAATACTTGACGCCTACGAGTAGTACATTTATATTAATAGTACAACTGTATTATCTTCATGACTTCAGGAGTCGCTAATGTTCGGACTTATTTTTATCGTGGCAGCCTTATTGACCCCCCAACTGGCTGGTTGTTTAACAAAAAAAGTGGTTTATTAATTTTTTTTGAGAGTTATAAGAAATCTGTATCTAATAACTTACAAGTATATACTCATCTTTTCTATGCAAATGAATTAGGTGAACCAGCCCAAATTAAAAATTCAAGACTTCATTCTATTGAGTGTGCTTGTGAAACATGGAATGAGTTGATTTCAGGAGGTTGGCAAATTGTTTCTAATAAATTCCAGTAATCATGATCAAGGTAAATCCGTCAAAATGGGAATATCTAAAAGAATCTACCCTAAAACGAAAACGAACAAAGATTTGTATTACTTGCAATCACTTTCGCTACAGCACTACAGAAACTTTTGCTACTATTTTGATCTGTCCAAAATATGAAAAACGCATACCTCAGGGTGATCATTTACTTAAAGGCTGTGAATATTGGCAAAAAAATAGGACGATATTTTCCCCTGAAGCATCTTAATTATTCTCTAATTAAACTTTTCTCGGTAGAGATATTTAATTATGTAAACAAAGCATTATTTTATACAACTTAAAAAATTCTTTTTAAGTAATTTTGAAGCATGATTCAATTCTACTTTTCCATATTTTTATTAGTTGTGCTTACATTTTTTGCACTTTTATTAGATGCACCAGAATTGGCATCTTTAATTCAAACATTTTAGAAAATAATAAATCAGCATTTTTACTGATTTACTTTTTTAATAAGTAAGTCCTAGGTTTAACTTGTTGAATAGGAGGGATCTAATGATTGACAGTCCACCAGAGGAGTTAAATTATAAAATTTAAATCTAGATAAAACTAATGCTAAATCTGGAATGAATCTTCTATTTGAGATTCATTCCTTATTAATTTCATTCTAAAAAATGTAAATTATAAATATTAAATTTTAAATGTAAAAAATCTGTTCATATTAAAATGATTTGAGGCCTAAGTCTCTTCTTAAATAGTTGCTAACTTTACCTGAATCCAAAACGTGTTTTTTGTTCTTCTTTTTCTTCCCATTCATTAATTATTAGTTTTAGTAACCCTTTAAGTTCTGAATTCGAAGCATCAGTATCTTTTTGAAGATTTATACAAATGTTTTTTATTTCCTCAAAAGCATTATCAATTAATATTGTTTTTTGATCTGGATTAGCCATAGAATTTTAAAATGCTCCATTACAGTTGAACCCGCTGCAGTTAATAACCCTGAAAATATTCATTACAAAGTTGTGGAATCTTTCATCATAAAAAAATGCCCAGGTTGTAAATATAGCAAAACCAGAGACAGCAAAAGCAGCATATTGAAGCCAATGTATTCCATAGCTGTCCAATCCATTTTTATCAAAATCAGAATTACTCAATTGTTTTTTTTACTTATAATAAAAATTTTTTTTTTAAAAGGAGAGTTTGTTTTGAACGAGAGATTTATTTTTTTCTTTAATAACTTAATGTATTGATAGTTTAAATAAAACCAGGTATTATCCACCCAAAAAAACCGTAGTTTAATATCAAAACTAAAAAACCAATCATAGCTAATCTCCCATTTGTTACTTCGGCATTTTTCCAAAATTTACCCATGTAGTTCTTATTTTTTTTCAAGTTTTTATCTATCAAATAATTAGGCTCTAAAGGTTCCTGCAATCTTTTTATGGCGTATAAAGAGAATTGAATTGTAATTGCGATGATAACAACTATAAAACTAGTAAGTGCATCCATTTTTAGATTTCATATGTGATCAATAAGTAAGCCAAAGAGTAAATGCCATTTGTATACATCAAACAATTCCTCATTTTGCTTTATGAACGGAATAACCCCTAACTTGAATTATTAATGAATGTAACATATTTAAAAAAAAATTAGTATGAATTCTTACTTTTTCTTTGGATTTCACATTTTTAAGTACTGTACTGTTACATTTATGTGTCAGCGACATCATAATACTAGTTTTAATTGGATTAAAGAATTAGCTTTAAAGTCTTTACTTTAAATCAGATTAATATTGAAAAATTTTTATAAAGGCATATTTTCAATGTTATTTATTTAAGATATTTTTAATAACTAGAAATTATTATTTTTGTTTGATTTCCGGAAGGTAGAATTTATTGCCTAATGTGTAGCCAATTGACATCAGAACGAACCCAATAAGTTGAGGTAAATGAGAATTTGCTAGAGAGATTTTTTCAATCATTTCTCAATTTATAAATTTATATAATAATAAAAAATTTTAAATAATGTAAGTCTATTTTCTTTTTGTTTCTTTAATCTCCCCAGATTTTTTTAGTGAATTAACAAGTCTTTCATTTTCTGTTTTTAAATTTTCTAATGCAGATTTCGTGAATTGCTCTTTAGCCTCAAATTTTGCTGAACTTATAACTTTTTTATTAGGCAGTTTTTTCTTCGGTTCTGACTTCATATTAAACATAAATTAAAAAAATTTTAGAAGTTATTTTTTTTGAGTTAGGTATTATTTTTTACAGTTTTCTGGTTAATAATATTTGTTTACATAGACAAATTAATCTTTATCTTTTGGGAGCCTTAACCATCCAGTAGTCCATTCTGATTTTAGTTTTGCCCATGAGATTCTTTTAATATCTTTTTTATTTTTGGTAGGAAAAATATCAACCCATCTATCTTCATTTTTCCCACCATAAGCTTTAACTTGAAAATGCCTATTACCATTAATTGTTTTTGGTGCTGTCCAACACAAAGTAGGAGGCCATTTCATGAGAACTTTTTAAAGGTTAAAAAACTAAAGGTTGCTTTGCCCAGTTAACACTAAACCATAATATGCAATCGTACCAAGGATAAGTATGATTCCTAGTATTCTAATAATCATGATTTAATATTTTTAAAATTCAAATTATATTAGAGAGATTTTATAAATTTGCGTTGAAGATTTAATATTTTCTAATTTTTCCTTTTTTTATTTCTAACTATGGAGTGGCAAGATTCAGGATGCCATTCATTCTGAATCTCGCCAATAAAATCATAAATAAATGTATCGGGACATCCAGTTTTTTTTTGAAGTTCTGAAAGTTCTTCTTTAATGAATTCATATACACTCGTTATTACCCCTAAATTTTCTTCTTGGGAGGGAAACCATTTTTTATTCTCCATTAATGTTTTTTAAATTATTTTCCACAATATCGTAATAGGTTATGTCTCCATAATCAGCATCTGAACAACATAAATCTCCATATAGTTCCTCTAACAAATCGTACGCATCTGAATACGTATCAAAACTTTGACCTGTTAATTCGTCATCTTTCCCATCAATTCTAATTATTTTGTAGGTCATATTTTACTTAGATGCAAAAAGTATTTTTTTTGATTCATTAAATTATCTTATAAATAAAAATCTTATTTAGGAATATTAGTTGGGTAGAGCTTCTGAATTTTATTTTTCTGAATTTCTATTTTTCTTCTTTCATATTTTTTTGCCATTATTTTTCTGATAAATAATTGTGGGATAAGCCAAACTAACGCGATAGCTATAGCCATGAAAGCAGGATTTCTCCACGTTAACCTAATAATCTCTTGTATAAATTCTTGATTGAAAATTTCCATAAATTAAATTTTGATGATAAAAATATCTTTGCTTTCTTTTATAAAATCTTTTAAATTTCATAATCCATCATAACCTTAAAAAATCTAATAAGGAATTTTATAAATTTTTTCTTTTTCTAGTTCTTTTTCTTTTATATTTGGATTTAGATTAATTTTTTATTTTTTAGTTTAGAGATGTCTACTTATCTAATTACAGGATCAAATAGGGGTATTGGATTAGAACTATGTAGGCAAATTCATAAGAGGGGAGATAATGTAATTGCAACGTGTAGGAAAGCTTCAAAAGAACTTAGAGATTTAGGAGTGAGAATTGAAGAGAATATAGAAATTTCTTCAGATGAGTCGATAACAAATTTGTGTAAAAAACTATATGGAGTTAATTTAGATTGCTTAATTCATAATGCCGGAATTTATGAATTTAATTCTTTCGAAAACTTAGAAAAGAAAAGTATTTTGCGTCAATTTGAAGTCAATGCATTGAGCCCAATATGTATGACTCAATCACTTAAACATCTTTTAAAAAGATCTTCTAAAGTTGCTTTTATCACAAGTAGAATGGGATCTATTGAAGATAATACATCAGGAAGTTCTTATGGTTACAGGATGTCTAAGGTCGCCATGTCCATGGCAGCAAAATCACTTTCCATAGACTTATCAAGGGAAGATATTTATGTAGCTATTTTGCATCCTGGGTTAGTGAGTACAAGAATGACTAGCTTTACAAGAAATGGAATTAGTCCTGAAGAATCAGCAAATGGCCTTTTAAAACGTATTGATTCTTTAAATAAAAATAACTCGGGTACGTTTTGGCATGCCAACGGGGAAGTTTTGCCTTGGTAATATCAATACATTTATATCGAAGAGATTTATATCTTTAATTTGTTAAAAAAAATTTAAATTTTTGACGAATTTCTTTCCTTGTTTAATTCTTTTGGTTATCTTAAAAAAAACATTAGTAAAGGAGGTGATTCATTGTCGTATCTACCGAAAAATGCGGTTAATAAAGAGGCCGTGAATTCAGTATCTTCATCACATTCATCGGTCTCTTTTTCTTTGATTAAGAAAATAGGTTTTATAATCAATAGATTTATATAAATCATTAACTTAATAATTAAAAGCTCTGCATCTTAAGAAGTTGCAGAGTTTTTTTATGAATTTTAATAATCTTTCAAATTGTAGTCTATCTTTTTTGGCCGAAATAAATTAAGGCTAAAAAAGATATTGTGCTTACAAAAGCGATTAAGTACCACCCAGTTGAGGAGTTGCTAACTACTTCTGTCATTATTTTGATTTATCGGAGGAATTGATTATTTGGGTAAATATCACAATTGATATCATTAAAAATACTAAAAGGATATAAGTTACGTTCATTAATAGAAAAAGCTAATTATCAAAAAGATTATTCCTAGAACTATCGTGACAATTGCTCCATCCACTAATAAATCTTTCCATGTATAACTTTTAAGAATCCTTGTTTTATCTTCTTCACTCATAAGGTTCTTTAACCACGTCCAATCTAAAAGCTTTGTCAAAGCAACACCAAAAATTAAATGACCAATCAAAATACCAATTAGATCAATTCTAGAAATATCTTTAGTAAGACCTGTAATAATAAAAAAGTCCATTAGCTTTTTTCTTTATTAGATAAGGCACCACCTTCTTCTTTGTACTTTTCCCAAGCTTCACTTATTTTGGCTTTAGAAAAGTTTTGTTTCCCCTCAGAAAATTTATTTTTGAGGTTATTAAAGCTATTAGTCAGCTCTTTTTTTGTTGGTTCATCAAGAAAGTTTGATGTTAATTTCCATAAGTACCAGCTACTTGCTAGAAGAAGAATTAATCCCAGTAATTGCATATTGTTTTTTTTCTATGCTACAACTTTTTAAATGGTTTCGATAAATTAATTTAGCTAATACCCGCAGAATTTTTTTGACATAAATAAAATTTAAAACTTCAACCAGTGGAAAAATATTCTATCCAGTAACCATATAGTTAAACCCCCTTCCAAGAAAGCCAACCAGTACATACCATAATCAGAAAATCCCATTTGTTCTTTTACTGTTTTAATTAATTTTTTATGAGCTTGAATGAGATCTTTCATGAACAATCAAATTTTTTAAACCTGCTGAATTTCTTTAATCAAAAAACCCTTCCCGTAGCAAGATAGACATGTTTTAGTCTCATCTAATGAAATTCTTAGAAAACCTGCTCCATTACATCTAAAACAATTTACTTTAGTGTTTGAATAGATTTTTGATTTAATTTTAGCAGCACGATTTAAGTAAGAAACAGTTTCTTTACGACCGTTTGCCTTGGCAGCTTTGTTTAAAAGCTTTTTGTAGTTGACTTTTAGTTCTTGGATATTCATCTTTTATAGAAACTAATATGCGAATACAGGAAAAACTAAATGTTTAAATGATTGAAAACTTTGGATTTCCCGTTTATATTTCTAATCTGATCTCTTACTGAGATCACAACAATATAACTAGTATTTGTTTTATATGTTTGGTATCAAGAGTATTAATTTGTATATTTAATAGAAATTTTATATTTGATAAACTTAAAAATTTTTGGGTGATCATTCAAGAAAAATTTATTTTGACCTCGAAAAGAGGTTTAGGAAAATTTATTGTTTAAAAAATTTTAAAGCTCTAGTAAATTTCATCCAGCCTTTTTTAAGTTTTTAACTAAAAAGTCATTTTCATTAGTAAGAACTTTAAGCTTAGATTTTTCCAACTCTTTTTTAATTTCGAGATTTAAATCCTTTTTTGTCTCATTCAGATTCATAGGGTTCAAACTTAGAATTTTTTAAAAACAAATTAAATCCTAGTGATCCCCAAAAAAAATTGTGGATAGTTTTTTCTTAGAGGAAGATAATATTTTATTTTGCACATAGAAATTCAAATTTAATTAACATATTGTGGAAAACCCTGTTGAAAAACGCTTAAAAAGTGGATAACTCTTCGGGAGCATTATCAAAACAAGCTTTTCTGGAAAACTTTTTAAGTACTAATACTTCATCAAAAAAAATAAAATATACTTAAAAAAGTAACATAATCTATTGTTATAACTGTGGGATCATTACTTTTAAAAAAAAATAAATTATCTATACCGGAAACTCATGTTGATAAAAAAATCAAAAAGTTTTTTCTTCAAAATTTATCAAATTGAAAATTAAAGTGAAGAAAATTCAATCAAAACTTGAAATTTTTAATTTTTGTCATAGAGGATCAAAAATTGTTTAATTCGGTTTTCTCTATGCAAATATTTCTCAAACTAAAAATTAATCAAATAAATTTGTTGAAGTTAATTACTCAAAATGACAGAAGAAAAAATGGATTCAAAAAAATGTTCTGGAAAGAAAAACATTATGTTTGCCTATGGTTTTATACAACTTGGCTCTAGCTTCGTATCTGCAATAGCTTTAGCTGCAATCGCTTTTGGATTCTGTTCAGTAAAAAAAGAGTCTAAACTTTTCAATAAATGTGTTGCAGAAATTATTGATGATGGTGGTACCAATTCTGAGGCCGTAAGGTATTGCAACGGTGGCAATTAAAATCCCTTGCTTAAAAATAAATGGATCCAACCTGTAATTTGATTATTGACTCTTTAAAAGAGGAGCCAATTGGAGAAACTGATCATTTTATTTGGTTTATAACAGATATTGGCATTGTTGCCCTATTTAAAAGGGGGGAAAACTTTGAAACTTATAGTTCGAATGTCGAAATTGAGGCAAATAAAATTGCTTTGGATATAACTAAAGAAGAGAATGAGTACCTTAAAATAAAAGAGAGACAGCTTTTTTTGTTTTATTCATAATCTAAATTTAGTTCTTGATTTAATAGGATGGCTCAAGGTTAAAGGCCTGCTCCATAATATTGTTTTCGCTAATTAATTCGTAGGTTAGCTCTTTATTTAGGGCATTTATATAGGATGTATAAAGTTTCCCCCAAACAAATTCAAATTCATCTTTACTTAAATTCTTGAAAAGAATTTCTCCTTTGAAGTAAATGTGATAAGAATCATTCATCATGGAAAATTAATCTTATCCTTTTTAACGCAGTGAAATATGTATGTAGTATTAAGTGCTACTAAAAAAAATTTTATATTTAGAAGTTATAAATACTTTTAGACTATCCGTGTATTCATTTTTTGTTTTTTGAATAAACCGACTGTCTCATCAAGATCCATACAAGGCTGAATACTTATATCCATTAACCTTCTCCAGGGATGCCATTGCTTCCAAATTGTCTCAAGAGAATCTGCACTCACTACAGAATGTCCAATCCCATTTTGAACCATAAAAATCCAAGAATGAACCTCGTAATTTTCAGGTCGATTTTGAGGACCACCTGATTCGTACCAATTAATTAGCATTTCTGCCCCTTCTTCTTGATCCTCGCCATCTGTAAATTCGTAGGAAATCAAATACCTTTGCATATAGATATTATTAAAATCTCTAAACCATCTTAACTCTAGATTTAGATATTGCCGTCCAATTTAAATAATGCTATGAAGTTTATAGAAGTGATTATTTAAATGACCGAAAGATTTGGAAAAATTAAAAAGAATATTTTGACTAATTTATCTTTTATAAATAAGACAATCTTGAAGTATTTTCAAAACCATGATCTGTTCGTATAGATCCAGTTAAAAGATTAAATTTTATAATTTTTAAAATACCTTAAATTAGTTACCATGTTCGTACTTTATGGTTACCAATGATAAATAAAAAGGATAAAAGTGATCCAATTGATAATTTAGATTATGAAAAAATTCTAGAAGAAGAAATAATTAATTCGTACGAAAGTAAATTTCAGAAAGATACTGAAGAAGATAGTAAAAAGATTAAATTTTACAGACTTAAAAGAACTCCATTAGAAATATTAAATAGGTTATTTTTCTTTTTCTTTATTGGAAGTTTTCTTTTCTCTTTGTTTTTAGCTTATTCAGAAAGTAAGTTATGGTTCATACTTTATGTAATAAGTGCATTTTCATGTGTTTTTTATACTCCTAATAGAAAAGCACTTAAAGAATTAATAGCAGCTTGGCCAAATATAGAGGATCTCATTAAAGGGAGGAGTTTGTGGAAAAAAGGCAAGTAAATAGATTATGAAACCGTTAAATTCATTTAAAAGGTGGTTATTAAATCTTCTTGTGCCATACATTGAGGGTACCAACAAGAAAAAAGAGGATAAAAAATGAGTTTAATAAAGGTTGGAATTATTGTTGAAATATTTTTGTTTATAGGAGTTTTTTTATGGGTTAGGAAACTAACTATTAAAAAAGGTAGGCAACCATCTTTATCAAAAAAAACAATAAAAAATCTGAAATTTTAGAATTTTGATCGCAAAATAAGGAATTTTTATAAAGAGATCAAATTTATGGGAAAATTATTTTCTTTTGTTCTCTCACTTTGTGCATTAAATCGGTTAGAACATCTTTATTACTCTAAAAAATATGGTTTCTTCCATTCAAGGTCTTGCGCCAATTACTAATCCATTAAATAGTGTCTTAATAGAAAAGAAACTTATAAATGTTGATCAGAAGTTTATTCAGCTTGTTTCCCTTGCAGAAGGGTTACCTCGGACAGAAGTCATTGAAAGTGGAAGGAATTATTGGAGAGGTGTTTGTAGAAGCTTGATTTTTAGATTTCCTGATGACCTTGAAATTTTAAAGCTTGATGTAAGAAGTTATGTAGACAGATCTAAAGGAATAATCCAAATAAGATCTGCAGCAAGATTAGGGCAATCAGATTTAGGTGTTAATCTAAGAAGAGTGGAATATTTGTTTAATCAATTAGAGAAATTTTAATTAATCTATTATTTATAAATTTAAGGTTCTTTTTATTAGATATTTATGTTTTAATTCGTAAGAATGTTTGAATTGCCATGGTAAAAATAATTTTAATTGGTATTATTGCTGCGCTTGTATTTTCTCAGCCTGACCTTCGTCTTACGGTCGCTGATTGGTTAAAAGCAGCTTCTGATTTTCTTATTGAATCAGTACAAGTAAAACCTTGAATTAATTTTTAATTATTAAATAAGACCTGAGACAGTAATCATTTGTTTAACGCATACAGCTACGAAAATAAATATTATTATCCTGCTTAATATGTATATCACTTAAACAAATTAATAGTTTTAGAAACATAATAGATAATTTTTTTGAAATTTTTGAATAGTTTACGATAATAAGGGATATGAAGCTTAGATTATTTGAGTTCTATTTTATTAAAGACTATTTAAGGCCTTGGTTTGGTCTTATTTATTCTTTGTTCTTTCTGTTTTTTTTAGGTGCAATTGGCTATCGAATAACAGAGGGATGGGAATGGAGTGATTGCTTATGGATGGTTCTGATCACAATAACCACTATTGGTTTTGGAGAAGTTCAACCTTTAAGTCCTGAAGGCAGAATTGTTACTGTTTTAGTAATCGTTGGCGGATTGATCTTTATTCAATTTACCTTTCAAAAAGCTGTTAGATTATTCGAATCCGGCTATTTTCAAAGAGTAAACGAATTACGTTTTAAAAGAATTCTTAGAAAAATGGAAAATCATGTAATTTTGTGCGGATATGGGAGGGTAGGTCAGGAAATATCTAACCAAATAAAAACTCAAAACATTCCAATTATTGTTGTTGAGAGCGATGAAGATAGAAAAAAGATTGCTGAAGAAAATGGTTTAGAAGTGCTTTGTGCTGACGCTACTCTTGATGAGACTTTAAAACTAGCGGGATTAGAAAAATGTAAGAGTTTGGTTGTTACTTTGCCTAATGACGCTGCAAATTTATATGTAGTTTTGAGTGCTAAAGGAATAAGAAGTTCTATAAGAGTAATTGCAAGAGCTGGAACTGAAGAAGCTGCGAGTAAATTGAGATTAGCTGGAGCAAGTATAGTTGTAAGCCCTTATATAGCGGCAGGTAGAGCGATGGCATCCATGGCATTAAGACCTATTGCCATTGACTTTCTAGATCTTTTAGCAGGAAGTGAGTGTGAAATTGAAGAATTTGAATTAAGTAATGATATTAGTCTTTTTGAAACAGCAGAGAAAAGATCACTTTCTGAACTTGGAATAGGTAAAAAAAGCGGTGCCAAAATTTTAGCCATTAAAGAAAATGAAAAGTTGTTCACTAATCCTGGCGGTAATTTTATACTTCAACCAGGTCAGGTTTTAATAGCATTTGGTAGTAAAGAACAACTAAATATCTTGAACGGACTTTTAGGAAATCTTGTTGTAGCAGTAGAGCTATTAAAATAGATAGATCGAGATTCAGAATTAATTGCTAAGTTGATTGTGTGTAGAATAAATCAAATGAAAATATTTAAATTTCTATTCGTAATTCCTGTAATAACTTTAATAATTATTTTTCAAACGTCTTTGCATAACAGATATCTAATGGCTTCTGATATAAGAGATGGAGAAACAATTTTTAGAAATGTTTGTGCAGGCTGCCATGTAAGAGGTGGATCAGTAGTTCTTAAAGGATCCAAATCATTAAAACTTTCCGACCTTGAAAAAAGAGGAATAGCTGATGTAAATTCAATAACAATTATTGCCAATGAAGGGATTGGTTTTATGAAGGGTTATAAAAATAAATTGAAGGATGGAGAGGATAAGGTTCTTGCACAATGGATTATTCAAAATGCAGAAAAGGGTTGGGAGTAAATGAAAAGCTTATTTTTCGCATCGTTTTTATTTTTATTAGCTGAATATTCTTTTGCTGAGGAATTAATTAATTACACAATTACATCAGATTCTCAAGTAAATACTTTAGAAGGTGATTTAGAGGCTATTGGAAATGTAGTTATTAAAAGCAATAGTGGTAATTTTGAGGCTTATTCGGACAAGCTTTCTTTTGACAAGGATGATAAATCTCTAAAACTTATTGGTAATGTTTATGTTAAAAATTTAGAGTCTGAAGGAATTGCAATTGAAGAAACATCTGGAGATGAGTTGACAATATTTACTGATAAAGGACTTTTTGAATTCAAATCTCAAAATAAAAACAGAGTAAAAACAAAAATTAAATTCTAAATAAAGGCTAGCTTTTGAAATAAAAAAAAATTTATATTTTTTTTTATTTGTTAGGAAATTTTAAATGGATTTTAAATATAAGTTAAACTTAATTTTCTAGAAGACATAGTAGAAGTAATTTTTATTATGCATCCAAGCAAAGTAGTCAAAGATCCAAAAATCAACATTTACAATTATTTAGTTATTTAATTTCTAACTTCTCGGCCTTCCTCAATATTTGATGCTTTAAAAAAACAAGCGCATCTAATTTTTCTTCTTTTTCTTCAATATTTACAAATTTCATTTCTGCAATTTCAATAATTGCTTTATTAACATTTTTAAGCTGTTTCTTAATAATTCTTTTTGGTTTTTTAATTGATTCCATTGGAATTATCATTTTCTTTATATTCCCTTTATTTTCTGAAAATGCAAGTCTCTCACTCAAAAGATCTTCTAATTATTTAATTTGTAATTTGTTTTTGTAGTTTTATTATTGAATCTTGTGGCTCTTCACTTGGGAAACAATTAATAATTCTATATTTTCCTTCTTTTTTATCAGTCTCTGCAACTGTAAATTCCACATACTTACCTATTCCATCTATTAAATCCTTTACTCTCTATTATTTTATATAGTCTCCTTGATTGAGGTGATTTTAAAGAGTTATTGTAATTCTCAATAAATTCTGAATCATTTAAGAAAAATTTATCTTTATTCTCAAAGTTTCCTTTATAAAAATCTCTTGAAAATTCTGTGCCGATTTTTTTTGGGTTATTCCTTTGTGAAGATAAGTTTTTTAAAGACATTTCAATATTTTTATACATTATAAATTTAGGTTTCTTGGATTAAGTAATGATTAATTAAAAAATAAATTTTTTTTAAATGGCTTAAATTTCTAAAATAGATATTTGTTGTTATTTCTTAGCTTAATCAAAATTTAAATATGATTTAACAATAGGGATTTAGAAAATATGTATGGACAAAAAACAACTTGTTAACTTCATCACTCTTTCGATTCTTCAAACTAAAAGAGTTGAAGATAGATTATTTAGAAAGGAAATCCAAAACTATCTTATTAAACTAAATAAAAGTCAATTAGAAGAAATTATTAGTGAATTTATCATCTAAAAAATCATGAAAAAGCTATTATTTTTATCTATCATTATTATTACTTCCTGTAGTCCAAAAGACGAATTACCCATTACCCAAGATGAAATATCCATTACACAAAATTCAATTTCGATTAAGAAAGATAAATCATCCATTAAAGATGAAAAAAAATTATTTTATTTAACTAAAGAAACTGCTGTTCTTCTTTGTGGAGGTAAATCCAGAATAATTGATAGTAAAAATGAAGAAATCATCAAAATAGAAGTCAAAGATTTTTCAAGTGCTGAAAAAGAAAAATTTGTTCAATTTACTCTTGTTGAGACAGATAGAAAAGGCGGAAAATATAGAATTGTTAATTGTTATCCAAATAAAGATCCGAAAAAATCGGTAATTAAAACAATCAAGACTAACTACAAGTTAAATTAGTCTTAGGTTAACTAGATCAAATGAAAATATTTAAATGAGATTTAAAGCTGCTTTAAACTAAATAATCTATAAAAAAAGAGTAGAAATATTTTTTATTATGCATCCAAGCAAAGTAGTCAAAGATCCAAAAATCAACGATACTTATTACGATCCAGATGTTGATAAGCTTTATCAATATGTAAAAATTGGTGACTTTCAGCCAGAATGGGTAGTGACAAATATAGATGAAGATGACGATTATTATTACGCTTCGATGGGATATTAGTTTTAATATCTATTATTAAATTCAATAAATTTGTCTCTTTAAAATTTTGTGTGAGGAAGATTAAAGAGACAATCTAAATATAGATAAAAGGGTTTAAGGGAAAATTAAAAAGGAAATAAGATTAAATGAAAAAAATAATAATTCAATGTAAATTAATTATGAAATAATTAGATCAAATAATTTTGATTATATAAAATAAAATTGTTGGAACTTTCAATGGCTATTAAAGATCATAAAAGTTTGCAAGACTCAAGAATTCTTCTTGTAGAGGATGATAAGAGTATTAGGCTTACAGTCAGTGAAACCTTGATCAGCGAAGGTTTTAGAGTATCAAGTTTCAAAGACGGTTTAAGTGCCTTAGATTTTATTAATAATGATATTAAAAAAGATGTTGACCTAATAATTCTAGATTTAATGTTGCCAGGACTAAATGGATTAGAGTTATGTAGAAAAATAAGAAATGATGAAGACTATACACCCATACTAATTTTGAGTGCTAAAGATAATGAATCAGACAGGGTTCTTGGATTAGAGGTTGGTGCAGATGATTATTTAACAAAACCTTTTGGTTTAAATGAATTAATTGCTAGATCTAGAGCCTTAATAAGAAGATCTAAACGTAATAAAAAATATATAGAAAAATCAAAAACTGTTCTCGAGTTTAATCATATAAAAATGTTTTTGGAAGAATGTAGGGTAACTTCTTTTGATAGAGAAATAACATTATCTCCAAAAGAATTTAAATTATTAGAGTTATTTATGAAAAATCCAAAAAGAGTATGGTCAAGAGATTTAATACTTGAAAAAATTTGGGAAATTGACTTTATTGGTGATACTAAAACTGTAGATGTTCATGTTAGGTGGCTCAGAGAGAAATTAGAAGAAGATCCTTCAGCTCCAAAGTTTCTTAAAACTGTAAGAGGTTTTGGATATAAGTTTGGATGAAAATGAAAACACTACAAGAAGTATTATTTTTTTTACATCAGAAGTGGAAAATAAAAGTCAAGCATTTTTCTCAATCAAAAGAAAAAAAATTTGAAGTTGATAAAAATAAGTATAAAAAAACTATTGATTTCCCATTTGATAAAATTAGACCTCAAGAAGTGTTGTCTTGGTTAGATTATTCATCGCAAGGGTGGATAATCTTATCATCTGATCTAACAATAAAATTTATCAATCAGAAAGCTTTATCTCTTATTAGGGTTATCAAATATAAAGATGTTATTGGAAAAGCAATAAATGATATTAATGAGCTTGAAGTACTTAGTAATAAAATTCTATATTTAAGAAAAAAAGATTTCCCATTCAACCTTGATTTCACAATTGCGGGAGTACCCATTTCGGTAAATATTGTTAGAGGAAGGAAAAAGAATTATTTAATATTATTGGAAAGTAAATTATCAATTGAATCGATAAAAAAACGACAAAATCAATTAATTAATGATGTTTCTCATGAACTGAAAACTCCTCTTACATCACTTATCTTGATTGGGGAAAGACTTGAATCAGTAGTATCAAAAAAGGATAGGTATCTTGTTAAAAGACTTAAGAAAGAGTCAAAAAGATTAAGAAAAATGGCCGAAGAGACTTTAGAGCTTTCTAAGCTAGAAAGTAGCGAAGATTTTAATAAAAACAAAAAAATATCTATTTCAGATTTGATTATGGAATCTTGGCAAACACTAAAACCGCTTGCAGAAAAAAAGGATATAAAAATAAATTTATTTTCTCCAACAAAATATTATATATCTGGGGATATTGAAAATTTAAAAAGAGCATTTATAAATATTTTAGATAACGCTATTCGTTATTCCCCAACAAAAGAGGGCATACAAATTGAAATTTTTAAGAGAGCTAGCTCTGTTGTTATAAGAGTTAGAGATAAAGGTATTGGATTAGAAGAAGATGAATCAAATGACATTTTTTCTCGTTTTTATCGTGGGGATCCATCAAGGACTAAATTTAAGAAAAGTGGAAGTGGCTTAGGTCTTTCAATTACAAAAAAAATAATTAATAACAATAAAGGTTTTATAAAGGCATTTAATCATAAAGATGGTGGAGCGATTATTGAAACTATCTTTCCGTGTCTTAATACAGATTTATAGGGAAAATTTAAAAAATATTAGGACATGATTTTTCTGCAATAAATTTTTTTAAATTCAATACCCCTTCTCTTGTAAAAAGAATGCTTCCTTCTTTGGAGTCATCTGCCCAATAAGAATCTCTTTTGCCAATAGCTAACCAAAGCCTATCAGGTAATGTTGGCATGTACATACTCTCGAAAGCAGATGTTCCAATGTCATTTTCTTCTTTCATATCTTTGCATGCTTCTATCATTAGTTTGGGTCGATTTAAATAATGCCTGACACCCTGCCAATAGTATTTTGTTTCAGCTTTAACTGGGGCGATGAACAAAATAATAAATATTAGGTATTTCATGATTTAACTTTTTTTAATTATAAGAACTGCAAAAAAAGCCACCTTATATAAAAGGTGACTTTTATTAGAAGTTTTAACTAGATTTTTCCAATATTTAGGAAAAGAGTTTCACCAGTTGATTTCTTTCCAGTTCCGTCGTTGTCAGTTGAAATCCATGCTTGCCCTTCGCTTGTTATTGCTAAGCCTTCAACCTTTTCAAGGATAAAACCACCCGTAGATTGCATTACTGGTTTTAGATCAGTAACTAACTCTTTTTCAACTAAAGGATAAAGTCTGGGAGGAATATTAGTCTGAAGACCTTCGAAAATAACTTCATCTAAATCTATTTTATATATAGCTTTCAATTTCGCTTTCTTTCCATAGAAACTATCTCTTTCGATTACATAAAGTGCCCCGTCATGGTAAGTCAATTCTGAAATGCCAACGCCACCTTTTTTGATCCTATCTAATTGATAATTTACGGCCCCCCACTGTTTGGTTTTTAAATTATAGGAAAGGATCTTAGTAGTATTGAAAGTATCATCACCCCAAGGCTTCTGTTGAGCAATATAAAGAATATCCCCATTCCTTGTTATGCCTTCAAAACCAGGATTTTTAGCATAATTAAGATATGAAGGTGGTGGAGTTATCTTCTCTAAAATTTCACCATCTGAGCTTACATGGTAGATTGCAGGAGGATGTTCATCTAGCTTTTTCTTGATTCCTTCAGTAGAAATGTAGAATCCACCATTACCATCAGTAGTAATACCCTCTTGATCCATAAATAATGCAGTCTTACCATCTAGCTTTATATCTATAGCTCTTTCTAATAGTGCTGGGGAAGATGAAGGATCAATAACGTAAATTCTTGGCTGAGTTTTAAAAGTCCCATCATTTACAGCATAAATTTTACCGTCATCACCAGCCACCATTCCACTTATCGCACCCCAAGATACAAATTCAAGGCCATTTTCATTTGTTAAATGTGGGTAAGAAGCAGGAGCATCTTGTAGTTGATAAATAGTCACATGAGAAGATAAACCAGGTTCTTTTTTGTTGTAGTCTTTTTCATTTGCTGAGGCAATTAATCCCCTCTCTGGAATTGCGACAAATCCCTCTGGTCCAATGCCTGATGGAAGTAATTGAGTAAGCAAAGGTTGATTTAGTTCTGTGATATCGTAAACAGCTACTATCCCAGCTCGTTCAGCACCAACAAATAAATAGGGCGTCCCATTAATTTTTGAATATGTAACTGACTCAGGTTCTACTCCCTTTTTACCTGCTCTCCCATCTTGGAAATGACCTATTTGTGCAATTGCTCTTTCTAGTCTATTTGCATCTTCATAAACTACTGTTCCATCTTTTTTAAAAATAGTCCAGGATCTTGAACCACCTCTTTTTGCCTGATTTGGATCAATATGCTTGTAATCGCCTTCATTTGCTGTTGCAAAATGGTCATTATCAATCCAAGTAAGACCATCGGGTTCTCTTCTTACATTCTTTAGTTTGCTTTTAAAATTATGTGCTCCATCTTTCTTTGTATCCATTCCTGCCATTTGTTTTACAATCCCTGCCGAAAAATTTGATATTACATTTCCATCTTTATCAATAACTGCAAGATGGTTGTTTTCTTGAAGAGAGACAACTGTTTCACCAAGATCATTAATAGCAACGAATTCTGGTTCGGGATCGCTAGGTGCTATTTCAGATAATCCTGTTAAATCAACTTTTTTTATTGAATTGCATTGTATTTTCCCTCTTTTGTTTAACTTCACAAGAGAAACATAACCTGGAGGATTAATTTGTTTACCTTCCTCATCTAATTGAGGGATAAATCCATTTTTATATTCTTCATCCCTTTCATTTTCTATAGCGACAGCTAGAAATGTTCCGTCTGGTGAAACAAAAACGCTATCAGGCTGCCCACCTAAATCACATTCTTTTACTGCTTTTCTTGTTTCTAAATTGTATTGAACTAATGCTCCTGAAGGATTTGTATAACTTTCAGATGTATTTGAACCTATATAAGCATTGTTTCCAAGTGCCGCAATTCCAGTGGGTTCTGCTTCCAGTTCAACAACTCCCAATGCTTTAGGTTTTGCAGGGTCTGAGATATCAACTAAACCTACTACTCCTAAATCACTATCTGTATACATCAAAGTCTTACCATCTTCTGATGCTGTAACAACTTCTGAAGAAGTTTTGGTGGTAGATTTTGATCCTTTTGGTAAATTATCACTTACATTAAAAGAGGAAATTCTGTTGAAGTTTTTTTCATTTGCCCAATATTTTGTATTCCAATTTGCAAATCCGCTACTTGTAGAGGAGGCGACAATTGCAAGTAATGCTGAAAAACTTGCAGCAGCTAGGGGTTTTTTCATTTAGTGCATAAGGGAATACATATTTATGCTCCCTTTAAAAAGTTAAGAAAAAAAAATTAATTTATTAAGAACAATTTAAGGTTTTAAAAAAGGTAAGCAAAAAAAAGGACCTCCTAATTAGAGGTCCTTGTAATATTGTTAATTTTGTTAGAACTTGAAACCAATTTCTGCACCTAAACCAGTAGTATCATCTCCACCATCAGCTCCTTCAACTATAAATGCAAAAGGAGTAAAACTCATACCATCATTGAATTTGTAGGTATAAGAAAGATCATAGGCGTATAATTCCTCTTCCCCATCAGTTATTGAACCGTTGGTACCCATACCTATTGTGATTTCACCAGGGCCAAGATCAGAACTTAGTCCAACTGCGAATTGAGTTGTATCATTTCCTGTATCTGGGTCACCAAATTCGTATCCACCACTAATTGTTGGAAAACCATCAGGAGAATAAGAAGCATTTATACCCCAGTAGGTTGCTACATCTACATCAGCGTAAGCGAGAGCAAGACCATAATTGTCTCCACTATAAGCAACGTTTAGAGCATAGATATCTTCACCTTCTGCTGTGAACATACCTTTATCAGCTTTTTCTCCATCATCAGCTGAAATACCAAGTCCAAATGAAAACCCATTATCAAGATCATAACCAGCACTAATTGTCTGATCACCACCAACAGCAATAGAATTTCCTGTTCCACAATCACTTAAAGAGTCAACAGTGTTTCCATAACTACAAGCTCCAGTAAATTGCTTACTTGCATCTAATGAATCCCCAACAGTTATAGACCAACCTCCCAATGGGAATGAGTAGTTTAAATCAGAAACTTTAAGTTCATCTCCAGAATCTTTACCAAAATCTGTAACTGCGAGGAAACTGTCTGTATCAGGTGTATTTCCTGTTTCAATTTCTACATTTAAGTTGTCTTCACCAGTAAAACTTGTGTTTAAATCGACTTCCCAGAAATATGCAGCCATAACTGCTTCATCAGTTACACCATCAGTTCCACCAATCTGGAATTTAGCTTTTCCTTTCATTGTTGTTGTTTCACTGAAAGAACCAGCTTCAATTCCGTTCACCCGAGCTTCAAGGCCATCTACTCTTCCTTTCATAATTGCCAACTCTGAACCAAGCTCGTCACTTAATCTGTCTATTTGAGCTCCGTTCATCAAGCCTTCACCACCTGCAATTAAGTTGTTTAATTCAGCAGCAGCTTCTAAACGAGTAACTGAGTTACCATTGAATCTTGAACTATTTGTTAGATCCTTTAATGAATCGTAAGCCCAATCTCCTGGAAATAAAGTATCTGATTTGAAATCACCTAAAGATACTAATTTGTTAGAGTTTGAATATTCACTAAGATCTGTTGAATTGATCTCAGATGCGTTTACTGCGAAACCTGATGCCAAAGAAATTATGGCAGGAGCAGCAATTAATTTTTGAAAAAGTTTCATGAACCTCAACACGTAAAAAAGGATAAATATCCAAATCTATGAGAACGAATAAAGGTTAAGAAACGGGTAAGAAATAAAGTAAACGAGGAAAATTTAAAGAGAGTTTAAACATGTCTTAAATTAAATAAAAAAAATCTTTTTAATCTTTAGAAATTTATTTAATCAGAGTTAAAAATTAAAATTTATTTATTTTCAAATATTTTCAAAACCAAACGTAAATAAGTTAAATTGATAACTGGGTTAAGAGGAGGTTAAGAGCTAATTAACCACAGGATAAAATTACAATTAATAAGTATTTATGTATAAATTCGGTGCTATATATATGTAGTCTTTTATTTAATCATGACATCCATGAACATAGCAAAGAAAGCTTTGGTTTTCACTTCTGCAGTAGCCATTGCTGCTGGTACAAGTGTTCCTGGCACAAGTGTTTCTGCTAAAACAAGATTAAGTGGTGCTGGAGCATCATTTCCTGCCAAAATTTATACTCGTTGGTTCAAAGATTTAGCCTCTTCAGGTGGGCCAAGAGTTAATTACCAGGCTGTTGGTTCTGGTTCTGGAAGAAAAGCTTTTATCGATCAAACTGTTAACTTTGGTGCATCAGATGATCCAATGAAAGATAAAGATATAGCAAAAGTTACCAGAGGTTTAGTTCAAATCCCAATGGTTGGAGGAACTATTGCTTTCGGTTACAACTATGATTGTGATTTGAAACTCACTCAAGAGCAAGCAGTAAGGGTTGCTATGGGTATGATTAAAAACTGGAAAGAATTAGGTTGTAAAGCAGGTAAGTTAACTTGGGCGCATCGTTCTGATGGATCAGGTACAACTAAAGCTTTCACAAACTCTATGGAAGCGTTTTCACCAACATGGACTTTAGGCACTGGTAAATCAGTTAAGTGGCCAGCAGGTGTTGGTGCTAAGGGTAATTCTGGTGTTGCGGGTGTTATTCAAAATACTCCTGGTGCAATTGGTTATGTTAACCAGTCCTACATTAAAGGTAACGTCAAAGCTGCTGCACTTCAGAATCTTTCAGGTGAGTTTCTAAAACCATCTGTAGAGGCAGGAGCTAAGGCTCTTAATGGTATTACTTTAGATGAAAATCTTGCTGGTAAAAATCCTAATCCAACTGCTAAAGGAGCATATCCTATAGCTTCATTAACATGGATACTTGCTTATGAAGAAGGTAATGGTAGAAACACTAAAGCTATCAAACAAGCCTTTAATACATTGTTAAGCGATGAGTATCAAGATAAAGCTCCATCACTAGGCTTCGTTCCTTTGAAAGGTGATATTCTTGAGAAGTCAAGAGCTGCCGTAGAAAGAATCGGTAAATAAACCGTAAGACAACATTTAACAGGAGGAATTTATTTCCTCCTTTTTTTATGCAAAAAAATATTTTGATAAACCTAATATTAAAGAAAAGAGGATAATTATGTATGTTGGAACTATTTTAAAAAAAGATAATATTGTTGAGATTAAAACTATAAAAATAGAGCTAACTAAAAGGAATTTTGATGAAAAACTATCTTCAATTAAATTAAATCCAGAGAAAATAACTGCTCCAGGAATTGTATTGATCACTCCTTCGATAAAGTAATTAATCGATTTAATTTTGTTTTTTATAAAGCCTTTTCCAAAAACAAAAATCAATAAAAAACTTGGTAAAAAAATTGCAAAAGTTGATATAAATGAATATTTTAAAGCTTCATTTATTCCTCCAACCGAAAACCCTGCTTTGTATCCAATAAAACTTGTAATTAATAAGACAGGCCCAGGCGTTATTTGGCTAATCATTATTCCATCTATAAATTCATTATTTGTTAACCATCCTTGAGTGATAACATAATCACTCATAAGAGGAATGATTACTAATCCCCCTCCAAAAATAAAAAGTCCCGATTTAAAGAAGAAAAAAAACAGATGAAGGTAATCTACTAAAAACTTTGATTTTAAATAATCCTTCAAAAAATTATAGAACTTAAAAATATCTAAAAAGACCGAGCTACTCAAAAATGAGGTTGTTGAAAATATAGATAAAGGGACCAAGCTATAAAAAATATTTTTGAATTTCCGTAAAAATATATTTATCAATCCTGCAATAGTAAGAATTGTTATGAGTGGAAATTGAATACTATTATATTTGGCAAATATAAGTAGAAATAATACTGAGCTAGAGAATAATATTCGATCAAACTTTAATCTTTTTTTTAATAGAACTAATGAGAATGAAAAAATTATTCCTGCAATAAAAGGTGGATTAAAATAAATTAAATCTGTTAAGAATTTTGATCCAGAACCAATTTGCCAAAAAAAACTAAGAGCTAATACCGAAACGAATCCTGGGATAATGAAACATATACCGGATATCAATCCGCCAAGATAACCATTAATTTTAAGACCTATATATATTGCTAATTGAGTGGATATTGGTCCTGGAAGCAATTGACATAAACCAATACCTTTTTCAAAAGATTGTGTTGTGATTAATTTTTTATTATTTATAAGTTCATCTTCGAATAAAGAAATATGAGCATAGGGTCCTCCAAAACTTAAAATACCAATTTTTAGAAAAATTTTTGCAAATTCAATTAAGGATATTTTTGCCATTTAAATATTCTAATTTCTAAAAATTAGTTTTTATGGAGCTGATAGGCTTTGTTTGATTGATGGTAATTTATGACTCGAAATCCAAGATAAGAATATTAAAAGTGATGAAAAATAAAGACAATATTGAAGACCAATACTTGGATTTCTCCCAATCATAAATAGTAAGCCAGAGAGTAATGTTCCAATTAGTCTTCCAGCAGCATTTGCCATGTAATAGAAGCCAACATTTAAACTGACTTTTTCATTATCAGAGTAGGCCAAAATCATATAAGAATGTGTTGAGGAATTCATTGCAAAAACAAATCCAAAAATAGTAAGTCCTAAAATTATTGCTATCGATGGAGAACTTTCTCTCCATAATGCGATTCCTATCAAAGACGGTATGACCATTAATACGGCACTCCAAAATTGGATAGCTTTGCGATCTGGACTTTCTTTCTGGCCCCACGTCTTTCTAATTGCTGGAGCAGAAGCCTGAACAATCCCATAACCTATTACCCAAGCCCCAAGAAATAATCCTATTTCCATGTAGTCCCAACCAAACGCCATATCAAGGAATACTGGAAGTGCTACGACAAACCAAACATCTCTTGCTCCAAAAAGAAAGAACCTTGCTGCTGAAAGAATATTTATGGCATATGATTTTGAAAAAAGATCATTAAAAGCTGGTTTGGTTTTCATCTTGCCAATTTCTCCAGGTAAAATTAATGTCAATAAAAAGGCTAAGCAGAGTCCGAAACCCATAATTCCTACAGCATTATTGAATCCAAATAACTTATATAAAAGTCCACCCAAGAAAAAGCCAACTCCCTTAAGAGCATTTTTAGATCCAGTTAAAATAGCAACCCATTTAAAAAGTTGTTTTTGACTAGTATCATTGCCATCATTTGTCTTTGGAACTACTGTCTTAACAGCACTTTTAGCGCTCATTTTATTTAAATCTTTTGCTATCCCGCTGACTGCTTGAGCAACCATAACGTATACGACACTAAATATTACTGGCCAATCCTCCTTAACTGGAATAAGCATAAAAAGGGCAATGATTTGAAGGATAGTCCCAATCCATAAAGTAAGTCTTAAACCATATCTTGCTCCTATCCAACCACCATAAAGATTAGTAATTATTCCAAAAAACTCATAAAAAAGGAAAAGTAAAGCAATTTGTAGAGTTGTGTAACCTAGCTCATGAAAGTGACCAACAACTAATAATCTTAATGCGCCGTCAGTAAGCGTGAACGCCCAATAGTTTGCTGTTACAACACTATATTGTTGAATATTAGATAACTTCATAAAGACATAAATTAAATCTCTTTTTTGATTACATATTCAGTAAGATCTGCAAGCCTGCAGCTGTAACCCCATTCGTTATCGTACCAAGCGTATATCTTTAATAAATTTGAATTAACAACCATCGTTGATAAACTATCAACTATTGAACTTCTAGAGTCATTTACATAATCTGCAGAAACTAAAGGTCTTTCTTCGTAGCCAAGAATTCCTTTTAAATAAGTTTCTGAAGCTACCTTAAGTGCTAAATTTACCTGTTCAGTTGACACTTCTTTATTTAATTCAAAAACTGCATCAGTTAAGGAACCATTAAGTAGAGGAACTCTTACTGCATGACCATTTAATTTTCCTTTTAATTCTGGGAAGATCTCAGCGATAGCTTTAGCAGATCCAGTAGTAGTAGGTATTAAACTTTGCATACATCCTCTTGCTCTCCTCAAATCACTTTTATAAAAATCTACAGGAACTTGAGTGTTGGTAACATCGTGAATAGTTGTAATAGCGCCGTGCTTAATTGAAAAATTTTCATTGATTACCTTTACTATCGGAGCTAAACAATTTGTAGTGCAAGATGCTGCAGTTACTAATTTATGTTTAGAAGGGTCATAAAGACTTTGATTTATACCGTAAACAATATTAAGTGATTCCTCTCCAGCTACAATTCCCTTTACTGGACAAGCTACTATTACTCTTTTCATCCCAACAGAATCAAAATAGGGATTTAGTTTGTCTGGCTTTTTATTCTTTCCTGTACATTCTAAAATAATATCTACAGAAGATTTTTCCCAAGGAACATCAAGGTAATTTTTAAAAGATGTGTAGGTTAATTTCTTTCCATCAATTATTATTTCTTCTTCTTTAACCTTTATATCTTTCACCCATCTACCATGGACCGAATCGAATTCGAGTAGATGCGCAGCAGCATTCGAATCTCCTGCTATCTCATTTATATGAGTTATTTCTATATTAGCTCTATCCCATAATGCTCTGAAAACTAATCTGCCAATTCTTCCAAAACCATTAATTCCAATTTTCATAACTTTGAAATTTTCTATATATATCTTACATCAAAATATTTTGATGTATCAAGATGTTTTGATTAATGAAATCTTTTTATTTAAGCTATATTAAAGAAAATTTAATTTCCTCATAAATGTTAAAAGAGATTAGAAAAGTAAAAAAAGAAAATATATCTAAGCTGATGGTTTCATTTTCTGATCCTTTTAGGCTAGAAATAATTGACCTAATGATGGATGGAGAAGTTTGTGTTTGCGATATTATGAAATTAACTAATTTATCTCAATCAAGAATTTCATATCATATAAAAATTTTGAAGGAAGCTGGTCTTATCTCAGACAGACAAGAAGGTAGATGGGTGTACTACAGCCTAAAAAAAGAATCTCTCTTTTTAATCAAGGAATGGATAACTTCTTTGACAGATTATTCCTCAAACAGAAAACGTTGCTGCGAATAAATTATATTTTAGATTTTATTAATTAACTTCTGATTCCCTGTCATAAGTCATTCCTGATTGTTCCATCCACTCAGCTTTAGTTTTGCAATTTTGTTTGTGATTAAAGATGTGAAAACCTTCAATAATAATCATTATGAATAGAAGCAAAACAGGAATAAAATATACAGGGGAAGATATTACTTCTTTATATTTGATTTGAGCAATGAATTCCCTGTATTTAAACATCCTCTCAGTTTCCATTCAATAAATAATATCCACCTATGGTTAAGTAAAGTTAAAGAAAAAATTTTTGAAGAAATTAAGTTTAAGGATGTTTACTTTTCATGACTTTCTTTTATCTTTAACCCCTCTTAAAGTCTTTTACAATATTTAGTAGTAGATTTATAGAGATATTCTTTTTTTAATGGAAGAGAAATTAACTCTTTTCAAGAATCGTAAAAGATTCGGTATCGAAAAAAATATAGATATTATCTTCAAGAATACTGCCCTAGTCTTGTCTAGTTTCGTAGCAATAATACTTTTAGGAATTATTTTAGTAGTCTTTTTTCAGTCATTTGAATCCTTTTCAAGGTATGGCTTGAAGTTTTTAGTAACCTCTGAATGGAATCCTGTAAAAGATGAATACGGAGCTTTTACCGCAATATATGGCACATTAGTAACCTCATTTCTTTCGTTATTAATAACTATCCCTTTGGGCGTTGGAACTGCAATATTTATTACCGAGGACTTTGTACCGAAAGTTTTTAGAGAAATAATAGGTTCTTTTGTTGAATTATTAGCAGCTATTCCATCAGTTGTATTGGGACTTTGGGCAATATTTGTAATGGAACCTTTTTTTAGAACCTTTTTTGTCTTTTTACATAATATCTTTGGTTGGATACCTTTATTCAGTACAGAACCTACAGGCAGGAATTCTTTTTTAGCAATATTGATTTTAGTAGTAATGCTTTTGCCAATAGTGACCTCCATTGCAAGAGATACTCTTAATCAAGTTCCCAAAAAGCTAAGAAATGCGGCTTATGGAATTGGAGCAAGTAGATGGAAAACAATATTTTCAGTAATTTTGCCGGCGGCATTATCAGGAATTATGGCAGGTGTTCTATTGGCTTTAGGTAGGGCAATGGGAGAAACAATGGCTGTGACAATGATTATTGGTAATTCAAATGCATTTAGTTGGTCCCTATTATCTCCTGGATATACCATTTCCTCCATGCTCGCAAACCAGTTCGGTGAAGCTGATGGAAGTCAGGTTTCATCACTGTTTTATGCGGCTTTTGTACTTATGATCCTATCTTTAGTGGTTAATATCTTTGCGCAGTGGCTAGTTAAGAAATTTAGTCTCAAATATTAGATTATTATGAATTCACTTTATTACCAGAAAAGATTATCCAGAAATATAGGAGATAAATTCTTTACTTCTTTATCCGTAATTTGTGCATTGATTGCAATACTTCCCTTGATTTTTCTGGTGACTTATATTCTTATAAAAGGTGGATCTCAAATTACACCAGAACTATTTACTTTAGAACCAAATCCTCCCGGAGATGATTTAGATGCAGGAGGTATTAATCCTGCATTGATAGGGACATTAATAATTACTACCATTGCTTCATTTATTGCGATACCTGTAGGTGTTGGCGGTGGAATATATTTAGCTGAATATTCTAAAGGCGGCGCTTTTTCAAGGTTTATTAGATTTGGGGTAAATGTTTTAGCTGGAGTCCCTTCTATTATTGCTGGAGTATTTATTTATGCCTTGATTGTCTCAACAAAAATTTTGTTTGGAAGTATGTATAGCGGTTTGGCAGGAGGTATGGCTCTTTCAATATTGATGTTGCCTTCTGTGATTAAAACCACTGACGAAGGTTTAAAGTTAGTTCCTAACGAATTAAGATATGCGTCTCTTGGTGTTGGAGCAAGTATGTATACAACCATATTGAAAGTTACTTTGCCCTCTGCCTTTAGGTCTATTGCTACTGGCGTTGTTCTTGGTATCGCAAGAGCTGCAGGTGAAACAGCACCTTTGATATTTACCGCTTTATTCTCTTACTACTACATAACAGGCTTTGGAGATTTGTTTTATGAGATGGGTTCTTTGGCTGTATTGATATATAACTTTGCTCTCGAACCATACGATGCGCAGAATGGACTAGCTTGGGCAGCTTCCTTTATTCTTGTTTTATCGATACTATCAGTAAATATACTTTCAAGGATATTAGCCGCTTTTACTGAGAAAACAAAGAGAATATAAATGATTAAAACTAATAAAAAAATACAAAAGAATATCATTTTATCTCTTGAGGATGTCTCAATTCGCTATGGAGCCTTTGAAGCCGTAAGAAATGTTTTTTGTAACTTTAAAAAAGGCAATATAACATCTCTTATTGGTCCTTCTGGTTGTGGCAAATCAACTGTTCTTAGATCCTTGAATAGGATGAATGATTTGATTCCTAATTGTTCCTTGAAAGGAACAATTCTTTTTGATGGAACTAATATTTACGACAAAAGAGTAGATCCAGTTGAAGTTAGAAGAAGAATTGGAATGGTTTTTCAACAACCAAATCCTTTTCCTAAATCTATCTATGAAAATATTGCTTTTGGGGCAAGAATTAATGGCTTTACGGGAGATATGGACGAATTAGTGGAAAGTTCACTTAGAAAAGCTGCCTTATGGGACGAATGTAAGGATAAATTAAATGACAGTGGTTACTCTTTATCTGGCGGACAACAACAAAGACTATGTATAGCAAGAACCATAGCAATTGAACCTGAAATAATTCTCATGGATGAGCCATGTTCAGCTCTAGATCCAATTTCTACTTTGAAAATAGAAGAAACGATGCACGAACTTAAGAAGAATTACACAATAATAATCGTTACTCATAATATGCAGCAGGCTTTAAGAGTAAGTGATATGACTGCATTTTTTAATGCTATCGAATATGAAGATGGAGATGGAGGAAAAGTTGGTTATCTTGCAGAATTTAATACGACAAAGAAAATCTTTAACGCTCCAAAAGAAAAAATCACTCAGGAGTATATATCTGGAAAATTTGGTTAATGTTAAATTTTTACTTTTAAAAGAAAGATTTTTAGCTTTAAAACGGATAAAGGGTAGACAAACAGTATAAATACCTATATAGTTATTTCGAATTAACAAGTTTATCTTTGAAAAACTATCCTTTTCTACCTTTCTTGATTTTTGCAGGGGCTCTAATAACAACTGCAACAATAGGATTACCTGTATTTACTTCATAATTTAAGAGTATTTCTATTTCAAATAATCTTATGTTTTCAATAATAAATAAACAATTAATTGGAAGTCCTCATAAAACCTTAGTAAAGGGAAATTTATTTGACTTTATAAAAAAAAGAGAGAATATGAATTTGTGTGGGAGTAAAAAATCTGTATTAAAACCATTTTAAAAGTGGTTAATTTCTAATTTATTTATCATGGATAAAACTAAAGAACAGTTAGAAAAATTAAGAGAAGTAGCAGAAGCATCTCTTACAAAAACGGATGAACTTCAAAAAGTTCTTGCTCAAATCGAAGCTTTAATGTCTAGGGAAGAATCACAGACATTATCAAAGAAGAAATAATTAAATAATAATTTTAGTTTTTGTACTTTTAATTACACCTCTACAATTTAATTGTAGTTACTAATTGTATATGCAGAACCCGTTCCAAAGTTTTCTGTTAGGTCTCGAGGTCTAACCTTCTTTTTGTAAAAGACCTCTTTAATTTGCTTGTTTTTATTATATTTTTATAACCTGATTATTTAGTTGATTACTTTATAGATTTCTTTCAAGCAGATATTTACATCGAAAGATTCAGTATTTACGACTTCTAATCCAGTTTTTTTTGTTACTTCAACAGTGGCATTGCATTCGTCTTGTTTAAGAGCCATGTAACTTGGCTTTTTATCTTCTATTTCTAATTCAGTACTTGATTCAATATCTTCTTTATATTGCTCCATTACTAGTTTAAGTGCCTCTATTTCAACTGAAAAATTATCATTTGCTTTTGCTCCATATGGTATGGCAAGAAATGGGAATATAAACAAAGTTATTAATTTTTTCATTTCTATAAAATGTGTTTATTTTTTTTATAACGTGGTTTGTCTGCTAAAGAAAGGGTCATTACCTGCATAAGTTTTTTATTATTTATTTTTCTCGAATGAAGGTTAATAAAATTAATTTAATTCATCAAAAAACTAATCGAGACTTTTAAGTAAAAATTGATATATCTAAATGAAAAATTTAAGTGACATCAATATGATTTTTCTTAAGATTTTATTTCGATAATTTCTTCTTCAGAAACAATTGCCCATTTTTTAAATGAATTTTTGCAGGGATAACCCCCTGTTAAATCTCCAAATGCAGGCAGATATAAAATATTTTTATTGATATCCATTGCAAAGCAACAAAAAGATAATTTATCTCCATTGTTTTTTAAATAGATTTTTGGATGATAATGTCCACAAATATTTAAGGTCCTATTGTTTTCTAAATTAACTGGTTCATGGCTAAAAGTAATATTTTTAGTTTTTCTAATATCAAAAATTTTTATATTTTTAATATCACAACCTACATCGTGATTACCGAGGACAAGTTCAACATTAGTTTCTAGTAGTTCAGGAAGATCCTCAACTTTTTTTTGTAGAGTTTTATCTATTGAATATTTACTGTGGAATAAATCTCCTAATATTATTAACTTTTCAGGACTATATTTCTTTACTAATTTTTTTATTCTTGCGAAATTGTTTTTATCTGAATTATTAGTAAGAGGGATACCATTTTGCTGAAAATACTCAGCTTTCCCAAGATGAATATCGCATATTAACAACTCTTTTGTTTCCCTTAGAAATAACGCTCTTGAGGGAAGCATCTCTAATAATGTATCTTCCCAATAAAATTTAAAAGAACTTTTTTTCATTTAATCACTATATTTTTTTATAAGTTTTTCTACTCTTTTTTCTATTGGTTCATTGCTTAAAGTATTTTTAAGTCTCTCAACTAATAAAGGAAAAGAAAAAGGAGTTGGAGTTTTAATCTCGTTCAGTAGCATTTTTAAATTTTTTAATCTTTCTAACGATTTCGATATTCTTTTATTTTCTAATTGATATTCTTTTACTTCTTGATACGATTGTTTTATCAAAAGATGGCCTTCTTCATATTTTGTAAAGACGTCGTAGAAAAGACTTGAACTTATTTGAAGTTGAGAAGAAGTTTTTGTTTTGGTTGGATTATTTTGATTTACTAGTCCACTTATTTGGGCAATATTTTTAAATCTACGTTTTGTTAATTCTGAAAAATTAATTGCATTTTCTAGATCTTCTTCTAATCTTTTGTTATCCAAAAAGTAATTAGCTTCTTTCTTTATTATCGAAAAATCATAATCTTCTGAGGTGGTTAAGCTGAATCCAAAATCATTAGCAGTAATACTAAATGTAGATTGTTTTAATTTTGCCAATCTTAAAGCCCATAGAAAAGCTATTCCTTCATTTACAAATTTTCCATCAAGTGTAAAAACAAAAAGATTTGATAAATCCTTGGTTTTATATATTTCTATAAGGAATTCATCTTTATTTGGAATTTTTGAAAGAACCTTTTGCTTCTCAAGTATTGGGCGTAATGAATTTAGTTCAGGATTTAAGTAATCAAAAATTTCTAATTCATTGCATATATCTATTTCTTTTCTCAAACTTTCACAAAGTAGATCAGAAATTGCCATTTGACCTCCAACCCATGCAGGAATTAGAGAACTTTTTTTTGTTGATTTTTTAACGTATAAAATCATATCTCTGATTCTTACAAATTCGAGCATTTTACCGGCAAAATAAAAGGTATCTCCAGGATTTAATTTTGAAGCAAAATTCTCTTCTAAATTACCTAAGGATTTACCTTTCATATATTTAACATTCACAAATTTGTCACTTGTAATTGTCCCAATATTGAATTTATGCATTCTTATTAAAGATTTGTCTTTTACGAAATATTTAAAGTTTTCATTATTATTTTGTGATTCTTCCTTAACTATCTTTTTATATTTTGGGTATGCCTTAAGACATTTTCCTCCATATTCTAAAAAGTCAAGACACCAATTCCAATCTTGATCTTTTAAGTTTCTATAACTCCAGCAATTTCTAATTCTTTCTTTCTCAACTTTCGGATCAAAGCCATTTCCGCATGCCAAACTTATTAGATGTTGAAGAAGTACATCATAAGATAATTCAGGAAGTCTAATTTCTTCAGATATACCACTTTTTATTATTCTTCTCATTGCACTAATCTCAAATAACTCCAAAGAATTAGTAGGCATAAAAATTATTTTTGATTTCCCGCCTGGTCTATGAGCACTTCTTCCCGCTCTTTGGATAAGTCTTGCTAAATTCTTTGCACTACCAAT
Organism: uncultured Prochlorococcus sp.; assembly: GCA_902564235.1. Classification (GTDB taxonomy): domain Bacteria; phylum Cyanobacteriota; class Cyanobacteriia; order PCC-6307; family Cyanobiaceae; genus Prochlorococcus_A. The sequence continues at coordinate 46,990 of CACFAG010000002.1, read as the reverse complement.
TTGAACTATTTGATCTACAGGTTGGAAGTCAACTCCCAAATCTAATGAGCTGGTGCAGACTACCCATTTTATTAATCCGTCTTTAACCCCTTCTTCAACTCTTTTTCTATCTTCTTTATCGAGGGAGCCGTGATGAAGTGCGATTTTGTCTTCCATCTCTGGTAGAAAAAATTTAAGACATTGATACCATCTTTCGGATTGGTTTCTAGTATTGGTGAATAATAAGGTGCTTTTATTTTTATCTAGGAATTTTAAAAGTGAAGAATGACTTCTGATTCCTAGATGACCACTCCATGGAAAGGTCGTTTCCTCCTCTGGCAAAACGCTTATAATTTCTATCTCTTTTTGAATATTTGTACTTATAATTTTGGGTTTAATAGCGCTCATCCCAACTATTGCTCTTGCTGCTTCTTCAATATTTCCAATAGTTGCAGACATTGCCCAAATTTGTAAATTTTTTATATTACCTCTTAGCCAGCTTAAAGATAACTCGCACTGGTTTCCTCTTTTACTAACCATCAATTCATGCCATTCATCAATAATTATTGATGACAACTCCTTGAACAGATTATTAGATTCTTTATTAGAAAGTAAAAGAGATAAAGACTCTGGAGTGGTAATAAGAATATTAGGTGGTTTAGCTAGTTGCTTTTTCTTTTCATATGGGGTTGTATCCCCGTTCCTAATCTCAACAGTGATTTCTTTATTAAAATGCAAAGCTGCTAATTGTATGGAATTTTTTAGATCTCTACTTAGTGCTTTTAAAGGGGTTATTAATAATATATTCACACTTTTATTATTTTTGGGATCTTTTATCTTTGATAGAGGACCCATTAATGCAGCATAAGTTTTGCCGCATCCAGTAGGAACTTGAATTATTCCACTCTCTCCATTTAAAAATGCTTCCCAAGATTCGATCTGATAGGGTAGTGGCTTCCATCCATTTGTGGTGAAAAACTGTTTAATTTTAGAAATTAAATTATTTTGCTTATTATTTTTTGTAATATTTTTCATGATATTTTTTTCATTAGTTCATAAGCATTCTCAAGGCTATCTGCATCATTAATTTTTTTATCTTTTCTCCATTTTGTTATTCTTGGAAATCGTACTGCTATGCCTGACTTATGACGTTTAGAAATTTGTATTTTCTCAAAAGATATTTCGAATACCATTTCTGGTTTTAACGATCGAACAGGACCAAATTTTTCTATTGTATTTTTTCTTATCCATTTATCTAGCTCTTTAATCTCAATATTCGTCAAACCAGAATATGCACTTGCAAATTTAATTAATTCTTTGTCTTTCCATAATGCAAAACTGTAATCTGTATACAAACCAGCTCTTCTGCCGCTACCGCCCTTAGCGTAAATTAGAACAGCATCCAGTTGCATAGGATCAACTTTATATTTCCACCAAATACCTTTCTTTCTACCAGATGAGTATATAGAAGTCTTTTTCTTAATTATTAATCCTTCAGTATTATTTTCTCGAGATTTTTCTTTATAAGTTAAAGCATCAGGCCAATCTTTAGGAAAGATTAAATCACATATTTTGAAAATATCAGAGATATTATTCTCAGTTTTAATTTGCCATGTTGAAAAATATTTTTCTAACTCAATTCTTCTATTTTCTAATTTAATTTCTCTTATATCTCTCCCATTAATCTCTAAAAGATCATAAGCAATAAAAATAATTGGATATTTTATTTGGATTGATCTAGTAGGAGACTTTCTATTTATTCTTTTTTGAAGTAAAGAAAAATCAAAGGCAATTTGTTCTTTAAAATTCCAAACTAATAATTCTCCATCAAGAACAAAATCATCTTTTATTTGTGACATTTTCTCTACTAATTCTGGGAAAGACTCATTTACTAATTCTTGCCCTCTTGTCCATAACGAAACGTTGCCTGATCTTTTGATTAATTGCATCCTTATACCGTCGTATTTCCATTCAAATTGAAAATCATTTATTGAATTTTTGAAGATTTTATCTTCAATAGTATTTGCTAGAAGAAATGGAAATGGTTTGGAATTTAACTCTTGAAGATTGATATTCTTGTTAATTAAAAATTCATATGAATCACTTGAAGGTTTAAAATCACCCATCAACCTATGAGAAATAATCTCTTCCTCAATATTAATTAGTTTTGATATTGATTTTGTAATTAATCCAATAGAGACTCCTACTCTAAAAGTTCCTGTAAGAATTTTATTAAAAATTAGATGGTTATCTTCAGGTAATGTTTCCCAAAGATTTTTAATTTCTAAATATTTCTCCTCCTCATTAAGTTTTGATAATGCAGGTATTGTGTCGCTTAGTAATTCATTGAGACTTATATTTGATAATTTCTTTTTTCTAGAATTAGTTTTATTTTTAAGTAATAACGTTATAACCTCAGCAGAATCACCAACTTTTAAATAACATGTATCAATTAACCATTGAGGATATTCATATATTTGAGAAAAAAGATTTTTTAAATATCTTCCATTAATAAATCTCTTATTACTTTTTCCAGTTAGTAAATATATTGCCCATGAATTATCTATTGGATCATTAGATAAAAAATAATTCTTTAAAACTTCAACTTTATTGTTTGTACTATTAATTGAATCTAGATCGCTAAATAATTCTGAAAACTTTTTTAAGCTCATATTTATTTACCGAATAAAAGGACATTTATTGATTCCTTTTCAACTAAATATTTACTTAAGGCTTCACTATCTCCATGATGAAAAAATACATTTTTTGCTTCAGACTTTTTTACTACTTCCAGAATTCCATCCCAATCCGCATGATCAGAGATTGCGAATCCTTTATCATATCCTGATCTTTTTCTTAGAGCTCTTATTGACATCCATCCACTCGCGAAAGCTGTTTGAATGTTTTTGAAATTTTTTAAATAAGAACCCTTACTTAAAGATGGCGGTAATAATATTAGACTTCCTTTATGTTCATCTATTTTTTTATTTTCAATTTTTATAGTATCTTTAATATCAATTCCAAGTTCCCTATAACTATTGTTCATTTTGTGAATACTGCCATGGGAATAAATATTGCCTTTAAAATTTGTTTGACTAATTTCGTTTAACAATCTCTGAGCTTTTCCAAGTGAATAGCAGAAAAGTAAAGAAGTTTTTTCTGGTGAATTAGTTATCCATTTTGAAATATCATTTGCTATTTTGTTTGATTCATCCCACTTAAATATTGGCAAACCAAAAGTACATTCGCTTATTAAATAATCAGTTTTTACTATTTCATATTGTTTGCAAGTCAGATCTTTTTGAAGCTTAAAGTCACCCGAAATTAGCCATTTTTCTTCAGCAAAAATAAACCTTATTTGACTTGATCCAAGGATGTGACCGGATGGATGAAAAGAAATATTAATTCCATTTATCTTAAATTCTTCTCCATATTCAAAAGTCTTAATTTTGATATTATCTCCAACTCTTTCTTTAAGAAGTATCGCAGTTTCCCTAGTAGAAATGTATTCTTCACAGCCAAATGTAAAGTGATCAAAATGAGCATGAGTTATTAATGCCTTTTTTACTGGCTTGCTTGGATCAATCCAAATATCAGCAAGTTCACAATAAAGATTTCCATCTTTATATCTAATTAAATACTCTTGTTTAGTTCTCAAAACTACATTTCTTACAATGAAGTTAATTTAGCTAATTATGCCATCGCTTGTTTTGATAAAGCTATGGCTGAAATTGTTAGTAAAGCAATAACTACAAATTTGTTACTCCAATTAATCATGAATGAACTAATTTTGTTGAAAGAAACTCTATTGGATGGCACAATCTTTTTTTTATTCATAATGAGATGATTTTCATTATTTTCTAAGTAATTTAAATTTTTAATCTCATTTATTAATTTAGACTCGCAAGTTGAGAGTTGTTCTACTTGATTTAATAATTCAATATCTTCTGGTCCTAATAAAGAATTTAATTCTTTAATTTGTCTTTCGTTTTTTATAAGGAATTCATTAACTATCTCATCTGTCCCTAACCCCTTCTTTATATTTAAGAGAATATCATCTCTTTCCCAAGATTTTTCAAGAGAATTTAAAATTTTGCTTATGCTCATTTTAAGTATTTTTACTTATGATAAATTATTATTTTTTTCTTCTGTGGCTTATTCCTTTAAGTAATTAAAAAAAATTATTTTTATTTAAGATTTACGAATAAGTCTGTTAGCAAAATATTTTATCTTTACCTTTTCTACAATTTTTTTAGAACTACTTTTAGTTTTAACTTTATTTAAATTGATCACTTCATCTGTCACATTTTTGCCCGTTTCAAAATAACTTTTAATTTTTTCTAATTCTTCTTTATTTAATCTTTTTGTTGCACCTTTTGCATTTATTCCAAGTTTCTTGCAGGCTAATAATATTCTATTACTTTCGACATTAAGATCTTTTGCAATACTGAAAATAGGAGTGTTGTTAGACATTATTTTTTACTATGTAATTTATTATTTATATTATATTTATAAGTTAGTAATTAAATATATTTTTAATTATTATTAATTACAAAAATTCTTTTTCATTAGGCTACTTCATCTTCAATATTATTTAAATCATTAAACTTTTTTTTCATTGTTGGGTTATTTCTAGTTAATCTCTTTACTGTTAAATCTTGAGACTTACTGTCTGCGGACAATAGATGTTTTTTCGAGAGAATTAAAGCCTCTTTAGTTTTTTGTAAATGTGTTATGGATTTATCTATTTCTGAAATTGCATCATTAAATCTATCTTGGGCTAGTGAAACATTTTTACCAACGGCATTTTTGAATTGCTCAAGAGTACTTTCAAAATTAGTTATATCGTAATTCTCACGCTTCATTAAATCAATTTGTGATTTGTATCTTAAGGTTTCCATAGATGCATTTCTTAAAAGAGAAATAATCGGCAAGAAAAATTGAGGTCTTATAACATACATCTTTGGAAATCTATGAGATACATCTACTATGCCTGCATTATATAGTTCACTATCTGGTTCTAATAGAGAAACGAGTACTGCGTACTCACAAGATTTTTGTCTTCTATCTTTATCTAATTCTTTTAAAAAATCTTCGTTTTTTCTTTTATAAGTTCCATTTAAACTTTCGTTCTTCATCTCAAACATTATGGAAACTACTTCAGTTTTATTTTCATCATATTCTCTAAATATATAGTCCCCTTTACTGCCAGAAGTTGCATCATTATCCTTTTCGAAATATGAGTTTTTAAATGCAGAGGCACGATTCAGATTAAATTGGTTTTCGCAATGGATTTCTAAGGTTTCCCCTACCATCTTTGTAGATAATCTTGATTTCATTTCTCTTAATTCCTGAATAGTCAGATCCCTTTCACTAATTTTGCTTTTAAACTTTTCTTCAATTAATTTTTCATTAATGGAATATTCAAGCCTCATCTTTTCAATAGAATTTCTTAGTGAAGAGTTCTCTTTTTCTAAATTAGTAACAGATTCACTTACTTTGTTTTTTAAAGACAATTCAGAAATTAAAGACTGGTTTTTGATTTCATCCTTTAACTTAATTAATTCATTATTCAGAGAATTAATTTTGTTTGCTGCTTTATTTTTTAAATCATTCAGGGCATTTGTTTTCTTTTCTTCAGCTATGTTTAATTTAGATTCAAGAGCTTGGATCTCAGACTCTTTAATGCGATTTTGCTCTATTAGCTTTATTTTTAATTCCCGCTTTAAAATTTCCAAAGCTTTTTTATTATCTTCTTCAGCCAAAAGAAGTCTTTCTTTTATTTGTTTATTAAATTCCTCATCTTTTATCTGAAGAAGTATTTCTTCAAAGCTGCTTGGATCAATTCGGAAAGTTTTTCCGCATGACGGACATTTAATATCTTTCATTTTTAATTAACATTAATATTAGAAAGGATTTAATATTCGAATTATGTAAAAAGAATATTCTTCTGGACTAAGAATAAACAATGATCCAATTTATTGCACTAAAAAAACTCAAATACTTACTCAATGAAAGTCAAATTAATCCAGATTCCTTAAGAATATTAATTTTATTTGCTAATTCAATATCAGCAGAAGATATTGAGCGATCTAACGTTTTGTGTGAAGATACTGTGTAACCACTATCGTCAACAAATTCATCTTCCGCATCTTTTAAGTGGACATTCTCATTTTGGAGATCTTTATAATTATCCGACTTGTATATCTTTGACTTAGTAATATTGCTATATCCAAAATTCGCAATTCCTCTGGCATCTAATGCCTCCTCAACTAATATTCCAACTACTTTAGATCGACTTATAGATTCGCTCTTGGATATTTCATCAATAATTTCAAGTACTCTTTTTCTAGGAAGATATCCTATTCTTTTAACTTTATTTTCCATGAAATTTTACATATGTCGTTATTGTAACACTTCTGTCAAATTAAATAAGATTTTGATCAATAGTACTATCTGTGATTTATATAATGAAACTAAAGTATAATTTTAAAGAAAAGTTATAGAAAGTTATTTCTCAAATAGTCTTGAGGATAGTTTTATATGCTTCTTCTATCTTACTCTTTCAGATTGGGTCGGATTTATGAAATTTTTAATTTAAATTCAAAATATTATGAAAAGTAAACTATATGACAATGCTGATAGCTTTGCAATGTCATTTGACGAGGAATGGGAAAAAATAGAATGTAATGATTTACGATTAAAGATAGATAAGGTATTTGCACTTTTATCAGATCACCCTTTTTTAATCTCTAATCCAGAAAATGCTAGGAAAATGGTAGAATTTAGGATATTTTCATTAAGAAAATTTCAATAATTATTTATAAGTTTTATTGAAATTAATTATTTAAATTTAATCTTCTTTACTTAAGCTTTACATAGTTGGTCAATTAAAAAATCCTTTACTATATAAAAATATTATTATCCCAATAATTGGACCTATCCCAAATACAAAAAGAACTAATTTTGCAGAATTTTTTGTTTGACCTGATTTCTGATCTGTTGAATTTGGATTAGTTTGTTTTTTTTTTGATTTTTTCTTCTTCATGATGGATATGTTACTGAAGCTCAACTTTAAAAGATTTTAATGTGTTATTGAGTTTTAAATAATTTTTTAATTTAACAAAATTAATATGCTAATCAAAAAAGACAGTGATGTATAATCTAATAACTATAAAATAAATATGAGTGCGATTAAGAGAGAGGAAGTATGTTCTCACCTTAGATATATAAGGTTAGAGCTTAGAGAGATGCATCAGACACTTATTAAAGAAGATTTGTTGCCAGAACTTAATGAAGCAAAGGAAGTGCATGCACAACTTGATGCATTGTTGGATTTATTGTCAGAAAAAAGAGTAAAGAAGATAAAAAGCCAATTTTGAAACTTCTGGTTAATAAGTATATATTAAATATAATTTGTAGTAGATTCTATTTTTTTTCTATTATCGTGCATAAGTTCTAATTTGTTGTAAATTTCTTTAATTTGGATTTGTATTAGATCGGTTGATTTTATATTGCTTAACGCATCTAATGCTAATAGAAGGCTTTCTTTGGCTTCAATTAAATGTCTACATTCTTTACTTCCTGCTTCGTATGACATAAGATTTAGTGAAAAGAATATTATCACAAACATAACAAAAGTTCTTCCGTATTGATTGATACTCTTATCAAATCAACGCTTATTATTGTAATTTTCAATACAGTAAAAGTTATTTTTTTTACTAATATTTAATTAAAAACTAATGCAAGAAAATTCAGATAATTATAAATCCTGTATTAAATTAGCTTTAGATAATGCAAAAAAAAGAATAAATCTATTGGATCATTCTGATAAAAAGTGCGTTTTAGAAGAATATAAGGAATGGATTAATGATGGTTTAAATAAGCATACAGTTTTACTCCTAAGAGATGATCCCATCATCTAAATATGATGTGAAAATATTTTCTAATTCTTTGTATTCGAAGTAACCCTAAACAAAAAATACAGACTTAAAATAAAAGTAATTATCAATATAACAGTTAATGAAGATAAATTATTCATATCTCTATATTTAAATCATAAGCTTAACTATAGCAGTTTAATTAACTAATATTTAATTTATTTTTCTTTGAAAAGAGAAAGAATAAATTTATTCAAATTTTCTTTTTCTAAAAATATTTTTTTATTTTTATAGTTTTTTATTTTCTTAAAAATTAAATCAGCTATATGTTCTAATTTTGGGTCCATATCTTAAATTTATTTTTCTAATAAATAAATTTTCTCTTCACCTATACTGTCTGGCTTTGTTATTTTACATCCTTTATCTTTTTCCATATTACAATCCTTTGTGGCCGGAACAGATTTCCAGGTACAAATTTTTTCTTGGGAATCTTCTTTTAAGATTTTCCATCCATCATCTAAGTATTCTGAAATAAGATCCTCTCCACAGGAAAACTTTATTTCCATTCTTTTCTTTTCTGATTTAACGTTCTCATTAATATTTTTTTCAAAATTTTTTATACGATAATCTTTATTGATTGATGTCCTACAAGAACTTAAGAAAATTGAAATTAGAATTATCTGTGATAATTTTTTTAATATGTTCATTTTTTAAACTTTTGATGAATAAACAAATTATTTAAATTATTTTTTATTTAGATTCTATTAATTTTAACAGTTTTTCCATTTTATTCATCAATTTTCTTACATCATCTGGTTCAGGTAATATTAATTCTTCAGTAACTTCTAAATGCATTTTCTTTAAGTTCTGCCTCAAATCTTTTAAATGCATTTTTACGTTTTCTTTCTTTTGTTTTATATCATTCATAGAATTAAATTTCAGACTTTATAAAACTTAAATTTATTATCATAATATTGAGAAGTCATTAGAAAAATAATTATAAATTTAATTTTTTAAATTTTCTATTTCATAGATTTCTTCACCACCATAACAAAAATTTGTAGACAACATTTTTATTTCTCTATTATTAATTCCGATTAGATTTTTATTTTTAACAATATAATTTTTAGCAGTCGCTTCGCAATCTAATTTGTTTTTTGCATGTCTAGTAAGTGGATAAAAGTATGCCAATGTAGAAATTACAATCAAAAATGTTATTAATAGTTTTTTATCATTTTTAATAAATTCTTTAGATGTTTTTTTAGCTTTTAATATTTTTATTAGTAATTTATCTGGTAATCCTATTTGCACAAATAATAACTCTACCCACCAGGGAAGATCCTTATCTTTCTGTTCCTTGGAATTTTTGTAAGTATTCATTCTCTTGGATTCATAGTTTTGGTTTCTAAACTCTTTAGGATTAGTTGATTCTTTTTTACCCATATCATCGAATGATTTATTAGGAATGTAGAGGTTTTATTTCGATTTGGAAACTATATTTTTATTTTATAAGTTTTAATTTAATTTAACTATGATTTTGAGTATTGTTAATTTGTATTTAAGATTTTTTAAATGGCAAAAAAAAGAAGGAAGTTAAATAAAGATTTTGAAAAAAAAATATATTCATCAAAAAAAAATGTCGAATTAGTTTTGGCAAAAATCTATGATATCGATGATGAAGACATTCAAAAAGAATATATGAGCGCTTTTAACAGAGTGGTTTATTTATATGATGAATTAAAAGAAGATTATGAAAACCAAGGATTCTCTGATAATTCAGAAGAACTTTTCACAAACTATAAAAATGCTTTAGGCCTTTTCGAATCAGAATTTGAAATTTAAACTTAATTTTTAATTACCTTTTATAAGGCTCGACAGGTATCTCGATATGCTTTCCTTCCTGGAGCTTAGATCTTTTCTCTTGTAAATCTTTTATACATGAAGATATTCGTTTCTGTTTTGCGCAATATCTTTTTATTTGGTAGTCGGTAAGTGATAATGATTCATTACCAAATGAAAAAAAGGCCAATAAAAAAATAGAAAAATTTAATACCAATTTCATTTGTTTTCTCCTAAGTATTTTCTAATACTCTTTAATTTAATTACTTTTTATTATAAATATCTATAATTTCTTTTAATTCATCTTTACTTAACTCTGTTGAAATAAAAACTTCTTGAGCTGTTTTACCCTTTCTTGCGATTGCTTTATATCCGTTGATAGTTTTCACTGATAATCTAATTATCAATTTAGAAGATCTTCCTCTGGATCTTGAAATAGCAGCTGGAGTTATCGTCTTGATATTAATGTCCAGTGCTAATTTTTGAAGTATTGGAATTAGACCTTCTATATTTGTACTATGATTTAATACTAATCTTCCCAATTTAACTTTATTAGTATTCTATTGAGAAAATTTTGTTTCTGAGAAATTAACTTTAGCTTTAAAATGATTAAAAATTTTTGAAGTTCTGTTATATTTATAAAAAATGATTAAATTCTAATGATCTTTCAAATTGGCTGGGCAGCATTAGCTGCTATTTTTACTTTTTCAATTGCCATGGTTGTTTGGGGAAGAAATGGGGACGGATCCATTGACATATGATTTCATTTTTAACTTATGAAGTCTATTTAAGTAAATTTCTTATCTTAACATCGTTTGTATTACTCATATTCATAACATTAGCTGTAATTTATATATCCTATGTTTCTTGGAAAGATAAAAGAAGATTAAAAAAATAGATATTATTATTTTGGCTCTTTTTTCTTATCCTTAATTCTGAGCTCTTCAATTAATTCTTTTGCTTGTTCCATTTTTGATATGGTGCTTTTGTAGATTCCAATATCTTTTTCTGCTTTATTGGCAGATAAGCCTAACTTCTCAAAAATATCAGAGGTCATCTTATTTTTATCTGATTCATTTTTCTCTTTGAAATCCTTGGAGTTTGAAATTAATATATATATTCCTAAGTTCAAAATCCTTGAAGGATAAACTTTAGAATTACTTTTTTCTTCTAATAATTTTAAAATATCTTTAGATGTTTTATCCTTGAATTCTTTTTGAGACTTTTTAGATATTTCATTAATTTCCTTCTCCTCAAAATTTGTAGAACTGCATAAAGATTCAAAAAGTAGATCCATGTGTTTTTCAGGTTGATATCCTTTCATTAATTCTTTGAATGTTTCGGTGAGACCGATACAAAAGAGATAATCTTGCGTGAATTCATTTTGATGGTTTAAAAGATTAAGTTCGACAAGCATTTCATCAACTATTCTTTTATATAAACCCGGAATGACGAAAGGAAATTTTTCATGAAATAACTTTTTGCTATCTGAAACAGTCAATTTTTCTTTCAATTTTTTATATGTAAACCTTAATAAGGTTAGCGTATGTTGACTCAATATCGTTAATATCTAATAAACAGATAAATATTATTATGATCCCTTTAGTTTTAGAAGAATCAGGCGGTAGCGAAAGAGTCTTTGATATTTATTCGAGACTATTAAGAGAGAGAATAATCTTTTTAGGAGAACAAGTTACTAGTGAAACTGCCAATAGAATTGTTGCTCAATTATTGTTCCTCGAGGCAGAGGATCCAGATAAGGACATTTATATGTACATAAATTCACCTGGAGGATCCGTATATGACGGATTGGGTATCTTTGACACAATGCAACATGTAAAGCCTGACATACATACGGTTTGTGTTGGCTTAGCAGCTAGTATGGGGGCATTTTTGCTTGCTGCAGGTACTAAAGGTAAGAGAAGCAGCCTTAGACACTCAAGAATAATGATTCATCAACCACTTGGAGGTGCTAGAGGGCAAGCCAGTGATATAAGAATTCAAGCAGATGAAATTTTGTTCTTAAAAGAAAGACTTAATACTGAATTATCAGAAAGAACTGGAAAGGATTATGACACTATAAAAGAAGATACTGATAGGGATTTTTATATGTCCCCAAACGAAGCGGTTGATTACGGTTTAATTGATCTAGTGTTAGACAAGAAACCAATAAAAGTTTAGCTTAATAATTGAGGTGTTCTCTCTTTCTCAGGAATTTTGGTGAACATGGAAAGAATATTTACAAATTCATCGCCATCTAATGTTTCTTTTTCGATTAACAGGTCAACTATCTTATCCATAGCTTCTCTATTTTTGCTTACTATATCGTAGGTTTCTTTATAACATTCCTTGACCATTACTCTTACACTTTCATCTATTTGTTTAGAAATTGAATCAGAAACTTCACTTCTAGTCATTAAATCTCTACCAACAAATACTTCTTGGTTACCACTTTCTAAAGCTATCGGACCTAAATTACTCATTCCAAATCTAGTAACCATTTGGCGGGCCATTGAAGCTACTTGTTGGAAATCACCTCCAGCTCCCGTTGTAATCTCACCTTCTCCAAAAACTACATCTTCTGCAGCTCTTCCTCCTAAAGCACCCATTATCCTAGCTTTTAATTGCGCCCTGCTAACGAGGGTTTGTTCATCGTCTGGGGTAAACCAAGTTAATCCTTTAGCTTGACCTCTTGGAATGACGGTCACTTTTTGAACAGGATCATGAGCTTTAACAAGTGAACCTATTAGAGCATGACCAACTTCATGATAAGCAATTAATCTCTTGCTTCTACCATCTGTTAATGGAGAACCTTCCATTCCGGCGACAATCCTATCTACAGAGTCATCAATTTCTGAAATACTTATAGAGTCTTTTCTCCTCCTAGCAGTTAATATGGCAGCCTCATTTAATAAATTTGCTAAATCTGCTCCAGTAAACCCTGGTGTTCTTCTCGCAATGCTTTCAAGCGTTAAATCCTCTTTAAGTTTCTTATTTCTAGCATGAACTTCCAATATTGATAGTCTACCTTTGATATCGGGTGCATCTACAGTAACCTGTCGATCAAATCTCCCGGGTCTCATTAGCGCCGAGTCTAGAACATCGGGCCTATTAGTTGCTGCAATTATTATTATGCCACTATTACCTTCGAAGCCATCCATTTCAGTAAGCAATTGGTTGAGAGTTTGTTCTCTCTCATCATTACCCCCACCAATACCTGCACCTCTTTGTCTTCCTACAGCATCAATTTCATCAATAAAGATTAAACAAGGACTATTCTCTTTAGCTTTTTTGAAAAGGTCTCTAACTCTACTAGCACCAACACCAACAAACATCTCAACAAATTCAGATCCTGATAATGAGAAAAATGGTACACCTGCTTCACCTGCAATTGCTTTTGCTAGAAGGGTTTTACCTGTACCAGGAGGTCCTACCAGTAAAACACCTTTCGGAATCTTTGCTCCTACAGAGGTAAATTTTTCTGGTTTTTTCAGAAAAGTTACAACTTCTTGTAAATCTTGTTTAGCTTCATTAACACCAGCAACATCATCAAAAACAACTCCTGTTTGAGCTTCCATTGCAAATCTCGCCTTTGTTTTACCAAATTGCATAGCTTGTCCGGGGCCTCCAGGCATACCATTTGATCTTCTGGCTAACAAAATTAAACCTCCAATTAAAATAACTGGGAAAAGCAAATTACCCAAAATCCCTAAAGCAGGAGGGGCTGTTTTAACTGGATGTACATCAAAGCTGATTCCCTCATTTTTCAAAATATTTATGAGTTCAGGTGTTAAGCCGGGAAGATCTACACGCAACCTTTGAACTTTATTATCTAGATCTGAATCTATTGTTTCTATAACTGCATTTCTTCCTCCCTCAAAAATATCAACAGATGTAACTCTTCCTGAATTAATGTAATCTAAAAATCTTCCGTAACTAACTCTTGCGACCGCAGAATTTCTTGGTGCAACAGTAGTCCCATTTGATTTGAGAGAGTCGACATTGCTAGAAGATAAAAATTGGTATGAAAGCGCTATTACTAAAAGTATAGGTAAGGCCCATAAAATTAATGTTTTAAATTTCTGATTCATTAATTTGTAGAAAATTTATTATAAGATTCTAGAATGTATCAGTGCATTTCGTTGATATTTTCTCTAACTTTATGCTTATATTACTCTTGAATGTATTAAATTTATAAATGAAATTTGAAATCAAAGATAAGGTTAAGTTGATTGCGCCAGTATCTTATTTAAAGACTTCAGATAATATGCCAATGCTAAGGCCACCTGATCTAGTGGCAATTGATGAAATTGGAGAGATTCTATCTATCAAATCGCCAGATACTGTTGAAGTAAAGTTTAGAAGAGGTTCGTTTTTAATTGATATTGATAAGCTTGAGAAAATCTAACTTAAAAGTTTTCCCCCCACCTTGTAGAAATTTCTAAACAAATTCTTTTGTTGCCAGAGATGCTCAGAAAAGGTTTTGAAAAATATTTATTAGTTATTTTAAAGATATCTAATGAAGATATTTTGTCTATCTTTGAATTTAAATCAAGTCCAGTAATTGGAGATATACCATAACTAATTAATTGTATTTTTCGCTGTAAAATTTCATCTAGTGATTGATTGCCTAAAAGAAAAGAACCTTTTAGTTTTTCTTTAGCTAAAAAAATTTCCGAATCAATCAAGGGATTTAAAATTAAATCTTTCCATAATGAAGATAAAAGTTCAAAAGCAAAAAGGGCTTTTTTATTTGATACTGATAAATAAATTAAAAATGGGGCATTGCCACTCCTAACCGGATGATAAACACCTAAATCATAAGTGATGCCGTTTTTTTCTCTAAAAAGTTTAAATAAAGTGGCGCTCATTCCATAAGATAAATATGATTCTAAAACCTTGAGAGGTAAATATTCATTACTTCTGCGAGAGCAAGTTTGGTTACCCATCATTATTATTGTTTGATTTGTATCGTTATTATTAAAATCAAATCTTTCTAAAGGACTTAAGTAATAATTAAAAGATTTTGATTTTTCTTTTGGGTTTTCTTTTTCGAATTTTTCTATACTTTCATCATTTACTTCTAAATTATTTGAAATTAAATATTTTTCTCTACTTTTGAAATTTTCAAACTCAGATAAAACATCTTTATGGGTAATCTTTGAGACATCACTTAAATTACCCGCTGTATTAAAGGCATAAGGATGATTAGAGTAAACAATTTTCCTCCAATTTTCAAAACAAATATTAAATGGATTTTCTTTATCTTTTTTTATAAAGTCAATAGAGGATTTTTTTACTTTTTGAAATTCAATCTCCGAGAGAGTTGGTTTATTAATTATGGAATCTAATAAGGGAAATAATTTTCTGAAATGTTCATTTAGGGATTTTATGCTTATTGACATACCATCTTCAAATACTTCTTGATTTAATTCTGCTCCAAAGGACTCAATATACTCAGAAAGAGAGAAATTATTAAAACCTTCACATCCTCTGGTAAGTAAAGAACAAAGGATCTTGTTTATCCCTTTTTTACTAATACTATCCATATCACTCCCACCCTTAATCCAAATTGAAGCAATTGAAAAATTTCTTCTTTTATTATTTAAAAAATATCTTTTTAACATTTTAAGATGTTGCAATTAAAGTGAATTTATCTTCTCCTATATATTGTGTGATTTCTTTGAAGTTATCCAAGACTTTCCAATATTCTAAATGACGTTCTAAATTATTGATTGAAGATTTTCTGCCCCAAAGCAGTTCATTTCCAAAGAATGAAGAAAGCTGTGTAGATGTCTCTAAATTAAATATATAATTGCTCTTAACGATATTTATAGCTTTATTTATTTCATCCAAAGTTAAAGACTTAAAATTTAAAATTTCATCTATTATTTTATTTATTTGCGTTTCTACTAGATATATATCTTTTTCTTCACAACTTGCCTCCACAATAAATAATCCGCCTAATTCGCCCGCGTTGACATCTACATATACAGATTCAACAAGATTACTATCTTCTTTTAATAATTTTACTAACCTGCTGTTTCTGCCTACAGATAATATTGATGCTAATATTTCTAGTCCAATAGTTGTTTTTTGATCATTGAGGTTTGGAATAAACCAAGCCATAAAAATTCTTGAAAACTCTAAATTATCAAACTTAATTAACTCTCTCCCATTTCTAATTTTTAAAGAAGGTTTATTTTTTTTTGGATTTATTAAATTTGAATTTTTATAAATTTGATTTTTATTTATATCAGATAGATCACTTTTTTCAAAAATTTTGTAAATATCTCCAGAGAGATTTCCTGCAATAGCAATGCACATTTTGTCGTTAGTGTAATGTTTTCTATGAAATTTCTCAAGATCTTTTATCTCTAATTTTTTAATACTCCGTTCAGTGCCAAGAATCGAATTTGAATAATTAGGACTTAGCCAAACTCTTTTCAAAAAGTAATTAAATAATTTTTCTTCAGGTTGATCATTTTGTTGCTTTATTTCATCAATAACCACCCCTTTTTCTTTTATAAATTCATCATGATTAAAATTTGGAGAAACAACAATATTTGTCAAAAGAGCAAGTGATTCTCTAAAGTTAATTGGTGGAATAAGGACGTGATAATGTACATCATCGTAACCTGTCGAAGCGTTGCTTAATCCGCCTAGTGATTCGATTTTAAAGTCAAATTCACCTGGCATTATTTTGTTAGAACCTTTAAAAATCATATGCTCTAGAAAATGAGCAGTGCCATTTTTATCAACTTCCTCAAATGAAGAACCTGCTTTGCACCAAATATCAATGCTTATAAGCGGTAATTCTTTGTTATCCACAAACACACATTTAGTTTTGCTTGAATGGGTATAGTAGTTAACTTCTCCTACGTTCATTTAAAGCCTTTCTTTAAACTCTATTTTGGTACTTTTTAGCCTTGTTGTCTGAATCTTTAACTAAAACAAAATTAACAGACCCTCTTATTTTGAACTTATTACAAAATATTAGAGATCATAGATCCATGCTTGAGAATCTTGAGAGGATAGAAGTCGATCCAAATCTTTCTAACATAATATCTAACGAAATAGATAGAGAACTCTATATAGAAAACGAATTTCATAAAGCAAAAGGGTTTAGAAAGTTACACATTGAAGTAGCAGAATTTTCTAAAAATCTTAAGATTTTACACTGTGTTTTTTTTCCTGATCCAAAGTTTGATATTCCAATTTTTGGGATGGATTTAGTAAAAATCAATGACATTGTTTCTGCTGCAATTGTTGATTTATCACCCTCATCTCAAAATCAAGGTCTTAAATACGAGAAATCTCTTTCTGAAGTTGATAAAAGTTCTTTCACTTCATTGCGAGAAATTCCTAACTGGGGAGATATTTTTTCTAATAATGTATTTTTTGCATCTTTAAAAAGTAAATCAGAAAAAAATCATTTTTGCAGAGTAGTTGATCAATACCTTTCTATTTTGATCAAGTTAAGTAAGGAGGCTAAACCTGAATTTAAAAAGGAAATTATTCAAGAGAGAATAGGTTATCAAAAGAATTATTGTTCGCAACAAATGAAAAATGAGAAGACTAGCATGGTTCTTTTAAAGTATTTTGATGAAAAATGGGTTAATAAATATATTAAAAAGGTGCTCTTCGATTTTTAATGAAATTAATACTTAAAAATTTATTTATTTATTTATTATTTTTTACACCATTATCTCTTGGAATGATTTCCTGTTCTGGCAATAATAAATCTAGTACAAAATTAAAAGAGGAAATAACTGCAGATATTATCCCGCCTATTACAGCTGTTGCCGCACTTGGTCAACTTTCTCCTTCGGGGGAGATTAGGCAATTGGCAGCTCCGATAAGTCAGTTTGGCTCTTCCCCTCGAGTGGTCGAAATTTTAGTCAATGAAGGAGATTTTGTAAAAAAAAGTGATATCCTCGTAATTTTTGAAAATAGAGAAAAGTTAATTGCTGATCTTGAAAGAAATGAAAATTTAATTAATAATATTAAAAATGAAATTGCCCTCAAGAAAGATCAAATTCAGAGGTATGAGTTAGCTTTGAGCAAAGATGCATATTCTTTTGTAGAGTTTTCTCAGAGAAAGGATGAATTATTAAGTTTGGAAAAACAGAAAATAAACCTTATTGGAGATCAAAAAAATATCAAGATAGATCTATTTAATTCAAAACTAAGGAGTCCAATTGATGGTTTTATCCTTGAAATAAATACTAGAGTTGGTGAGAGGCCAAAAAATGAAGGGGTCTTGGATATTGGCTCTAGTCAAAAAATGGAAGCTTTGATAGAGGTTTATGAATCTGATATTGATAGAGTTTTTATCGCCCAGAATGTTGAATTGAGTAGTGAGAATGGAGGTTTCCAAGGAAAACTCAAAGGTAAGGTAATTAGGATAAGTCCTCAGGTAAAACAAAGAAAAGTTTTATCGACTGATCCAACAGGAGATGCTGATTCGCGAATTATCGAGGTACTTGTAAAACTAGATCAAGATTCTGTTGATATAGTCCAAAATTATGCGGGAATGAAAGTGATTGCAAAATTTATTCCCTAATGAGGTTTTCTTTTTTTAAATTTAGAAAAATACCTTTAGCTTGGTTGTTATTAACTAGGCAACCATTAAGACTCGCAGTTGCCATAGCTGGGATTAGTTTTGCAGGGATATTGATGTTTATGCAATTAGGTTTCAGAGATGGTTTATTTGATACGAGCGTAACTATTCATAAACTTTTAGATGCTGATCTTGTCTTGATAAGTCCCAGATCAAAAAGTTCTATAAGCATGAGTGGATTCCCAAAAAGAAGGTTGATTCAAACCCTTGCAGTAGAAGAAGTTGAAAAAACTGCTCCAGTAAATCTTAATTATTTACTTTGGAGAAACCCCGAAAATCTTAAAACTAGATCTATATTAGCCTTAGGATTTAATCCCTCCGATTCACTACTTTTAGATGATGGATTCACAAAAAAAGCTTATCAATTAAGAAATCCATCAAGAGTTCTTTTTGACAAACTTTCTAGACCTGAATTTGGCCCAATTGAAGAATGGTTCTTATCAGAAAAAAAAGTTGAGACTGAGGTTGCTGGGAAAAGAGTAATTGTTGAAGGACTTGTAGAGTTGGGTCCATCTTTCGGTGCAGACGGTAATTTGATAACTAGCCGAGAAACCTTCTTAAGACTTTTCCCTGCGAATCCTCCAGGAAGTATTGAGATTGGTTTGGTAAAGCTTAAAAAAGGATCTGATCCTGACTTGATTTCAAGAATTTTAAACAATTCACTCCCTAATGATGTTCGTGTTCTTACAAAAAATCAATTTATAGAATTTGAGAAGAATTATTGGAAAAATAGTACTGCAATAGGTTTTATATTTAGTTTGGGGGCTTTGATGGGCTTTGTAGTAGGGTGTGTGGTCGTTTATCAAATACTTTATAGTGACGTTACAGACCACCTCCCTGAGTATGCCACCTTATTAGCAATGGGTTATAGACTTAAGTCTCTTTTCTTTGTGGTAGCTAGAGAGGGTTTTTTCTTGGCATTGTTTGGTTATTTACCTGCTTACTTATCTGGTCAAATACTTTACTCAGTTATAAGGAGTTCAACCAAACTCCCAATAATAATGGATGCGGACAAAACTATTTTAATTTTCGTTCTTGTTTTAGTAATGTGTATGGGATCCGCTGGAATTGCCATGCGTAAATTAGTTGACGCAGATCCTGCCGAAATTTTTTAACAATTGAAGATAAATGGTTAAAGCTAATAAACTAAAAAAAAATGTTAAAAACATTAAAACAGTCTCAATAAATAATTTGAGTCACTTTTATGGAAAAAATGAGAATAAAAAAAAAGTTCTTAATGACGTTAATTTAAATATTGACAAAGGAGAGTTGGTTCTTTTGAAAGGACCTTCTGGATGTGGTAAAACTACTCTCTTAACATTAATTGGCGCCTTGAGAACCTGTCAAAGTGGAGATTTAACTGTATTAAATAATCAGTTAAATGGAGCATCAAGGAAAACTCGTCAGATTCTTAGAAGAAGTATTGGAATGATTTTTCAAGGTCACAATCTTTTGAGATGTTTAACAGCAGAACAAAATGTCCAGATGGGCGCAGATTTAATAAAAGGTTTAACATATTTGCAAAGACGTGAAATAGCACGGAATTGGTTGTCAGCAGTAGGATTAGAAGAACATTATAAAAAGTTGCCAAATGACTTATCTGGTGGGCAGAAGCAGAGAGTAGCAATTGCTCGAGCTTTATCTGCTAACCCAAAACTTTTATTGGCTGATGAGCCCACTTCTGCTTTAGATAGCGTCACAGGAAGAGAAATAGTAACCCTTTTAAGGAAACTAGCAAAAGAGCAAAATTGTTCTGTGCTTATGGTGACGCATGATCCAAGAATTTCTGATATGGCTGATAGGATATTAAATATGGAAGATGGTAAAATATATAGTGCTCATAGTGAGCTAATATAATTAAAAGTTAAAAATTTTATGTCTAAGAGAAGGAATCTAAAAAAAGAAAAGCAGGAACGTAATAGAGCCTATGCTAGAAAATTCAAAAAAAGGAAATTAAGAACTGATGGAAGACCTGATGGTGGAAACGTTACAGGTACAGCAAATAATGGCGGTGCGGCTGATTAGGGAATATCTTTTTTGGAGTTCAATATATTATGCATTTTTAAGACATAATCATGAATGTAAGTATTGTTATACCGACTTACAATAGATTACCTATACTAGAGAAATGTCTATTTGCGCTTGAGAATCAAAAATTAAATACAAATATAAGTAATTATGAAGTAATAGTAGTTGATGATGGATCAACTGATGGTACAACCTCATGGATAAATAAAAACAAAGCTAATCTCCCTCACGTTATTCTATTTCAGCAAGAACATGGAGGACCTGCACTTGGAAGAAATCTGGGAGTAATTAAATCAAAATATGAAATTATTATATTCATTGATAGTGATCTTATTGTTTTAGACAATTTTATAAATTGCCACGTAGAAAAATTACTTGCCTCTTGGAAAAAAAATGATAAAAAATGTTTTACCTATGGCTCGGTAGTCAATACATCAAATTTTCTAAATCCTCAGAGTGAAAAACATAAAATAATGGACACTTCGTTTGCATATTTTGCTACTGGGAATGTAGCGATATCAAAAGAATTGATTTTAAGTGTGGGATTATTTGATACTTCTTTTAGTCTATACGGTTGGGAGGATTTAGAACTTGGAGAAAGATTAAAAAAAATTGGGACAAAATTAATTAAATGCCCAAATGCAGTTGGTTTTCATTGGCATCCGCCATTTAATTGCGAACAAATAGATTCATTAATAGCTCAAGAAAAAGAGAGAGCAAAAATGGCTTTAGTTTTTTATAAGAAACACCCAAATTTAAGGGTTAGATTTATGATTCAATTAACTCCTCTCCATTATTTACTTTGGCAAATTCTTTGCTTGGGAGGACTAATCAGTGTTGATAGAATCCTTCCTCTATTAAAATTCCTTGTAAATACAAGAAGAAATAGACTTGCACTTGAGATCCTTAGGATTCCTCTAAATATGATTTACATTAAACAGTTAACCAAATCAAGATAAAAAACTTTTAGAAATACACATCACTTGCTAGAATACCTTAAATAAATTTCACACATCTGACAGTTTCGGGTGAATTATTACTTTTAATTCCCCGTCAGATGGAGGCTAACCCGAAACTCTTTTTAAATTATGGCTGTTGTATCACTATCAGAAATGATGGAAGCTGGTGCTCATTTTGGGCATCAAACTAGACGTTGGAATCCCAAGATGTCTAAGTATATATATTGTGCTAGAAACGGAGTTCATATTATTGATCTTGTAAAAACAGCATTGTGTATGAACAATGCATATAAATGGACGAGAAACGCTGCAAAAAGCGGTAAACGTTTCCTATTTGTTGGTACAAAAAAACAAGCATCGGATGTAGTAGCTCAAGAAGCTACACGCTGTGGAGCTGCATATGTAAATCAAAGATGGCTTGGAGGGATGTTGACTAATTGGACAACAATGAAAGCTAGGATTGAAAGATTAAAGGATCTTGAAAGAATGGAAAGTAGTGGTTCAATAGCAATGAGGCCTAAAAAAGAAGCTGCAGTATTAAGGAGAGAACTTGAAAGATTACAAAAATACTTAGGTGGCCTTAAAGGTATGAGGCGATTACCAGATGTAGTTGTATTGGTTGATCAGAGAAGAGAATCTAATGCAGTATTAGAAGCTAGAAAATTAGATATCTCATTAGTATCAATGTTGGATACAAATTGCGATCCGGATTTGTGTGAAGTTCCAATTCCTTGTAACGATGATGCAGTTAGATCTGTGCAACTTATTTTAGGAAGACTTGCAGATGCCATAAATGAGGGTAGAAAGGGCTCTAATGCCGAAAGAAAAAATTAAATTCCAATTTAAAACTTACTATTCACTATTTTTTATTACTTCAAATGGGAAACATTACAGCAAAACTTGTAAAAGATCTTAGAGATAAAACTGGCGCAGGAATGATGGACTGCAAAAAAGCACTTAACGAAACTGAAGGAAATCTTGATAAAGCTTTGGAATGGTTAAGAAAGAAAGGTATAGCTAGTGCTGAAAAGAAATCGGGAAGAGTAGCCGCCGAAGGGTCAATTGGTAGTTATATTCATACTGGATCAAGAGTGGGAGTTTTACTAGAGTTAAATTGTGAAACTGATTTCGTTGCTAGAGGTGATATATTCCAATCTCTGTTGAAGGATGTCTCAATGCAAGTAGCAGCATGCCCAAATGTTGAGTATGTATCAATTGATGAAATACCAGAAGATGTTGTGGAAAAAGAAAAGCAGATTGAAATGGGTAGGGATGATTTATCTGGAAAACCAGAACAAATTAAAGAAAAAATAGTTGAAGGGAGAATAGCAAAAAGACTTAATGAACTTGTTTTGCTTTCACAACCCTACATTAAAGATAGTTCTTTAACAGTTGAGGATCTTGTTAAACAAGCAGCTGCAAAAATTGGAGAAAATATCAAAGTAAGACGCTTTACAAGATATACATTGGGTGAAGGTATCGAAAAAAATCAGATGGACTTTGCTGAAGAGGTCGCATCAATGCAAACAAAATAGTCACTTGAATGATTTGAATAATTTAAATAATTACATAAATAAAGATAAAATTAATACTCAATTAGAGAGGGCAGGCATACATAAAAGAATATTAACTAGAAATATCTTTAGGGAATATGAACTGTATCTTAATCTAGTAAGAGATCTACTTTTCATCTCTGTAGAAAAAGGTCTTAATCAAATATATAGTTATCCAAAAATTAATAATAATTTCTTAAATGAAAATGAATTCTATTGTCTTTTTGAAAAAAAAATAAGTAAATTAATATTGACGAATTTGCCCTTTTTAACAGTAGAACAATTAAAGATAAATGAAATTGAAAAAAATATAAATAAGGAAATTAATCTCAATATTTTGGATGGTTCCACAAAAATAAAGGATGATCAAAAAGAAAAATTTCAATATAAAGATGGTTTTCAATTAAAAGAACCCACTCAGTTAGAGATTACTGAAGACTTTTCAAATACTTCTGAATATTATCAAGCTCATAATTTTGAGAGATTCGTATCAATTGATTTAGATAATAACAACCATAATAATTATTTATCTAAAAGCAATATTTTTGAAAATTCAGGAGTTGAAAAACAATTTATTTCCTCCTTACTTGAATTATTAGAAGAAGAAAAAGTGGAAAAAACAAGATATCAAGAAAAAGAAAATATCAATCAAATAGATAATTTACCAAAAAATCAGATTCTTAATAATTTTGATTTAATAGACAAGTCATTGGAAAATTTACTATTGAATCTTTCATATAATATTAATCAAGAATTATTCAAGGCAAAACTAATAAAAAAGATGATATCTAAAGATTCCTTTGATTACTTAGTAGGCAAAAATTTTATGATAAAACATCCATATCCTTTTGTTATTAATTTTGAATTAAACTTAAATCGGTCATCACAAGTCGGCAATAATTTTCCAAGCATTATTTTCTTCAATATATCTACTGTTGAGTTAGAGTTTAAAAATTTAAATCTTTCTATTCAAAGGAACAAAATAAATGAGCTAAAAAATCAATTTCAGCGTTTGATTAAAAAAGAGACATATTGGAGGCAAAAAGAAATAACTTTGAATAAGATACGTTGAAAAATTAACTCTTTTTTCAAATGTGACTATTAGCGGGAATAATAATAAATTAATTAAAGATTGGATAAGACCTCTTCAAAAATCTCTTACTATTGAAACAGAAAACAAATTTATTAATACTTTAGGAAGAGAAAAATATTTTAATGATTATTTGCATGAATCTCTAAAAAAACTAGATAATCTAAATCTCTCCGACGAATATTTAAGTATATTTTATGAATTTTCTAAAAAATATAATGAATACAATAAATTAGATGAAAATCAAAGAAAAAGGTTAATTATAGATACAAGAAAAAATCTCTATAAACTAAGTAAAACTCTACAAATAGAAAGTTCTAATAATATTTCTAATAATGTTTTTCTGAATAAAGCTGATGCAAGTTTGTCTTTTGATTCAGATATTTCATTAATAAAAAATGTAGGAAAAGTTTATAAAAATAAGCTTAATGAATTAGGGATATTTTATATAAAAGATCTAATTAATTATTTCCCACGAACATATCTAGACTATACGAATAGAGTCAAGATAATAAATTTAAAACCAGATAATTTATACACGTGCATCGCAAACGTTAAAAGATTTTATATTCATAAGAGTAAAAAAAATAGTAATTTATCAATAATAAATATTGTCGTTTTTGATGAGACGTCGTCAATAAAGGTTACAAAATTTTTTTTAGGAAGAAGATTTAGATCTTACTCTTTCTTCACATCTCAAAAATCTTTGTATACTCCTGGTACCAAATTAGCAATTTCCGGTAAGGTTAAATTGACAGAGTATGGCAAAACTTTTGTAGATCCGCAGATTGAAATTCTTAAGGATAACAATGATAATTTTAATTTTTCAGGCAAAATATTACCCCTGTATTCATTAGGCGAAGAATTATCAAATATGAGTTTTATAAAACTTATGAAAAAGGTACTAATTTATGCAAAGCAATATCCAGAAATTTTAAATAAAAAGCAACTTGATGCATTATCTTTATTATCAAAAGGAGAGTCGTTGATTAATATTCATTTTCCACCAACTCAACAGGCACTTATTGAGTCAAAAAAACGTTTGGTTTTTGATGAGTTATTCTTGCTTCAAATAAAGTTCCTACTTAGAAAAAGAAAGACGAATGAAAATGCAACTTTCCAACTATTACCTCAAAAGAAATCTTTATTAAAAGAATTTTTAAATACTTTTCCTTTTGAATTAACAAAATCTCAAGAAAATGTTTTGAATGAAATAAAAAAAGATTTATCTAGTCCCCAACCAATGTCTAGATTGCTTCAGGGAGATGTGGGAAGCGGTAAAACCATAATTGCAATATCGTCTCTTTTACTTGTCATTGAAAAAAACTTGCAAGGGGCATTCATGGTCCCAACTGAGGTATTGGCAGAACAGCATTATAAAAATTTATTAAAATATTTGAATCCCCTTTTAGTTTCTGTTGAGTTACTTACTGGGAATACTCCTCAAAAAAAGAGAAAAGAAATTTTATCTAATTTGAACAATGGATTAGTTGATATCCTCGTAGGTACTCATGCATTATTTGAGGATAAAGTTATCTTTAATGCATTAGGGATGGTCGTAATTGATGAACAGCATAGATTTGGAGTTACTCAAAGAAATAGATTACTAAATAAAGGAGAAAATACTAACTTGTTATCAATGACAGCAACACCAATTCCAAGAACACTTGCGCTCTCAATTTATGGTGATTTAGATGTGAGTCAAATTACAGAACTCCCACCTGGGAGAGTTCCCATAACAACAAAAATAATTTCAGAAGATGACTTAACTAACTTGTTCAAGATTGTTGAAACTGAGGTCAATAAGGGAAAGCAAGCTTATGTGATTTTGCCACTTATAGAAGATTCAGAAAAAATGAATTTAAGCTCCGCAAAGAAAACATTCAAACATTTATCAGAAGAGGTCTTTTTTAACAAAAAAGTTGGATTATTACATGGCAAATTAAGTTCACAAGAAAAGAATGAAGTAATAAATTCTTTTTTAAAGAATGAAATTAATATATTGGTTTCAACCACAGTAATTGAGGTTGGCATTGATGTGCCTAACGCCACAATTATGATTATTTATAATTCGGACAGATTTGGATTATCTCAGCTACATCAATTAAGGGGGAGAGTTGGTAGAGGATCAACAAAATCTTTTTGTTATTTGGTAACCCCCGATAAAAATGGATTAGAAAATAAACGACTTTGTGTTTTGCAAAAATCTAACGATGGCTTTTATATTGCAGAAAAAGACTTGGAGCTTAGAGGACCAGGCCAGATTTTAGGATATAGACAATCCGGATTGCCTGATTTTGTACTGGACAATTTACCTAACAATAAATTTCTTATTGATAAGGCTCGTGAAGAGGCCATTCAAATTATTAGAGATGATCCTGATTTAAAAGACAATATTGTTTTAAGGAATATACTTATTGATAATTCTGATAATAAATTCATTCATGATTTCTTGAATTGAAAGGTATCATTGTAATTTTTGATATATATGCCACTATAAAATAATTGCAAATTTCAATTGAAAATTTGGAATAAAATACCAATTAAAGATAATGGAGAAAAATTAATAGCTATTCCTGGCTGCCTAAAGTTTTTAGATCCCCACCCTTACTCACATTTAGGAGCACCTTACAAAGATAAAACTTCTATTTGGAAATTAAGAGAGGAGGTAGTAAATAGATTGGTAAAAGTACATGATTATTTGATATCAAAGAGTAGTTTTAACCTTTTAATTTATGACAGTTGGCGACCTTTAGAAGTACAGGAATTTATGTTTAAAAGAGCAATTTTATTAGAGTGTGAAAAATCGGATATTGATACTTCTTTTGAAGATATAAAATCTTATCCATCTATTTTAAAAAAAGTTGAAAAATTTTGGGCATATCCTTCTTATGACTCAAGGTGTCCTCCACCACATTCAACTGGGGGTGCATTGGATCTTTGTTTATCTGACAAAGACGGAAATCTTATTGAAATGGGAAGTACAGTCGATCAAATGGATGAGACTTCAAAACCTGATTTTTATGCAAATAAAAAAAATAAAGAAGCAATTATTTGGAATACTAGAAGAATTTTATTAAGGGAAATTATGACTAAATTTGGTTTTGCTCAACATCCAAATGAATGGTGGCATTTTAGTTATGGCGATCAATTATGGGCTTGGAAAAATAAAAAAGAAAATGCCATTTATGGCAAAATTTAAATTCTATTGAATCTCATTTAGTAAGCTTAAAATATAGCTTTGATCTAGGGTATTTATAAAGTCTCCAAAATCTAAATCTGCATTGTTCTTCCAATGATCAAATAATGGTTTAAGAGTTTTTTCTAAATCGCTAAGTTCCATTTTTTGTAAGAATGGTTTAGCCAACCTTTGTAGATTTTTACTTCCCCCCAACCATAATTGGTATTTGTTTGGCCCACTCCCGACAAGTGCTAATTCTGCCATGTAAGGTCTGGTACATCCATTCGGACACCCTGTCATTCTAAATAATATTGTCTTATGTATTTTTAGATCTAGTAGCAATTTTTCAATTCTTTTTAATACATCAGGTAATATTCTTTCAGATTCAGTCATCGCAAGACCACAAAGAGGTAGAGCTGGACATGCAAGGGCATGCCTTTGTATCTCATTGATATCATCTAATTTGCCATATCCAATTATTGATAGAGCTTTTTCAATTTCACCTTTATTTTTATTAGCGATATTACAAAGTAAGATGTCTTGATTAGGTGTAAGTCTTAAATCTAGATTAAATTTTTTTACGATATTTGTGATGGTATACTTCTTCTCTCCAGAGAGTCTGCCTGATAATAGGGGTAAACCTACGAAATAAGAGGTTTTATTTTGTTTATGCCAACCTAGGTAATCAATAAGAACCTTATTCGGTTCTTTTCTAATCGTTTTAATTTCTTTTTTGAAATACTTATCTAGAAGTAACTTTTTAAACCATTTAATACCTTTCCTATGAAGAAGATATTTCATTCTCGAGGTTTTTCTTGATTTCCTATCACCATAATCTCTTTGAATAGCCACAATGCTTTGTATTAATTGATAAACATCAGGTTCTTCAACATATCCAAGTGGATCTGCAATTCTGGCGAAGGTTTCTTCATTATTATGAGTGCGACCCATACCACCGCCAATATAGAAGTTGCATCCTTCTAATTTTCCATCCTTTGAAGTAAAGACAACTATTCCTATGTCATTGGTAAGAAGATCAACAGAATTGTCACCAGGAACTGTTACAGCACATTTGAATTTTCTTGGTAAATAAGTTGAACCATAAAGAGGCTCATCTTTTATCCCACTAAAAACATTATCTTTAAATTGGAGCTTTCTAATTACTTCAATATCTTTGTCAGGCTTTATGGTATATTCTAAATCTCCATCAGCCCAAAGCTCTAAAAAAGTACCTTGACCAGCTAATGGGGTTAGAAGATCCGCAACTTTTTTTGCCAATGCTCTTGCGATATTGTAATCAGGTGAATCAAATGGAGCCGCAGGGGCCATAACGTTTCTATTTATATCTCCACATGCAGCTAATGTTGAGCCCATTGAATTTACTATCGTTTGAATTACTTCCTTAAGGTTCTCCTTTCTAATTCCATGCATTTGAAAAGCTTGTCTTGTAGTGGCCCTAAGTGTCCCATTACCTAGTTTGTCAGATAATTCATCTAATGCTAAAAATAATTTTCCAGGGATTTCACCACCCGGACTTCTTAACCTAAGCATCATTTGCCAATCTTTGCTTTTGCCAGGCCTTCTATTTTCCCTGTTGTCTTGTTGATAACTACCATGAAATTTTAATAACTGAACTGCATCATTTGTAAAATGATCGCTTTCATTAACTAATTCCGTAGCAAGTGGTTCTTTAAGAAATTGGCTACCTTTTTTAAAATTTTCAAATTTAGAAACTTCTAGTCCATTTGCTAAACAAACAGTTTCTTCCTTGGTGGGATCTTTTTTCTTTTTTACTTTCTCAACCTTGATCAAAGGAACAAAAAATATCTCTTTTTATACATTAGCGAAAAGCTTATTTAACTGGTAGTAAATTATAGTAAGTGAAGTCATATTTTTTTCTTGTCTAAATATTTACTTGAGATAGGAACAGAAGAGATGCCCGCAAAATTTTCTCATTCTGTTCTAGAACAATTTAAATCTCTAATAGAATTTGAATTGGATAAAAAGTTAATCAAATTCGAAAATATAGTTTTAACCTCTACACCAAGGAGGATAGTTCTACTTCTCGAAGGTTTAGTTGATTATGCAGAAGATAAGATAATAGAAAGGAAAGGGCCTAAAGCAAATTCAGCTTATTTAAATGGATGTCCTACTAATGCTGCTTTAGGATTCGCTAATAGCTTAGATATAGATGTAGCTGAGCTAGAAATAAAAAATACAGAAAAGGGTGATTTTGTATTTGGAAGGAAAATTGAGAAAGGACTATCAACAAAAATGTCTTTGTCTTCGATTATTCCAAAATTAATAAAGAGTCTTCAAGGTCCTCGATTTATGAAATGGGGGGCTGGGAACATAAAATTTTCAAGACCTATTAGGTGGATTGCCTCTATATATAATGATGAAATTCTTGATTTTGAATTTGATGAATGTGACCCAAAGATCAAAATAAGCAGTAAAACAAAAAGTCATAGGCTAATAAATAAAGTTTTAGAAGTTCAGAATCCTGATGATTTTTTTGAATTATTAAAACGAAATAGAGTAATAGCTATTCGAAAAGAAAGAAAAGAAAAAATTGAAAGTTTAATAAATCAAGCATCTAAATCTTTAAATCTGAAACCTGACCTTTCAGAAGGATTACTAAATGAATTAACTGATTTAGTTGAATGGCCAGACTTAATTATTGGCAAATTTAATGATGAATTTCTTGATCTTCCGGTTGAAGTTCTGTCCACGGTAATGAAAAGTCATCAGAGATACGTGCCTCTTTTATTGAAAAATAAAAGTTTTTCTAAACTAGATTTAAGCTCTGAAAAAAATATAAGTACTACTTTCTGCGTTATTTCAAATGGTCTTGAAGAATCAAATAATAATATTGCCAAGGGTAATGAGAAAGTATTGAGAGCAAGGTTTTCAGATGCAAAGTTTTTCGTAGAAAGTGACAAAAAAGTTGCTTCAATCGAAAGAAATGAAAAGCTTAAATCTGTTTCCTATTTGAAAGGACTTGGAAATATATTTCAGAGGGTAGGAAGGATAGAGGAAGTTACAAAAAAAATTCTTAAATTTTTAAATGACAAGTCTTTAGAAGAAAAAAAAATAATAGAAGCTGCTAAATACTGTAAAAACGACTTATGTAGCGAAATTGTTTTCGAATTTCCTGAGCTGCAAGGAATAATGGGTGGTAAATATCTTAAATATGAGGGATTTAGTGAGGATGTTTGCTTGGCTGTAGCTGAACATTATTTACCTTCTTTTTATAAAGATAATTTGCCCTCCACAAGATATGGTGCAATAGTTTCTATAGCAGATAAGGTCGAAACTTTAATAAGTATATTTATTTCTGGTAAGCGTCCAAGCGGATCATCTGATCCTTATGCCTTAAGAAGAAATTTGAATGGAGTGATAAAAATAATTTGGGATTATGAACTTGACTTGCCTTTAGATAAATTATTTAACGAACTTATTGATTTTTGGAAAAGCGCATTTCCGAATTTAAACTTCTCAAGAGAAACAGTATTTAATGATTTAAATGAATTTTTAGTTCAAAGAATTGTTAGTCATCTAGAAGAAATAGCACTTAGTAAAGAATTAATAAAAGCCGTTTGCTCTTCTGATGAATTATCTCAAAAAAGAGCATTGGATATTGTTGATCTTAAAAATAGGATTAAATCTATTGTTAATTTTAACGAAAAGGGTAATTTTGTTAAAATCCAGAATGTAATTACTAGGGTAAGCAAATTAGCAAATAATAGTGATATTTCAAGAGACGTTCTCTCAACAAAAGAATATGTAAACATAAAACTACTTGAAAAAGATTGTGAATTGAAAGTTTTTGAATTTATTGGAGAATTAGAAAAACGTTTTTCAGAGGGTTATTGCAATTATTTGGAACTTCTAAATTTGTTTGAGATTAATGTAAACATTATCGAGGATTTATTTGATAATGAAAAGGGAGTCCTAATAATGTCAGAGGATTTAGAAATAAGAAATAATAGACTCAATTTGTTGAGCTTAATTAGGAATTATGCTCTTAAAATAGCCGACTTTACACTTTTGAACTCTTAACTTTAATGCCACCCTTTATTGAATAATTTTCTAGCATTTTTTCTACTTCTTTATTTTCCCTAACGGCACTATCGACGGGTTTATATTTTAGAGGTGCTAGGGCTTTCCCTCTTAAAATCGAACCAAGTGTAAGCATTGTAATTTTAAGTTGCTGTAATGGTTTCATGGAGACAACTCTTTTATATAAGTAACTATCAAAAGTAAGTCTTTGTACATCCATGTCATCACACATCTCAACAAAGGCTTCTCTAGCAGAATCATTTCTGTAGAAAATATTTTGAAGGATTTCTAGCACCTTATAAGTTGTGCCATATTTTTTATCCCATTTTTTAAGATAGTTTTTTAAATCCTTTTCTGATGGTATTACTTGACCGTTTTTAGATGCTTCAACAATTTCTTCAGCACACATTCTTCCACTTTTTGCAGCAAAATAAATACCCTCTCCAGAGCTTTTTGTAACATAACCAGCCGCATCACCAACCAATGCCATTCTCCCAACTACTCTTCTTGGCCTTGGATGCTCAGGAATAGGGTGAGCTTCTACCTTTATTACTTCACCATTAACAAGTCTTTTCTTTGCCCTATTTCTTACACCCTCTTGAAGTCCTTTAATTAATGACTGATTCTTTTGCATGGTTCCAGTGCCAACGGCAACATGATCATATTTAGGAAATACCCACCCATAAAAATCAGGAGAAACATCAGTTCCGACATACATTTCAGCAAGATCTTCGTAGTAACTCATTTCTTCTTTAGGTAATTTAATTCTTTCCTGAAATGCTATGGCAACTTTGTAATCTCCAGCATCCATTGCTTTTGCGACTCTGCTATTGGCTCCATCAGCTCCGATTAAAAGGTCAACAGTAAGCTCTTTGAGTTCCCCTTTTTTATCTCCATTAGTAAAATCTGAGTAGGAAAGTTTATATGGCCCTTGATTATTATCGCCAGTATCAATAGAAGTAACTAATCCATTGATTAATGTAGCACCAAGATCTGATGCTCTATTGCGCATAAAGGCATCCATAACTTCTCTTCTACACATCCCAATAAACTCATTATCACTTTTCCCATAAACTCTATCTAAGCTTATATCTACCTCTCTATTTGATGGAGATATCATTCTCATATGCCTTACTTTTCTATCAATAATTGACTCAGGTAAATCAAATTCTTCGACCATGCAAAGTGGAATTGCTCCTCCACATGGTTTTGCATTATCTAATTTTCTCTCGAAGAGCCAAGTTTTTATTCCAGCTTTAGCAAGTATTTCTGCCGCACATGAACCACTTGGACCTCCACCAATAACAGCTACCCTCAACATATGAAAAAAAATAATACTGTATATAAAAACTACATCTTTTTTGCTTATAAAAGTGCATTTCTTAAAATAATAGTTAATATCGAAATATCTTTTCCAAATTCACTTCTAAATATTGGAACTAAACAAAGATATCGATCAATTTGAAATACCACTTGCCAAAAGAATTTACTTAAATAACTCAAATTCAATATTATTAAAAAAATTATTAATATTTTCTCCATTTCTTTTCCTTTTCTTTTCTGTCGCTGCATTGCGATTAATTAAAAATATAGAAATAGGATCTCTTGATAATCTCAATTTTCAGGCTCAGATAAATCACGACCATGGAATTTTAGGTCATTTACCCTATGCGGAAATTTCTAAGGAGAAACTAGTTTTAATTGAGCCTAATATTGAAGTTCATATGGATATGCGCGATTCTCTTCTAAGGATGAGAGAAGAAGCCAAAAAGGATGGGATTTATTTGGTCTTCTTGAGTGGTTATAGATCAATAAATTTGCAAAACGATATCTTTTTTTCTTTAAAATCTATTAGAAATCAAGAAGCGGCAGAAAGAGCTAGAGTTTCAGCCCCTCCAGGATATTCTGAACATAGTACAGGTTTCGCAATCGATATTGGTGATGCTACTCAAAGAGAGACAGACTTTGAAACCGACTTCGAAAATACTGACGCCTTTAGATGGCTAATTAGGAATGCAGCTAAATTTCATTTTAAGTTATCATTCACCAGAGATAATAAATTTATAGATTATGAACCTTGGCATTGGAGGTATGAGGGATCAATTGAAGCTTTAAAAATTTTTGAAAGTTCAAATAGAAAATCATAAACCTAATTCATTAATTAAATTATTCAATATGATTATGTTTTTCAAAGTCTTAAAGAGAAAATTCTCATAATAAGCATTCTTTGAGTTAGCCTTAATGAAGTTAATCTACTATTTATATAAATTTTATAAATGTCATCTTCGATAAAAGAAATTAGGAATGTTGCAATTATTGCCCACGTAGATCATGGTAAGACAACTCTTGTAGACGCTTTGTTATCTCAGTCAGGAATATTTAGAGACAATGAAGTCATTCCTACATGCGTGATGGATTCGAATGATCTTGAAAGAGAGAGAGGAATAACAATACTCTCAAAAAATACAGCAGTGAACTATAAAGATACCAGAATTAACATTATAGATACACCTGGACATGCAGATTTTGGAGGAGAAGTAGAGAGGGTTTTGGGAATGGTTGATGGTTGTCTGCTTATCGTTGATGCAAATGAGGGGCCGATGCCTCAAACAAGATTTGTTTTGAAAAAAGCATTAGAAAAAGGACTTAGGCCTATAGTTTTTGTAAATAAAATAGATAGGCCAAGAGTAGTCCCAGAAATAGCAATTGATAAGGTATTGGATTTGTTTTTAGAATTAGGAGCAGATGATGATCAATGTGATTTCCCTTATCTTTTTGGGAGTGGCTTATCTGGTTTCGCAAAAGAAGAGATGGAATCTAATAGTGACAATATGATGCCTCTTTTTGAAGCTATTATCAGGCATGTTCCACCTCCAGTAGGTGATATCAATAAGCCTCTTCAGCTACAAATAACTACTTTGGACTATTCTGATTTCTTAGGCAGAATTGTAATTGGGAAAATTCATAATGGAACTATAAAAAATGGTCAACAAGCTAGTTTAATTAAAGAAAATGGTAAAACTATTAAAGGAAAGGTTAGTAAATTACTTGGATTCGAAGGATTACAAAGAATTGATATAAATGAAGCATTTGCAGGAGATATCGTTGCCGTTTCTGGTTTCGATGATGTCAATATTGGTGAGACCATAGCATGTCCCGATTCTCCCCATCCTCTTCCATTAATCAAAGTTGATGAACCCACTTTAAATATGACTTTTGTTGTTAACGATTCTCCGTTCGCGGGTAAGGAAGGGAAATTTGTTACAAGTAGACAATTAAAAAATAGATTGGAGAGGGAACTTTTAACAAATGTTGCCCTGAGAGTAGAAGAAACTGATTCTCCTGACAGGTTCTCAGTTTCAGGAAGAGGAGAATTACATCTAGGGATATTGATTGAAACTATGAGAAGAGAGGGTTTTGAGTTTCAAATCTCACAACCTCAAGTAATTTTCAGAGAAATTGATAATGTTGAATGTGAGCCTATAGAGACTTTGGTTTTAGATGTACCTGAAGTATCTGTTGGGTCTTGCATCGAAAAACTTGGATCTAGAAAGGCAGAGATGAAAAACATGCAGACAAGTTCAGATGGTAGAACTCAATTAGAATTTCTAGTGCCATCAAGAGGATTAATTGGATTTCGCGGGGAGTTTGTAAGGATAACCAGAGGTGAAGGTATCATGAGCCATTCGTTTTATGAATATAAAGCTAAAACAGGAGACTTTGAAACCAGAAGGAATGGCGTCCTTATAGCTTTTGAGGAAGGTGTAGCCACATTTTATGCTTTAAAGAATGCTGAAGATAGGGGAGTATATTTCATTAAACCAGGAGTTAAAGTTTATAAAGGAATGATAATTGGTGAGAATAATCGACCTCAAGATCTTGAGTTGAATATATGTAAAACAAAGCAGTTGACTAATATGAGATCTGCAGGGGCAGAAGAACTTGATACTTTGCAGTCACCTGTGGATATTACCCTTGAAAGAGCACTCGAATATATTGGTCCAGATGAAATGCTAGAGGTAACACCAGATTCAATAAGAATGAGAAAAATTAATAAAAAGAAAAAAAATTAGTAATTGCTTTAATGAACGAAGAAAGTGCAAAAAGTTTTCAAGATTCCCTTTTTACAGCTTTAAATCTTTTTAACAATCATGAATGGTACGAGGCTCATGATGCCTTTGAAGAAATATGGAATTCCGTAGATGGTGACGAAAGACAAGTTATCCAAGGAATTTTACAAGTATCTGTTTCTCAGTTTCACTTAAGTAAAGGTAATTTAAATGGAGCTACTATTTTGCTTGGAGAGGGATTAGGCAGAATAAAAACTAGAACCAAGATTGATTTAGGGATTGATCTTGAATCCTTCTGTCAATGTTTGGAAGATTTATTAAGGAAATTACAATGTAAAGAACTATTAAACGAGAACGATAAGCCTTTTTTGAAACCTCTTTGATGAATATATCTTTATCTTCAATTAAATTATTATTATGTATTTAATATTTTTTAAAGAAAGTAAGAAAACTAATCGATCTCAAGGAAAATGAACCTAAATATTAATAATGTATCCCTTTCAATTAAAGGAAGATCAATTGTAAATGATGTTTCCATAACTGTTAATCCAGGGGAAGTTGTAGGTTTGATGGGCCCTAATGGTGCTGGGAAAACTACAACTTTTAATCTTGCAGTTGGGAATATAAAACCAGATAAAGGTGAAATTTCAATGAATGGGAAAAATATAACCAATCTTCCTCTACCAATTAGATCAAGACTTGGGTTAGGGTACTTAACTCAGGAAGCGAGTATATTTAGAAACCTCACAGTTAAGGATAATATAGATTTGGCTTTACAAAATTCGTCTAATAGTAGAGCGGCGATTAGAAATAGAAGAGAACAATTAATTAATGAATTTAATTTAAATAAATTTGTAGATAATTATGGTTATCAACTTTCAGGAGGAGAGAGGAGGAGGTGTGAAATTGCAAGGGCTCTCACTGTAGGCAGAAAAGGACCTAAATATTTGTTATTGGACGAACCTTTTGCTGGGATAGATCCTCTAGCTGTTAATGATCTAAAGAAACTAATTCTAAAATTAAGTAGTGATGGGGTTGGGATTCTCATTACAGACCATAATGTGAGGGAAACACTTCTAATTACTAACAAATCATATGTATTAAGTGAAGGAAAAATTTTAGCTAACGGTTCATCAAGTGAATTAGCTGATAATCCAATAGTCAAGAAGTATTATCTAGGAGATAATTTCAAACTTTGAAATTCTTTTTTTAAAATAAATTAAAACTTTATTATTAAAGATTTACTCATATGAGAATGATTTTAATTATTATTTGGTTGTCATTGAATATTAAAACTTGAGAAATTTCTAGAAATGATACTAGATAATTTTTTTAAAAATTTAATATATGAACCGGTTTCAGTTTTAGGTCTTTTAGTTTTTTATTTTTTATTAATTAACTTACCAATATCTTTGGGTGCAGTTTTTAAAAAAAAGTCTTCTACTGCTGTAAGACTCATTACGATTTTAGTGAACTTATTAATAACATTACAATTACTTTTTAGGTGGTCAATTTCTGGGCACTTTCCTATTAGCAATTTGTATGAATCTCTTTATTTCCTTACTTGGGGTATCACATTAGGTCAACTATTGGTTGAAAGAGAATACCAAGCTCCAATAATTCCCTCAATTGCTATACCTATTGAGTTACTGACTGTGGCTTTTGCTTGTTTTGTTTTACCTGAGGATTTGAAATTATCATCCAATTTAGTTCCAGCTTTAAGGTCCAGTTGGTTAGTAATGCATGTTAGCGTCGTAATGCTTAGTTATGCAGCATTAATAATAGGTTCTTTACTTTCAATGTCCGTTTTGTTCATCAATAACAATAAGCCACTTCAAATCAGAAGTAGTTCTACAGGTATCGGAGGATTTAAACTTTCAAATAGCTATCCCGTGAATGATTTAGTTGAACCTATTGAATTTTCTCATTCAGAAGAATTAGATACATTAAGTTATCGTTCTATATTAGTAGGTTTTGTTCTTTTGACTCTCGGTTTAATTTCAGGTGCAGTTTGGGCTAATGAGGCCTGGGGCACATGGTGGAGTTGGGATCCAAAAGAAACATGGGCATTTATCTCATGGTTGTTTTATGCCGCTTATCTGCACATGAGAATAAGCAAGGGTTGGCAAGGACGCAAACCAGCATTATTAGCATCTACAGGCTTTTTAGTTGTTTTGGTATGTTATTTAGGAGTTAATTTTTTAGGAATAGGTTTGCATAGTTATGGATGGATATTTGGGTGATTTCTTAATCATCCAGAATATTTATTGAGGTTCTGAAAGAACATTCCCTTTTTGTGCTTCTTGTGCAACTTTTCTCAAGTCATCACATCCTTCTTTTAATGTTGGGTAAGCAAACATTCCGCTACCTGCAATAAAACAATTAGCACCAGCATCGGCACATTGTGAAATAGTCCAATTTGCTTTTATTCCCCCATCAACTTCAATGTCGACATCTAAGTTTTTTTCGGTAATAAAGTTTCTTATTTCTCTTATTTTATTAAGCATTGTTGGTATATAAGCTTGTCCTCCAAAGCCTGGATTAACTGTCATAACCAATACATGATCAACCATATCCATTATGTTTTTAATCATTTCAAAAGGAGTATGAGGGTTCAATGCAACAGAAGGAGATCCTCCTAAATCTCTTATTCTTCCTAGAACTCTATGCAAATGAATATTTGCTTCGGCATGAGCTATTACTACTCCTGGTTCACCATTCGCTCCTTTTGTAGCATTTACATAAGAATCAAGCATGGTTTCGCAGTTGTATTGACTCACCATTAATTGAGTTTCAAAAGGGACTTTGCAATATTTTCTGCATGCCGCAATCATTTCAGGACCGAATGTAAGATTTGGCACGAAATTCCCATCCATTACATCAAATTGAATTCTATCTACCCCAGCTTCCTCGAGCTCTTTCACGCATGCCCCCATATTTGCCCAATCTGCTGGTAAAACTGAAGGAATTATTTGAATTGGTCTATTAACACCAGCTAAAATTGTTTGATTTGACTCAGTCATTTAATTTTTAAAATATTTAATAAAGATACTATATTTAGTTGTTTATTCCTAATTTCAAGTCACGGCCTGATAAAGTATCACCTGTAAAGAGTTAAAAAAAGCTTACTAGCATAATAATTCTTATAAAAAATGACATTTTTTATGAGATCATACTCAAAACCTTTAAGAAAATCCTCAAAATTTAATTGTGAATCAAACTTTAATTCAAGAAATTCTCGAAGTTGTCGAGCAAGCAGCTATTGCCTCAGCAAAACTAACAGGACTTGGTCAAAAAGATGAAGCTGATGCTGCAGCTGTAGAAGCAATGAGATTGCG
Organism: uncultured Prochlorococcus sp.; assembly: GCA_902564235.1. GTDB lineage: Bacteria > Cyanobacteriota > Cyanobacteriia > PCC-6307 > Cyanobiaceae > Prochlorococcus_A. The sequence goes on along the minus strand of CACFAG010000002.1, from coordinate 8,388 downwards.
AATGGGCAAAATTGAAATGAAAGGGAAAATTGTTATTGGAGAAGGTGAACGAGATGAAGCACCTATGCTTTATATAGGTGAAGAAGTTGGTAGTGGAAATGGCCCAGGGGTTGACTTTGCAGTAGATCCTTGTGAAGGAACAAATCTTTGTGCGAATAATCAAAGAGGTTCTATGGCGGTTTTAGCCGCCTCTGATACGGGTGGTCTTTTCAATGCCCCTGATTTTTACATGAACAAATTAGCAGCTCCTCCTGCGGCCAAAGGTAAAGTAGATATTAGAAATTCAGCTACTGAAAACTTGAAGATACTAAGTGATTGCTTGGGCCTCTCTATTGATGAGCTTACTGTAGTTGTAATGGATAGAACTAGGCATAAAGATTTAATTAAAGAGATTCGAGGATGTGGTGCAAAAGTACAACCGATTTCTGATGGTGATGTTCAAGCTGCGATTGCATGTGGTTTTGCAGGAACTGGAACACATTGCTTGATGGGTATAGGTGCAGCACCAGAGGGTGTTATTTCAGCTGCTGCAATGAGAGCTCTCGGCGGACACTTTCAAGGACAACTAGTTTATGATCCAGCAATCGCTCAAACTTCTGAATGGGCTGATTATACAAAAGAAGGAAATATAAAACGTCTTAATGAAATGGGCATAACAGATATAGATAAAATCTATGAAGCGAATGAATTGGCATCGGGAGAAAATGTTGTTTTCGCTGGAAGTGGAATAACGGATGGATTATTATTTGACGGAGTTAAATTTGAAAGGGATTGTGTTAGAACAAGTAGTCTAGTTATTAGTACATTAGATAGCACTGCAAGGTTCACAAACACTGTTCATATAAAAGATGGTGCTAAGAGTATCAGCCTTTAAAAATTCACTTTTAATTTTATGCATATTGTTGTCGTCGGACTGAGTCATCGCACGGCACCTGTCGAAGTGCGTGAGAAGTTAAGTATTCCTGACCAATCCATAACAGAGTCATTGAAAGCATTAAAAGCTCTCTCTGATGTATTAGAGGTGTCAATTTTAAGTACTTGTAATAGGCTGGAAATATATGCGCTAGTAAAGGATAAAAATACCGGAATTTCATCTATTAAAGAATTTATATCAGAATATTCTGGAATTATTTTTGAAAATTTAAATCCACATCTTTTTTGTTTTAGACAGGAAGAAGCAGTTTTGCATTTAATGAAAGTCTCGGCAGGACTCGATAGCCTCGTTTTAGGGGAAGGACAAATCCTTTCGCAGGTAAAAAAAATGATGAGATTAGGTCAAGAGAATCAATCTACTGGACCAATTCTTAATAGATTATTAACTCAATCAGTTAGTACAGGTAAAAAAGTAAGATCCGAAACAAATTTAGGAACTGGAGCTGTGTCAATCAGTTCAGCAGCGGTAGAACTTGCTCAATTAAAAATTGGACAAGAAAAGGGTTTTGATACTCTTGTAAGTTTGGAATCAGAGAACGTTCTTGTTGTTGGCGCCGGACGAATGAGTAGGCTTTTAATAACTCATTTAAAATCAAAAGGATGTCATAAGCTTATCCTTTTAAATAGAAATATTGATAGAGCATTAAATCTTGCTCAAGACTTCCCTGATTTAGAGATTATTTGTAGAGGGTTAAACGAATTAGAAGAAAACATATCATTATCTTCGCTTGTTTTCACCAGTACTGCTTCTGAAGAGCCAATAATTGATCTCACAAAAATTGAAAAAATAAATTTGAGTAATAGACTTAAATTCATTGATATTGGTGTACCGAGAAATATATCTAATGATGTCAAAAAACATGAATTTGTAAAATCATTTGATGTTGATGACTTACAAGAGGTCGTTTCAAGAAATCAAGAATTTAGACAGAAAATAGCAAAGGAAGCGGAATCTTTAGTAGAAGAAGAAAGGATCATTTTTCTAGAATGGTGGGCAAGTTTAGAGGCCGTTCCAGTAATTAATAAACTTAGATCAGATTTGGAGTTAATTAGAAAAGAGGAATTGCAAAAAGCACTTAGCAGAATGGGACCAGATTTTTCGGCTCGTGAAAGAAAAGTTGTGGAAGCTCTGACTAAAGGAATAATTAATAAAATACTTCATACGCCGGTCACCAAGTTGAGAAGTCCTCAATCAAGAGAAGAAAGACAAGTTTCTTTGAAAATCGTTGAAAAATTGTTTTCTTTGGTGGATGAGGATAAAAATAACTAACTTTTTTCGATTTATATTAAGTTTTTCCAGTGATTTATCGAAATACCTTTGTAAACTGACCATTTGTATTTCTAAATATGCCCATAATCAGTTACTTTAAGTAGTTGTATATCTACCTCCATTAGATTGAATGAAGCGTGTGTTGGCCATAATCCTCGGAGGAGGAAAAGGTTCTAGACTTTACCCTCTAACAAAAATGAGGGCTAAACCTGCTGTGCCATTGGCAGGTAAGTATCGTTTGATAGATATTCCGATTAGTAATTGTATAAATTCAGGCATTGAAAAAATGTACGTATTGACCCAGTTCAATAGTGCATCTCTAAATAGACATATAGGTAGAACCTATAATTTAAATGGCCCTTTCGGCCAAGGATTTGTGGAGGTTTTAGCGGCACAACAGACTCCTGATAGTCCGAAGTGGTTTGAAGGTACTGCTGATGCTGTAAGAAAATACCAATGGTTATTTCAAGAATGGGATGTTGATGAATATTTAATATTGTCAGGTGATCAACTGTACAGAATGGACTACAGTTTATTTGTTCAACATCATAGAGATAATGGTGCTGATTTAACTGTTGCAGCTTTGCCTGTTGATGAAGCTCAAGCAGAAGGTTTTGGCTTAATGAGAACCGATGATGTGGGAAATATAAAAGAATTTAGTGAAAAGCCTACTGGAGAGAAGTTGAAGGCAATGGCAGTAGATACTTCAAAATTTGGATTAAGTAAGGAGTCAGCTGCCGAAAAACCATATCTAGCCTCTATGGGTATTTACGTTTTTAGCAGAAATACTCTCTTCGATCTTTTAAATAAATTCCCTAATTATACGGATTTTGGTAAGGACATAATTCCAGAAGCCCTCAATAGAGGCGATACTCTTAAAAGTTATGTATTTGATGATTATTGGGAAGATATCGGCACCATTGGGGCATTCTTTGAGTCAAACCTTGCATTGACTGAGCAACCAAAACCTCCATTTAGTTTTTATGATGAGAAATTTCCAATTTATACTAGACCTAGATTTTTACCCCCTTCTAAACTTGTAGATGCTCAAATTACTGATTCAATAGTTTGTGAAGGTACAATCTTGAAGTCATGCAGTATTTTACATTGTGTTTTAGGAGTAAGAAGCAGGATTGAAAGTGACTCAGTTCTTGAGGATACTCTTGTTATGGGAGCCGATTTCTTTGAATCCCCTGAAGAGAGGATTGAATTAAGAAAAGGGGGCGGAACTCCTCTTGGAGTAGGTGAAGGGACTACTGTAAAAAGAGCAATTCTTGATAAGAATACAAGAATTGGCGATAATGTCGTGATCATTAATAAAGATCGAGTAGAAGAAGCAGACAAGCCAGAATTAGGCTTTTATATCAGAAATGGAATTGTTGTAGTAGTTAAAAATGCAACTATTGCAAATGGAACTGTTATTTAAATCTTTTCCATCATTTTTCGCTGACATAAGTATTTTTTTTGAGCAATTTTGTTGAGTTGTAGGCACACTGTATTTATTGAGTTTTTTAATTTTTTATGTCCAAGGCACATTTTGGTTTAATAGGTCTTGGTGTTATGGGCGAAAATTTAGTTCTTAACGCAGAGAGAAATGGATTTTCTAGTGTAGTTTTTAATAGGACTTACTCAAAAACCGAAGAATTTTTACAGAGTCGTGGCCTTGGGAAGAATATAGAAGGAGCTGAAACTCTTCAAGAATTTGTTAATAAGCTAGAGAGACCTAGAAGAATTCTAATGATGGTAAAAGCTGGGCCCGCAACAGATGCTGTCATTGATAATATTTCTGGATATCTCGAGGAGGGAGATTTATTAATAGATGGCGGCAACTCTCAATTTAAAGATACAGAAAGAAGGGTGAATACTCTTGAAAGTAAAAGTTTTGGATACATTGGGATGGGAGTCTCTGGAGGGGCCAAAGGAGCGTTAGAGGGTCCAAGTATGATGCCCGGTGGTACTAAGGCTTCATATGATGCAATAGAAAGCTTATTAACAAAAATGGCTGCCAAAGTTGAAGACGGACCATGTGTTGCATATGTTGGACCAGGAGGCTCAGGTCATTTTGTGAAAACTGTTCATAACGGAATTGAATATGGAATTGAACAAATACTTGCAGAAGCTTATGACCTTATGAAGAGAGTCAAAGGTATGAACGGTCAGCAAATGTCAGAGGTATTTGGTATTTGGAATAATACTGATGAATTAGCTTCTTATCTTGTTGAGATAACAGAGATTTGTCTAAATACAAAAGATGAGATAACTGGAGATGATGTCGTGGAAAAAATATTAGATAAAGCTGGCCAGAAAGGTACAGGGTTATGGACTGTTGTAAGTGCTCTAGAACTGGGGGTATCAGTCCCAACTATTTATGCATCTTTAAATGCAAGAGTAATGAGTTCTTTAAAAGAACAACGCAGTGAGATTGAAAAAACTATTCCATCTAAAGAGATAGAGGATTTTGATTTAGGAAATATATCAGAAGGAATGAAACCTTTATTTGATGCTGTAGTCCTTGCCACAATTGCTAGCTATGCCCAGGGTATGGACATTTTAAGAGAGGCATCTGCAGTATATAACTATGGTTTGAATATGCCGTCAATTGCTCAAATATGGAAAGGTGGTTGCATAATTAGATCAAAATTATTAAGTAAAATTCAAGATGCTTATAGCAAAGATCCTAATCTTAAAAATTTAATTTTTGATGATTGGTTCAATAATGAAATTGCGACAAGATTAGATAACTTAGCTAAGGTTGTTTCTTTATCCACAAAAGCTGGCATACCAGTCCCATGTCTATCAAGTACCTTAGATTATTTAAATAGTTATAGAACCAATAGACTTCCTCAGAACCTTGTTCAGGCAATGAGAGATTGTTTTGGCTCTCATACATATGAAAGAATTGATAAGGAAGGTAGTTTTCATACTGAATGGATGAAATGATTGAAAAGGTTAAAAATGGATACACACTTAACATTTATAAAGACAAGTTAGAGCTATCTACAGCGGTTTTTAAGTTTATTGAAAGTCACATTATTCATACTTTAAAAAAGAAAGACAGGTTCAAATTTTGTGTAAGTGGAGGTTCAACTCCTAAATCTGTCTATAAGCTTTTATCAAATAGTGATCTTAGATGGGATATGGTTGATGTCTTTTTAGGGGATGAGAGATGTGTTGATCCAAATTCAGAATTGAGTAACTCGTTAATGTTGAAGAATTCATTGTTAACTAATTTTGGATCTAAAGCTTTTTTTTATGAAATTTTCAATGATTTAAATGCTGATGATAAAGCTACAAAAAATCAATTTATTTCTAAATTATTTGAAAAATGCGGATCAAACCCTCCAACTTTTGATTTAACATTATTAGGTCTTGGAGACGATGGTCATACAGCCTCACTATTCCCTTATCAAAAAAATAATAATGTAGATGATTTTGTTATCTTTAATGAAGGTAAAGGTTTAAAAAGAATTTCACTAACTCCAAAGGTTCTTTCGGCTTCTTCAAAGATAGTATTTTTAGTTAGTGGAGCTTCTAAAAGAATTGCTCTTGAAAGGTTATTAGAAGAAAAAGAGCCATCAGATAGAACACCATCAAAATTAATAAAATCTATCAATCAAATTTCAATATTTTGTGATCAGGAATCAGCAAAAGAATTGGAAATTTAGTTAAAGTCAATTAATAATTTAAATTATTTAATGAGTAAGAAAAAATTTTTATTCCAGAAAAAGGAATTCGATGGTTGGGAAACATTAAATGATACTGTTATGGGCGGATCAAGTTCAGCTTTTTGTGAAATTTCAAATTCGGGTTTGATATTAAAGGGTAATATTGTCGAGAAAGCAGGAGGATTTGTTAGTTGTAGATCGTCTATATATAAACCTTTTTTAAATGTATCTGACTATTCATCCTTTGAATTAAATATTGATGGAAAAGGAAGAACTTTTAAATTTGCTGTCGCTTGTGAAGATGATCTACTAGGACTAACCGAATTTATTCCGGGTGGACTTAGATGGATTAAATCATTCCCAACAAAAAAGTTCGGGACAACAAATGTTCAAATTCCTTTTAGTGAGTTAAAACCTTCAGTAAGAGCTAATAAAGTACGTTTTCCATTTAAATTCAAGCCATCTAAAATTAAAAGATTGCAACTACTACACTCTAAGTTCGGTGATGATGGATTACTTAATAGTGAGTTTAAAAAGGGTTCAATAAAAGTATTAATAAAATCAATAAGTGTTATTTGAAAATCCACCTAAAAATATAGAGAGCTTAATCGCTAAGTCAGCAGATTTAACAAATAAACCTTTTGTTCATTCTGTAGTAAAAATAAATGGTGAGTACGAATTCGAAGATGAAAATATCGATTTAACAGTTAACATCTTATGTCGAGATAAAGAAGGTAAAAGATTAGAAATTTATGATCTTGAATTAGAACTTTTTAAATCAAATAAAGAGTTGGTTCTAGTAATCTCTAAGCTTAATTTTCCTGATGAACCAATATTGTGGTGTGGAGTTAAAACATTATGGATGGATAGCAATAATGGGAAAAAATGCAACTCACCAAAATACAGTGCTAGATTGGAAAATTTAGCAAATAGGATAAAAAGTTTTATTGATTATGAAAATAAAATTTGAGCTGATTTATAAATCAGTAACAGCCCCTAAACTTGATGTGCTTACGATTCTTGAATATTTTGAAAGAATTCCTCTTTTGTATTTTTGAATAGGTTTTACCCAATCTTTTTTTCTTTTTTCTAATTCTTCGTCAGATAAATCAACTTCTATTAGTTGTTTTACAGCATCTACTGTAATTAAATCACCTTGTTTTATTAGAGCAATATTTCCTCCTACAGCAGCCTCTGGAGCTATGTGGCCCACAACAAGACCATAGGTCCCTCCGCTAAATCTGCCATCGGTAATTAAAGCCACCTTCTCTCCCAGCCCTTGACCAACAATCGCAGATGTTGGAGCTAACATTTCTCTCATGCCTGGACCTCCTACAGGACCTTCGTTTCTAATAACAACAACATCACCAGCTTTGATATCGTTATTTAATATTGATTTTAAACAATCCTCTTCACTTTCAAAAATCTTTGCGGGACCTTTTAATACGGGGTTTTTTACTCCACTAATTTTGGCTACAGAACCTTCGCTCGCCAAGTTACCCTTTAATATCGCTAGATGTCCTTTTTTATAAAGAGGGTTATCTATGTCTCTTATGACATTTTGATTTGTTGGAGGCTTATCTGGAATATTCTGTAAGTATTCTGAGATGGTTTTGCCTTCAATGTTTTTGCAATCGCCATGAATTAATCCAGCATTCAAAAGTATTTTCATTACTTGTGGAATCCCACCTGCCTTATGAAGATCCACTGTCACATATTTACCACTTGGTTTAAGGTCACAAATAACGGGTACTTTTTGTCTGATTCTCTCAAAATCATTAATGTTTATATCTATTCCTGCAGTATTCGCAATAGCTAAGATGTGCAATACCGCATTTGTTGATCCGCCAATTGCCATAATTACTGATATGGCATTTTCAAATGCTTTCTTAGTCATTAGGTCTAGAGGTCTTATATCTTTTTCTATTGCAGAGACTAATATCTCAGCACTTTTAGCTGCACTTAGTTCTTTTTCAAGATCTTCAGCAGCCATAGTGGAACTTTGAGGAAGACTTAACCCTAATACTTCAATAACCGCAGACATTGTATTAGCTGTAAACATTCCTCCACAGCTACCAGCACCTGGAATACAATTTTTCTCAACTTGGATTAGCCTTTCTTCATTAATTTTGCCTGATGTTAATTGTCCAACAGCTTCAAATGCACTAACAACAGTAAGATCTTCTCCATGCAATTTCCCAGGCTTTATTGTCCCGCCATAAATAAAAATTGAGGGGATATTCATTCTTGCAATCGCAATCATGGCACCCGGCATATTTTTATCACATCCACCTATCGCAAGTACTCCATCCATACTCTGAGCATTGCATGCTGTTTCAATTGAATCAGCAATGACTTCTCTTGAAACTAGGGAATATTTCATGCCCTCTGTTCCCATAGAAATGCCATCGCTTACTGTTATAGTCCCAAACATCTGAGGCATCCCACCTGATCTTTTTATTGACTCTTCAGCTTTTATAGCTAACTTATTTAAACCCATATTGCATGGTGTTATAGTGC
>CACFAG010000001.1 GCA_902564235.1 uncultured Prochlorococcus sp. | reverse complement strand
GGTTTGAATTAGAGAACAATAAAATTTAGTTTCTGGAAGATTAATATCTATTGCCTCTCAAATTCTTTATTAATATTGAAATTATGTAACCTCACATTAAGTTTTTTTTCAAAAAAAGAAAATTGGTTTAAATTTTTGATTACTCAAATAGTTAATAAACAAATTTTTTGTCTTTGAGAAATATGAAGTATTTTATTCAAAAAATCTATTTTTATTTTTGTAAAATATATTCCTATCTACTGGCAAAAATTGATGAATTGTTTTACAGAGAAAATATCAAGGAATGCCCTCAAGTAAAGAGAAACGGTTATGTCAAGATTAAAGACAAATTGAGTTTAGACATTTGTAAAAAATTAGTTCAATTGGTTGATCATAAAAAAAATAAAACTTTTTATGCCAATAAATATCAAAGAAGGATTATTTTTCAAGAAAATGTTTTAAAAGAGTTCATTTATTTACTTTTTAATAAAAAATTTTGCAACTTTTTAACTTTTCAAACTGGATTTAAATATTCAATTGACTTTTTTTGCCTTTCTGAGAATTTTTTTATTCCAGAAATTGATCGAGTCCAAAATTGGTATGGGAACAATTATCATCTTGATAAACCAAATAGTAGAAATACACTCAAGATATTTTTGCCTTTATCGAAAATTGAAATACAAGATGGATCTCTAGAGTTGTTAAATATTAAAAATACAAAAAAATATTTTTCTACTTCAAAATCTATTAAAAACTTTCAAAAATATTATTTTGAAGGCGATTTAGGAGATCTTTTTTTATCTAAATTGAATTTATGTCTACATAGGGCAGGAATACCATTGAAGAAAAGAGTCAGAAAATTGATAACTATTCAATTAAATCCATCCAAAAAATGGTACTTAAATTCAAAACTATACAAAAGACAATATCTTCCAGAACCGAAGTTTACCGCTATTAGTAATCAATTTGTTCATAGAATCCCTCTTCTCTTTGAAAATCAATAAAAATTTACTTAAATACAAAATATAATTTTCAAAATTATTCAAATAAAACAATGCTTTTAAGTAAAAAATTTTGAGTCTCTTTAATATAACTGCGATAATGTAAAGAAGGTATAAATTCACTACCAAAAACAACCCTTAACTTACCATCCACTTACCATCCAATTTTTTAAGCATTAGATGAATAACAAATATTCAAAACTTAAGGTGTTGGAGGGGTTTATAGGGAATTGTGTTGACAAAATAAAGAAGGCGGCACCCAGATTCGAACTGGGGATAAAGGATTTGCAATCCTCTGCCTTACCACTTGGCCATGCCGCCGAAAAAGATTCTAATAAGACTTTTTATGATCTTAACAGTAAGGCGTCTCATTCTCTATTATTTATATGCAATGGTCATGGTGAAGATGTAATAGCATCGGAAATAATAAAAATATTACTTAAAAAAATAAAAAATACAAATGTTGAAGTTTTGCCTTTAGTGGGAAATGGAGATGTATTTAATTCCATAAAGTCAAAGAATTTTCGTAAAATAGGATATTTAAAAGAGTTGCCTAGTGGAGGTTTCAGTAATCAAAGTCTGAAGGGATTTCTGCTTGATTTGTTTGCAGGATTTTTAATCGATAATTTAAGAAATTTTTTAATTGTAAAACAAAAGTCAAAATATAACTGCAAAATTATCGCAGTAGGTGATTTGTTGCCATTATTTTACGCTTGGAGTTCAGGATGCAAATTTAGTTTTATTGGTACTCCCAAAAGTGATCATACTTGGAGTAGTGGCCCCGGTTGGGAATTAAGCGATTTTTATCATAAGTTGAAAGGTTCTGAATGGGATCCATGGGAAATATTTTTAATGAAATCTCCAAGATGTAAAAATTTAATTATGAGAGATAATATCACAGCAAAAAATTTGAATAGAAAAAATATTGATGCAAAATACTTGGGTAATCCAATGATGGATTTTGTTGATGTAAAAAATGAGAAGATATCAAATATTATTTCTTTTAAAAGGATTATTTTATTAGTTGGAAGTAGATACCCCGAAGCTCTTAAAAATCTTGATAATTTTCTTAATTGTTTACAACATTTTGATTTATCAAAGGATTTGGTAGTACTTTTGCCTTTGAGCATTAATGCGAATGTGATTCAAATTCAAAATTATTTAAATAAATATGGTTTTATAAAACAGAGTAAGGTGAAATTTCTAATTGATGAAGATTCAGTATGGAAAAAGAAAGATAAATATGTAGTGATTGGAAAAGGTAAATTCAATCTATGGGCTAATATGGCAGAAGTTGGCTTATCCAATGCGGGAACAGCCACAGAGCAAATTGCTGGCCTTGGAATTCCATCTCTTTCTCTACCAGGTTCTGGACCACAATTTACAAAATCATTTGCAAAAAGGCAATCACGATTATTGGGAGGTAGTGTTTTAGTTTGCAAAAACAAAAAAATTCTTTTAAAACGTTTAAGTTTACTTTTGAAAGAAAAAGTTGATAGGTTAGAACAAGCAAAATTTGGAAAAAACAGAATGGGGGAATATGGAGCAAGTAAAAAAATCGCTGATTCTATAAACCTTCATTTGTTATCTTAGTAAATGGCACTAGCGTATTAATTATTAATTCTTTTATGTATCCAATAAATGATCGGCAATATTTAACAATTTGCGCAGAGATTGCAAAACTTATGAGTATAAGCTTATCTTCTGCTAAGAAGAAGGTAGAAATTCAAATTGCGAAAGAAGGCTCTAAAACTATTCAAGAAAAAATACAAGTTGCCCAAAATGTCTTAGAAATTTGTAAAAAAAATGATGGAGATAAATTAAGTTCTTCAAGAATACTTGATAAGCTTATGGAAACTCTTGATGGTGAGGATAATTTTTTAACTGAAGATTGACTTTTAATGTTCAAAGATATTTGAAAATTTTAGTATGTCTAATTCAGCATGTACTGAAACTGTTTCAAAACATTTTTTTGCTAATTCATACCTATTCTCTCTTTCTAAGATAACCTTTAATTTATGCATAGCTTCAATTAAATATCTAACATCATTTACTGCATAATCTAATTGATCTTTTGTTAAAACTTCGTTGCTACCCCAATCACTGCTTTGTGAGCTTTTGTCTAATTCTATACCTAATAATTCATTAATTAAATCTTTTAAACCGTGCTTATTTGTATAGGTTCTTGCCAATTTACTAGCAATTTTAGTACAAAAAATATTTTTTGTATTTATTTTAAGATTCCATTTTAGAGCTGCTACATCAAATCTTGCATAGTGAAAGATTTTAGTAATTTTTTCATCTTCTAGAAGTGTTTTTAAATGAGGTGAAGAAGATGTATTAAGTTGGATTTTTATACAGGATGTTCTTTTGAATTCATTGCATATTTGTACCAAACAGAGTCTATCTCTTCCATGAATCAACCCCATTGCTTCAGTGTCAATAGCTAGGTAGGATGATTTTTTATAAAGATTGTATAAATCTTCTGTTAAATCGCCATAAAGAAGATCAATATTATTATTTTCAATAGTCATTTTTAATAAGTAATTTAAGATTTAGAAGATTATTTATGATTTTATTTAATTAAGAATTTCTATAGTACCCCTATTTTACAGAATAAATCTAAAAAATTATAATATGATGAAATTTCAATTTTTATTCTCGAGTAACTAGAAAAAATTTATTTAATGTCATCTTCCTTAAATTCAACATTATTGCTTACAATTCTTTTGGCCATAGGACTATTTTTTTTTCTTAGGGCTTCTAGTAAAGATAGAACAACCATCATCGAGATTTCATCTTCTCAACAGCCAGTAAAGGTTTTAAATGGTTTATGTGAATGGCTTAATTTAAGGGGATGGAAGCAAACGGGAGGAGATTTTGAACAAAGAATTTTAATATTTAAGGGGCAAGTTGTTTCTAGTAAATTTTTAGCAATTTTTTTAGGTTTTCTTGGCGGTTTTGGTTCTTGTGCTTTGGGATTAGTAATTATTCAATTATATCCTGAACTAGGTTGGTGGCCTATTCTTTTAGGGTTAATTGGCGGCCCTTTATCAGGAATTATTTATTTTAAAAAATCAGCAAGAGAGGAAACATTTGAATTAAGGTTGATTAACGAAAATAAAAATAATTCAACTTTCATGAGATTAAGAGCACATCGGGATGAATTAATCTCTTTAGAAAATGAACTTGGAAAAAAACTTCAATTGAATAGTGACGGTTCTTTATTTAAAACACCTATTTGAAATATCTGAAAAGTTATTCGATAATTTTTAATCAAAGATATTATTCTCAATACAGAATTTCTCTAACTTTTGATCATTTAGCCAATCTTGAGGTTTTGTAAAAATTGATGTGAGAAATGCTTCTCTAGAACCCTCTTTAGCTTTGTATCCATATTCCCATCTGGCTAAAGGCGGTAAGGACATTAATATAGATTCAGTTCTACCATTTGTTTGTAGTCCAAAAATCGTCCCTCTATCCCAAACTAAATTGAATTCGACATATCTACCTCTTCGATATAGCTGGAATTCTCTTTCATCAGAGGTATATTCTTGAGAAGCTCTGTTTTCAACAATTGGTAAATAAGATGGTAGGAATGCTTTCCCACAGTTTTCTGCTAAAGAAAATAAATCATCCCAACTTAAATTGGATTTGCCAATATTTTGTGAAGCTTTTGACGCCTCTCCATTTTTATTATTTCCTCTATAAATATTGTCTAACCCATCTTGATAATCATAAAAAATTCCTCCTATGCCCCTGGATTCATTTCTGTGCTTTAAGTAGAAATATTCATCACACCAAGGTTTGAACACTTTGTGTAAATCCTTATCAACTTTTTCACAAGCTTTTTTATGCTCCTTATGAAAATTTCTCACATCAGAAAGATAAGGATAAAAAGGGGTTAAATCTGCACCTCCGCCAAACCACCAAACAGGACCAGCTTCGAAATAACGATAATTCAAATGAACTGTAGGTATGTAAGGATTCTTTGGATGCAATACCATAGAAGTTCCTGTGGCAAACCATTCATGACCTTTTGCTTCAGGCCTCTGAGAGATTATTGATTGAGGTAATTCTTTCCCATGAACTTCAGAGAAATTTACTCCTGCTTGCTCAAAAATAGAACCGTTTTTCAATACTCTTGATCTTCCACCCCCACCTTCGTCTCTTAGCCAGGATTCTTCGATAAATTTCCCTTTACTATCAACGTTTTCAAGGCCCGAACAAATATTGTCTTGTAGAGCTAATAAGAGATTTTTAGTTTTTTCTCTAGAGTTTTGAGGAGGTTCTTTGAACATGTATTTAGTAAATCTTGAAGAAGAAAATTTAGGTTAATTATAAGTTTCCCTTTATAATTTCTCCTAGGGGGGTCTTATTTCCTATTATTTGATAGTTCGACATAGTTCTTAATCTTTTAGACAGTCGACTACATTGTCAAAATATTTAAAAATTTAATGACCACAATAGAAGATGCGAATTCTGCCTTACAAAAAGTTCTAGATGCTGGATCAAAGAAAAATGTTATTGAATTAGCCTGGATTAAAAATGTAAGAGTAACTATACCAAGAATTATCGTAACACTATCTATACCTTCATTCGCAAATTCTCAGAGAGAAAGAATTGTGCAAGAGGTTCGTAAAATACTATTAGATTTTGAAGATATTGATGATGTTCAAATAGAGATAGATAATAATCTCTCCAAAACAGATTCTAAAACTGAAAGTAATGGTCTTGAGTTACAGCAGATTGATGGTATTCGACATATAATTGCTGTTAGTAGTGGTAAAGGGGGAGTTGGGAAAAGTACGATCGCAGTGAATCTTGCTTGTTCTTTAGCTAAATTAGGATTAAAAACCGGTTTGCTGGATGCGGATATTTATGGTCCTAATACTCCTTTGATGATGGGAGTCTCCGAAGAGAATCCTAAGGTTACAGAAGGTAGTGGTAATGATCAAAGATTAATACCAATAAATAAATATGGAATTTCATTAGTATCAATGGGTTTCCTCATAGAAGAAGGACAGCCTGTTATATGGAGAGGACCAATGCTAAATAATATTATCCGTCAATTTCTATATCAAGTTGAATGGAATAATCTTGATTTCTTGGTTATTGACTTGCCTCCAGGAACAGGAGATGCTCAAATATCCCTTTCTCAATCTGTGCCTATTTCTGGAGCTATTGTCGTCACTACTCCTCAACAAGTATCTTTGCAAGATGCAAGGAGGGGATTAGCGATGTTTAAGCAACTTGGAGTGCCTTTATTGGGAATTGTAGAAAATATGTCAGTATTTATTCCGCCAGATATGCCAAGTAAAAAATATGAAATTTTTGGTAAAGGGGGTGGACAAAAATTAGCGAAAGAAAATAACTTACCATTATTAGCCCAAATCCCTATTGAAATTCCTGTTGTTGATGAAAGTAATAAAGGAATACCAATCTCAATAAGCCAGCCAAAGAAAGCAAGTTCTATTGAATTTGGTAATTTGGCTCAATTAATTAAAAATCAATTTGTTTATAAATAATTGATGTTTAGGAGAATTTCTTTATTAAATAAGAGAGGATTTTTACACAAAAAAGATAAATACATTAGTGGATATTTGTTTTCTCCACTACTCTTAATTCCCCTGTTTTTAGTTATTGTTTCAGGTTTTTTAATAAAAAGTATTCAGGGTGATTTATTAGTATCAAATTATTTGAGTCATATCTTAACTGGTGTTTTAGGTTATTTTTTGGCATATCTTATTTCTTTTATACCGTTAGAGAGAATTAGAAAGTATTTGATCCCATTTTATTTGTCTACTTTAATATCCTTATTTCTAATTTATTTTTTTGGAATTTCGGTTTCTGGTGCTCAAAGGTGGCTAAACCTGGGCATCTTTTCTTTTCAGCCTTCAGAAGTCGCAAAATTAAGTACTGTATTAACTCTTGCTTTAGTGCTCGATAAAAAAATAATTTTGAAAATAAGAGACTTAGTATTGCCCATTTTAGTAGTTATTGTTCCCTGGTTATTAATTTTTTTTCAACCTGATTTAGGAACCTCTTTAGTTTTATTAGTTTTGACAGGTGTCATGCTCTATTGGTCTGAAATGCCTATAGAGTGGATTTTGATATTAATCTTTTGTATTGTTACTTCAATATTATATTTAACCTCACCAAATCTTCTTATTTTCTGGATACCATTTATAGGATATCTTGCCTATAGATCTTCGAAAAAGAAAATCATTTTTTCTGCTCTCGCTATTTCGTTTCATTTATTTGTGGCAAAATTGACACCCAAATTGTGGCAATATGGCTTAAAAGAATATCAAAGAGATAGATTAGTTTTATTTTTAGATCCAAATAGAGATCCATTAGATGGTGGATATCATTTGATACAGAGTAAAATTGCGATTGGTTCTGGAGGATTTTTTGGGACTGGTTTGTTTCAAGGTAAACTGACTAATTTGCAATTTATACCAGAACAACATACTGATTTCATATTTAGTGCCTTAGGCGAAGAGTTGGGCTTTTTAGGGTGCATGATAGTTTTATTTTCGTTCTTTTTTTTGATTAAAAAACTTATAAATACTGCAAAAATTGCAAGGACTGACTTTGAATCTTTAATCGTTATTGGAATCGCCGCAACTTTTTTATTTCAAATAATTATTAACTTATTTATGACTATTGGATTAGGACCAGTGACTGGAATTCCCCTTCCTTTTATGAGTTATGGAAGAACATCTTTGGTTATTAGCTTTATATCTATTGGATTAGTCTTATCTATATTGAAACGTTCTAGATCACTAAGAATTTGATGAAATCAAAAATAACTATAAAACAAATTCAAGACCTGTTGATTAAAGGAGTTCAAACAATACATGTTGATGATGATACTTCCAGAAGAATGTGGTGGGCTTCCTTAGAAGTTATTCAAAAAGAGTTCCTTTCGCAAAATTACCAAAAGGGAGGTATTTGGGTTGCATCTCCTTTGCCAGCTCTTAATGATAAAAAATTTTCTAATAAACTTCACGGTTGGTTGTGGTCGCCAGGAGGATTCCCATACTTTCAAAAAAAGAATGCAGGATTTTTACCAGTCAATCATTCAGCTAAGATAAAAAATGATTTAGAATTTATTAGTAATTACAAAGTCTTCAATCTTAGTCAAGAGGATGGTTATGACCCATTTTTCATGGTAATCACCCCAGATTTTCAATGTATATTATCAATTACAGGAGAAAAAAATAAGAAAATTCTTCTCATGAAATGCGATGAAGAAAGCTTAAAAATTTCAATTGAATTAATGCACGCTAAATTAAATCAAGAAAATTATGAAGAGGGGGTTAAATTTCGTAAAGCAATCAATAATTTAGGCAATCTTAATATCAATCATCAATTTGAGAAAAATTTTTGGCCAACTTTGTCTTCTAAATTAGCAAATATGGTGCCAAATCATAATATACAGAATTCTCTAAAAAATGATGAACAAAATGTGCAAATAACTGAAGCAAAATTATTACGTGCAATTTCTCATGAAGTAAGAACGCCTTTGGCAACAATTAGGACCCTTATAAGTTCCACTTTAAAAAAATACAGTATGGATGCATCAATGAGAAATCGTTTAATTCAAATAGATAATGAATGTAATGAACAAATCGATAGGTTTGGTTTGATCTTTGATGCAGCAGAATTAGTAAGTAATGAAGTACCGACATTAAATAACTTGGCAAAAATTAATTTAGCTGAAATTTTTAAAAAGCTTGTTCCTTTATGGAATAAACAGTTAAATCGACGTGGAATTTCTTTAAAGATAGATATCCCCGATCAACTTCCACAAATTTTGAGTGATTCTGAAAAACTAGAATTAATGCTAAGGGGATTAATTGATAAAAATACTAGAGGATTAAAAGAAGGTAGTACGTTGATTTTAGAATTAAGACCAGCTGGGCAAAAACTTAAACTTCAGCTCAAAGTACAAAAATTAGATGGCAAGAAAAAAGAAATTTTAAAAAAAGAAAATGGTTCTGATATTGGTCCTGTTTTAAATTGGAACCCTCAAACCGGTAGTTTACAACTTAGTCAAAATGCTACTCAAAAGTTGTTAGCTAGTTTAGGAGGGCATGTCACACAAAGACGTGATACAGGTTTGACAGTATTTTTCCCAATTTCAGATACAAAATAAATGATAAACGAATGATACATATATTAAATAATGTAGAAAATTTCTTATCAATTTTGGATTTTGTAAAATATGAATGCTAGTTTCTTATAAGAAATAACTCAAAATCTAGGATGACTGAAACTTTAGTTGGTCAATTTCCAAAGCATATAGGAAGTACTGGTGGTTTATTAAACTCAGCAGAAACCGAAGAAAAATATGCAATTGTATGGAAAAGTTCCAAGGAACAAGCATTTGAATTGCCCACCGGTGGGGCCGCTATTATGCATGAAGGTGATAATTTAATGTACTTTGCAAGAAAAGAACAATGCCTTGCATTAGGGACACAATTAAGAGCTTTCAAGCCGAGAATTGAGGACTTCAAAATTTATCGAATTTTTCCAGGTGGCGATATTGAATTTTTACACCCAAAAGATGGTGTTTTTTCTGAGAAAGTTAATGAGGGTAGAGAAAAAGTTGGCCATAATCCAAGGCGTATAGGTGAGAATCCTAATCCAGCTGGTTTGAAATTTACAACCAAGAATACTTTTGATTAAATTTCTCAAAGTTGATATAAGAGAAGAATATAATTATAATTTGGGCTGACGTTATTAATATGATCAGCTCACAGAAAGAAAGTTTTTTTAAGGCCCATAAAGAGGGTAAAAATTTTATACCTATTACGCAAACATGGCCGGCAGATTTAGAAACTCCACTATCGACCTGGTTAAAACTATCTGAAAAAAATTCCCATGGTGTTTTTCTTGAGTCTGTTGAAGGTGGAGAAAGTTTGGGTAGATGGAGTATTGTCGCTACGAAACCTCTTTGGGAAGCGGTTTGTTATGGAGAAGAAATAGTTAAAACTTGGAATAATGGAAAAACAGAAATATTCAAAGGGGATCCATTTGATATTTTAAGAAATTGGACAAATGAATATAAATCATTCATGATTGATGACTTACCATCGGTTGGACAATTATATGGTTCATGGGGTTATGAATTAATTCATCGAATAGAACCAAGTGTTCCAATAAATGAAATAGAAGGAAACAACATACCTTATGGTTCTTGGATGTTTTTTGATCAGTTAGTGATTTTTGATCAAATCAAAAGATGTATAACCGCAATAGTTTACGCAGATACAACTTCTTCAAAAGAGTCTTCTATTGAAGAAATATATTTAAACTCAATATCTAAAATTCAGAAGACTAGAAATTTAATGAAAGTTCCTTTAAAAGAAAATGAGTTTTTAGATTGGAACGAGAATGAGAACTTGAATTTAGATCTTAAAAGTAACTGGAAGAAAAAAGCTTTTGAGGATGCTGTTCTCTTGGCAAAAGAATATATAAGAAAAGGAGATATCTTTCAAATAGTTATAAGTCAAAGATTTCACACTGAGGTAAAAAATGACCCCTTTAATTTGTACAGAAGTTTAAGGATGGTTAATCCATCTCCGTATATGTCATTTTTTGATTTTGGCACATGGTACCTGATAGGTTCTAGTCCTGAAGTAATGGTTAAAGCTGAAAAAAATAAAAAAAGTCAAATTGTTGCAAGCTTAAGACCGATAGCTGGTACAAGACCTAGAGGAAATGATTCTGAACAAGATCTGGAATTAGAAAAGGATTTATTAAGAGATCCAAAAGAGATAGCAGAGCACGTAATGCTAATAGATCTTGGGAGAAATGATCTCGGAAGAGTTTGCGAAATTGGTACTGTGCAGGTTAAAGATTTAATGGTTATTGAAAAATATTCACATGTTATGCACATAGTGAGTGAAGTTGAGGGAATTTTAAAAAGCAATACTGATGTCTGGGATTTGCTCAAGGCATGTTTCCCGGCTGGAACGGTAACCGGTGCGCCAAAAATAAGAGCTATGCAATTGATTAAAGACTTTGAAAAAGATGCTAGAGGACCTTATGCGGGTGTTTACGGATCTATTGATATTAATGGTGCATTAAATACGGCAATTACAATAAGAAGCATGATAGTTAAACCCTCAAAAGACGGAAAATATGATGTATCGGTTCAGGCTGGTGCGGGAATTGTTGCTGATTCTTCTCCTGAAAATGAATATCAAGAGACAATAAATAAAGCTAAGGGGATACTAAAAGCATTGGCCTGTTTAGATAAATGAGTAAAGATAATCTTTATAAAGGTTTTGAGGTAGAACTTTTCACAGGTTCTTTTGATTCTCATATTGGTGTTTCGGGAGATATTGAGAAAAAATTTGCCGATTTTGTAAAAGAGCCAGATAATAGAAACGTTGAATACATAACAACACCTGAAAAAGACTACAAGTTTTTATACGATAAACTGATAAATCCGAGAAAAAAGTTAAGAAGATGGCTTAATAAAAAAGAGTTAACAATCATTCCTTCATCCACTCTTTGTTTTAAACACGATATTCAATTTCAAAGATCTGATATTGATAATATTTATCATCAATTTATACAAGATAATTATGGAATCTCTATTGCAACTTCAAGTGTTCATATAAACATAGGAATAGATGATTTAGATAAGCTTTTCGCAGCTATTAGACTAATAAGATCTGAGGCTGCTTTATATCTATCACTAAGTGCTAGTTCACCTTTTTTAAATAATAAAATTACGGAGAATCACTCTCAGAGATGGATGCAGTTTCCCAAAACACCAAGTAGGGTACCTTTTTTTGTAAGTCATAAGTCTTATATCGATTGGATTGAGGAAAATATATCTAATAAAAAAATGCAAAACATTAGACATTTTTGGTCTTCAATCCGACCAAATGGTCCCCAAAGACCTTTAATTCTTGATCGTTTGGAATTAAGAATTTGCGATTTTGTTTATGATATTAACTTGCTTTTAGCGATAACCGCCATGCTAGAACTAAGGGTTTTAAGTCTTTTTGAGAATATAAATATTTTAGATCCTTTAAACGCCAGTATTTTTTCTAGTGATGAATTGGTAGAAATATGCGATCAAAATGAAATTAATGCTGCCAAAGATAGTCTGAATTCAAAGTTAATTAACTGGCAAGATGGCAAAAAAGTTATATGTAGAGAATGGATTCAAAACCTATTATCAGATTTATTACCCACCGCAGAAAAATTTAATATGAAACATCTTTTGAATCCTATCTATGGAGTGCTTGAAGAAGGCAATCAATCTATGAAATGGATTAATCTATATGAAAAAGGTCTATCTATTGAGCAGATAATGAAAATTTCTATTGAAGATATGATCAAGAGTGAAGATCATAATGTTTGATTATTTAAATAAATATTTCATCTGAATATTTTCACTTGTGACATAATAACTATATGGGATCTTTTCAACAGATAAAAATTAATAACATGGATCTGAGAAGTAACAATGATCCACTTGATAAAAATCGTCTTTTAATAGAGGACCTATGGGAATCAGTTCTTAGAGAAGAATGCCCAAATGATCAAGCAGAGAGATTGATACAGCTTAAAGAATTAAGTTATTCAAAACAAATTGATGGCGATAGTTCAAAAACTTTTAAAAATGAAATTGTTGATATTGTAAATTCTATGGATTTGGCAGAATCCATTGCAGCAGCAAGAGCATTTTCGTTGTATTTTCAATTAGTGAATATTTTGGAACAAAGAGTTGAGGAAGATAGATATATTCAAAGCTTTACAAATCAGAACGTTCAAAAATCGCCCGATAATCTTGATCCTTTTGCCCCAGCATTGGCTAGACAAAATGCTCCAGTAACTTTTAGAGAGTTATTTTATAGACTGAGGAAATTAAATGTACCTCCAGGAAAATTAGAGGCGTTGTTACAGGAAATGGATATTCGTTTAGTTTTTACTGCACATCCGACTGAGATAGTAAGACATACGATTAGACATAAGCAAACCAGAGTCGCAAATTTGTTAAAAAAAATACAGGTTGAGCAATTCTTAACAAAAGAAGAAATAAATTCTCTTAAAATTCAATTAAAAGAGGAAGTAAGACTTTGGTGGAGAACAGATGAATTGCATCAATTTAAACCTTCAGTTTTAGACGAAGTAGATTACGCCTTACATTATTTTCAGCAAGTTTTATTTAATGCAATGCCTCAATTGAGAGGCAGGATAGCTGAAGCACTGACCGAGAATTATCCTGATGTTCAGATGCCCTCTGAATCTTTTTGTAACTTCGGTTCTTGGGTAGGCTCTGATAGGGATGGTAATCCATCTGTCACTCCTGAGATAACATGGAGAACTGCATGCTACCAAAGACAGTTGATGTTGGAAAGATATATTATCGCAACAACTAATCTTAGAGATCAATTAAGCGTCTCGATGCAATGGAGTCAAGTTAGTTCTTCTCTATTAGAGTCACTCGAGACAGATAGGGTTAAGTTTCCAGAAATCTATGAAGCGAGGGCGACAAGATATAGATCAGAACCCTACAGATTGAAATTAAGTTATATTTTAGAAAAACTTAGGTTAACACAAGAAAGAAATAATTTTTTAGCTGAAAGTGGGTGGAAGTTTGATATTGAGGGAGAGACGGATACTAAAAATGTAGATAAAGTGGACAACTTATATTACAAATCAGTAAGTGAATTTACTTATGATCTTGAACTGATTAAAAATAGCCTGATTAGTACTGATTTAACTTGTGAGGCTGTAAATACATTACTTACTCAGGTTCATATTTTTGGATTTTCTTTAGCAAGTCTAGATATTCGTCAAGAAAGTACAAGACATAGTGATGCTCTACAAGAGCTTACAAATTATCTTGATTTATCGGTCTTATATGAACAAATGTCTGAGGAAGAGAAAATTAAATGGCTTGTAGAAGAATTAAATACCAAAAGACCTCTAATCCCCTCTGATGTCCACTGGAAAAAGTCTACAGAAGAAACCTTTTCAGTTTTTAAAATGGTTAAGAGATTGCAGCAAGAATTTGGGAGTCGTATCTGTCATTCTTATGTAATTTCAATGAGTCATAGTGCCTCTGATTTGCTTGAAGTTCTGCTACTGGCAAAAGAAATGGGATTACTTGACCAAAATTCACAAAAGCCAAAATTATTAGTTGTTCCTCTTTTCGAAACTGTTGAAGATCTTAAAAGAGCACCAGAAGTAATGGAAAAGTTGTTTAAATTAGATTTTTATAGATCATTATTGCCAAAAGTTGGAGAATCTTTTAAACCACTTCAAGAATTAATGCTTGGATATTCCGATAGCAATAAAGATTCAGGGTTTGTTTCTAGTAATTGGGAAATTCATAGAGCCCAAATAGCTCTTCAAGACTTGGCATGTAAAAATAATATACTCTTAAGACTTTTTCATGGAAGAGGTGGTTCTGTTGGTAGAGGGGGAGGACCAGCCTATCAGGCAATATTGGCACAACCAAGTGGTACTTTAAAAGGACGAATAAAAATAACAGAACAAGGTGAAGTTTTGGCTTCTAAATATAGTCTTCCAGAACTGGCCTTGTACAATCTTGAGACTGTTACAACAGCTGTTATTCAAAATAGTTTGGTAAATAATAGACTTGATGCTACTCCAGAATGGAATCAATTAATGTCTAGGCTGGCAGAAAAATCAAGGTCTCACTATAGAAAATTAGTTCATGAAAATCCAGATTTGTTAAATTTCTTTCAAGAGGTCACTCCAATAGAAGAAATAAGTAAATTACAGATATCTAGTAGGCCTGCGAGAAGAAAGAAAGGCGCAAAAGATTTGTCAAGTTTAAGAGCTATTCCTTGGGTATTTGGTTGGACACAAAGTAGATTTCTTTTGCCAAGTTGGTTTGGAGTTGGCACTGCATTATCATCTGAATTAAATTCAGACCCACAACAAATTGAATTATTAAGAGTTCTCCATCAAAGGTGGCCATTTTTTAGGATGCTAATCTCTAAGGTAGAGATGACCTTATCAAAGGTGGATTTGGAAGTTGCCAGATATTATGTTGACACTCTTGGTAGTAAACAAAATAAAGATTCTTTTGATTTAATTTTTGAAGTAATTTCAAAAGAATATAAACTTACAAAATCTTTAATACTTGAAATTACTGGTAAAAATAAGCTTCTTGAATCTGATAGAGACTTAAAATCATCAGTAAGCTTGAGAAATAAAACGATCATTCCATTGGGTTTTTTGCAGGTTTCACTTTTAAGAAGACTTAGAGATCAAACAAGACAGCCCCCAATAAGCGAATTTCTTATTGATAAAGATGAATCCAGAAGAGCTTACAGTAGAAGTGAACTATTGAGGGGGGCACTTTTAACAATTAATGGTATAGCAGCTGGCATGAGAAATACAGGTTAATAATTGCAATATTTTTCTAAAAAAAAAATTGTTCTTCCTGAAGGTTATTTTATTAACTCTTCTCAAATTCCATTAGCTAAAGAAGTTAATAAACTTTTAGCTAATTGTGGTTGTGATACATTTCCAATAAAATCTCTTTCTGAGGCTATTCAGAAAAGTAGTTTCTTTTTTACCATACAGAGTGAATTAAAAAATAAATTATATGGCTTTGTAAGGGTTACATCTGACAGGGGATTGAATGCTAACTTATGGAATTTAAGTGCATTACCAGGAAAGAATCAGCAACTTTATTATTTAATATTGCTTCAAGTGACTCTTGAGAAAATAAATAGAGAAATGCCTGGATGTAGTATTTCTGTACAGGCTCCAGTCTCTTCATTTAAAAGTTTAGAAGAAAGTGGATTCATATTAGATCCAAATGGAATAAGAGTTATGGGATATAAACTTTAAAAATCGTGTTACGAGCATGGAGGGATTCGAACCCACGACTCTCAGAACCGGAATCTGATGCTCTATCCAACTGAGCTACATGCCCTTTAATTTTTCAATTTCTTTAAAGAAAATCTAAATATTTTAAACTTAGCTAATTTAATTAATGAATGCACAAAAAAAATTTTTTTAAATAAATTAAAAATTAAAAATTTTCGGAACCACAAAAGTTTTGAAATTGATCTAAGAGAGCAAAGAGCAATTGTTCTTGGCTGTAATGGTATTGGTAAGTCAAATTTACTTGAATCGGTTGAATTTTTAAGTCAATTAAAATCTAATAGAGCATTAAGCGATAAAGATTTAATAGAGAATGATAGTGATATGGCTGTAGTTATAGGACAGATAAATTTTAAAGACGATCTAAAGTTAAATTTATTCCGGAAAGGCCCAAAAAGAATTTACGTCAATGAATCAATCTTGAAAAAACAGAGTGAAATAAAGAATTATATTCGGAGTGTATGTTTCTGTTCTAATGATATAGATATTGTTAGAAGTGAACCAAGTTATCGAAGAACATGGATTGATAAGGTCGTATCTCAGCTTGAACCAGTATATTTAGACCTGATAATTAGATTTAACAGGCTTTTAAAGCAAAGAAGTCATTTTTGGAGATCGGAAAGTTTCTTAAAAAACCAATCCTCAGATATTGTTGAAAGCTTTGACATTCAAATGTCAATAATAAGTACAAGAATTTTTAGGCGCAGAAGAAGGGCTTTATTAAAAATAAAACCATATGTTGAATATTGGCATAATCATTTAAGTAAATCTAAAGAGCAAATAGATATAAATTATCTTTCGGGGATACACAATATAAGTCCAGAAGAAGAGGAAGAAGAAGTTATTAGTAAAAAAATAGCAGAACAACTCTTAAATCAGCGTTCAATAGAAGCATTGACTGGCAAATGTAATTTTGGCCCTCATCGTGATGATTTTGAGTTTCTGATCAATAATGTTTCAGTTAGAAAATATGGTTCATCAGGACAGCAAAGGACTTTTATCTTGGCTTTAAAGATGGCTGAACTAGATTTATTAACTAAAACATTAAATGCCCCTCCCATACTTATATTGGATGATGTCTTAGCGGAATTAGATTTAACCAGGCAAAATTTGTTATTAAATTCTGTTGGAAAAGATAGT
Source organism: uncultured Prochlorococcus sp. (assembly GCA_902564235.1). Classification (GTDB taxonomy): domain Bacteria; phylum Cyanobacteriota; class Cyanobacteriia; order PCC-6307; family Cyanobiaceae; genus Prochlorococcus_A. Next base: position 220,847 of record CACFAG010000001.1, on the reverse strand, counting down.
CAATGTTTTATAAGTGCGACACATTTAGATAAATTTAATCAGTCTTTCTTAGACTCTTCACAAATGATTCACTTATAATTTCATAAAGCATGTTTTTTTAGCTAATCTTAAATTCATATAAATTTATTCAATGGAAATCTACAATAAAAGTCAAATTTTAAGTTCTTTTAGTGATGAGCAGAAATTAAGTCATCAAAGTAAACACCTTTTATTGGAACTGTATAGATGTGATTGCGAAAAATTAAATGACGAATCCTTTTTGCGCTGTATTTTAAACAGAGCTGCTAAATTGGCAAATGCAACTGTTTTGAATTTAATAAGTAATAAATTTGAGCCCCAGGGGGTTACGGTAATTGCATTATTGGCAGAATCTCATATTTCGATACATACTTGGCCTGAATCTAATTATTCTGCAGTCGATATTTTTACTTGTGGTCAAAATATGATGCCTGAACTAGCAAGTCAATATTTAATTGAATCTTTGAAAGCCAAAGAACATTCTTTGCGCGTCATTGAAAGAAATCCACCTTCAGCAGTACCTAAACAAACAAGAACGGCTGTTTAATACAATATTTACCTATTTAATTTTCCGCTTATTAGTCCTTCAAGATCTAAGCTTGTGCAATTAAATCCTAAGTTAGAAAAATACTGTACTAACTCCCTAAAATTATATTTGTTAAAAAAATGCTCTAATTCATCTTGGGGAATTTCTATTCTTGCAGTTGAACCTTGACATCGAACTCTAACCTCCGATAAGCCACCTTCTTTAAGATATTTTTCTGCTTTCTCAACCATTTTTAGCCTCTCACTAGTTATTTCATGGCCATAAGGAAATCTTGATGATAAGCAAGGTTGTGCAGGTTTATCCCACCAAGGAAAACCTAATGCTCTCGATATATCTCTAATATCTTGTTTTGATAATTTAAATTTTGCAAGGGGAGAGATAACTCCTGCTTGTTTTGAGGCTTGTATACCTGGTCTATAATCTTTAAGATCATCAAGATTGACTCCATCTAAAACAATCTTGTAATTAAGTTTTTGGGAGAGGTAGGTTGTATGTTTGTGGAGCTCTTTTTTGCATGCAAAGCACCTATCCTTGGGATTTTCACTATAACTTGATTGGTCTAATTCTGATGTTTTAATTTCTAAATGCTTTACTCCAATCCACTTTGCTTGATTTCTTGCTTCTACGCGAAGTGTATTAGCTAATGCGGGAGAAATACCAGTTATTGCAATTGCTTTGCTACCTAATTGCTCGAATGCTAATGATGCTACTAATGTACTGTCAACTCCTCCTGAATAAGCAATACAAACACTTTCAAGACTCTTAATGTATCTTCTAATTGTATAAAGCTTTTCAGTTTGTTCATCAGAGAGAGTTTCTAGTTGATTGAACATGTTAATTACTTTAAAATTCAAATTACATATGAATAGGTTGAATTTATTATTAAATCTTTAATAATATTCTTATTTATATATTAGATTAAATCAATTAAATTTGTTCAATTGACGAATACGAGTAGAAATAAAAGAATTGGAATTGTCACTGCAAGTGACAGTCAAGAGAGGTCTAAAGGTCAATTACATGTTTATGATGGTGAGGGTAAGGGAAAAAGTCAGGCTGCTTTAGGAGTAGTTCTCAGGACAATAGGATTAGGAATATGCGAAAAAAGACAGTCTAGAGTTTTACTTCTAAGATTTTTAAAAGGTCCTGAGAGGTCATATGACGAGGATTCAGCTATAGAGGCTTTGCAAAGAGGCTTTCCACACTTAATTGACCATGTTAGGACAGGAAGATCTGAGTTCTTTACTGCTGACCAAGTGACAAAGTTTGATATTGGTGAAGCTGAGAGAGGTTGGAATATTGCTAAAGGCGCAATTGCTAGTTCTCTTTATTCTGTAGTTGTGCTAGATGAGTTGAACCCAGTTCTTGATTTAGGAATGCTTGATATCAATGAAGTAGTTGAATCTCTTCAAAATCGTCCAGATGGATTAGAAATAATTATTACCGGAAGAGCAGCTCCTTCCTCTTTGGTAAGAATATCTCAACTCCATTCAGAAATGAGACCACGTTTGACAGGAGACTTATCAACACTAACCAGACAAAGTAGTTCTATTGGTGGAATTGAGATTTATACAGGTGAAGGAAAGGGTAAATCTACAAGTGCACTTGGTAAGGCTCTTCAAGCTATCGGGAAAGGAATATCTCAAGATAAAAGTCATAGGGTTTTAATATTACAGTGGTTGAAAGGTGGGAATGGTTATACCGAAGATGCTGCTATAGAAGCTTTGAGAGAGAGTTACCCGCATTTAGTAGACCATTTGCGTTCAGGCAGAGATGCCATCGTATGGAGAGGTCAGCAACAACCAATTGACTACGTTGAGGCTGAAAGAGCATGGGAAATTGCTAAAGCTGCTATTTTGTCTGGTTTGTACAAAACAATAATTTTAGATGAATTGAATCCAACTGTTGATTTAGAGCTGCTACCTGTAGAATCAATACATCAAACGCTTTTAAAGAAACCTGCAGATACAGAAGTTGTCATTACTGGGAGGTGTAAAAATGAACCTTCATACTTTGAACTTGCGGATGTCTACTCTGAAATGGTTTGTCATAAGCATTATGCAAATGTGGGAGTTGATTTAAAAAGAGGAGTTGATTACTAACTTATTCTTAAAATTATTTGCACAATATTTTTTTATTTTTTCAATGCCGCCTTCAACAGATCTTGACTGAATTTTGTATTTAGACAAGATTATTGAAGCTTTTTCAGAGCGTTTCCCCGATTTACATATAGTGAAAACCTCTTTATTTAAACTTTCTTTTTGAATAAATTTTAAGTCAGTTTCTTGCTTCAAATGACTCAGGGGAATTGAGATAGATCCCTCTATTGAGGATTTAGAAAACTCTTCATTTTCTCTAACATCAATTAAAAGAATTTTGTTAGGTTTTGCTTTGTATAAACTATTAAAGTCATCAGCATTAATACTTTTAATGTTATCGTTTTTCCCACAATATTCATCACTATTATAGAAGCTCTCAAACTGAGATAGATTTTTTATTCGTTTATTTAACTGATCACTTTTTAGATGTAATTTTTTCATATTCATATTAAATAGATCAAAAATTAAAATTTTCCCATCTAAAATTTCACCTTTTTTCAAAATGATTTTGATAATTTCATTAACCTGAAGAATTCCTATTAAACCTGTTGAAACACCTACAACCCCGTATTCTGCACAACTAGGGACAGCATTTTTTGTAGGTGATTCAGGAAGTAAGTCTCTTAAATTAGGACTATTTTTATATAAATTGAAAACACTCACTTGCCCTTCAAAGCCTTGTACACTTCCAAAGACTAGGGGTTTTTTTAATATCAGGCATGAATCGTTTATTAAATATCTTGTGCCAAAGTTATCCGAGCAATCACAAATAACATCAAACTCCTTTATTAATTTAAGAGAATTTTTAGGATTAATTCTCTCTGAAAAGGTTAATATTTCACAATTAGGATTGAATTTTCTAATTCTTTCCCGAGCAGAATCAATTTTAAGATTGCCAATAGTATTTGTTTCATGAATTATTTGTCTCTGGAGATTAGACTTTTCAACTTGATCGTTATCAACTATTCCAATTCTCCCAATTCCTGCTGCAGCTAGATAAAGCAAAACTGAAGAACCAAGCCCACCTGCTCCAATGCATAATACTGAGCTGTTTTTAAGATTTAGTTGGCCCTCATAACCTATCTCTTTGAGGGTCAAATGTTTTTGATATCTTTCTTCTTCATCAGAGTTTAAGAAATTAAATTTTATATCTTTGGACATTGAAATCCTTTAATTTTAGCGAGATAAACTATGAAAATATAATAATTAAAATAAAAATTTTAGACTTTTAAATTTTTCTTATTACTCTAATTTATTAATGTTTTTGTTAGAACTAGACCATAATGTGAAGTTTTTATAAATCAATTTTAAGTTTAAATATCTTCAGAAAGCATATATACCAATGCCTCTAAAAAAATACAAAATGTTTCGGTTCGGAATTTTGCACAACAAAAAGGTAGTCAATAGACGTTTTTTCCGATACTGTCTGGTTCATATATTAAGTTTACTGAATTCATGAGTGATAACACTCCAGAGTCAAACCAAGACTCCGGCTCCGATACAAGCTCAGAAACCAAAAGTTTTTCAGAGAAGTACTCTGATGTTATGGGAAAAGTCAACGAAACCCTTGGTAATGTTGATTGGACTCAAATGGGCAAGTATGGCAAGGCGGCAGGCATAATTGCTGTTGTCGTAATAGCTCAGATAATAATTAAAGTTGTCATTGACACGATAAACTTTTTCCCAATTCTTCCTGGTTTACTAGAACTGCTAGGGGTCATTGTTGTCGGTCAATGGAGCTGGCAAAATCTTCGTACCAGTGAAAATCGTGAAGCTGTTCTAGATAAGGTACAAAATCTTAAGAAGACATATTTAGGGTAGTTAAAGATTACATATTAAGAATTGCTTTTACGTAATCTTCAACTTGGTTTAAGTACCCTCCTCCAAACATATTGGCGTGATTCAATATGTGATAAAAATTATAAATAATAATTCTTTTTTCAAATCCGTTTTTTATAGGAAAAATTCTATGGTATTCTTCATAAAATTCTTTTCTAAAACCTCCAAATAGTTTCGTCATAGCTATATCTACTTCATTATCTGCCCACCAAGATGCAGGGTCAAATATAACCCCCTTTCCATTTTTGTCCATTCCTGCATTGCCTGACCATAAATCACCATGAACTAGAGCATTTCTTGGTTTGTGATTCAGCAATTCTGATTTAATTTTTTCTTTAATTTTATTTATAATTTCTTTATCTAAAATTCTCGATTTAAGACATAACAATTGAGGCATTATCCTTAAGTTTAAAAAACAATCTATCCAATTATCTTCTAAGCCTTTTTTCTGATCTGTTGTTCCGATAAAACCCTCAACTGGAAACCCAAACATTTTGGGGTTAGATTCAGCTGATTTCAAGTGCAATTCAACTAAACCTTTGCCAAGCTTTTTTTGGTCAAAGTTATGCATATCTATCCATTCAATTAAAAGAATCTCTATATTTTTTATATTTTTATATGCAATAACTTCAGGAATAACTAAGTTTTCTTGATTAATATATTTTCTCAAATTTTGGAGACAATATTTTTCAAATTCAAGAAATTTTTTGTTTCTAATGTTTCTTTTAAGGAATAACTTTTTGTTTGAGAATTCTATTCGCCATGCATTATGAATATCGCCACCATGTACTTGTTCAATACTTTTTGGATAGGTTTCACCTAATTCTTCACAAATTTCGTTAATTTCAATAGGAGATAATTTTTGCATTTTAATGAAAAAGTCTGAAGTTATTGTTGTAGGCGCCGGTATAGCAGGACTAACTTCTGCAGCGATTTTATCAAAACAAGGCTTATCAGTGACTTTAATCGAATCTCATACTCAAGCCGGAGGATGTGCCGGTACTTTTAAAAGAAAGAATTATACTTTCGATGTTGGCGCAACTCAGGTTGCTGGTTTAGAGAAGGGAGGAATACATTCTAGAATTTTTGATTTTTTAGATATTCCAGCCCCAGAAGCCACAATTTTAGACCCTGCTTGCATTGTTGATTTAAATGATGGTGGTAATCCTATACCTATTTGGTATGAAAAAAGTAAATGGATTGCTGAACGAGAAATGCAGTTTCCTGGGAGTCAAAGATTTTGGAAGCTTTGTACCCTAATACATGAAAGTAATTGGATATTTGCTAATAATAATCCTGTATTACCAATAAGTAATTTTTGGGATTTTTCTCAACTTCTCAAAGCACTAGTACCTTCAAACCTTGTCACAGGTATCTTACTTAAATCTACTATTTTTGATCTATTGCGGATATGTGGACTATCCAAGAATGAGCGCTTGATTAAATTCTTAAATCTTCAACTAAAACTTTATTCTCAAGAGGACGTTTATAGTACTGCAGCATTATATGGATCTACTGTTCTTCAGATGTGTCAACAGCCACATGGTCTGTGGCATCTTAAAAAATCTATGCAGTCTTTAAGTGAATCATTAGAAAGTTCATTAATTAAAACTGGAGTTAATTTAATTTTTGGACAAGAAGTTAATTCTATAACTTTTGACGACGAAAATATGTGTTGGCAACTATCTGCTAATTCGAAAAAAAAATCATTTATTTATCAAGCAAAAGATGTGATTTATACCGCACCTCCACAATCTTTGCTCAAGCATTTGAAAGATCCTTTAGAAAGAAAAAAAAATTATAAAAATCGACTTAATAATTTGCCTGATCCAAGTGGAGCTGTAGTTTTTTATTCAGCCTTAAAAAAGGAACATATTAAAAAAACATTATCCAATCATTATCAATTTGTTTCAAAAGAATTTTGTTCGTTATTTGTATCAATTAGTGATGATGGTGATGGAAGAGCGCCAAAAGGTGAGGTTACTTTAATTGCCAGTATCTTTACCAAAACTAAAGATTGGTTTGATCTAGATAAACAAACTTACTTAAAGAAAAAAAATGGTTTCATGAAAAAAATATCCCTTGAATTGGAAAGTCAATTTAATATTGATCCTGAAAAATGGCTACATAGAGAATTAGCAACTCCATTGGGCTTTGAAAAATGGACAAAAAGACCTAATGGAATAGTAGGCGGGCTTGGTCAAAATCCAGATATTTTTGGTTTATTTGGATTATCAAGTAGGACGCCTTTTGAAGGTTTATGGTTATGTGGAGATTCGATTTATCCAGGAGAGGGGACTGCAGGTGTTAGTCAGTCTGCATTAATGGTTTCAAGGCAAATTTTAGCTTCCAAAGGTATAGAAAATTTTAGTTTATAAAATTTTGCCTGTTTTCTTTTGCTTCAGCAAGTTTTTTAGAAAGTAAATCCCAATTTTTTTCTTTAATAAGAGATTCCAGTATATTCAGCTTATTTTTAAAATTATTTATGGAATTTAAAACATTAATCTGATTATTAATAGCTAAATCTAGGCCTAGTTGTTCATTGCCTCCGCCAACTCTTGAAGTGTCAGCGAATCCTGTAGCAGCTAATTTTTGCGACAGATCTAATAAAGATTGATTATTTTTTGTTTGCGCAGTTTCTATCAGGGCAGAAGCTAAAAATATAGGCAAATGAGAAATTAGAGATACTGCTTCATCATGCTCTTTTGGCGAAGCTTGGTAAATTTCACAATCCATTGATTTTATGACCTCGGAAATAGTTCTGACTGAATTTAAATCACTATTTTGTGTTGGGGTAATAATCCATTTTGCATTTTTAAAGAGACCTTCAAAACCTGAATCAACTCCTTTTTTTTCTGTGCCTGCCATTGGATGAGATCCAATAAATAGAGGATGTGAATTTTCCCATGTATTTACAATTGGTTCTTTTACAGACCCTACATCAGTTAGTATTGTTTCCTGAGGTATTGATGCTACTAATTTTTGCGACGGACTGATCAAATCTTTGATAGGCAATGCCAAAATTATTAGCTCACATTTTTTTAATAAGCTCAGATCACAGCTAACAAAATTTGCAAGTTTTTTATCCTTAGCTTTTTTTTCATTAAATTCATTATTTGCTATCCCATAAATTGTATGATTTAGACTTTGGAGTTTTAATCCTAAAGAACCACCAATTAATCCTAATCCTACTATTCCAATTTTCATAAATTAATTAATTCAAGACCCTCTTTTATTGATACCAATTTTTTGTATATTAGGTTCATAAATTTTGCATGTTTTTGAAATTAAATTAATTATAAATGCTTGAAATTTTAAGTCATCAATATTTGAAAAATTTTTTGAGATATCAAAGTATTAATTGGGAGCACATATATTCTTTTGGGAGAATAGTTTCCAAATGTATTGAAAATGATTCTACCTATCTAATTAATTCAGAAATTTTCTCTAGCTATGATTGGTTACCTCCAATTTTGATTTCTTTATTTTTAAAGGAAGAGGATTCAACTTTTATTTTATCTAAAGAAAAAATCCAATTTATAAACCAATTTCAGATTGATTCATTGAAAAATCTAGGTTTTAATTTTATTTTGAAAAATGATCAATTTATTTTTGCAAATCATCATGTTCACTTGATAACTATCCAAAATTTTCTTAATGATCCCAATTCTCGTGATCTTAGAAATCATCGAATAGTTTATTCAGGAATAGAGGATATAAAACAGGATTTAAAAAATCATTTTAGGATTTCTTTACTTAAAAAGGATTGGACAAAAAATTTTAAAGAATTTGAATCAATCAATCAAAAATTTTTAAAAGTATATGATTCGTTGACGAAAAAGTTCTTCTTGAGAAAGGTCTTAGGAAATAGTTATATCAATTTAGATGAAAAAGAAATTAGTTTCTTATCAAACTTTTTTCATAAAAATTCTTCTTTTTCTGATAAATTTTTAAGAGTCAACAAAGCATTATCTCAAGGTTGGGCATGCTGGGTAAAGTTAAACGATACGAATTTAGATTGGAATTTGTATTTACAGCCAATAGATGAACTTTTTCAAATTAAGGAATTTTTTTCTAATAATAAATTTGTTTTTTTATCAGTATTGAGAAAAGATAATTTTTTCCAAATGTATTTTAAAAAGCATAGTTTAGATATTGACTTGGTTATTAATTTTAAGAGTAATTTTGAAGAGAAAAAGATTTCTTTATATATACCCTCTAAACAGTTGCTTCCTAATAATCCTCTTTTTACCAATTCAATCTTGGACAAATGCAAAAAGTTAATACTTTTTAGAAAGGGTTTAACTCTAGTGTTGTCTGATGATATTGATTTAAAAAATAATCTTGCTACAGAATTAGCTTCTACTTACGGGAAGAGAGTATTGCTAGAGACAATTCCCCCAGGTAGAAATGAAATCCTTTGCTCTAGTTTTGACTGGTGGATTATGAATTCTTATTTAATTCAAATTCCAGAACAAATTATCATTCCTTTACTTCCGATTCCGAATATGTCAGAACCCATTAATGCAATTACTGTCTCTTATAAAAAGAAGCTTTCTCAAGATTGGTTTAGAGACTTCTTTCTTCCTCAAGCTAGAATTAAACTTGAAAGATCTATTTCTCCTTTAAGAAGAAATTCAGGTAAGTTAATAATCCTAGATGGAAGAGCTAATAAAAGAAACTGGGGAAGATTACTTTTGCAAAACATTCAACCCTCAAAACAAATTAACTATATGCTACCTTTTGATTAGGTTATGATTTTGTAAATAACTAAAGAAATATGGGAGAAGCAAAAAGACGTAAAATACTTGGTTTACCTCCAAAAAAAAATAATACTAAAACTAAAATTGATGAGTCTTCAAGATTATTTGAATGGCTTCCCTTTACAATCAATCAAAGAGATAACCTAATTAAATTAAGTATTAAGGCCAGTTGGTTTGGAATCGGAGGGTTAGTAATCTTATGGATTGTAGTGAGATTTATAGGCCCTGCTGCTGGGTGGTGGACTTTAGCTGATTCTTTATAAATCTAAGCTACTGTTTTTATATCATTAACAGCGATTGTATTAGCAGGATTGCTATTTAATGCTTTCATTGAATTAGAACTGACTTCAGTTCCTTCTGTTAATTTCTCTTTAACCATAGATTCTACTTTATTCCTGATTTCTAAGTTTTGATCAAGCCAAATAATTGTATTATCTCTTCCTTGTCCAATATTTTCTCCTTCATAACTATACCAAGCACCTCTTCTTATGATGATATTAGTCTCTTCTGCTAAATCTAATAAGCATCCTGTTGTACTAATACCTTTCCCAAAGAGAATATCAAATTCTGCAATTCTAAATGGTGGTGCAACTTTGTTTTTTGCTACTTTCACTTTTGCTCTTATGCCATATTCCTCAGTACCTCTTTTAAGAGTTTGAATTCTTCTGATATCAAGTCTTACTGAGGCGTAAAATTTTAATGCATTACCTCCTGTGGTTGTTTCTGGATTGCCGTATGTAACGCCAATTTTTAGGCGTAATTGATTCAGGAATATTACCGTACATCCTGATTTGCCAATATTTCCTGTTATTTTCCTCATTGCTTGGCTCATTAGCCTTGCTTGGCTTCCAATTACGTGATCTCCCATCTCTCCTTCTATCTCGGCTCTTGGGGTTAGTGCTGCGACCGAGTCAACAACTACAAGATCTACCGCACTCGATCTTATAAGTTGGTCAACTATTTCTAGAGCCATTTCACCAGTATCTGGCTGTGAAACTAATAAATTTTCAACATCAACTCCTAAAGAGGCCGCATAAACTGGATCGAGTGCATGCTCAGCATCTACAAATGCAGCTACTCCTCCATTTTTTTGGACTTCCGCAATCGCGTGAAGCGTTAATGTAGTTTTTCCTGAACTTTCTGGTCCGTAAACTTCTACTACTCTTCCTTTTGGATAGCCTCCTCCTAATGCTAAATCTAAGGTGAGAGCTCCAGTAGATATTGTTTCTACTTTCATTCTTGAGGCGTCACCAAGTCTCATTATTGAACCTCGTCCAAAATTTCTTTCTATTTGACCTAAGACGAGACTTAATGCCTTGTCTTTTTCTTTTGATTCAGTTTTTTTCTTTTCTTCAAGGCTCATTGTTTGATTTATCGGTTAAAGTTCTTGTAATTATTCTAAATTTGGAAATTTTTATTTAAACCAAACTTCATAAATACATACTATAGTACATCTGTACTCTAGCTGATTATCTTTAAATTGCAACTAATTTCCCAAGGTTATCTAATTTTAATAATTTGATTTCATTACTTAACTTATTTTTATCTGATTCTTTCAAATATCCCCAATCAGCTAGGAAGCATGGAATGTGAGAAGTTTCTGAATTTTGTTTAATATCGATTAGAGTTTTTTTTCTATCTTCTATAAAGCCTAAAATTTCATAAGTTTGTGTAAGTTTTTCAGCTATTTTGATTTTTGTTCCTGATTCATAACCAAAAATAAATTCTGGAAAAATATTTAATTGTTTAAGAATTTTTTCTGCAAATATTTTACCTTTAGTTGTTATGACTCCAGTTTTTATTCCTCTTTTGCTTAATTCTTTCATAAAACTTATAATTTCAAAAAAAGGTTTATGTAAATTTACCCACGATTTAAAATCTTTATCAATTTGATATTTGCGAGACTTATCTAACATTTTTTGTATATCTTCTGCTATCCAGGAATTTTCATTTAATATCCTCTGGCAATTTTGATGATAATTATTAATGAAATCATCTTTATTATCACTTTTTAATGGATTTTCTGTTTTTATAATTTCGTGAACAATTAGAATCATTTCCCAACCATATTTAACCCAAGGCCTAATTTCTTTGAAAGAATTTGGTACTCCTTGATAAAGTTTTTGATCAATAGTGATGTTGGGTGAATTTAAATATCTTTCACAGGCCAGCAAGGAACTATGCCAATATTCTTGCATTCCATCAACTATTACTCCATCAAAATCAAATAGAAATATTTTTTGGGAAGACACTAATTAAATTTTAGAACTGGGCCGCTAGGATTCGAACCTAGGAATGTCGAGACCAAAACCCGATGCCTTACCACTTGGCGACGGCCCATTGAATTTCTAGTTTAATATATCAACAGATATTTTTCTATCAAAAAAATACAAAGTTTTTATAAAAACGACGAAGGTTTTTTAAAAAATATTTTTTGAATTAGATCGATTTCCATGGATCTAGAAATTTCTGAGCTTTTTGGATTGCTAAAGCCATTATTTCAGGATAGTTATAGAGTCTTTTGTTATTTTTGTGAGCAAATTCAATAAAGGGCTGCATAATTTTTCTTGCAGCACTTCCAAATGCTATGCCATCTGGAAGATTGTTTGACTTTAAAAATTCATGAGTTTTTTCATTTGTTCCTCCTGCCAATTGAATTAGTCCTGGTGGAAGATCTGAACCGATTCTTTCAAATAATTTAACTGTATCTCTACTTGTTGTTGGGGCAAGATCTCCAGACATTGGCCTTCCATCTAGCTGCCAAATAAGGGGAATATTAAGTTCATTAAGAATTTCATATCTATCCCAAAGAGCTTTCAAAAGATCTTCAGGCTCTTGTGATTCTTTGACAGATTGATTTAATCCGCAACTTACAGATATCTTGTCTAATTTCGTTTCAGAACTTTTAAGGGTACTTACAACTTTTTTAAAAGAATCAAAGCGATTGATTTCTGTATGAATTTCTACTGCATTAGGTTTTATTTTTTTAAGTGTTGATGCTAAATCATCTTTTGACAAATTATATTCATATTCACTAATTAGATTTAGGGGACAACTATTTAGACATCTTCCACATCCATAACATTTACTCTCTTTGATCCCAGAATTATCAATTGCAAAAGTGGGGCATACTTTTTCGCAAGGTCTTAGACAATGTGGGGGGCATTTTAATGGATCAAATTTTGCTTTACGAAAGTGGATATCATTACCATCACTAATGCTTATCATTAATCCAGGGGAGTTTTTATAGACTTTCTTCGACCACTCTATTCCTTTTTTTGCTGCATTAACTATAGATTCTTCTGCGGCAACATCTATGTAGTCGACACCAGCAGCAGTATAAATTGCACATAAATCTTCAATAGCAACAATATCTTCATTACTCGCACCACAAATCAATTTAATCCATTTTTCTTTTTTATTCTTAGTTTTAATCAAACAATTTAACTTTCAAATTCATCCAAAATATAATTACCTAGCGGTTTCCATTCAAGTTTTCTTGAACCCCCCATCTCAATAACAATCGTTAGTTTGTTTTCTTTAGTGCAAATTTCTATTAAACTCTCTAACTCAGATTGTGATAGTACTTGGCCTTCTAACAACCATAATAATTTATTTTTATCATTTTCATTAAATAACTCAGAAGCTTGTGGGATTACTTGTTGAACTTCCCCTAGTGCTCCATTTCTTCCTACGCTTTGATGCCCAAGGTGAGGTGGCCTTACTCCATGCAATTTGAGTAAGAAGACTTCAGGATCTCCCAGCCCTCTTGCTGAGGTTATAAAAGTTTTAAAGCCTTTGGCCCTCATTCTCCTTAAAAGGCGTGTTTCATAACCACCTTCAAGAGGTGCAAAGATTGCAAGGCATTTATTAATTATTAAATCGTTATGAAACTTTTTCCCTGTGAGAAGTAATGGCATAAAAATTTCCTTTAATCCTATTTTATTTTATTTTATGGTACTTGATGATGTACAATTATAATTCAGTGAATTTTTAAGCTCGCAAGCTAGCCGAGCCTCTACAAAATTTCACATTTTTTAGCGTTCAGTTAAAAAATTCAGGTGGGTTTAACCCGAGAGATACTATCTATGATAATAGGTAAGTCTCAACCTTATTAATTGTTTTTTATTAACTTTACCTCATCAAATTAAAGGTTTTAGATAATTAAAAAATCATTATGAGCTAGCCTAATTAAGTCTTATGTCTGTAGGAATTTTAGGAAAGAAATTGGGCATGTCCCAACTTTTCGACGACAAAGGTAATGCTGTACCAGTTACTCTTATTGAGGCTGGTCCATGCCGTATCACACAATTAAAAACTTCCGCTTTAGATGGTTATACTGCCGTTCAGATAGGTTATGGCTTTTCCAAAGAGAAGCATATTAGTAAACCTGAAAAGGGACATTTGTTAAAATCAGGTTCAGAACTTTTGAAGCATTTGAAAGAGTATAGGGTTGAAGAAACTTCATCTTATGAAATTGGAAAACAAATAACTGTGAATAACTTTGAGGTTGGCCAAAAAGTTGATATTAGTGGCAAATCCATGGGTAGAGGTTTTGCTGGTTATCAGAAAAGACACGGTTTTAGTAGAGGTCCTATGAGTCATGGTTCAAAAAATCATAGAGCACCTGGATCTACAGGAGCAGGAACAACTCCAGGCAGAATTTATCCTGGGAAAAGGATGGCAGGAAGATATGGAGGGAAACAAATAACTACTAAAGGTTTGTTAGTTCTAAAAATTGATGATCAAAAAAATTTGCTTGTAGTAAAGGGTTCTGTCCCAGGTAAGCCTGGCTCAATTGTAAACATTAAGCCAAACAATGTTGTAGGTACGAAAGGAGGTGAAAAATCATGACAACACTTGAAACTCTTAAGTGGGATGGTAAAAAATCCGGCAAAGTTACTCTTAACTTAGCAGTTGCTAAAGAAACTTCTTCGGCAGACCTAATCCATAGAGCAGTCCTGAGGCAGTTAGCAAATAAAAGACAAGGTACAGCATCAACTTTGACAAGATCTGAAGTGCGTGGGGGCGGTAGAAAGCCATACAAACAGAAAGGTACAGGAAGAGCTCGTCAAGGATCAATAAGGACTCCCTTAAGACCTGGTGGCGGAATTATCTTTGGACCGAAGCCACGTTCTTACAATCTTGATATGAATCGTAAGGAACGTAGACTAGCTCTGAGAACAGCACTTATGTCCAGAGTATCTGATATGAAGGCTGTAGAAGATTTTGGATCTACCCTAAAGCAGCCTAAAACAAGTGACATCATCAATGGCCTTGCTCGATTAGGAATACAAAAAACTGAAAAGGTATTAATTATTCTTGATAGCCCTTCCGATGTTATAAAAAAATCCATTAATAATATTGAAAAAGTAAAATTAATCGCCGCCGATCAATTAAATGTATACGATATTCTCAATGCTAATAAATTGATAATAGGTCAATCAGCGATAGATAAAATTCAGGAGGTTTATGCATCATGAGTAAGTTATTCGATTCTCGTTTAGCCGATGTAATACGAAAGCCAGTTATTACTGAGAAAGCTACAAACGCACTAGATCTTAACCAATATACTTTTGAAGTAGATCATAGAGCAGCAAAGCCTCAAATAAAGGCAGCCATAGAAGCCTTGTTCAGTGTTAAAGTTATAGGAGTTAACACTATGAATCCTCCTAGGAGAACAAGAAGAGTCGGGAAATTTGCCGGTAAACGTTCTCAGGTCAAGAAGGCAATTGTACGTCTTGCTGAAGGAGACAAAATCCAACTATTTCCAGAATCTTAAGGAGTTTTAATCATGGCAATCCGTAAATTTAAACCTTATACACCTGGCACTAGGCAGAGAGTAGTTACTGACTTTAGTGAAATAACAAGTGCAAAACCTGAAAGATCACTTATAGTTCCAAAACATAGATTTAAAGGTAGGAATAATCGTGGAGTTATTACTTGCCGTCATCGGGGAGGTGGTCACAAAAGGCAATATAGATTAGTCGACTTTAGAAGAGATAAAAGAAACATCAACGCTAAAGTTGCAGCTATACATTACGATCCTCATAGAAATGCAAGGCTGGCACTTTTATTCTACGAAGATGGTGAAAAAAGATATATTATCGCTCCAGCAGGAGTAAAAGTCGGGCAAAATGTCATATCTGGTGAAAGTGTTCCAATTGAAGATGGAAATGCAATGCCACTTTCAGTTATGCCATTAGGATCTAATGTTCATTGTGTTGAGTTATATGCAGGTAGGGGTGCGCAGATGGTTAGATCTGCAGGAGCTAGTGCTCAAGTTATGGCAAAAGAGGGAGATTATGTTGCTTTAAAACTCCCATCTACCGAGGTAAGACTTGTAAGAAAAGAATGCTACGCAACTCTTGGTGAAGTTGGTAATTCTGAAATAAGAAATACTAGCTTAGGTAAAGCAGGAAGAAGAAGATGGCTTGGAAGAAGGCCTCAAGTAAGAGGCAGTGTAATGAATCCATGTGATCATCCACATGGAGGAGGAGAGGGAAAAGCGCCAATTGGTAGAGCAGGTCCAGTTACTCCATGGGGTAAACCAGCTCTTGGATTAAAGACACGCAAAAAGAACAAACCAAGTAATAAATTAGTTGTTCGAAGACGCCGTCGCGTTTCTAAGAGGAGTAGAGGAGGAAGAGACTCTTGATTACTTCATTTATTATTTCAATTTCTATTACATAATCATGGGACGTTCACTAAAAAAAGGACCTTTTATAGCAGATAGCTTGCTGAAAAAGGTAGAAAAACAAAATACTGATAATGACAAGTCTGTTATTAAAACTTGGTCGAGATCCTCTACGATTTTACCTGTAATGATTGGCCACACAATCGCTGTCCATAATGGCAAGACTCATATTCCTGTATTTATAAGCGAACAAATGATTGGTCATAAACTTGGAGAATTTGCTCCTACACGAACATACCGTGGTCACATAAGAGACAAGAAAGGAGCGAAATCATGACAAAAAAAAATGAAACTACAAAAACTGCGATTGCTCATGGGAACTATGTTCGTGGATCAGCTTCTAAAGTCAGAAGAGTTTTGGATCAAATAAGGGGTCGCTCATATAGAGATGCATTAATCATGTTGGAATTTATGCCTTACAGATCTACTGAACCAATTACTAAAGTTCTAAGATCTGCAGTTGCAAATGCAGAGCATAATCTTGGAATGGATCCATCTACCTTAGTTATTTCTTCTGCGTGGGCTAATAGTGGTCCAGTAATGAAAAGGTATAGGCCTAGAGCTCAAGGTAGAGCTTTTTCTATCAAAAAACAGACTTGCCATATCAGTATTTCTGTTGAATCTGCTCCTACTCAAACTAATGCGGAGGTACAAAATTAATGGGACATAAAATACATCCTTCTGGACTAAGATTAGGAATTACGCAAGAGCATCGCTCTAAATGGTTTGCCACTTCTAAGACTTATCCAATTCTTCTTCAGGAAGATTTTAAAATTCGTACTTTCATTCAGAAAAAATATGGTTCAGCTGGAATTAGTGAAGTTTTAATAGCTAGAAAAGCTGATCAACTGGAACTTGAATTAAAAACAGCAAGACCTGGCGTGATAGTTGGAAGACAGGGAAGTGGTATTGAAGAATTAAGATCTGGAATTCAAAAAACTATAGGAGATAGGACAAGACAAGTAAGAATTAATGTTGTTGAAGTTGAACGAGTGGACGCCGACGCTTTTTTACTAGCTGAATATATTGCGCAACAACTGGAAAAAAGAGTCGCATTTAGAAGAACTATAAGGATGGCTTTGCAAAGGGCTCAAAGGGCTGGAGTTTTAGGTCTTAAAATACAAGTAGGGGGAAGATTAAATGGCGCTGAAATTGCGAGAACAGAATGGACTAGGGAAGGTAGAGTCCCTTTACATACTTTGAGAGCTGAAATTGACTATGCAACACGAGAAGCTAATACAACTTATGGTGTTCTAGGAATTAAAGTTTGGGTTTTTAAAGGAGAAGTTCTTCCTAAAGAAGAGCAAACTGTTCCAGTAGGCGCCAGCCCTAAAAGAAAAGCAAGTAGAAGACCTCAGCAATTTGAGGATCGTTCAAATGAGAATTCATAGGAGGTAAAAAATGCTTAGTCCAAAACGTACTAAATTCCGTAAACAACATAGAGGCAGAATGAGGGGGGTAGCCTCAAAAGGTAATACTATTGCATTCGGTCAGTTTGCTCTTCAAGCTCAAGACTGTGGCTGGGTTACTGCACGTCAGATTGAAGCAAGTAGAAGAGCTATGACAAGATATATCAAACGTGGTGGTCAAATCTGGATAAGAATATTTCCTGATAAACCTGTAACCATGAGACCTGCCGAAACCAGAATGGGTTCAGGGAAAGGTAATCCAGAGTTTTGGGTAGCAGTTGTAAAACCTGGAAGAATACTTTTTGAAATGGGTGGTGAGGATATCACTGAGGAAATTGCAAAGGAAGCTATGCGTCTGGCTCAATACAAACTTCCTGTAAAAACTAATTTTATTTCCATTGATAAAAATCTAGAAAATTCCTCCCAAGAAAATAAAAAAAATAGTAAAAAATCTCAAGAGGAGGTTAAACAATGAAAAACTCAGAGTCACTTAAGGAATTTAAAAAATTAAATTCTGATCAAATTACTGAAAAGATTGACCAATTACGAAAAGATCTTTTTGATTTGAGATTCAAGCAAGCTACAAGACAGCTCAATGAAACTCATAAATTTAAAATTATCAAGAAACAAGTTGCGCAATTACTCACTCTCAGTAAGAGTCAATCTGCTTCTAAAACAACTTCTGATTAATTACTAGTTATGGCACTTAAAGAAAGAATTGGTACTGTTGTCAGCGACAAAATGGATAAAACAGTTGTTGTTGCTGTTATCAACAGATATCCACATCCCACTTATAAAAAAATTGTAAGTAGAACTACACGATATAAGGCGCATGATCCAGAAAATACTTGTGTTTTAGGTGATCGAGTTAAAATTAGAGAAACTAGACCGCTCAGTGCTCATAAAAGATGGGCAATAGAAGAGATTCTCAATAAAACAAGTCAGGCTAAGGAGGTTAAAAAATGATTCAACAAGAAACTTATTTAACAGTTGCTGATAATAGCGGAGCAAAAAGACTTCAATGTATTAGGGTTTTGGGCTCTAATAGAAGGTATGCACATGTCGGGGATGTAATCGTAGCAACTGTAAAAGATGCTCTTCCCAATATGGGAGTAAAGAAATCTGAAGTTGTGAAAGCTGTCATCGTTAGAACAAAAGCAACATTAAGAAGAAATACTGGTAATTCAATCAGATTTGATGATAATGCTGCAGTTTTGATTAATGAAGATAAGAATCCAAAAGGTACTAGAGTTTTTGGTCCTGTAGCTAGAGAACTGCGGGATAAAAATTACACAAAGATTGTTTCTCTTGCTCCGGAGGTGATTTAAATGTTGGATTCATTAAAACAAAAGAAAAATTTCCAGAGAATAAAAATGAGAATCAAAACCGGAGATTTAGTAAAAGTAATTAATGGAAAGGACAAAGGGAAAACTGGTGAGGTTTTAAAAACCATCCCACTCGAAAATAGAGTAGTAGTTAAGGGCATTAACCTTAGGACTAAACATGTAAAACCAACTCAGGAAGGAGAAACTGGAAGAATACTTACAGAAGAAGCATCCTTACATGCATCAAATGTAATGTTCTTTTCAAAGGATAAAAATCTTACAAGTAAGATTGAATACTTTATTGATAAGGAGGGGGTTAAGAAAAGAAGACTTAAGAAAACTGGTGAAGTAATTGATTAATTTTTCATCAGAAACCAGTTTCAACTTTTTCTAATTTATCAATTCTGACAAAGACCAGAATTAACAAAAAATTATGACTCTAAAAAATCGCTACAAAGAATCAATTAGACCAAAACTTTTAAAAGACCTTGGTCTTAAAAATATTCATCAAGTCCCTAAAGTTGTTAAAGTCAACGTTAACAGAGGTCTTGGTGAGGCAGCTTCAAATTCGAAAGCTCTAGAAGCCTCGTTAAACGAAATGGCAACAATTACAGGACAAAAGGCCTTAGTAACTAGGGCTAAAAAAGCTATCGCGGGTTTTAAAATTCGTGAAGGTATGCCGATTGGTTGTACTGTAACTTTGAGAGGAGATAGGATGTATTCCTTTTTGGAGAGATTTATAAATCTAGCCTTACCAAGAATAAGAGACTTTAGAGGAGTTAATCCAAAAAGTTTTGATGGCAGAGGGAATTACACCGTTGGAGTGAAAGAGCAATTGATTTTTCCTGAAATCTCTTTTGATAAAATAGATTCAATAAGGGGGATGGATATAACTATTGTCACTAGTGCGAAATCAGATCAAGAAGGTAAAGCTCTTTTGCAAGAGTTAGGAATGCCTTTTAGTAAGAATTAAATTAAAACAATGTCAAATCACGATCCTATTTCAGATATGCTTACTCGAATTAGAAATGCGAGTCAAAAAAAGCATACAACCACAACAATCCCAAGTTCAAAAATGTCCTTAAGTATCGCTAAAGTGCTTCAAAAAGAGGGTTTCATTTCTGATATTAATCAAGAAGGTGAAGGTTATAAATCACAAATAATACTTGGCCTTAAATATAGTGGTAAAAACAAATTTCCGACTATTCGATCTATGCAAAGAGTAAGTAAACCTGGTTTGAGAATTTATAAAAATACCAGAGGTTTACCAAAAGTTCTTGGAGGCCTTGGAGTTGCCATAATATCAACTTCTAAAGGCGTCATGAGTGATCGCGATGCTAGGAAGCAAGGCATTGGCGGCGAAGTCCTCTGCTATGTTTACTAAGGAGAATTAATCATGTCAAGAATTGGAAAAACACCAGTACTTATTCCAGATAAAGTTACAGTTAATTTTGACGGATTAACAGTTACAGTGAAAGGCCCCAAGGGGGAGTTGAAACGTCTCATGCCTGAGGGAGTTAGTTTTGATAAGAAAGATAATACTGTTGTCGTAAGTCCTACTACAACCAAAATATATTCACGGCAAAGACATGGTTTATGTAGAGCTTTAATTGCAAATATGGTCGAAGGAGTTACTCAAGGTTTTTCAAAGAAACTAGAAATTGTTGGCGTTGGATCAAGAGCACAAGTAAAAGGTAAAAATCTTGTTGTTAGTGCAGGATATAGTCATCCTATAGAAATGATCCCCCCTGATGGTATAACATACAAAGTTGAGAGTAATACAAACGTTACCGTATCTGGAATTGATAAAGAAATTGTTGGCAACGAAGCAGCAAAAATTCGATCAATTAGACCTCCAGAGCCATATAAAGGTAAAGGAATTAAATACCATGACGAGAGAATTCTCAGAAAAGCTGGTAAATCTGGCAAAAAATAATTCCAATTAAAAAAATGACCAAACTTTCCAGGAAATTACAAACTCAAAAAAGACATAGAAGATTAAGGAGATTCTTAATTGGAGATGCAACGCGTCCAAGATTGTCTGTTTTTCGCTCTAATAACCATATTTATGCACAGGTTATAGATGATAGTGCTCAAACAACTATTTGTTCAGCTTCAACTGTTGATAAGGAACTAAAAGAAAAATCAGAAAAATTAGCTTCTGATTGTAATTCTTCTTCCATTGTTGGCAAATTACTAGCTAAGAGAGCCATAAAAAAAGGTATTAAGCAAGTAATTTTTGACCGTGGAGGTAATTTATATCACGGCAGAGTAAAGGCACTTGCAGACGCTGCTCGTGAAGCTGGCCTAGAATTCTAACTTTTTTTTACTATGACTGACACTCCTACAAAACAAGAAATTGAATCCAAGAATGATGGAGTTCCTGGACCTATGCCTGTAGAACAAAAAAAGAATAATCGTAATGATCGAAAAAGAAATAAAAGAGGTGATTCAAAAAATCTAGAGAGAGATTCTGATTGGCAAGAAAGGGTTGTTCAAATTCGACGCGTTTCTAAAACTGTTAAGGGTGGAAAAAAAATGAGTTTTAGGGCAATTGTTGTTGTAGGTAATGAGAAAGGTCAAGTTGGAGTTGGAGTAGGTAAAGCAGGAGATGTCATTGGTGCAGTGAGAAAGGGAGTTTCAGATGGTAAAAAGAATCTTGTTAGGGTCCCTTTAACTCCAAATAATTCAATACCAACTTTATCTAAAGGTCGAGATGGTGCTGCGAATGTACTAATTAGACCAGCTGCCCCAGGTACAGGTGTAATTGCTGGTGGTTCAATAAGAACAGTTTTAGAATTAGCCGGCATAAAAAATGTCTTAGCAAAAAGATTGGGTAGTAAAACACCTTTAAATAATGCTAGGGCAGCTATGGTAGCTCTTTCTCAATTAAGAACACACAAATCTGCCTCAAGGGAGAGAGGAATCTCACTTGAACAGCTCTATTCTTAAAAATTATGACTTCAACATTAAATACACTTAAATCAAACCCTGGCTCGAGAAATAAAAAATTAAGAAAGGGTAGAGGTATTGCAGCGGGTCAGGGTGCATCATGTGGTTTTGGAATGAGAGGACAAAAGTCACGTTCTGGAAGACCTACACGTCCAGGTTTTGAAGGTGGCCAAATGCCTTTATATAGAAGAGTTCCAAAGTTAAAGCACTTTGAAATAGTTAATCAAAAGAACTTTTCTATTATTAATTTAGAAAAATTAAATGATTTCAAAGATAACGATACTGTTAATTTAGACTCACTAGTTAAGAAAGGATTGATCTTTAAGCCAAAATTTCCACTAAAAATACTTGGTAACGGAAAAATTAATGTAAAGTTAAACGTCCAAGCTCATGCATTTACAAAAGTTGCAAAACAAAAAATTGAGGACGCAGGTGGAACCTGCGAGCTTATAAATAATAAATAAATTTACTAAAAATTTAGGTAAGCTTCAAAATGTTTGTCAACAAAAGTAGAAACCCTAGCGCTTCTGAAATACTTTCCCAATTATTTTTAAATAAAGAGCTAAGGAGTAGAGTTTTAACTACTTTAGGTCTTCTCCTTTTAGTAAGACTAGGTATATATATCCCTATGCCTGGAATTGATAGAGTTGCTTTTAAAAGTTTTATAGATCAAGGGGGTCAGTTAATAGGTTTTTTAGATATTTTTACTGGAGGAGGAATTTCAACTTTAGGAATATTCGCATTAGGCATACTTCCTTTTATCAACGCATCAATTATCATTCAGCTTCTCACAGCTTCATTGCCTGTGCTTGAAGATTTACAAAAAAATGAAGGAGAAGCGGGAAGAAGAAAAATTGCTCAAATCACTAGGTATGTTTCATTAGGATGGGGTTTTTTACAAAGTATAATTTTTTCCTTAATTCTCAGACAATATGCTATTCAGGGGATAAGTGAAACAACATTTGTTTTGCAAACCTCCATTGCTTTGGTTACAGGCTCAATGTTAGTAATGTGGTTTAGTGAAATTATTACCGAGAAAGGGATAGGTCAAGGTGCTTCATTGGTAATTTTTTTGAATATTGTTTCAACTTTACCTAAGGCTCTTAGTTCAACCATTGAAAAAGCTCAAACTGGCGATAGAGGAGATGTTTTAGGTATAGCAGTTTTACTTGGAGTATTTTTACTGACAATTGTTGGGATCATTTTTGTGCAAGAGGGAGCAAGACGCATTCCTATTGTTAGTGCAAAAAGGCAGATAGGAAATTCAACACTACTTCCTACAAGGCAAAGTTATTTACCTTTGAAATTAAATGCAGGAGGAGTCATGCCTATCATATTTGCATCTGCTTTAATCTTTTTGCCTATAACTATTGCAAATGTTACGGGCAATCCAGTTTTAATCAAGTTAGCCAGTAGTTTAAATCCAGGATCTTCTAATCCATGGCCATATGCCCTTACATTCTTCTCCTTGATTTTGGGGTTTTCTTATTTTTATGCATCTCTTACTATCAATCCAGTTGATGTAGCTTCAAATTTAAAGAAAGGAGGAGTAGCGATACCAGGAGTTAGACCAGGAACTAATACGGCAAACTACCTATCAGGTATACAAAATAGGCTGACATTATTGGGAGGATTATTTCTGGGTTCAGTAGCTATAATTCCTGCTGCAGTCGAGAGAGCTACAAATGTTCAAACTTTTCAAGGTTTAGGAGCAACTTCATTACTTATTTTAGTTGGCGTTGCTATAGATACTGCTAAGCAAATTCAAACTTATGTTATTTCTCAAAGGTATGAGGGACTAATTAACAATTAATGAAGAAACATTTACTATTTTTAGGAGCTCCTGGAGCAGGAAAAGGGACCCAAGCGGAATTGCTAAGTCAAACTAATTCTTATTTACACCTTTCTACCGGTGAATTATTAAGAAAAGAAATCGAAATGAATACTATTCTTGGAGTCCAGGTAAAAGATATTATTAATCGAGGGGAACTTGTCAGCGATGAACTCGTATTAAAGATAGTACGACAAAATTTAGTTAAGGATAATAAAGGTTGGATTCTAGATGGCTACCCAAGAAATTTATCTCAAGCAAATTCATTGAATGAGGTCTTGGCCGAAATAAATCAACCTTTGGAAGTAGTTTTTTATTTAGATATTCCAGAAGAAGTATTAATTAAACGTTTACTTTTAAGAGGGAGAAAAGATGATAAGGAAGAGACAATTAGAACAAGAGTTGACATTTATAAAAAAACTACAGAACCATTGATTCAATATTTTAAAGATCTCTCATTGTTAGAATATATTGATGCTGATAGAGATTTAAAAACTATTTCCTCTGATATCAAACAAAAAATGGCTTGATGATGATGTAGAATATATTATTACTGTTTAATTTGTTAAACCCCTATGAAGGTCAGATCTTCAGTCAAAAAAATTAGTCCTGACGATCAGATCGTGAGGAGAAGAGGTAAAATCTATGTTATTAACAAGAAAAGACCTCGCAATAAACAGCGTCAGGGTTAAATTTTAACCCTTAATTCAAACTTTTACTTATTCAAAAAACGTGGCCAGGATTGCAGGAATTGACATACCTCGCGAAAAGCGAGTTGAAATTGCACTTACATACGTCTATGGAATTGGTTTAACTAGGTCGAAACTAATTCTTGCTAATACGGGAGTAAACCCTGATATTCGTGTCAAAGATCTTTCCGATTCCGATGTGCAAAAACTTAGAGGTGCCACAGAAGAATTTACTTTGGAAGGAGATTTGAGAAGAAAAGAGGGAATGGCTTTAAAACGTTTACAAGATATAGGGTGTGTAAGAGGAAGAAGACATAGAATGAGCCTTCCAGTAAGAGGTCAAAGAACTAGAACTAATGCAAGAACAAGGAGGGGTTCAAGGAAAACAGTTGCTGGAAGAAAAAAATAATTAACTAATCTATTTACAAATTAAAGTATTAAATTAAACCATCATGGCAGCTACAGTAAAAAAAACAGGTTCAAAGAAATCAAAACGTAATGTACCTAATGGTGTGGTACATATTCAAAGTACATTTAACAATACTATCGTTTCAATTAGCGACACTTCTGGACAAGTAATTTCTTGGTCTTCCGCAGGTGCCAGTGGATTCAAAGGCGCTCGCAAAGGTACACCATTTGCTGCTCAAACAGCTGCTGAAGCTGCAGCTAGAAGAGCACTTGACCAAGGTATGAGGCAAATAGAAGTATTAGTTAGAGGTCCAGGCGCAGGTAGGGAAACGGCCATAAGAGCTTTACAAGTGGCCGGTTTAGAAATAACTCTAATAAGGGATGTAACTCCATTACCGCATAATGGATGCAGAAGACCTAAACGGAGACGCGTTTAGGTTTTTACCATTCTCTACCCCCCCCCTATAAAAACTTTTAATCTCATTTTTTTCCGTGTTGCAATACCAGATTGACAGAATCGACCATCAAATAGCAGATGATCGCTCCCAAACAGGAACTTTTTTAATTGGACCTCTAGAAAGGGGACAAGCTACAACTTTGGGTAATTCTCTTAGAAGAGTCCTTATGGGTGGACTTGAAGGAAGTGCAGTTACTGCCGTAAGAATCGCAGGAATTAACCATGAGTATGCCACTATCCCTGGAGTTAGAGAAGACGTTTTAGATATTCTTCTCAATTGCAAGCAATTATCATTGAATAGTGCTAATGCAGAACTCGAAATCGGCAGGTTAGTAGCTACCGGTCCAATGGAGGTGAAGGCGAATGATATTCAATTTTCCTCTCAAGTTCAAATTGTTGATGGCGAAAAACCGATTGCAACTATTCAGGAGGGTCATAACTTAGAGTTGGAAATCCATGTTGAAAGAGGAATTGGATATAGACCTGTTGATCGTAAGAATGAAGAGACAGCTGCTATTGACTTACTTCAAATAGACGCTGTATTTATGCCTGTAAAGAGAGTTAATTTTACCATTGATGAAACTGCTGTAGCAGAGGGAGGAACAGGTAGAGAAAGATTAAAAATGGAAGTAGTAACAGATGGCTCAACAAGCCCAGACGATGCTATTGCTGAAGCTGCAAATCAGTTAATAGAGCTCTTTCAACCTCTAGCTACTGTTACAATGGTTGAGGAAGTTCCTGAAGAACCCGAACCATCTCCTGAAGCTCAAATTCCTCTTGAGGAACTAAACTTGTCCGTTAGAGCATATAATTGTTTAAAAAGGGCGCAAGTTAATTCAGTTTCGGATTTAATGGGCTTCAGTTATGAAGATCTTCTAGAAATTAAGAACTTTGGCTCAAAATCTGCAGATGAGGTCATTGAGGCTCTTGAACGCATCGGCATTTCTATTCCACAAAGTAGGACATCTGTTTAACAATTTTTAAGTTTATGAGACACCAACTAAGAATTCCATTACTAAGTAAACCTGCTGATCAGAGGAAAGCACTACTAAGAGGTTTAACTACACAATTAATCAGGGAAGGTAGAGTAACCACAACAAAAGCTAGAGCGAAAGCTTTAAGAAACGAAGCCGAAAGAATGATTACACTCGCTAAAGAGGGAAGTCTCTCCTCTAGAAGAAGGGCTATTGGATATATTTATGATAAGAAATTAGTTCATTCATTATTTGAAAAAGCAAAGGAAAGATACGGAGACAGAACAGGTGGCTATACACGCATAGTTAGAACCGTATCTAGAAAAGGTGATAATGCTCAGATGGCCATAATCGAACTTGTTTAAGTTAGTTAATAAAGGCCCTATTACTAAAAAATAACTTTTGAAAAGGGTAGCTTTACTAGTCCAATATGATGGCTCTCATTATTCAGGTTGGCAAAAACAAAAAAATGCAAATACTGTTCAAGAAATTCTGGACAGAGCTCTCTTAAAAATCACAAATCATACAGTCAAGACTTTTGCAGCAGGTAGGACTGATGCTGGGGTACATGCATCAGGTCAAGTAGTGCACTTTGATATTGATTGTGTTATTCCAGGAAGTAGTTATTCTGATATCTTAAATAGTCTTTTACCCTCATCAATTAGGATTTTGGAATCAGTTGAGGTTAAAGATAGTTGGCATGCATGCTATTCAGCAATTTATAGACATTATCGATATGTCATTAATAACAGTAAATTCTCTAACTTGTTTATTAATAATTGGTCATGGCATAGATATCAAAAAGTCTTAGATGAAGTTTTAATGGTAAATGCATCCAAGACAATGAAAGGAGAACATGATTTTTTTGCTTTTCAGAAAAGTGGAAGTAACAGGACAAACTCTATTACAAAAATAAAAAATATAGACATTAAAAGAGTAGAAGATTTGATTTTAGTTGATATTAAGGCAAGTGGTTTTCTATATGGAATGGTTCGTTTAATTGTTGGTCAATTAGTTTTAGTTGGAGAAAAAAAAATATCGCCAGAAATTTTTACAGATAGATGGGTAAACAAAAAGAAAAATGATGTTAAAGAATCTGCTCCAGCTAAGGGGTTATGTTTTGTAAATGCTGTTTATAAAGAAAATGTTTTTAAAAAGATTAATAACAATGATTTTTTCCCTATATTTTTAATTAAGGGTTTTTCTTAAATAAAGTTTAATTAAGCGAATTTTTTGTTTAAAACATCAAAACTGTTGTTTAATATTCCTCTAATAAGGTAGAATTTAATACTAAATTTAAATTATTTGCAGAAATTTGGTAAATGAATAAAACAATTACACCATCTTTAGAAACCATTGAAAGAAATTGGTTTTTAGTTGACGCAAAAGATAAGACACTTGGGAGACTTGCTACAGAAATTGCAACCGTATTAAGAGGTAAGAATAAACCAACATTTACTCCACATTTAGATACTGGAGATTTTGTAATAGTAGTAAATGCCGAAAAAGTTGAAGTAACAGGTAAAAAAGCATCACAAAAGTTGTACAGAAGACATTCTGGCAGACCAGGAGGAATGAAAGTTGAAAAATTTGAGTCTCTGCAAGAAAGAATTCCTGAAAGAATTATCGAGCAAGCTGTTAAGGGTATGCTGCCACACAACTCTTTAGGAAGGCAGCAATTTAAAAAACTAAAAGTTTATAAAGGTGGAGATCATCCTCATGCTGCTCAGAATCCTGTATTATTAAGTAATTAATTTATTAAAATGAATAGTCAAATAAAAAACAAAGCTGTGTATTGGGGAACTGGAAGAAGAAAAACTTCAGTAGCTAGGGTTCGCCTTATTCCAGGGAATGGACTAATAAAAATTAATGGTCGTTCTGGAGAAGATTACTTAAACTTTAATCCTCTGCATCTAAATTCAATCAAAGCCCCTTTGCAAACTTTAGGCCTTGAAAATTCTTATGATATCCTAGTAAATGTTTTTGGTGGTGGATTGACAGGTCAAGCAGATGCTATCAAGCAAGGAGCAGCACGAGCACTTTGTGAATTATCTCCCGATAATAGGAAACCGCTAAAAACTGAAGGCCATCTTAGTAGGGATCCAAGAGCTAAGGAAAGAAGAAAATATGGTCTTAAAAAAGCAAGAAAAGCTCCTCAATTCTCTAAACGTTAAAGAAATCTAATCATGCCAAAATCAGAAATACACCCAAAATGGTACCCAGATGCAAAAGTTATTTGTAATGGAGAAGTTGTAATGACTACAGGCTCAACGCAGCCTGAATTGCATGTTGATGTATGGAGTGGTAATCATCCCTTCTTCACTGGAACTCAGAAAATTCTTGATACAGAGGGTAGGGTTGATAGGTTTATGAAAAAATATGGAATGGGTTCAGCTGATACTGCTACTTCAAAAGAGAAAAAAGAAGAAAAAAATTCTAAAAAATAAAATTTTCAAAAATCAAGCATAATTTTAATTGGAATACTCAACATTAATTGCAAGGTTGAAAGCTGCTGTAGAAAGTTTTGAAAATTTGGAAGTGCAGCTTGCAGATCCTGATATAGCTAATGATCCAAAAAAATTAGAATCAATAGCAAGAGAAAGGTCAAAATTAGAACCTTTGGTGATTGATTTTAATAAATTGCTCGATACTGATAAAGAAATCGAAGATTCAAAAAATTTACTAAAAGAGAATAGAAATGATAAAGAAATGGAAACTTTGATAAATGAGGAGTTAATAAATCTGGAGGAATGTAAGGATAAACTGATTCAAAAAACCACGATTGCCTTATTACCAAAAGATCCTAGAGATGAGAGAAGTGTAATGTTAGAAATCAGAGCTGGCGCTGGAGGTAACGAGGCCTGTATCTGGGCGGGTGATTTAGCAAGAATGTATGAAAGATATGGACAAAAAATCGGATGGTCTGTAAAACCTGTTAGTGCATCTGAGTCAGATATGGGAGGATTTAAGGAGTTAGTTATCTCCGTTAAGGGAGATTCTGTATATAGTCAACTTAAATTTGAGGCTGGTGTACATAGAGTCCAAAGAGTTCCAGCTACTGAATCTCAAGGTAGAGTTCACACCTCTACTGCTACAGTGGCCGTGATGCCTGAGGCTGATCCTGTTGAGGTTAAGATTGATCCAACCGATCTAGAGATTGGTACAGCAAGATCAGGAGGTGCAGGAGGACAAAATGTTAATAAGGTAGAGACAGCTATTGATCTTCTCCACAAGCCTACAGGAATTAGAGTTTTTTGTACTCAAGAGAGATCACAATTACAAAATCGTGAACGAGCAATGGAAATTTTAAGAGCTAAATTATATGAAATCCAATTAAAAGAAGCTAATGCAAAAGAGAGATCACAAAGGCTTTCCCAGGTTGGAACAGGTGATAGGAGTGAAAAAATTAGAACTTATAATTTTAAGGATAACAGAACAACTGATCATAGATTAGGTTCTAATTTCTCACTGGAGCCAATTCTTGCTGGTCAGTTGGATGAAGTGATTGATGCATGCATAGCGCAAGAACAGAAAAGAATGATGGAAGATTTTAATGAAGAGTAAATTAAGATTTTATTTTTAGATTGCAATCCCTATTACGTATTTACTCCATTCCTTATGTCTGCCAGAGTCAATTTGTTTTGTTGCCTCAAAATTGAGATTACTAAGTGGACGGTAAGGCTTGCGTTTTAAAGGCATATTTGCTTCTTCTGGGGTTCTATTACCTTTTTGTACATTGCATCTGAGACATGCTGTAGTAACATTCTCCCAATTATCTGTTCCACCTCTGCTTCTCGGTAAAACATGATCAATTGATAGGTCACTACCCCTATAGTTGCAGTACTGGCAAGAATTGTTATCTCTAAGAAGAATATTTTTTCTAGTTAAAGAAACCTCTCTAAAAGGAACCTTCACGTAGTAACGAAGTCTTATAACTGTCGGCAATTTTTTGCCGCTATGTATTGAATTAGACTTATCTTCCTCTAAGCTTTCTGCTTTACCTTTGATCATCAAAACGACGGCTCTTCGCCAAGAAGTGATGTTTAAAGGTTCATAAGATGCATTTAAAACTAGAGTCTGGCCCATGCCAAAATACAATTTACATGTCATGCTAACTGTATATTTCAATAAGCGCATAAATTTGTGCAAAGTTAATGCAAATTCGGCAAACAAATCAGGTATTTAATTTTGATAAATTTCCAAATTTTGAAAAAGACATAGATTTAAAGCAAAGAGCATGGATTGAAGTTAAAGGTAAAGCAATAGAAACAAACGTAAAACAGTTAAGATCAAAATTAAGTAAAAATTGTCAATTTATGGCAGTCGTTAAAGCTGATGGATATGGACATGATGCGAAATTAGTATCAGAGTATGCGATTAAAGGTGGAGCATCTCAATTAGGTGTTGCCACATTAAATGAAGGCATTAAGCTTCGTTCTTCTGGAGTTAAAAAACCAATACTTATTCTCGGAAATCTTTATACGAAAAGGGATCTTATTATATGTTTTAAAAATGATCTTATGCCAACTATCAGTAGTATAAGAGAATGTTTAATTTGCAATAACATTGGTAAGCACTTTAGATTGAAATTTCTTTTACATCTTAAAGTTGATACGGGAATGTCAAGATTAGGATTTGAATACCATAAATTTGTTCAGCAATTTGAAAAAATAAAATCTTTTGACAATATTTCTATAGAAGGAATTTATAGTCATTTATCATCTGCAGATGAAATTAACTCTTTAAATCCAACCAGTGTTACACAATTACAAAGACTAAAGTTTAATGAATTATTAAAGCAAATTAATGTTGATAGAAATAAAAATATCAAGATTCATTTGGCTAATTCAGCGGCAATGCTTCTTGATAAAAATTTCCATTTTCATATGGTACGTGTTGGATTATCTATGTATGGATATAATGCGTTATCAAAATCAAATAAAAATTTATTGCTAAAACCAGCTTTATCTTTGAAGGTCAAAGTAGCTTTTATAAGAACTATTGATAAAGGGGTAAGTGTTAGTTATGGAGGCAAATTTGTAAGTCGTAGAAAAACTAATTTAGCTGTATTAAGTATTGGTTATGCAGATGGTGTACCAAGAAATCTTTCAGGCAAGATAAACGTTATACATAATAATAAATTTTATCCTCAAGTTGGATCTATAACTATGGATCAAATGATGGTAGACATAACAGATTCTAATGAAGTTAAAGTTGGTAGTACCATGGTGTTATTAGGATCTGATGGAGATAAAACAATTTCTCCTCTTGATTGGGCAAGAGAATCTAATACTATTCCTTGGGAAATTCTTTGTTCTTTCAAAAATAGATTACCGAAAGTTCAAGTTGATTAGACATTTCGATTAAATAAAAAATTTTGAATGTTTGCATAAAAATTGATAATGTATAAGAACTGGAGAGGTGGCTGAGTGGTTGAAAGCGGCTCCCTGCTAAGGAGTTACAGGAGGTAACTTTTGTCGAGGGTTCGAATCCCTCCCTCTCCGTTATTTATTTAGAAAATTTTAAAAATATTTGTTTTAAAACAAGTCAAGATTAATATCTTTAAGGTCATAAATAGAATTTAAAATCAAGTCAGCGCCTGCATCTCTAAGATTTGTTTCGTAAGAATTACGTTCTTTTAATCGAGAATGTAAATGTAAATGAGGGGGAGCTATTCCGATACTTATGAATTTCTGAGATGGTATTTCCTTTCTAGCGTTTATAACTGTATTTATATCTGCAATAGTATCTCCTACATATGCAATGGGTATATTTGATTCGCCAAGTTTATCTCCAATAAGCTTTTTTGATAAGTTAATAAAACCTTTAGGATCAGGCTTGTCAGGGGCATCTCCCATAGATATTAATGGTGGTGATTTTAGTCCAAGCCTTTTTTCTAAAACAAATTTTGCAGAAGCAGACTCTGCACCACTAACAAAACCCCAGATTATTCCATTACCTTGAATTAAATCGAAAAACTTTTTATCAACTAATAACTCCTCATTTGTAATGTAACCAGACCAGTATTTACTATCTTTATTTGGATCTCCACCAAAGTAAAACTCTTCAAAACATTTTACTATCTCCTCTCTTGGAGGAATTTCAAGGTTTAAGTTCTCTTTTTTTATACATCTTTTTATAAGTTCTAAACTTAAATCCCAGTCATTATTCCAGATCCCTTCATTTTTTGCATTATCAATATCTATATAACTCGGCTCCCATCCGGAAAATTTGTAAACTGTTTTTTTTAATGAAAGTCTGTAACTATTTTCTACGCTGCGGATTACCCCATCAATGTCAAACAAAATTAAACCAATTTTTTTCAATTAATTTTTCTTAAATCGTTATTATAAAAGATTAGTATTCTTATAATGAAAAAGCAAAGAAAAACTTTCTATATATAAAATTATGGATTCTCTAAACTTAATTTTGTAAATATCCTCTGGGAGTGAGAAATATTTCGTCAACTAAGGTCGTTTGAGAATTGCCAATAATAATTATTGATAACATATCAATCTCTTTAAAAGGAATAGTATTTAAAGTAAAAAATTTTTTGGTTTGATCGTCTCTCCCTACTTGTCTAGCTATTAAAACTGGAGTATCACCATGCCTAGATTTTAAACATATATCTATTACACTTTTTAGCTGCCAATTTCTTTCAATGGATTGAGGATTAAATAAAGCTATTACAAAGTCACCCAGCAGAGCTCCTTCAATTCTTTTTTCTATTAAAGACCATGGAGTTAATTTATCGCTTAAGCTTACTGAACAAAAGTCATTCATTAGTGGTGCTCCACTAATCGCAGCAGCTAATTGAACACTACTAATACCTGGATGTACTTCAAAGTAAGGTCTATATTCTTTTTTGATTTTTTGAAGTAACTCTAAAAGTAACCCTGCCATTCCATAAAATCCAGATTCACCTGAAGAAATTAAAGCCACTTTTATTCCTTCCTCCGCTATTTTAATTGCTTTGCTGCATCTCTCTTTTTCTTCAGTAAGTCTGCTTTCAATTAAAACCTGATCATTCCTTTTTATAGGTTTTATTAAATCCAAATACATTTTGTATCCAATCCAAACTGTACATCTTGAAAGTGCTTTTCTTGCATTATTGGTTAGGAAGGAGATATCACCAGGCCCACTTCCAATAATATGGATTTCGCCATTGGTTGGATTATATTGCTTTTTTGATTCTGCTATAGCGATAGTTACTGCCCCAGATTGATTTTTAAAAATTCTTTTTTCTTCTAATAATTTTGATTTTTCTCCTGCCGCTAGTAAGCAAGAGGCTTCTGCTACGGAAGGGGTTCCAATTTCATTTTGTACAACATTTGATGGATTTGGAACAATTATTTTTGAAAGATCTTCTTTACTAAAAAACTTTATAGGCAAGTTTCTTTCTTTAACAAGTTCTAAAATTCCTTTCTCATTATTTTTAATATCAATAGTTGCAAATCCCGCAATTGATTTCTGTGATAAATTTCCTGACTCAAGAAAATTATTTAAAGAATTTGCTATTAAGTCTTTGCTTGTATTTCTTTCACATCCAATGCCAATCCATAATACCGGCGGGTGCCAAGTAGTTTCTTGATTTTCGAATATACTCACATGAAAAGTTGCATCTGGTTTTTCAATTTCTTTTTCATTAATTTGATTAATACTCTCCCCTGATTCTGAATTTTTCCATAAGCTATTACCAGTTAATTGTTTGCAAAATATTTTTTCGTTATTAGCTTGTTTAATTACTAGTTTTGACCAATCCTTTATGTTGCCAGATCTTTGCCAACCCCATTGATTCCCAAATGCATCAAGATTTAAGAAGCTTTGATCATTGGAATTATTAGTTTCTATTATTTCGCCACCAAGTAGATTAGCAATTTGACATGCAATATTTTGCGTATTTGACTGATGCAAACCAATTAAAGGAACTATCTTGGAACATTTGTTATCAATAACTATTACACCAGGATCTTGATCTTTTGAGGTTAAAAAAGAATTTATTATGCGTATTGATGCAGCGATGGAGCCTATAAAAATTATTAAATCTATCTCTGGCCATTTTTTAAGTAAGATTTCTTTAGGTTTTTGTACTTGAATAAGTTCATTTTCCTTACCATCCTCTTTTGAAGAACCTGCAATATATATTTCTTTGACAAATTCTGTTTTTTTAAGCCTTTTTAAAATTTCTTTTGAATTATTAGATAGACCTATAGCAATTCCTTTCAAATCAGAAACTATTGACGGATACGTTGAAATTATATCCTGTTGCTGGATTTAAAAAAATTTACTTTGAAATATAAAAAAAAATTTAAGAAATTTATGTTAAATTTGAGTAAAAATACTCATAGTCTAGTCATAGACAAGAATTTAACAAAATATTCATATAGTAACAATCATTAGAACATTTGTTACGTTAATGCATAACGAAAGAATCTTTGCCTTATTATTTTTGAAACGAATATCTAAAGTTTCCGAGGGATTCGTTTTCTTGAACTTTATCATTATAAATAAGTTCGAGATCCGATCAATCGGCTTTAATGTCAATTATTTTCGAGGTGCTAGATGACCATCAGCCCACCAGAAAGTGGAGAAAAAAACAAAAAAGTTTTGGAAGATCCTGTAAAGGCCGATCCAAGACCTATTGATTTTGCCAAATTAGATAAGCCAGGTTTCTGGTCAAGTAAATTATCTAAAGGTCCAAAAACTACAACTTGGATCTGGAATTTGCATGCTGACGCACATGATTTTGATGTGCATACAGGCGATGCTGAAGAAGCAACAAGAAAAATCTTTTCAGCTCATTTTGGACATCTTGCAGTTATTTTCATATGGATGAGTGCAGCATTTTTCCATGGAGCAAGATTTTCTAATTATTCAGGTTGGTTAGCTGACCCAACTCACGTTAAACCTGGTGCTCAACAAGTTTGGGCAATAGTTGGCCAAGAAATGCTGAATGCTGATCTTGGAGCTAACTACAACGGAATTCAAATAAGTTCAGGAATTTTCCACATGTGGAGAGCATGGGGAATAACTAACGAAAGTGAACTAATGGCATTAGCAATAGGTGCTGTAGTAATGGCTGCACTTATGCTTCATGCAGGAATCTTTCATTATCACAAAGCAGCTCCAAAAATGGAGTGGTTCCAAGATATTGAGTCTATGCTTAACCACCACATAGCTGGTTTAGTAGGGTTAGGATCTTTAGCATGGGCTGGCCATTGTATTCATATAGGAGCTCCTACTGCAGCTCTCTTAGATGCCATTGATGCAGGCTCTCCTTTAGTAATCAATGGTAAAGAAATAGCAACTATTGCAGATATGCCTATGCCGCATCAACTATGTGATCCACAAATCATCGGTCAGATATTTCCAGGATTAGCAAGTGGTACAGGTAATTTCTTTAGTTTAAACTGGTTAGCTTTCTCAGATTTCCTTACTTTCAAAGGTGGTCTTAACCCTGTGACAGGAAGTTTATGGATGACTGACGTTTCACATCATCACTTAGCTTTTGGTGTAATAGCAATCATTGGTGGTCATATGTATAGGACTAATTACGGTATTGGTCATAGTATGAAAGAAATATTAGATTCACAGCAAGGAGACCCAATATTATTTCCAGCTCCTAAAGGTCATCAAGGTCTTTTTGAGTTCATGGCAGAAAGTAGACATGCCCAGCTTGCAGTAAACCTAGCAATGCTTGGATCAATAAGCATACTTGTATCTCATCACATGTATGCGATGCCTCCATATCCATATATAGCTACTGACTACATGACAGTTCTTGGATTATTTACTCATCACATGTGGATAGGTGGATTATTCATAGTAGGTGCAGGCGCCCATGCTGGAATTGCAATGGTTAGAGATTATGATCCAGCAAAGCATATTGATAATGTATTAGACAGAATCCTCAAAGCAAGAGATGCTTTAATCAGCCACTTGAATTGGGTATGTATGTGGTTAGGATTCCATAGCTTTGGACTCTACATTCATAACGACACTATGAGGGCTTTGGGTAGACCTCAAGATATGTTTAGTGATTCTGCAATCCAACTCCAGCCAATTTTTGCTCAATGGGTACAGAGTATTCAAGCATCTGCTGTTGGAACTTCTCTTTTAGCAGGTACTGCAGAAGCTTTACCTCACAAAGCTTTAAGTGAAGTTTTTAATGGCAGTTTAGTAGAAGTGGGTGGAAAGGTTGCTATAGCTCCAATTCCATTAGGGACAGCTGATTTAATGATTCACCATATTCATGCTTTCCAAATTCACGTAACTGTTTTGATACTTCTCAAAGGAGTACTTTATGCAAGAAGTTCTAGGTTGATTCCTGATAAAGCTTCTTTAGGATTTAGATTCCCTTGTGATGGACCTGGAAGAGGTGGTACATGTCAAGTTTCTTCATGGGACCACGTTTTCTTAGCCCTTTTCTGGATGTATAACTGTTTATCAATAGTAATTTTCCACTTCTCTTGGAAAATGCAGAGTGATGTTTGGGGACTTACTGGTGGTAACTTCGCACAAAGTTCCATTACTATTAATGGTTGGTTAAGAGATTTCCTTTGGGCGCAAGCTTCTCAAGTATTAACAAGTTATGGTCAATCAATAAGCATGTACGGTTTGATGTTCTTGGGGGCTCATTTCATATGGGCATTTAGTTTAATGTTCCTCTTTAGTGGGAGGGGATATTGGCAAGAATTATTCGAATCAATTGTTTGGGCACATAACAAACTTAAAGTTGCTCCAACCATTCAACCAAGAGCTTTATCTATCACCCAAGGTAGAGCAGTAGGTGTAACACACTTCCTTGTCGGTGGTATTGCTACCACATGGGCCTTCTTCCATGCTCGCCTTTTCGGCCTGGGCTAATTACCTGAACTTCACCTTTTTAATTCAATGGCAACAAAATTTCCATCATTTAACCAGGGTCTAGCTCAGGACCCTACAACTCGACGAATATGGTACGGAATAGCTACCGCTCACGACTTTGAAAGTCATGATGGTATGACCGAAGAAAAGCTTTATCAGAAGCTTTTCTCTACACATTTTGGTCATCTAGCAATAATCGCCCTCTGGGTAGCTGGTAACTTATTTCATATTGCTTGGCAAGGTAACTTCGAACAGTTTGTACTTGATCCAACTCACGTTCGTCCTATTGCTCATGCTATTTGGGATCCACATTTTGGATCTGGCATCACAGAAGCAATGACACAAGCTGGAGCTAGTGGTCCAGTAAACATAGCTTACTCAGGTCTTTACCATTGGTGGTACACAATTGGAATGAGAACTAACGAGCAACTCTTCCAAGCTTCAATATTCATGAGTATTTTGGCTTGTTGGACTCTATTTGCAGGTTGGTTACACTTACAGCCAAAATTCAGACCTTCTTTAGCTTGGTTTAAAAATGCAGAGTCAAGATTAAATCATCATTTAGCGGTTTTATTTGGTTTTAGTAGTATTGCTTGGACAGGTCATTTAGTTCATGTTGCTATACCTGAATCAAGAGGACAGCATGTGGGTTGGGATAACTGGTTAACAGTTCTTCCACACCCTGCAGGATTAGCCCCTTTCTTTACTTTAAACTGGGGAGCATATGCTCAAAATCCTGATTCTCTAGATCAAGTATTTGGAACAGCCGAGGGAGCTGGTACAGCAATCTTTACTTTTTTAGGTGGTCTTCATCCTCAAAGTGAAGCATTATGGCTTACTGATATTGCGCATCATCATATAGCGATTGGAACAGTTTTTGTAATTGCTGGTCATATGTATAGAAATACCTTTGGTATTGGTCATAGCCTCAAAGAAATTACAGAAGCTCATAATACAAGACACCCTAATGATCCTCATAAAGGTAGTTTCGGTATTAACCACGATGGAATATATGAAACTGTAAATAATTCATTACATTTCCAACTAGGACTAGCATTAGCATCACTTGGTGTAGCTACTTCTCTTGTAGCTCAACATATGGGTGCACTTCCTTCTTATGCCTTCATTGCAAGGGACTACACTACACAATCTGCTTTATACAGTCATCATCAGTACATAGCAATGTTCTTGATGGTTGGTGCTTTCGCACACGGTGCTATTTTCTTTGTTAGAGATTACGATCCAGAATTAAACAAAGATAATGTATTAGCAAGAGTGCTTGGAACGAAGGAAGCTTTGATAAGTCACCTTAGTTGGGTAACAATGTTGCTTGGATTCCATACTCTTGGAATTTATGTTCATAACGATGTTGTTGTGGCTTTTGGTAATCCTGAAAAGCAAATTCTAATTGAGCCAGTATTTGCTCAATTCATTCAAGCTGCTCAAGGTAAGATGATGTACGGCTTTAACGCTTTATTATCTGATCCTACAAGCTCAGCAAGCCTCGCTGCTAATTCATTGCCGGGTAACCATTACTGGATGGATCTTATTAATAGACAAGATGCATTAAGTGCTTTCTTACCAATTGGTCCTGCAGATTTCTTAGTTCACCATGCTATTGCTTTAGGTCTTCATACAACCGCATTAATTCTTATCAAAGGTGCACTTGATGCTAGAGGAACAAAATTAATTCCTGACAAGAAAGATTTAGGTTATGCATTCCCTTGTGATGGTCCTGGACGTGGAGGTACTTGTGATAGTTCATCTTGGGACGCTATGTACTTAGCTATGTTCTGGGCATTAAATCTATTAGCATGGGTAACTTTCTACTGGCATTGGAAACACCTAGCAATTTGGCAGGGTAATGTAGCACAATTTAATGAATCAGGAACTTATCTAATGGGTTGGTTCAGAGATTATCTCTGGTTAAACTCTGCTCAACTTATTAATGGATATAATCCATTTGGAGTAAATTCTCTATCTCCTTGGGCTTGGATGTTCCTATTCG
The DNA here is from genome assembly GCA_902564235.1 of uncultured Prochlorococcus sp. Classification (GTDB taxonomy): domain Bacteria; phylum Cyanobacteriota; class Cyanobacteriia; order PCC-6307; family Cyanobiaceae; genus Prochlorococcus_A. The sequence goes on along the minus strand of CACFAG010000001.1, from coordinate 181,965 downwards.
GTCACTTAGTTTGGGCTACTGGTTTCATGTTCCTAATATCATGGCGTGGTTACTGGCAAGAGTTAATTGAAACATTAGTTTGGGCACATCAGCGTACTCCAATTGCTAACCTTGTTGGTTGGAGAGATAAGCCAGTTGCACTTTCAATTGTTCAAGCTAGATTAGTTGGACTAGCACATTTCACGATTGGAAACATACTTACATTTGGGGCATTTGTTATCGCATCCACTTCAGGTAAGTTTGGTTAAATTTCCCTTAAATAATTTAAATCACCACAAAAGTGGTGATTTTTTTTGTTTAATTTTAATGTTCTAAATTAAGTTAAAATTGTGTAATTATAATTATTAAATATAAATGTCAGATATAAAACAATTAATTTCTATTATCGTCCCTGTTTTCAATGAAAGCGAGAGTATTGGTCTTTTATTGGATGAAGTTATAAATGTAATGTCATCTCATAAATTTAATTTTGAATTGATTGTTGTAAATGATGGTTCTAAAGATAATACTCAACAAGTATTAAAGCAATTAACTCTCAAAATTAAAGAATTGTCAGTAATTTCCCTTCGCAAAAATTATGGTCAAACTGCAGCAATGTCAGCTGGCTTTGATAATTCTAATGGCGATATTGTTATTACTTTGGATGGTGATTTACAGAATGATCCAAATGATATTCCATTATTAATTTCAGAAATTAATAATGGTTATGATTTGGTTTGTGGTTGGAGGTTTGATAGAAAAGATAAATTAATTAATAGAAAGATACCATCAAAAATAGCGAATAAGTTAATAGCTCACGTAACAGGTTTGAAGTTGCATGACTATGGTTGCTCATTAAAAGCGTTTAAGAAAGAAATAATAGAAGATATAAAGTTATATGGCGAACTTCACAGGTTTTTGCCAATTTTAGCAAATATTGAAGGTGCAAGAATTAAAGAAATTAAAGTAAATCATAGGAGCAGGCAATATGGATTTAGTAAATATGGAATTGATAGAACTTTTAGAGTTTTAATGGATTTACTAACTGTTTGGTTTATGACTAAATTTTTAACAAGACCGATGTATGGATTTGGTTTTGTTGGAATTATAAGTATTTTCTTTAGCCTTGCGATAAGTTCTTATTTGATAGTTTTAAAAATAATGGGTGCGGATATTGGAAATCGTCCGTTGCTGATGTTTGCATTAATATTAGGAATTGCTGGTGTTCAATTATTTAGCTTTGGATTATTGAGCGAACTTTTAATCAGGACATATCATGAAAGTCAAAATCGTCCAATTTACAGAATTAGAACAATAAACAGTGCTAAGCAAAATTGATTGTTTACTTGAACTGTCTTATTAATAAAGCTGAAATTTCAACGACTTCAGAAGAAATATCTCTTAAGTCTTTTCGTAAAATTGGTAATGTTGACTTATCAGCCAATTCTTCCGCAATTTTTAATGCCTTTAATTTATTTTCTGTATCACTCTGAAAAAAACTAATCATTTTATTTCTTTGAGAATTTTTATAAAATACTGAGTTTTTTTTCTTCGTGATTGTATAAATAGCTATTTTTTTAGATAGAAATTTATTATTACTTTTTTTATTTTTCTTTAATTTAATAGAATTTAAATTGCTTTGATTTATTAACTTTTTTAAGCTTCTTTTTTTAAAAACTACAAGTAATATTTCTATAAAAATAATAAGTAAAATTGCGAAAAAATTTAACATGTAAAAAGTTAATAATTTTTATATCATCCAGTAATAAAATTAACATTATTTCGCTGATAAATACTAAAGTGTCTAAAGATGTTTAAAGAACTATGCCATCTGATTTACCAAGTCTTTTACCCTCAATTTTTGTTCCATTAATTGGTATAGCAATGCCTGCTGTTTTTATCGTATTGATTGGAAGATTAATTACAGCAACTGAATAAATTATCAAACACTAAACTATTAAAAAAATGAGCGACTTTCAAAAATCATTCTCTGAATCAACAAGTTCTATTAAGTTTGATGAGAAATACATAGATACTTCTGTACAACCAAATGATATTGGCGTAGCAGAACAATGGGCAGTAAAAACAGTTGCTGATCCTTGTGCTGGTAATTTAGCTACTCCTGTTAATAGTGGTTATTTTACAAAAGCCTTTATAAATAATTTACCTTTTTATAGAGAAGGTATTTCCCCTAATTTTAGAGGTTTAGAAACTGGAGCAGCTTTTGGATATCTTCTATACGGACCTTTTACCATGACTGGCCCGTTAAGAAATTCTGAATTTGCTCTAACAGCTGGACTTCTCGCTACTATTGGAGCTGTTCATATTTTGACAGCACTTTTTGTTCTATATAATGCACCTGGTAAAGCACCTAATGTTCAACCTCCAGATGCGACTGTTAATAATCCTCCAAAGGACTTATTTACAAGAGCTGGTTGGGCTGATTTTACAAGTGGATTTTGGTTAGGAGGATGTGGAGGAGCTGTTTTTGCTTGGTTACTTGTTGGGACATTACACTTAGATACCATAATGCCAATCATTAAAAATATTTGGACTGCTGGTTAATTTATAAATCAAAGAATAAGTAATATTCAATTAAATTTAAAAATTTAAGGTGACCGCTATTAATTAACGTATAGTTCGGTCCCATCTATAATTTCTAAATACTCTTCCTGCCGAAATTAGTTTAGATTTATAATGCAATGAGATTTTATCATTAGACTTTTTTAGGGTGTCTAATCCTATTCCATTTCTGCCAAAATCCATTCCAGAGCTATGGTAATAGAATCCGTCTCCTTTGTAGATTCCAATATGATCACATTTTTCTTCATTTCCAAAAAATAAAAGATCGCCAGGTCGTAGAGCCGAATACGATTCTTTGTAATAAAAAAGGTGCTTACAAAAACTCTTTATTTGAAAAGAGTCTCGAGGTATATAAATTTGATGCTTTAAAAAAGCAGTCTGAATTAATCCAGAACAATCAAAATTTGGTCCTAATGTACCTCCCCAAAGATATTCATTATCTAACTCAGATTGATCCTTGATCCATTTTAAAATTGAGTTAACTTTATCTTTTATAATGAAGTGTTCATTTTCTAAACTTTTATTTTTTTTGAATTTGTATTTCTCAATAATTAATCCATCTAAATTTATCCAACAGACGTAACCATCTTCATATAGTTGAACTAGTATTCTTGAAAATTTATGGTTGTTTTGATAAATATTTGGATAAATAAGCCTAAAAATTCTATTTTTAAATATCTCAGTAACTAATTTATCTTCTGTTTCATTTTGATACCCCGAAATATTAACTTTTAATTGCCACCAAATAGTTTTTGAAAAATTAGTTTGTTTAAATAGTGAGATAGGATTTTTATAATTTTCCATACAATGTCCTTTTACTATTTAAGTCAGGAGATGGGTCTAGCCTTAAATGATATTTTAAGGAGAGTATGCTCTCATAATAAAGATTTTTCAAGAGAAGATATTTCGATAACTTGGATTAATTATAAAAGTGAAAATAAAAGTGTATTTAAGGGTTTTGGAACTGGCATTAATAACAAAAAAATGGTTTACCCTGCCAGCATAGTCAAGTTAGTTTATGGCCTTGCTGTATTTTATTGGATTAAAAAAGGAAGTTTATTATTATCAGATGAAATTATTGATGCTGTAAGGAAAATGTTGTTTTTCTCCAGTAATAATGCAACAAGCTTTTTAATTGATTTACTTACTGGAACAACAAGTGGACCTCGTATTGAAGGCGAACTATGGGAAAATTGGAAATACCAAAGAAGTATAATAAATGATTGGCTACATGATTTAAATTGGGAAGAATTGGTTGGTATAAATTGCTGTCAGAAGACTTGGGATGATGGACCATTTGGTCGTGAGAAAGAATTTTATGGATATGATAATAATAATAGAAACGCTATGAACTCTGATTCAGCTGCGAGGGTTTTGGAGGAAATTATGATTCATATTGATTATCAAGAAAATAATTTAAATTTGCGAAGTTTTTTAAAAAGAAATTTAAATAAAGTTGTTCTTCAAAAGGATTCTCTTAATCAAATAGATGGTTTTTTGGGTGAAGGATTACCAGAAAGCATTAATCTTTGGAGTAAAGCAGGCTTAATGTCTGAAGTTAGACATGATTCAGCTTGGTGGATTAATAATCAATCTCTACAAACTTTATTAGTAGTTTTTTGTAATGGAGAAAAATATTCCAAAGATTCTTCCTTTTTACCGTTTATAGCAAAAGAAATATACGATTTTAATAAGAGATATACTATTGAGGACTAAAGTGAATCTTCTAAGAAATTAGAATCTAATTTGTCAGTATATGCTTCATAAGGTAGCATCATTACTTCTTCAAAATCTAATTCATTCATAATCCATTCTCTATATTCTGCTAACAAACTTTTTCTATCTTCATTATCTAATTCATAAATACGCAATGCGGTATCTTTAAAATTTTCTTTTATTAAATTTTCAATTTCTTTCTTTATCATTTTATGTTAATTCTCCCTCCAAAATCACTCTCCTAATTGTTGATAATGCAATTCCAGTTTGTGTTCTGATTGATCGATATGAATATCCTTCATTACGCAATCTGATTACTAAAGATTCTTTTAAAGGACTTATTTTGGGCCTGCCTCCCAAATTATTTCCAGATAATTTTCTGCGTAATAGTTGTTCTTTTTTTCTTTCACCTAAACTTTTATCTTCTAAATTATCTAATTCATATAAAATTTTAAAAATTGAAGAATTTGCATTAGAAGATTCATTAGCAGCAAAAAAACCAGTCAAAGTTCGCAATTTAATATCCTTATTAATAAGTTTATTTATTGTTATCAAACATTCTTTTTTATTTTTAAATGCTCGATCAAGCTGAGTTATTATTAATTGATCGCCTTTTGATAAGGAATTTATAGCTTTATTGAGTTGAGGTTTGATTTCTTCATCTAAACTTATCAATTCAGAGAACACTAAACTGCAACCCTCTTCCTTCAAAATTTTTATTTGCTCTTCTAAATATTCATATTCGTTATGAGTAGCTCTAGCATAACCTATTGCTTTAAAGTTTTTATTTTTTTCCGATAATAAAATACGTTTTCTTTTAAATTTAAAAGTCAATGTTTTATTACATATATTTTTTACTGTATCAAAAATTATTAAAAAAAACACTTTTTAGTACAAAATAATCCAATTAATTTCAATAATTGAGTCATATTTTAAATGTTAGTACGTTCTGATATCTGTATTAAAAATAACGTTATGAAATCTGATACAATTTTAGTTAATGAAACAAAATCGTTGTGTAACGAGTAAATCTAATTAAGATTTTCTAAATTGCAGAAGGATTAGTTTAATTCATTTATTTATTTACTTTTGTTGAATGAGCTTCGTCTTTGAAATTATAAATAGTTAATTCATCTTGTTTTTAGTAAAATAAAATTACAGGTCAAGAAGATTTAATGTGACTAATAATCCCAATAGTTTAATTTCAAAACCTGAATGGTTAAGGGTCAAAGCTCCACAAGTTGAGAGAATTGGTAATACTGCAAATTTATTAAAAGATTTAAATCTCAATACAGTATGTCAAGAAGCAAGCTGTCCAAATATCGGCGAATGTTTTGCTAGTGGAACTGCAACTTTCCTCATAATGGGTCCTGGTTGTACTAGAGCATGTCCATATTGCGATATTGATTTTGATAGATCTAAGAGAGACTTAGACCCAACTGAACCATATCGTCTAGCCGAAGCTGTTTTTAGAATGAATCTTAAGCATGTTGTAATCACATCAGTTAATAGAGACGATCTTGAGGATGGTGGCGCATATCAATTTTTTCAATGTGTTCATCAAATAAGAGAAAAATCTCCTGAAACTACTATTGAGCTTTTAATTCCTGATTTTTGTGGCAACTGGAAAGCTCTTGAAAAAGTTCTTGATTCAAATCCAAACGTTTTAAACCATAATATTGAGACTGTACCTTCGCTATATAAAAAAGTAAGACCTCAGGGTAAATATGAAAGAACTCTTGAATTGCTTAAAAGAACCAGAGACTATTCTCCCAAAATTTATACAAAGTCAGGCTTCATGCTTGGCTTAGGGGAAAAAGACGAGGAGATCTTAAGTCTGCTTAAGGATTTAAAAAGTAATTTCGTTGATATTGTTACTATTGGCCAATATTTATCTCCTGGCCCTAATCATTTACCTGTAAAAAGATTTGTAAGTCCTTCAAAATTTAACTACTTTAAAGCGTTCGGGGAAAAAGATTTAAACTTCATGCAAGTAGTTAGTTCTCCATTAACTCGTAGTAGTTACCATGCTGAAGAGATTCAAAAACTTATGAAAAAGTATCCAAGATAATTATATTCATTTATTTGGGTCTACCCACTCATTTAATTTCCACTCAACTAGATCATTTTTAATCATTGGATCATTCTTAATTATTTTTAATGCATTTCTATAATTATTCATCTCAAGAATAAGTAATCCGCCGTCACCTGGCCTATTTAACTCATCTACCAAAAAGCCACTTTTTATATTAATTCCCTCTTTTTTTAAATTTTTTACCCAATCAATATGTTCGTTAATTATTTTTCGTTTTAAATCATTATTAATTAAGTATTCTTTTTTTATAATTTCAGTTTTTACAAAAAAAGGCATTTACATTTTTTTTATACCAAGCATCTCTTCTTCGCTTGGGGGAACAATCAATTTGAAAGTACTCTTAAAATGAGGCCAATTTTCAATTATTTTGGCAGCCTTTAAACTATTTGTTTTTGATTGATATTCTCTAATGATTTCCAATAAGAGATTTTCCTGCTTTGATGAAGTTATTTGATGAATGCTCACTATTTCTTTATTTACTTTATTACTTAAATCATTATTTTCATCGATTATAAAAGCTATTCCACCAGTCATGCCCGCACCAATATTCCTTCCTGTGGAACCTAGAATAACTACTTTCCCACCAGTCATGTATTCACAACAATGATCACCTGCTCCTTCTGTTACCGCTATAGCGCCACTATTTCTAACCGCAAATCTTTCTCCCGATTTTCCTAATGCAAATAATTTTCCACCTGTTGCTCCATAAAGACAAGTATTTCCTAGTATGACTTGTTCGGAGGAGATTTCATTTATTTTTGGTGGAATTATTGTGAGTGTTCCTCCATTCATTCCTTTACAAACATAATCATTAGCTTCTCCGATTAATTGAACATTCATTCCCTTCAATAAAAAGGCACCAAAGCTTTGTCCTGCATATCCTTTGAAATATAAGTTGATTTCGCCATTGAAGCCAGTATTGCCGTGAAGTTCTGCGATTTCGCCTGATATTTTCGCACAAACACTTCTATCTGTATTTTTTATCTCAATTTCTTTGGTTAATATTTCGTGATTTTTAAGTGAATCTATAAATTTAGTATCAGACAAAAACTCGTCTTCTAATACAGAACCATTACTATGTGCAGTTTTTAAATGTTTTAACCATGATCTATCAGGGGTTGAGTGTTCATTTACTAAAGAAGAAAGATCAATATTAGAAGTTTTTGGAAGATCGATATTTCTTGCAGAAAGAAATTCTTGATTACCAATCAGTTCTTCCATATTAAAAACACCGATACTACTCATTATCTGTCTTACTTCTTCAGCAATATACAAGAAAAAATTGACGACATTTTCTGGAATACCTTTAAATCTTTTTCTTAATTCTTCTTTTTGAGTGGCAACTCCAACAGGACACTTGTTTGTATGACAAACCCGAGCCATTATGCATCCTTCAGCAATCATCGCTACAGAACCAAAACCGTATTCTTCAGCACCTAGTAAAGCTGCAATAACTACGTCCCAGCCTGTTTTAAGACCTCCATCAGTTCTCAAAATTACTCTTTCGCGTAAGTTATTCTCTAAGAGAGATTTATGAACCTCAGCAACACCAAGTTCCCATGGTAAACCTGCATGTTTAATAGAACTCAGGGGGGAAGCACCTGTACCTCCGTCATGGCCTGATATTTGAATTACATCTGCATTAGCTTTGCTTACTCCAGCAGCAATAGTACCTATACCAATTTCAGAGACAAGTTTCACGCTTACTTTCGCTTTTGGATGAACTTGGTGTAAGTCGTGGATAAGTTGAGCTAAATCTTCAATTGAATAAATATCATGATGAGGGGGAGGAGATATTAAAGCTACCCCTGGTTTACTATTTCTTAGTTTTGCGATGTAAGAATCAACTTTTGGACCAGGTAATTGTCCCCCCTCTCCGGGTTTTGCACCTTGAGCCATTTTAATTTCGAGTTGTTTACCACTTCTTAGATATTCAGGTGTAACTCCAAATCTTCCTGATGCTATTTGTTTAATAGCGGAGCATGCTGTGTCTCCATTCTTTAAGCCTTTAATAAATGGCAATGTCATTGATTGAGTATTTTTATCGATATCATTTAAAACATTAAAACGAGCTGGATCTTCTCCCCCTTCTCCACTATTACTTTTTCCACCAATTCTATTCATTGCAACTGCTAAAACTTCATGCGCTTCTCTGGATAAAGCACCTAAACTCATTCCTCCAGTACAGAACCTTTTGCAAATTGATTCAACACTTTCAACTTCCTCTAATGGAATACTTTTTCTTTTTGAATTGATTGTTAGTAAATCTCTAAGAGATGTTGTCGGTCTATTACTAATAAGTTTTTTGTAAGTTTCAAAATGATCGTATCCTGCCCCTTGTTTTACCGCCGAATGTAAAACTTTGGACATCTCTGGGTTATTGGAATGATATTCTCCATTATTTCTAAATTGTACAAATCCTAAAAATTCTAATTTCTTTAAATCGATCTCGGGATAGGCTTTCGTATGTATTGAAAGTGTTTCATTAGTTAATTCTTTTAATGTTATGCCAGCGATACGACTTGTTGTACCATCAAAAGCAATTTTTATTAAGTCAGATCCAAGGCCTACAGCTTCAAAAATTTGTGCACCATGGTAACTAGATAAAAGTGAGATGCCTATTTTTGAGAGAATTTTTCTTAGACCGTCTTCTAGAGCTTTTTTAATATTTTCTTGAACATCAACTATTGATAATGGATTTATTTTTTTGCTATCAATGAGTTTTTGTGTTTTTGGATGTTTTAACCAGTGTCTACCTGCTTCGAAGGTCAACCAAGGGCAAACTGCACTTGCTCCATATCCAATTAAACAAGCTAAGTGATGTGTGCTCCAGCATTGACCGGTCTCAATTATTATAGAAGCTTTTAGCCTGATTTCTTTTTTAAGAAGATAATGATGAATTGCTCCAACAGCAAGTAAAGGAGGTATGAAAGTCTTTTTAGGATTAATTCCCTTATCAGAAATGATGATTAAAGAGCAACCTTCTTTTATAGACAGCTCACTCTGTTTACAGATTAGTTTTAATTGGTTCTCTAAGCCTTGAATACCTTCCTCTAAATCAAACAAACTTGAAATTATCTGAGATTTAATTTTTGATTTTTTGATGGAAATGAGTTCTTCCTCATTTAGAATAGGACTTTGTAAATGAATAAAAGGTTTAGCATCTTTAATTTCAAATGGTGTACATCTTTCTCCTAGATGCATCTCTAAACTCATTACAAGTTTTTCTCTCAGAGGGTCAATAGGAGGATTAGTAACTTGCGCAAATCTTTGCTTGAAGTAGTCGTATAAGATATGTGGCTTAGATGAAAGAACTGCTAATGGGATGTCGTCGCCCATGCAATAAGTAGGCTCTTTAGCTAATGAAGCCATTGAATCTAAGATAAGGTCATTATCTTCAGCTGAAAACCCATATGCAGTTTGTTGTTGCAACAACTCAAGGTCTTTTAGTTTGCAGTCTTTAACCCATTCATTATTTTCAATTTTTATAGTTCTATTACTGAGAAGATTTTTATAATCATGCCTTTGAGCAGCTTCAGATTTTACTTCCCAATTTCTTAGGATTCTATTCTGATGAAAATCAACTGCCAACATTTGTCCCGGTCCTAATCGACCTTTTTCTATTACTCTTTCTTCTTCAAGATCTACTACTCCTGTTTCAGAACCCATTATTACAAAACCATCATTTGTGATTGAATATCTTGCTGGTCTTAGGCCATTTCTATCAAGAGTTGCCCCGACAAAATTTCCATCAGCAAATACAAGGAGTGCTGGACCATCCCAAGCTTCTTGTAGGCTTGCAGAATATTCATAAAAAGCTTTTATATACTCTCTATCCTCAAGTTCTGGTTGATCTCTAAATGCTTCAGGAACAAGTTTTAATAATGAGTCAGTAATGGGCTGACCTGAACGAATATTGATTTCAAGGGTTGCATCAAGATTTGACGAATCACTTTTGTTTACATCTACTATGGGCTTAATTTCATTAGATAACTCTCCCCAAAAATCATCTATATGTGTTTCTGAAGCTTTAGCCCAATTAATATTGCCTAAGAGAGTATTTATTTCGCCATTATGACCCAAAAATCTCATGGGCTGAGCTAGTGGCCATTTTGGAAGTGTATTAGTACTAAATCTACGATGATAAACAGAAAATGAAACTTTAAAATTCTCTTCTTTTAGATCTTGATAAAACTCGGATAATATTTCAGAGCGAACCATACCTTTATAAACAACTGTTTGAGAACTTAGTGAGGCAAAATAAAATTCACAATCTCCAACATCGTTTTTGAAAGTTTCTCTTATTTTTTTCTCAATTCTTTTCCTTAATTGAAATAAAAGCCTTTCAACATCCTTATGATCTTTTTTATCTATATGTAAAATCCACTGACAGATGAATGGAGCATTTGCTTTAGCTAAAGGACCTAAGATTTCATTATTAACAGGTACTGTTCTCCAAAATGTTTTGTTGACTTTTAATTTTTCTGCTTCTTCATCACATACTGATTTACATATTTCAATTTTTTCTTTTTTATTAGGCATAAAAACCATGCCTAAACCTCTATTAAATTCTTGAGTATTTTTTAGATTAATTTTCTCTTCTAGATATCCCCATGGAATTGAACATAAAATGCCTGCTCCATCTCCTGAGTCACTATCTCCTCCACAACCTCCTCTATGCTCCATGCAGTTGAGGCCCTTTAGAGATTGTTTAAGGATCCAGTTGCTTTCTATACCTTCAACATTTGCAACGAAACCAACCCCACACGCATCTTTCTCCCCAATTATTCCATTTGGGGAATAACTATCTTGATATGGGCCAACGATTCTTTTGATACTCTCTCCCATAGATTATTTAATTCTATTTAGTTATTTATGTAATTCTATTATAAAAATAAATATGAAAATAAATCTAAAAATAATGAATATTTACCAAAGAATTTTAATTTCACAAATTTTCAAAAAATATCATTAAAAACTTTTAGTTGGTGCTCGTAAAAGGTTATGATAGTTAAATGTTTATTTTTATTTGAATATAATAGATGCCTACTATCTCACAATTAATAGGTTCAGAAAGAAAACGTCTGACTAAGAAAACAAAATCTCCTGCGTTAAAAGCTTGCCCTGAGAGAAGAGGAGTTTGTACAAGAGTCTATACATCAACTCCCAAAAAACCTAATTCAGCTTTGAGAAAAGTTGCTAGGGTTAGATTGACTTCTGGTTTCGAAGTGACGGCTTATATCCCTGGAATTGGACATAATTTGCAAGAACACTCTGTAGTATTACTCAGGGGTGGAAGAGTTAAGGATTTACCAGGAGTTAGGTATCATATAATAAGAGGAACTTTAGATACGGCCGGAGTCAAAGATAGACGTCAATCCAGATCTAAGTATGGAGCAAAAGCTCCAAAAAATTAATTTGTAAACATTACTTTTTTAAAACATGTCACGACGTAATGCAGCAGTAAAAAGACCAGTTCTTCCAGATCCTCAATTTAATAGTCGTCTTGCTTCAATGATGATATCTAGATTGATGAAACATGGTAAAAAATCTACAGCTCAAAGAATATTGTCTGATGCCTTTTCTTTAATAAGTGAAAGAACAGGAGGGAATGCAGTCGAATTATTTGAAACAGCTGTAAAGAATGCTACTCCTCTAGTCGAGGTAAGAGCTAGAAGAGTTGGTGGTGCAACATATCAAGTACCTATGGAAGTGCGTCAAGAGAGAGGTACAGCTATGGCATTAAGATGGCTTGTTACATTCTCACGAGCAAGGAATGGCAAAAGTATGTCCCAAAAACTTGCAGGTGAGTTGATGGATGCTGCAAATGAAACTGGAAGTGCGGTTAAAAAAAGAGAAGACACTCATAAAATGGCTGAAGCTAATAAGGCTTTTGCACATTACAGATATTAATTTCATCAAAAAGGTACTTAAGTAGTTTATTATTATAAGAGTTTGCTTTTGGGCGAACTATATTCACTAAAAATTTTTTATTTGGAGCTTTAAAATTGGCACGCGACTTTCCCCTAGAACGAGTAAGGAACATAGGTATAGCCGCTCATATTGATGCAGGGAAAACTACAACAACTGAAAGAATTTTGTTTTATTCAGGTGTAGTTCACAAAATAGGTGAGGTTCACGATGGTGCTGCCGTAACAGATTGGATGGCTCAAGAAAGAGAAAGAGGAATAACAATTACTGCTGCTGCAATATCCACTAGCTGGCAAGATCATAGAATAAATATTATTGATACCCCTGGACACGTTGATTTTACTATTGAAGTTGAAAGATCAATGCGGGTCTTGGATGGAGTTATTGCCGTTTTTTGTGCAGTTGGTGGAGTTCAGCCTCAATCCGAAACGGTTTGGCGTCAAGCAGATAGATACTCTGTTCCAAGAATGGTTTTTGTTAATAAAATGGACAGAACTGGTGCGGATTTTTTAAAAGTTAATAAGCAAATTAAAGATCGATTAAAGGCAAATGCACTTCCAATCCAGTTACCAATTGGGGCTGAAGGTGATCTCACAGGCATTATTGATTTAGTAGCCAACAAAGCATATTTTTACAAAAATGATTTAGGTACTGATATTGAAGAGGGACCAATTCCATCTGACATGGAGGAGGAAGCTGCAGATTGGAGATTTAAGTTAATGGAGAGTGTCGCAGAAAATGATGAAGAATTAATAGAAATATTTCTTGAAACAGGAGAATTATCTGAAGAACAACTTAAAAAGGGTATCAGAGAAGGGGTTTTAAAACATGGATTGGTCCCCGTATTATGCGGTTCAGCTTTTAAGAATAAAGGAGTACAACTTGTTTTAGACGCTGTAGTTGATTACTTGCCAGCTCCAGTTGATGTGAAACCAATACAAGGTGTTTTGCCAAGTGGCAAAGAAGATGTTAGACCTTCAGATGATAATGCTCCTTTCAGTGCATTAGCATTCAAAGTTATGTCAGATCCCTATGGAAAATTAACTTTCGTAAGAATGTATTCCGGCGTTCTTTCGAAGGGAAGTTATGTAATGAATTCTACTAAGGATGCTAAAGAGAGAATTTCTAGATTAGTGATTCTTAAGGCAGATGAAAGAGAGGAGGTTGATGAATTGAGGGCAGGGGATTTAGGAGCTGTATTAGGTCTTAAGAACACAACAACTGGTGACACTTTGTGTAACACAGAAGATCCAATAGTTTTGGAAACATTGTTTATCCCTGAACCAGTTATCTCAGTAGCTGTTGAGCCAAAAACTAAAGGCGATATGGAAAAATTATCAAAAGCTTTAACTGCTTTGTCTGAAGAGGATCCAACCTTTAGGGTAAGTACAGATCCTGAGACAAATCAAACTGTTATTGCAGGTATGGGTGAATTGCACTTAGAAATCCTTGTTGACAGAATGTTAAGGGAATTTAAAGTTGAAGCAAACATAGGAGCTCCACAGGTTTCATATAGAGAGACAATTAGGTCTAGTTCTAAAGGTGAAGGTAAATATGCAAGACAAACTGGAGGAAAAGGTCAATATGGCCATGTAATAATTGAAATGGAACCTGCTGAAGTTGGTAAAGGTTTTGAATTTGTAAACAAAATTGTTGGTGGAGCTGTACCAAAAGAGTATATTGGGCCTGCATCTAATGGAATGAAAGAAACCTGTGAATCTGGTGTTCTTGCCGGTTATCCACTCATTGATGTAAAAGTAACACTAGTCGATGGTTCATTCCACGATGTAGACTCATCTGAAATGGCTTTCAAAATTGCAGGTTCCATGGCTTTTAAAGATGGGGTTAAAAAATGTAACCCTGTCCTGTTAGAGCCTATGATGAAAGTTGAGGTCGAAAGTCCTGATGACTTTCTTGGATCTGTAATTGGTGATCTCTCTTCTAGAAGAGGTCAAGTAGAAGGACAATCTGTTGATGATGGATTGTCTAAGGTACAGGCCAAAGTGCCCTTAGCCGAAATGTTCGGTTATGCTACTCAACTCCGATCAATGACTCAAGGTCGGGGTATATTTTCAATGGAGTTCGCAAATTATGAGGAAGTTCCTCGTAATGTTGCTGAAGCTATCATTTCCAAGAATCAGGGCAAGTCCTGATCTCTAAACAAAAAAAACTCTTAAACCCTCGATTCTTTAATTCAAAATGGCTCGCGAGAAGTTCGAAAGAAACAAACCACATGTCAACATAGGCACTATTGGCCATGTTGATCATGGAAAAACAACACTTACTGCTGCTATTACAAACGTATTAGCTAAAAAAGGTCAAGCTCAAGCTCAAGACTATGGAGACATTGATGGTGCTCCTGAGGAAAGAGAGCGCGGCATTACAATCAATACAGCTCATGTCGAATATGAAACTGAAGGCAGACATTACGCTCATGTAGATTGCCCTGGACACGCTGATTATGTAAAGAATATGATCACAGGAGCCGCTCAAATGGACGGAGCTATTTTAGTTTGTGCAGCTACAGACGGCCCTATGGCGCAAACCAAAGAGCATATTCTTTTAGCTAAACAGGTTGGAGTTCCTGCTCTTGTAGTAGCTCTTAACAAATGCGATATGGTCGATGATGAAGAAATTATTGAGCTTGTTGAAATGGAAATTCGAGAACTATTAGATAGCTACGATTTCCCTGGAGATGATATTCCTATCGTACAAGTTTCTGGATTAAAAGCTCTTGAGGGAGATTCCACTTGGGAATCAAAAATTGAAGAATTAATGAAAGCAGTTGATGCAAGTATTCCAGAACCAGAAAGAGAAGTTGATAAACCATTCTTGATGGCAGTTGAAGATGTTTTCTCAATTACTGGTAGAGGAACTGTAGCTACTGGAAGAATTGAGAGAGGTAAAGTTACGGTTGGAGAAGAAGTCGAAATAGTTGGAATAAGAGATACAAGAACAACTACTGTTACAGGAGTTGAAATGTTCCGAAAACTTCTTGATGAAGGCATGGCTGGAGATAACGTAGGTTTACTTTTACGTGGTGTTCAAAAAGAAGATATTGAAAGAGGAATGGTACTTGTTAAGAAAGGATCCATTACTCCGCATACTCAATTTGAAGGGGAAGTTTATGTTCTAAAAAAAGAGGAGGGTGGCAGACATACACCTTTCTTCGCAGGATATAGACCCCAGTTTTACATCAGAACAACTGATGTGACTGGTCAAATCACAGCATTTACCTCTGATGACGGCTCTAACGTTGAAATGGTTATGCCAGGAGACAGAATAAAGATGACTGGAGAATTAATATGTCCAGTAGCTATTGAACAAGGTATGCGATTCGCAATCCGTGAAGGTGGACGTACTATTGGTGCTGGCGTTGTTTCTAAAATTCTTAAATAATATATTAAATTTTAAGATTTCTACCTCAATCACTTAAGATAAGATAATGGATTAGGGCCATTGGAAATCAATGGCCCAACCT
This sequence comes from uncultured Prochlorococcus sp., assembly GCA_902564235.1. GTDB lineage: Bacteria > Cyanobacteriota > Cyanobacteriia > PCC-6307 > Cyanobiaceae > Prochlorococcus_A. Next base: position 166,180 of record CACFAG010000001.1, on the reverse strand, counting down.
ACAAAGAAATTTGAAATTATGACCACATCAATTGCGCAACAAAAAATAAGAATAAGATTAAAAGCATTTGATAGAAGAATGCTTGATTTGTCTTGCGATAAAATTATTCAAACTGCTGATACCACCTCTGCTTCAGCAATAGGTCCAATACCACTGCCAACAAAAAGAAAAATTTATTGTGTCCTAAGGTCACCACATGTTGATAAAGATTCAAGAGAGCATTTTGAAACTAGAACTCATAGACGAATAATCGATATTTATAGCCCTTCCGCAAAAACTATTGATGCTTTAATGAAGTTAGATCTTCCTAGTGGTGTAGATATTGAAGTTAAACTTTAGGTTTCCCGAAAACGACTTAAATAGATTAATATAAAAAATATTAAATGAGGTTTAAATGGGAGAGCTCTCTGTAAGGGAATTACCTTTATTTCCTTTGCCAGAGGTTGTGCTTTTCCCTCAAGAAGTATTACCTTTGCATATTTTTGAATCGAGGTACAAAATTATGCTTAAATCTGTCCTAGAGTCAGATTCTATGTTTGGAATCATTAAGTTGGATCCAACAACTAAGAGAATGGCTAATGTCGGATGTTGCGCACAAATAATAAAACATCAAACTGCAGATGATGGGAGAAGTAACATTATTACGATCGGACAACAAAGATTTCAAGTCTTAGAAATCATCCGTTCAACACCATATTTTTCAGCAATGGTAAGTTGGATTAGTGATGATAATGTTGATAATTTTCAAAACTTAAATTCTCTAAAAGATTCAGTAACAGAAGCACTTAGTGATGTAATTAACCTGACAAGTAAATTGACTAATACTAAAAAAAATTTCCCCGATAAACTTCCTGATAATCCTATGGAATTATCATTTTGGATAGGAGCTCATTTGGGTGGTCCAGTTGCAAATGAACAGCAAAAACTTCTTGAAGAAAGAAATACTTTTACTCGTTTACAAAGAGAATATGAAATGCTAGATCATACAAGAAAACAACTTGCAGCAAGAACGGCTTTGAAAGAAAGTTTTCCCGATATCAAAGAAAATTAAATGTTTGAAATACTATTACCTTTTTTTTTGCTGGTTTTATTTCTTTTAGCACTATTTAACATTTGGAGAATTAGCGCTAGAAAATATATTTCTTCTGGTACAGTGGCATCTGCATATGATGCTTGGACCCAAGATAAATTACTTGAAAGGTTATGGGGAGATCACATACATTTGGGATTTTATCCCTTAGAGAAAAAAAATATTAATTTTAGAAAGGCTAAAGTTCAGTTTGTCCATGAGTTAGTCACGTGGAGTGGTTTAGATAAGTTACCAAAAGGTTCAAGAATACTAGATGTAGGCTGCGGAATAGGAGGAAGTTCAAGAATTCTTGCTAAATATTATGGATTTAATGTTACTGGAATTACAATTAGTCCTGCTCAAGTAAAAAGAGCGAGAGAACTTACTCCTTCCGGATTAAATTGTAACTTCCAGGTTATGGATGCATTGGATTTAAAGTTCGAAGATGGATCATTTGATGCTGTTTGGAGTGTTGAGGCAGGTGCACACATGAATGACAAAAAGAAGTTTGCAGATGAAATGCTTAGAACATTGAGACCTGGAGGCTATTTTGCATTGGCAGATTGGAATTCAAGAGATTTAGAGGCATATCCCCCGTCTTTTTTTGAGAGGTTGGTTCTTAGACAATTACTTGAACAGTGGGTACATCCTAATTTTATTAGCATTAATGAATTCGCAAGTATCCTAAGAACAAATAAAAACAGTGCGGGCAGAGTTATAACTGAAAATTGGAATTCTTACACAAATCCGTCATGGTACGATTCTATTATCGAAGGTATTAGAAGACCTTTAACAATTTTGTCCCTAGGCCCAATAGCAGTTGTTAAGTCTATAAGAGAGATCCCAACAATACTTCTCATGAATTGGGCATTTAGAAAAGGTTTAATGGAGTTCGGTGTTTATAAATGTAGAGGGTAAATTAATCTAATTCAACATTTTTAGAAAAATAACTTCCAAAATCTACAAAGTTCTGGCATAGGGGTTTTATATTATTTTTTAATTTAAGAAAATCTTCAATATTTTCTTGATTATTTATTTCTAAGTCAATATATATAATGTATTCGCCTAACTCTCTTTTTGAAGGCCTAGACTCTATCTTGCTCATATTAAATCCAAAATCTGCAATATAATTTATAGCCTTAAGTAAAGCACCAGGTTTATTTGAGATTAATGAGAAAGCAAAACTAGCAATATTAGCTGAATTAGAATTTAATTCTTTGCTCAGTAAAACAAATCTAGTGCAATTACCTGGGACATCATTAATTGGAAAGGCTAATTCTTTTAGTCCTTCAATTTGAATTAATGATTTTGAACCTATAGCTGCTCTAAATTTGCTTCCTTTTACCATATTGACAGCTTCTGAAGTTGAATTTGTTGGAAGAGGGATGGCATTTGGAAGATTTTCGGATAACCATTCTGAACATTGAGCTAAAGCTTGAGGATGAGATAATACTTCCGAAATCATTGAAAGTTCTCCATCACTAATTAATGCATGTTTTATTGGTAAAACAATTGCATTATTGATAAAAATGTCAGGAAATTTCCAAAGAGCATCCAAAGTGGCTGTAACTCCCCCTTCTACGGAATTTTCAATAGGAACTACAGCAGCATCACAATTGTTGTACGCTATAGACTTAATTACCGAATGCAACCCATTACATGGTACAAATATAGGTGTCTGAAAATCTGCGAGCTTTGAAAGTAAATGAGCTGCTTTTTCTGCGTATGTCCCTTTAGGACCTAAATATGCAACTTGTTTACTCATGATTAATCGTAAGAAAAAAAGAGATCAAATAAGCATTGGAGGGATATAGAAAATGTTATTATCTTTTGATGCTAAACAGAAACTTAAGCTTTCTGTAACAAGAAATAAAGAATATCTTTCTAAATATCTTTTGGAAGAAGAAAGAGTTGTTGGAGCAATGCTGGACTCCAAGAAATTAGTACCTGAAGGGAAAGGTAAGTATAAGTATACAGTAACAAGTTTAAAGGTTTTTCAATTAGATATTAACCCTGTTGTTTCAATTGCGGTAGATAACAAAGACGGAATTTTAAGAATGAGCGCCCTTGATAGTAAATTGGATGGTTTGGGGATAGTCGATGACTTTAATCTTATTTTAAAAGCGAATTTAGAAGCAACTGATATCGGATTGGAAGGAGAGGCAGTTTTAGGGGTATCTGTTAGTCAACCCCCCATATTAAAGCTAGTACCTAAGAAAATTCTAGAATCTACTGGCCATTCGGTATTAAATGGAATTTTGTTAGGGATAAAGTCAAGAGTTCAAATGCAATTAGTTAAAGATTTTTTAGATTGGTGTGAATTAAATGACATTTGATTTTTTAAAAAATTTTTTCTATGCAGATTAGTTATTCCTTTCTCTTTAATAAATGATAGATGCTCTCTGGTACCATAACCTTTATTTTTAAATATAAAATATCCTGAGTACTTTTTTTCTAACCTTTCCATAAGATTGTCGCGAGATACTTTTGCGAGTATGCTTGCCGATGCTATCGCAGTAAATTTCGAGTCTCCTGATACTATATTTTTTTGAATTCCTTTCCATGGCCTTAATAATAAGGGACCATCGATTATTAGTTCAGATGGTCTCTCTTTTAATTTCTTTAAAGCTCTTATCATTGACAACTCAGTTGCAACTCTGATGCCTAGCTTATCTATTTCTCTTGCTGAGGATTGCCCAATTCCATAATCTGAAGAAAGTGATAAAATTTTGGGCAAAAGCAATTTTCTTTTTTTGGCAGTTAATTTTTTGCTATCCGTTACTCCAAATTTTTTTAAGGTAAATTTATTTTTTTCAGTAAGTACAACAACCGCCGAGAAAACAGGACCAAAAACAGCTCCCTTCCCAACTTCATCTATCCCAACTTCGTAATTCTTACTCAATACTTGCTGAAGATCTTCTTCTTTTTTTTCTTGCATTGTTTATTTCCTCTGTATGTTCAATTTCATCCTTCTTATCTAAAAATATAACTTCTTCATTTTCATTAGTTTTTTTGGGGGATTTATTTTTGGAATTTGCATTTTTTTCTACATTAATCTCAATCTCTTTTACTTCTTTAGATTTTGAGATTTTTTTAACTTGATTTTCGTTGGTTTTATTATAAATTAAAGTTTTTTCTTTCTCATTACTATTTTCTTTTAAACGAACAAAATTATTGCTAGTGAGATATTCTTTACCTAATTTAATTAATGGATTAATACCTAATTGACTGAAAACGATTTTTTCATCATTGGTAAGATCAACAGTGATTAGATTTTTTTCTTTTGAATTTAACGTATTCAGATCAGAGTCATCACTTTCTGTTTGATGAGAAGAATCATCTTTATTAAGGTTCTTGGCTTTAAGAAATTCCTTTTCAATGATTTTTTCCTCATTATGAGTTGATTGAGAAGTATCTATTTCTAAAGTTTTTGGACTATTTGATTTATAAGGTTTCTCTTGCACATCTTTAATTTGATAATTAGAAATTTCATAATTTAATTGATTTTCTATATGGCCTATACCATTGCACGTAGGACATTTTTTACCGAATAATTCATATATATTTTGACCTTGTCTTTTTCTCGTTAATTCAACTAAACCTAATTCAGTAAGCTGAGCTATCTGAGGCCTAGCAGAATCATCTTTTATCGCTGAAGTAAAATGCTCTAGTAACTGGAATTGATCCCTTCTAGATTCCATATCAATAAAATCTACAACTATCACTCCACCTATATTTCTTAATTTCATTTGCTTTGAGATTTCAACTGCTGCTTCGCAATTTGTCCATAAAACAGTTTGTCTTGAGTTTGCTGATCTTGTAAATGAACCAGAGTTTACATCAATTACAGTTAAAGCTTCAGTTGGTTCAATAATGATATAACCTCCTGAAGGAAGATCTACTCTCGGTTGAAGAGCTTTTTGAATTGTTTTCTTTATCTCGTATTTTTCTAAAATATGTTGGTTTAAATTGTTATCGTGAAACTCAAGATCTAGACTAGATTCATAGTTTTTTAAAAAATCTTTTGCCTTTTCAACAGAAAATTTACTATCGATTATGATACTTTTGGTTGATGATTTAATATGATCTCTCAAAATCTTAAGAGAGAAATCATCATCTCTTTTTATTAGATTTGGTGGATTAGAAGTCTCATAAATTTTTAAAATATTTTCCCATTGTTGAATTAAATTTTCTAAATCTTCAATAAGTAGTTCTTCTTTTATCTTTTCAGCTTCTGTTCTAAATAATAAACCTGTACTAGGTGGTTTTATTAAAACCCCAAGAGCTTTTAGACGGCTTCTTTCTGTCTCTGTATTTATTTTTCTGGAAATATTTACTCCTTGACCATGTGGTTGTAATATTAAGTACTTCCCCGGTATTGAAATACTACCAGTAAGTCTAGGCCCTTTAGATCCCGTGGGTTCCTTTATTATCTGTACTAGAACTTTTTGTTTTGGTTCTAGTAATTCAGTTATTCCTAAAATTCCTTTTTTAAGTCTTAATGGTCCAAGATCTGATACATGGATAAATCCATTTTTATCACTTTCACCAATATTTATGAAAGCAGCATCAATACCAGGGAGAACATTTTCAACAGTTCCAAAAAAAATATCGCCAATTTGATATTGACCTTGTGCGACGATTAATTCATCAACTCGATCATCTGTGAGTAGTGCTGCAATTCGAGCCTGCTCAGCGATGATAATTTGCTGAGACATATATTTTATTATAAATGGTTTGAATTTTGAAAATCATCTAAACTAGAGAGTTAAATTTTTTATCTTTTAAGAAAGCAATTGTTTTGCTATTATTATTTACTTTTTTAAATTAAAATTAATAGCAATTAAATTCTGCTAAGTATAAAGCTTTAGACGACTTTCAAATTATTTGAAATTGAATTCGTAGCCATGATTTTCTATTTATTCAACCATAACTGAACTAATTTTAACACCTAACCACCACTAAAGCACGTTGATCTATTATTCTTATATTGGTTAAATTTTTATCTAAAGTGGTTCAAGTAAACGAAAATTATTTAAAACTCAAAGCAGGCTATTTATTCCCTGAAATTGCTAAAAGGGTAAAAATTTATTCTCAATCAAATAAGAGTGCTGAAATTATTAAGCTTGGTATAGGAGATGTTACAGAGCCATTACCTAGAGCATGCATAGAGGCTATGGGTAAAGCTTTAGATGAAATGGGAACAACAGATGGTTTCAGAGGTTATGGACCAGAACAAGGTTATTCTTGGCTGAGAGAAAAAATATCTGAGAATGATTTTATTTCGAGAGGCTGCCAAATTTCACCTGAAGAAATTTTTGTTTCTGATGGTTCAAAATGCGATAGTAGCAATATTTTAGATATTCTTGGCAAAGATAATTCAATTGCTGTAACAGATCCTGTTTACCCTGTATATGTGGATAGTAACGTTATGACAGGAAGAACTGGTGATTCACTTGAAAATGGAACATATCAAGGATTGACATATCTTGCAATAAATGAGGGGAATAACTTTCTGCCAGAACTCCCTGAAAAAAAAGTTGATATTTTATATCTTTGTTTTCCTAATAATCCGACTGGAGCAACGATTAATAAAGCAGAATTGAAAAGGTGGGTTGACTATGCTCTTAAAAACAAATCCCTAATACTTTTTGATGCAGCTTATGAAGCATTTATTCAAGATAATGATATTCCACATTCAATATATGAGATTGAGGGAGCAAAGGATTGTGCTATTGAATTTAGATCTTTTTCAAAGAATGCAGGATTCACTGGAGTTAGATGTGCTTTTACAGTCATACCTAAAAATCTTAAAGGTTTGAGCTCAATAAATGAGGAAATAGAGTTATGGCCTCTTTGGAATAGACGACAATCTACTAAGTTCAATGGAGTAAGTTATGTGGTTCAGAAAGGAGCAGAGGCTGTTTATTCTCTTGAAGGGAAGAAACAGGTGAGAGGTTTAATTGATTTTTATATGGAAAATGCAAAAATAATGAAAAATAAACTTCAGAATTCAGGATATAAAGTTTATGGTGGTGACAATGCTCCTTATATCTGGATCAAAGTTCCTGATCAAATGACATCTTGGGACTTTTTTGATTTCCTTCTCCAAAAAGTTAGTGTCGTGGGCACCCCTGGGAGCGGATTTGGATTAGCAGGAGAGGGTTATTTTCGCTTGTCAGCATTTAACTCACGATCAAACGTCCTTGATGCAATGGAAAGAATAATTAATATATAATTATTAGTACAATTTAAACTCTAATAAATTTAATGCTATTTATAAAGTTAGAACAAGGTGTAAATAATAATTCAGCAGTGATTGAAAAGAAACCTGCTGAATTAAAAAATAAATCTCCAAAATATAAGGTTTTACTTCATAATGACCCAGTTAATTCTATGGAGTATGTCACTATTGTATTGAGAGAAGTTGTACCGCAATTGAGCGAACAAGATGCTATAGCCATAATGTTAGAGGCACACAATACTGGTGTTGGGTTGGTAATTGTTTGTGATTTAGAGCCTGCAGAATTTTACTCAGAATCATTAAAATCTAAAGGAATTTCTAGTTCAATCGAGAAAGAGGATTAATAACGATTGCATTTATTATTTAGAATGAGCTAATTTCCTTTCTGATAAAGGACGGACTTTTAGGGATTCTTTTAAGGAGGACTTTCCATATTCTCTCTCAAGAATGTCGATAACTGTTTTGCCAAATTCGTCTTCTGGATTATCAAAAGCTTCTAAGCAAACCTGACCAAGTTTTTCCCCTAGTGAGCCTGGATTCCAAAGAAGTTTTCTTGCTGTCCAGGGCATCATGCTCATTGGATTATAATTTGGCTTCAAAATTTTACGTTCCAAGGCGTACTTCTCAAGAAGAGTGTGAGGTTGCAAACCTATAAAGAATATAGCTGGATCAACTAAGCCTTTACCAAAAATATTTTCTAATTCTCTATGGTAAGCAATTGTTTGACTTATAGTGCTGGGCGTTTCATCAAAAACATTAAATGAATAATTGACTGAAACATGATTCTTGAAACCTGATTTGACTAGCATTCTGCAATTATTTAAAACAGTTTCAAGGTCATACGCTAATCTCATTTTTCTAACAAGTTCTTGAGATCCCGAGGTGATACCTATTTCAAAATAGCTCATACCTGTATCAACCATAAGCTGAGCTAGTTCTGCATCAATATTATCTGCTCTGATGTATGCAGCCCAATTTATATCATCCCAGCCTTGGTCCTTAATTGCTCGCAGAAGTGTTTTTGCATCTTCAATATGTTTTTTGGCTGGAATAAACTGTGCATCTGTAAACCAAAATCCTCTTACACCAAGATCATATAATTGCTTCATTTCTTTGATTACTTCCTTAACAGGATTAACTCGAACTTGCTTCCCCTCCACAACTGTGTAAATACAGAAACAACAATTGTGTGGGCAACCTCTTTTTGTTTGTACACCTACGTAATAATCGCCACCTTCTATATACCAGTCGAATTCAGGCCATATTGATTTAATATATTTATAGTTGCAGGCAGTTTTAATAGTTCCTGAAGGTTGTTCATGTATTAATTTGTTGCGAGGTTTTTGTCCAGCAATGTAACATCTTTCTTCCTCTATTGAATCTCCTCTAATGATTTTTTCTATGAGATTTTCTCCCTCTCCAACTGAAATAACAGTTCCTATTGGGAGTAGATTTCCCAATTGTTCGTAGAAGACACTAACAGCTCCACCTCCTAAAATTATTTTTATATTTTTGTTGTATTTTTGTGCTCTTTTTAGCCCCATTTTGACTAAAGAGGTATTTCTATATATTTCTCCATAATGAGATGCAATTAATTTTAATCCTCCCCAGGAACCTCTAATTTTTTTAAGGATGTTTTTTGAGTAGAAAACTTCAAAAGAGTTTTGTAAGGGATTTCCACTTCTACCATCAACAGGTGCATAGATTTGTATATCTCTCCAAGAAAAAATGATTAGGTGTGGTCTAAATTGATCAATTTTTCTAGTTAGATATTTGGATACTTTATTAGATGGAATTATTGCTAGATCGATGAATTGCTGCTCTATACTTGGAAAACATTTATGAATATGGTCTGCTAAATAAATAGGTCCTATTGGAAATATTGGATTACATGGCAATCTTACAGTTAGTATTTTTCCATAGTGTTTTCTTTGGTAATTTTTTTTATTTAATTTTTCGAGCTTCAAATTAAAATTCATGTCATGAAATTTAATGAATTTACTTCCTATAAGAATCTAACTACTTTATTACTAATTTGGAGAAATTAAAAATCCTAAAAAATCACTCGCGAAAATTTTATTTAATTCAGATATCAGAAATCATATAGATCCAGCATACTTTGAGAAGTTTTAATCCATCTATCCATCTAGATATATTTGGTGCTCCAGATTTTCTAGCGTAATATCTAACAGGATAATTTAGTATTTTAATGTTATTGTTCGCAGCTTCAAATATTATTGTAAAGTCTCCAAATGGGTCAGACTTGGAATCCCAACTTCCGTTTTGCTTCATAAGTTTAAAGAATTTTCTAGAAAAAACTTTTGTTCCGCAGAGTGAATCTGATACAGGCTTATTTATCAGAACTGATAGATAAATTGCGAAGAGTCTATTTCCTATATAATTTGCCCATCTCATCGCATCTCTCTCCATTGGAAAAGTTGTGCGGGCGCAATTAATGAGGATATTTTTATTTTTGGTTGATTCCATAATTGCTGCAATACTGTCATCAATATCTACAGTAAAATCACTATCAATTATGGCGAGGGTCTCACCTGCAGAAATATTAAACCCTTCTACGACTGCATTTTTCTTCCCTTTGGAAGTTTGTTTTAAAAGAGATATCTTGAAAAATTTTGAAAAATTTTCTTTTAATTCTTTCAAAATTTCATATGTATTATCATTGCTATTGCCTTCAACAAATATAATTTCTAATTTATTGGGTATATTTTTGAATTTATTTAAGGCATTAATTAAAAGTTCTTTATTACCAGCTTCATTTCTTGCAGGAATTACAATTGATATTAAATGTTCAGAAATATTTTCACTATATTTATAAAAAACTATTTCGAGTTCATAAGCGAGTTGTTTTATGATTGGTATTTTCCTGAAAATATTTTTAATAGATTGTGGAATTATCTTAGTGGGCAAAGGAGTTAGTTTTTTTGCTTTCCATCTAATTGATCTGTAGTTATAAATTTCTGCTAGAGATTCGATATCGCATAAAGTTATTCTTGCTTTGCTAGTAGTTTCTCTAAAAATTCTTGAATCTAGTCTTAGCCATCTAGTGATTGGCTCCCAAGTATTCCCGCGGACTTTAATAGAAATAAATTCGTTATTGTCTTTGAATAATTGATGAAGTTTATTATTAGTTAAATTCCAACTATTAACAGATCTCATTATTAAAGATTACAAACAACAATTCATTATATATGGATTATTTACTTTTTTAATATTAATTTCCATGGATTTAAAACATCATTTTCGTATATCACTTCATAAGAATTATTATTATCTTTTATTTTTTTATGGTCAGTTGTCCATGCTAATTCAGATTTTTTTAACTGATTAATACTTTCTAATCCCCTACCTAATTTGGGAGTTGATAAAGAAATCCTTATGATTTTTGATTGCGATCGAGAGTTGTTGATTCCTTTTTTATCTACCATGATTGTTTGATTTTTTACTAAATCAAGGGATGCAACATATTCCATTTTCTCTCTTAGTTCTCTTGATCTATCAGTGAATAAACCTGATTGCAAAATAAATGAAGTGAATAAGTAAGGCCCAATTATGAGAGTTATTAATATTTCTTTGAACGAATTTTTATGTTTTATTAATGACCAAGATAAGCCGAAAGATAATAAACCAAGAATTATAAATACATTTTCCTTTGTATTAAGGTTAATTGAATCTTTAAAGAAAAAATAATATGTGAAAGTTAGAGCAAATATAAATAATGGAATTATATTTGATGTCATAAATATAAAAAATCGACTATATTTGTCTGAATTGAGTAAATATTTTATTCCTACATATGTATTTAATGAAAAAATAGATGAGATTTGTAGAGTATAGTAGGGGGTTTTTGTAGAGAAAATGCTAAGGATTGTTAGTAAAATAAAAGGAAAAAAAGCAAGTATATACTTATTCTCTTTACTTTGAGAAACATTGTATATTGTGCCAATTATTGCAAAAAAACTCCATGGCAGAAATGTTACGGGTACATTCCAGAAATAATAATAGAAAGGATGTGTAAAAGTATTTTTATTTGATAGAAAGTTAAACTTTTCAACTAAGTAAAAAATAATATTTTTATCTAAATAAGGGTTGATAGAAAACGTCCAGACTAAAAAAGGAATAAATCCAATGATTAGACCTAACCAAAAGAATTTGATGAATAAAAAATTTTTTTTTAAAAAAATATATGGTACTAGTGATAATAACGGTACAAAAACTAAAAAAGTTTTCATCATAAAAGCTAAACCAATCCAAATTCCAAAAAGCAGAATATAGAATTTGTTATTTTTACTTTTTATTTTGACTAAAGCTAATACTCCAACAGTTACTAAACATGAATAAATAATATCTTGAGTGGCTAAGTGTGAGTAGTCAAACCATATATATGTAGTAGCAAGGATTAGTGGAGATATAATTGCATTTTTTTTATTAAATAATTCTTCATGTAATTTGTAAGTTGTAAATAACATCAATATTGATGCGACTGTTGTTGGTAGATATGCAGAAAAAATATTTTTTCCAAATAAGTCTTGTGACTTTGCTATTAAAAACTGTAATCCGATTGTTCTATCTAAAGCATATTCATCCCACCATAGTGGAATTGTCCAGTTACCTTTTTCTAATATCCATCTAGCTTGTAGTGCATAAAAACCTTCATCGAACGCAATATAACTTCTTTTGCCAAAATAAAAAATAAGAGGAATAAAAACAAATAATTTAAAGAGATATCTAAATTTTAAAATTTTATTAACCATTTTAATTTGCTATGAAAGTGCCGATAATTGGAATTGAACCAATGACCTACTGTTTACGAGACAGTTGCTCTACCACTGAGCTACACCGGCCAAATTAAATATTAAATTTTTCATATAGACTTAATTCTATAATTGAAAGAATTTATGTCAAAAATAGATCCTGAATTAAAAAAGAAATTATTAAAGGAATCCCAAGCTCCTTTCAAGGGATTGAGAAGAATATTGTGGATAGCTTTTAGTGGTTCTGCATTTTTGGGACTCCTAATAATGCTTTCCAGAATTGCGAATGGAACTGAATTACAGCTAAATAACCTTCTCATACAGTTGGGTGCTTGTGTAATATTTCCTACTTTATTAATCTTTGAGGGAAATAAAGATTAATAAACTAGAGGTTTAATTATTGTGATAAGGTCCTTTTTTTGGTGACAAACTTGAATGCTTCGATTACATCTCCTTCAATCCATGAAGAGAATTTATCGCAGCCAACTCCACATTCAAATCCTGTATTTACTTCTTTTACATCATCTTTAGCTCTTTTTAAAGAGTCTAAATTACCCTCAAATATTACTTTCTCTGATCTAATAACTCTCAGAGAACAATTCCTTTGTAGTTTACCAGTTTGTATATAACAGCCCGCAATAGCCCCTTTGCCAACTGCAAAAGTTGCTCTAACTTCAGCTTGCCCTAATGATTCTTCGACCAGATCGGGTTCAAGTAGCCCTTCCATGGCCAACTGAATATCTTCTAAGAGTTTATAAATTACTTCATATTCTCTTATGTCAACGTCATTAGCATCAGCTGCTCTCTTTGCGCCAGAAGCCAATGAGGTGTTAAATCCAATGATTACTGACCCAGATGCAGCAGCGAGATCGATATCTGTCTCAGTTATTTCTCCGGGAGCAGAAAGTAGAACTCTGACTTGAACTTCATTTTTTGGTAATTGTTCTAGTGATCCTAATATCGCTTCAACACTACCTTGAACATCAGCCTTGAGAATTAAGTTTAACTCCTTAAGTTCTCCATCATTTGCTTGAGTTGATAAGGATGATAAGCTGACTCTTCTAGAGGCCATTTGCTGAGCTAATTTTGTGGCTCTAGCATCTGTTGCCCTTTCTCCGACAATGGCTCGACCAGTTTTCTCATCAGGGTAGACTTCGAATTCATCCCCTGCAGTGGGTACTTCACTGAATCCTAGCGCTTCCACTGGGAATGATGGCCCTGCTTCTTTGATTCTATTACCATGTTCATCAACCATTGCTCTAATTTTTCCAAGGACTGAACCCGCAGCTAAAACATCTCCAGATTTCAAGGTTCCATTTTGTACTAACAAAGTAGCCACAGGTCCTTTTGCTTTGTCTAGGTGGGCTTCAATAACAGTACCTTTTGCAAATCTATCAGGGTTAGCTTGTAGATCTTCTACCTCTGAAACTAATAAGATCATTTCAAGTAATTTATCAATGTTTTGTTTTTTGATAGCACTTACTGGAACCATCACTGTATCGCCTCCCCAATCTTCAGCAATTAAATCTTTTTCTGATAGTTCCTGCTTTACTCTGTCTGGAGAAGCCCCTTCCTTGTCAATTTTATTTATTGCAACAACTATTGGCACTTTTGCAGCTCTTGCATGACTGATAGCTTCTAATGTTTGAGGCCTGCAACCATCATCTGCAGCAACTACAAGAACAGCTACATCTGTAACCTTTGTCCCCCTTGCTCTCATTGCAGTAAAGGCTTCATGACCAGGGGTATCAAGAAAAGTTAATTTTTTCTTTTGAGATTCATGTTCAAATTCAACTTGATAAGCGCCTATGTGTTGAGTGATGCCACCTGCTTCCCCCGAAGCTACTCTTGATTCTCTGATGGAATCTAAAAGACTTGTTTTGCCATGATCTACATGACCCATTACTGTAATAACAGGTGGTCTTCTTATTAGATTATCAATATCATCAGATTCAATCATATCAACTGTTTTCTCAGCAGCTTCTTGGATATCATCTTGTAAAACAGGCACCCCAAATTCTTCTGCTACTGTTTCAATAGTTGCCAAGTCAAGTGATTGAGTAACAGTTGCCGTTATTCCTTTGAAGAAAAGAGATTTTATTATTTCAGAACTTTCAAGGCTTAATTTATCCGCTAACTCTTGAACAGTTAAATTATCTTCGGGAACTATTATCATTTCAGGTCTTACTTGTTTGGCCTCTTTGGCAGCCTTTAATTCCATTGCTCTCCTTTTCTGCCTTTGTCTTGTGGTCTCTTTTTTCTTCTTCTTAAATTGTTTGATAGATTTTTGAGATTTAGTTTCTTCAGACTTTTCTTTCTTAGGACGCGCCAGACTTGCTGATAAAATTGAAATTTTCTCTCCTGAATATCCACTGGTTTCAGATGTTAATGAATCATCATTTTCACCAATAATATGAACTTTCTGCCTTTGTTTTTGAGGATTTTTACTTCTTAATGCTTCAAGTTTTGCGCTATCATCCCAGTCTGTCTTGCCAGGTTTCTTTGAACTATTTGAAAATGTTCTATGAGGAGGTTTTTTGGAACTTGGAGTAGTATTTGGACGATTATTAGGCGCTTTTGCCTTCTGATTAGGTGCATCGATATTTTGTTTTGCGTTATTCTTTGAAACTAGGTTATCTTTCTCAGAATTATTATTTTTTTGAAGTTGTAAAAGTTCGTTAGGTGATACTGGCTTCCTTATCCCAGAGGAATTTTGGCCATTGAATTTAGAACCAGGCCTCTTATTGGGCATGCCAGGTCTGTTAGGAGAACCAGGTCTATTAGGATTACCTTGCCTATTAAATGAGCCAGGTCTGCCTTGATCTGAAGGTTTGTTTCTTAAACCAGGCCTATTGGGGATGCCAGGTCTGTTGGGAGAACCAGGTCTATTGGGATTACCTTGCTTATTAAATGAGCCAGGTCTGCCTTGATCTGAAGGTTTGTTTCTAAATCCAGGCCTATTATTGGGCATGCCAGGTCTGTTAGGAGAACCAGGTCTGTTTGAGGCAGTTTGCTTAAAAGCATTGTTTTGCTTACTATTTTGTTTATTAGGATTTATTTTTGGATCTTCTCTTCTTATTGGAGCTCCTACCAGCTCAGGGGTTTTCATTCCAGTATTAAAATTTTTTGTTTTAGGTTTGTTCGCACTTTGAACGGGGTTGTTTGATAGTCGTCTTTTATCCCCTGCACTTGCGATGTTCTGGGAAGATTCATTAGATTTAAAACTATTATTTATATTTTTTGGCTTTGCGATTAATTGAATAGGTGGTTTTGCCGGACTTTTGATAGGCGGGGTTGTGTTATTTTTGAAAGTTTTTTTATCTTGGTTTACCTTCTGTAAAGGTTTACTATTTATATTTGTATTTGTAAGATTTGCTCGAGATTGTGAACTATTAATAATGTTGGTTTTAATGGGATTTTGAAGTTGATTTGGAATTTTTTTTACACTCTCAGGCTTGTTAAGTGGTTTTATCAATAATGGTTTTTTATTTGAATTGTCTTTGAGAGGTTTGCCTCTTACGGAAGAAATAACAGGAGATTTATCTACTTGAGTTTGTTTGTAATTATCTTTTTTAATGGAAGGTTTATTAATGGAAAGTATTTCTTTATCTGAATTTTTCTTAATAATAAGATTTTTTATTTTTTTTGCCTCTTCCGCACTAATAGAACTGCTATGGCTTTTTACTGAAATAGAAAGTTTTTGAGCGGCATCCAATATATCTTTATTTTCCAGATTTAGGTCTCTGGAAAGTTCGTAAATTCTGATTTTATCGCTGATAGTCATTTAATCTGATTAGTACTCTTTTTGAAATTAAAGAGAATTCAATTTAATTATATTCCCTTATTGGGATAGTCATTGTAGCTTGTAATTTCTTTTTCAAAAATATCAATAAATTCAGACTCTAGTGAAGTTTTTAAAGCTTTTTGAAGCTTTTTTTTGATTTTGGAATCTGAGTAACATTTTTTTGACTTGCAAATGTAAGCTGATCGACCCATTCCATTTTGAAACATAATGCCATGCATGTGATCTTTTGTAATCTTTATAAGATTTTTCCTGTCATATGTTTTTCTGCATGAAATGCAAATACGCATAACAGGTGCTTGTTGTATCACCTTTTTCTCTCCTCTTTTGAAGATATTTCAATGTCTTGAACAGTCTCTAATTGATTATTTTCTGAGAAGCCTTCAGCTTCATATGTTTCTTGTCCATATTCTTCATCATCTTCAGGAAGCGGATAAAGCTCTCTCAATCTTGCATCTTCTGCAGCTCGCTCGGCTTGTTCTGCTTCTAATCTAAGCTCAGCTTCTCGCTGGAGATTTTCTTCATCTTCCCTTTGAATGATTAATTCAGAGACTGCAGCATCTTCTGCCTCCTGATCATATTCATGTGAGTTTTTAACATCAATTTTCCAACCAGTTAACCTTGCAGCAAGTCTTACATTTTGACCTTCTCTACCAATTGCAAGACTCAACTGATCAGGAGGAACTAGTACGTGCGCATGTTGCCCTTCTGGGTCGACTAGTCTCACGAGATCTACTTTCGCCGGGCTTAAAGAATTAAGAATATATTGTATTGGATCTGATGACCATTTAATAACATCAATTTTTTCTCCTCTTAATTCATTAACTACTTGTTGAATTCTTGCTCCTCTAGCTCCAATACAGGCACCTACAGGGTCAACTTCTTGTTCGACACTATCAACGGCTACTTTTGTTCTTGGCCCAACAGCTCTTGAAGGTGGATTTGCTTCTCTTGAAACAGCAACTATTTTTACTGTGCCTTCTTGAATTTCGGGTACTTCATTTTCAAATAAATAAACGACTAAACCAGCATTTGCTCTGCTTACAAAAAGTTGTGGCCCTTTTCTGGCTATTTCGCTAACTTCTTTTAAAAATACTTTGAAAGTTGCATTTGCTCTGTAATTATCATTTGGTAATTGATCTCTTTTGGGAAGTTCAGCCTCTACTTCAGGTCTACCAATACCAGAACTTACTCCCATAATTACTGATTGTCTTTCAAATCTTATAACTCTTGCTGTTAAAACAGGATCCTCTAAATCTGCAAATTCTTCCTGGATCATTTTTCTTTGTTGATCTCTTAATTTTTGTGCTAAAACTTGCTTTGTTGTTGAAGCAGCCATTCGTCCAAAATCTTCTTTTTCTGGAGTAACGTCTAAAACAACTGTGTCACCTATTTGGGCATCATCAGCTACTTGTTTGACTTCTACCAAAGATATTTGATGATCTTCGCTCTCTACTTCTTCTACAATTATTTTGCTTGATAATATCCTATAACCTTCCTCATCTAGATCTAATCCAACGTCAAAATTACTAAAGTATTCTTCATCAAAAGGATCTTCATTAACTCCAATATAAAAAGTTCTTCTATATTTCTCGTACCCTTTTAATAAAGCCTCGCGCAAAGCAGCTTCCACTACATTAGGAGGTAACTTTTTTTCCTCACTAATATCTTCAATGAGATTGTTTAAACCTGGGAGAATAACTAATGCCATCTATGATGGGGTAAATGGATAATGGTTGAAAATAATTAATCCTTTAATGTACAAAGACTAATCTTTAGTACTTCATCAAAAGGGATTTTTTTTATCTTTCCTTTTATGTTAATGGCTAAATAATCTTTAGACTTTTCATAAAGTAAACCATTCAAAAAATTTTTTTTTGAATTTTTTTGGTTTAATTCAACATTAACTGGAAAACCCTTAAAAGTTTTGAAGTCTCTTTCTGAGGTTAATTCATCACTGACCCCTTGACTACTAATTTCTAAGACATATGAACAATTTAAAAGATTCGAATTTTCTATTTCTTCAGATGCTGGGTTATTAAATAGAGCACAATCATCAAGTGAAATATCATCACCATTAGTTTTTTTTATAAATATTTTTATAACAATTGGATTTTGACTGGTTTGAATATTTAAACTGCAGATTTCGAAATTCCATAGATAAGCAACTTTTTTTAATAGAGTTTCTAGTTTGCTTTTGTTTTCTTTATTCAAATTAATTTTGTATAAATATTTAAGATAATCTTCACATACAAAGTTGTTTTTTCTATACAAAATTCAGAAATTTGTATTTTATGGATGTAAACAAAAAAACAACAATAATATATTTCTTCAATTAGATTTATTTAATAAATCAACAAAAAATTAAATAAATGAAGTTTCTAAAGATTAAATTTACAAATTTAATCCAAATATTTATTATTTGTTTTTGTTTAATTAATTTATCTCAAAAAGGAGAAGTCTTAGCTATAACTTCTTCTGGAAGTAATAATTTTGTATCTTCTGCAGTAAAAAATGTTGCATCTTCAGTTGTAAAAATTGATACTGAGCGATTGGTTGAGAGACAACAATTTGACCCCACTTTGTTAGACCCTTTATTAAGAGATTTACTTGGGGAGCAAGGAATTTCTCCAGAGAGAGAGCGAGGCCAAGGTTCTGGAGTAATAATCAATAAGGATGGTATGGTTCTAACAAACGCTCATGTAGTAGAGAGAGTTGATGATGTTTCAGTAACTTTGGCAGATGGAACCATTTGCGATGGGCAGGTTTTGGGAACTGATGCAGTGACCGATCTGGCTTTAGTAAAAATCGATGAATCTACATATTCTAGTTTTGCACCACTTGGAAATTCAGAAGATCTTGAAGTTGGAGATTGGGCGATAGCTCTAGGTACTCCCTATGGTTTAGAAAAAACAGTTACACTTGGTATTATTAGTAGCTTACATAGGGATATAAATAGCTTGGGTTTTTCAGATAAAAGGCTTGATCTTATTCAGACTGATGCAGCAATCAATCCGGGAAATTCTGGGGGACCCCTTATTAATTCAAATGGTGAGGTGATAGGAATTAATACATTGGTAAGAAGTGGTCCTGGAGCTGGTTTGGGTTTCGCAATACCTATCAATCTAGCTAAAAATGTTTCTGATCAGCTTCTTAAAAATGGGCAAGTTATCCATCCATATTTAGGTGTCCAATTGATTTCTTTGAATCCTAGAATTGCTAAAGAATATAATAAAGATCCAAATTCACTAGTTCAATTACCAGAAAGGAATGGTGCTCTAATTCAATCAGTAATACCTAATAGTCCTGCTGAAAAAGCTGGTTTAAGAAGAGGAGATTTAGTAATAGCAGCTGAAAATGTTTCTATAGAAGAACCTAAGGCTTTGCTAGATGAAGTAGAAAAAGCTCAAATAGGTAAGGTATTTCTTTTAAATGTTTTAAGAGATAAAAAAGAGATACAGATAAATATTAAACCAGAACCTCTGCCTGGTTTGACATAAATCACCCATTGAAATTTAATTATCTATAAATAAAGAAAAAAAGATTTTGGATTCACAAACTCAAATGAAACAGATAGTTGCTGATGCAGCAATTAAAGAAGTAAAGAGTGACATGATTATTGGATTAGGATCTGGATCTACAGCCGCGCTTATGATAAAAAGCCTAGCGGATGAATTACGTTCCGGAAAACTCCAAAATATAAGAGGTGTTGCAACGTCCTTTCAATCAGAAGTTTTAGCACTTGAACTTAATATCCCGCTTATTGATTTAGCTTCTGTTTCTCAAATTGATTTAGCTATTGATGGAGCAGATGAAGTTGATCCTGGATTTCAATTAATAAAAGGTGGAGGAGCATGTCATGTTAGAGAAAAGTTAGTTGCATCAAAAGCTAATCAATTGTTGATTGTTGTTGACGAAACTAAACTCGTACAGAATTTAAATCGATCTTTCCCTTTACCTGTAGAAGTCCTTCCAAATGCTTGGAAACAAGTTAAGGAAGTGATTTCAGAAATGAAAGGCAGTTCTACTTTAAGAATGGCTGCAAAGAAAGCTGGCCCAGTTGTTACTGATCAGGGAAATCTTATTCTAGATATATTGTTTAATGATGGTATAAAGAATCCAAGAGACATCGAAATGAGTATTAATAATATTCCAGGAGTATTAGAAAATGGATTATTCGTTGATCTTACAGACAAAGTATTGGTTGGCAAAATTGAAAACGGTATGCCAGTTGTTTATTCCCCCTCAAAAGTTAGCTAATCTTCGAATCTTATTTGTACTGATTTAGCGTGACTATGTAAGCCCTCACTTTTAGCAAGATTAATAATATCAAGACTATTAACTTTTAAACTTTTTTCATTAAATTCTATTATTGAAGTGTTTTTCATAAAAGTTTCAACTCCTAGAGAACCGCTAAATCTAGAATTTCCTGATGTAGGTAAAGTATGATTTGGTCCGGCTAGATAATCTCCCACAGCTTCCGGTGTCCATTTACCTAAAAATATTGCACCTGCATTCTCAATACCTTCAAGAATCTTTTTTGAATCTAAAGTTAAAATTTCTAAGTGTTCTGGAGCAAAATTATTACTTAGTTCAATACATGATTCATAATCCTCGCAAATAACAATTAATCCCCAATTTTTTATTGATTGCATACAAATTTCTTTTCTTGGATGATCATCTATTTTTTTATGAAGTTCATCTAAAACTTGTTTTGCCTGGTCTTTTGAAGTAGTTAGAAGTATAGAAGAAGCCAAAGGATCATGTTCTGCTTGTGCTAAGAGATCAGATGCTATATGAGTACTTTGAGCTGTTTCATCCGAAATTATTAATATTTCACTTGGACCAGCCAAGGAATCTATTCCTGTAGAGCCATAAATTAGTTTTTTCGCAGTAGTTACAAAGATATTTCCTGGACCTGTAATAACATCAACTTTATTGATTTGTTCTGTGCCAAATGCTAAAGCACCAATAGCTTGAGCTCCTCCAATTCTAAAAACCTTATTAATCCCTGATAAGTGAGCTGCAGCTAAAACAGTTTTGTTTATTTCCCCTTCTTTATTTCCTGGAGATACCATTATAATTTCTTCGACTCCTGCAACTGTTGCAGGTATTGCATTCATTAATACGGTACTTGGATAAGCAGCTCTACCTCCGGGGATATAAATACCTGCATTTTTTACTGGCCTCCATCTTCTTTGGACTGTATCACCATGTTTACCTTTGATAGAGAAGGAAGATGGAATTTCTTTTTCATGAAAGTTTTTAATTCTTTTATGTGCTACTTCAAGTGAATGCTTTAAATCGCAACTAATTTCATTCCATGCATTCTTAAGGTCCTCTGCATTTATTTGCATAGGATTAGGGTTGAAACCATCAAATTTTCTTGTATATTTTTCCACTGCTATATCTCCATGAGTTTTAACCTCTTGAAGAATTTCTTCAACAATTGTATTTATTTTGTTATTGTTATCTGAATTGGTTCGGTTAGAAATCCTTTTTAATTCTTTGATTGCGTCTTTTTTATTATTTATGATCTTCATTTTATTAATTTTTCAAATTTTAAAGGTTCGAGACCTAACTCATCAGCTTTCTCAATTATATATTATTGATTAGTAGTCGATCTATTTGTTATAATAATGATTTCGTACTCTCATATCCTCTGTGGCCAATAACAAATCAGCAAAAAAGAGAATTCAAATTGCCCAAAGAAATCGTTTAATCAATAAGTCTTACAAATCTACAGTGAGAACTTTGATCAAGAAAACCTTAGAGAATTGCGAAAAATACAAAAAAGACCCAAATGAAGATAACAAAAACTTAGTGACATCGAGTCTTAATAGAGCTTATAGTTTAATCGATAAAGCAGTTAAAAAAAATGTTCTTCACAAGAATAACGGAGCAAATAGAAAATCAAAAATTAATAATTTTGTAAAAACTACTCTTACTGCAAAATAAAAGAGCGAATCTGAAATATGAGCGATTTCGAACTCATAGACTCCCACTGTCATTTAATATTTGAAAATTTCGAAGAAGATCTCGAAGATGTTATTCAAAGATTACGCTCAAAAGGCGTAAAAAAATTAGTTCATGCTTGTTGTGAATTATCTGAAATTCCTAAGTTGAAAAAAATATCTCATAAATTTAATGAAATTTACTATTCGGTTGGTTTGCATCCGCTAGAAGCAAAAAAATGGGAACTAAGTTCAAAATCTCTTTTAAGAAGATCAGCTCAAGAAGATAGAAGAGTTGTGGCCATTGGGGAATTAGGCTTGGACTTTTTTAAAAGTGAAAATAAAACTCAGCAAATTGATGCTCTTATTCCTCAAATGGAGTTAGCTTACGAACTTAAATTGCCTGTAATTATCCATTGCAGAGATGCTGCAAATCAAATGATTGAGATATGTAGTGATCTTTCTAAAAAAGGAAAATGTCCTAAAGGAGTACTTCACTGTTGGACAGGAACCACAGAAGAAATGAAGCAATTCCTGGATCTTGGTTTCTATATAAGTTTCAGCGGTATTGTAACTTTCTCAAAAGCATATGAAATTCAAGAGTGTGCCAAGATAGTTCCAAATGATAAGTATTTAATTGAAACCGACTCACCCTTTTTAGCTCCCGTTCCTCACAGGGGAAAAAGAAATGAACCTGCATTTGTTGAAAATGTTGCTAATTTTATGGCAGATTTAAGATCTACTGAATTAATTACAATTGCGAAAGAGTCATCTAAGAATGCTGAAGATTTGTTTAAATTTGACTTGATAATTTGACGTTGAAGCTGTTAGTATAAGGAATTACTGTAAATTTTTTCTTAATTATTTAGCTCTAACTGCCCCAGTTAATGATTTATCAGCATTAGATTAAATTTAATTATAGATTTATTAAATTAATTTTTTGTTGGAATCGAGATTTAATGCTTGATCTAACGTTAATTGAAAAGTTAATCAGCTAAGTATTGAGTAAATTTAAAGTAAATAGTAAATCTCACAAAATCGCAGGTTTTCTTGGATGGGCAGTAGCGCTTTACAGGTAGCAAAAACAGCTACTTATCTACCAGATTTAGTTGAAGTACAAAGAGCAAGCTTTAAATGGTTTTTGGAAAAGGGTTTAATAGAGGAATTACAAAATTTTTCTCCCATTTCTGATTACACAGGTAAATTAGAATTGCATTTTATCGGTGAAGAATATAGGTTAAAAAAACCTAGACATGATGTTGAGGAAGCTAAAAGAAGAGATGCAACATTTGCATCTCAGATGTATGTAACTTGTAGATTAATTAATAAAGAGACAGGGGAAATTAAAGAACAAGAAGTATTTATTGGAGAGTTACCATTAATGACTGAAAGGGGAACTTTCATTATTAATGGTGCTGAAAGAGTAATTGTTAATCAAATTGTTCGTAGTCCGGGAGTATATTTCAAAGATGAATTGGATAAAAATGGTCGAAGAACCTATAACGCCAGCGTTATCCCTAATAGAGGTGCATGGTTAAAGTTCGAGACTGACAAAAATAATTTACTTTATGTAAGAGTTGATAAAACTAGAAAAATTAATGCTCATGTTCTTATGAGAGCTATGGGTCTTTCTGATAATGATGTTGTTGATAAACTTAGGCATCCTGAGTTTTATCAAAACTCAATTGAGTCAGCCAATGACGAGGGTATAAATTCAGAAGACCAAGCTTTACTTGAGTTATACAAGAAGTTACGTCCAGGTGAACCTCCCTCCGTTTCTGGGGGCCAACAGCTATTAGAAAGTAGATTCTTCGATCCCAAAAGATATGATTTAGGACGAGTTGGTAGATATAAAATCAATAAAAAATTGAGGCTCACAGTACCAGATGATTTGAGAATACTTACCCATGAAGATGTTCTCTCTACCATTGATTACTTAATTAATTTAGAATTGGATATTGGTGGTGCTAGTTTGGATGATATTGATCACCTTGGTAATCGAAGGGTTAGATCCGTAGGTGAACTTCTTCAAAATCAAGTCAGGGTTGGATTGAATCGTTTAGAGAGAATTATCAAAGAAAGAATGACTGTAGGAGAGACAGATTCTCTTACTCCTGCTCAACTAGTCAATCCCAAACCTTTGGTTGCTGCAATAAAGGAATTCTTTGGCTCTAGTCAATTAAGTCAGTTTATGGATCAAACTAATCCACTGGCTGAATTAACACATAAGAGAAGAATTTCGGCTTTAGGTCCTGGAGGTTTGACTCGAGAAAGAGCAGGCTTTGCGGTAAGAGATATTCATCCTTCACATTATGGTAGATTATGTCCTATCGAGACTCCTGAAGGTCCTAATGCGGGACTTATAAACTCTTTAGCTACCCACGCAAGAGTTAATGAGTATGGTTTTATTGAAACACCTTTTTGGGAAGTTAATAATGGTAAAGTTAATAAAGGTGGTAATCCTGTTTATCTTTCTGCTGATTTAGAAGATGAGTGTAGGGTCGCCCCAGGAGATGTCGCAACTGACAAGGATGGCAATATAATTGCAAATCTCATACCAGTAAGATATAGACAAGATTTTGAAAAGGTACCTCCTCATCAAGTTGATTACGTTCAGCTTTCTCCGGTTCAGGTAATTTCAGTTGCGACTTCACTTATTCCTTTCTTGGAACATGATGATGCTAATAGAGCACTAATGGGATCAAACATGCAACGCCAAGCCGTTCCATTGCTCAGGCCAGAACGTCCTTTGGTTGGTACAGGTTTAGAATCTCAAGTTGCTAGAGATTCTGGAATGGTTCCCATAACAAAAGTTAATGGAACTGTATCTTATGTAGATGCTAATGAGATTGTTGTTAAAGATGAGAATGGTAATGAACATTTTCATTATCTTCAAAAATATCAAAGATCAAATCAAGATACTTGTCTAAACCAAAGACCTATCGTAAAAATAGGAGATCGTGTCATATCTGGTCAGGTTTTAGCAGATGGATCAGCATGTGAAGGAGGTGAGATAGCCCTTGGCCAGAATGTTTTAATTGCATATATGCCATGGGAGGGCTACAACTACGAAGATGCAATTCTTGTGAGCGAGAGGATGGTAACCGATGATTTATATACGTCGGTACATATAGAAAAATACGAAATTGAAGCAAGACAAACAAAGCTAGGACCTGAAGAAATTACAAGAGAGATTCCGAATATCTCAGAAGAAAGCTTGAACAATCTTGATGAAATGGGAATTATTAGGATTGGTGCTTTTGTCGAGAGTGGAGATATCCTTGTAGGAAAAGTTACTCCAAAAGGGGAATCAGATCAGCCTCCAGAAGAAAAACTTTTGAGAGCTATTTTCGGTGAAAAAGCTCGAGATGTTAGAGATAATTCTCTCAGAGTCCCCAAAACTGAAAAGGGAAGGGTTCTTGATGTACGCATTTATACAAGAGAACAAGGTGACGAATTACCTCCGGGGGCCAACATGGTAGTTAGAGTTTACGTGGCTCAGAGAAGAAAAATTCAAGTAGGTGACAAAATGGCTGGGAGGCATGGGAATAAAGGAATTATTAGCAGAATCTTACCTAGAGAAGATATGCCATATTTGCCTGATGGAACGCCTGTTGACATAGTTCTTAATCCTCTTGGAGTTCCAAGTAGGATGAATGTAGGTCAAGTTTTTGAATTATTAATGGGATGGGCAGCTTCAAATTTAAATTGCAGGGTTAAAGTTGTACCTTTTGATGAAATGTATGGAGCTGAAAAATCACATCAGACTGTTCAAGCATTTTTAGAGGAAGCTTCAAAACAGCCAGGTAAAGAATGGGTTTACAATCCAGAAGATCCTGGAAAGTTATTACTTAGAGATGGTAGAACAGGGGAACCTTTCGATCAGCCAGTTGCGGTAGGATACTCTCACTTCCTTAAGTTAGTTCATTTAGTGGATGATAAAATTCATGCTAGATCTACTGGTCCTTACTCTTTGGTTACACAACAACCATTGGGCGGCAAAGCTCAGCAAGGTGGACAAAGGCTTGGAGAAATGGAAGTATGGGCTCTTGAAGCTTATGGAGCAGCTTATACTTTGCAAGAGTTATTAACCGTTAAATCTGATGATATGCAAGGAAGAAATGAAGCTCTTAATGCAATCGTAAAAGGTAAACCTATTCCTAGGCCTGGTACTCCTGAATCCTTTAAAGTTCTTATGAGGGAATTGCAATCACTAGGCTTAGATATAGGAGTTTATACAGATGAAGGAAAAGAGGTAGATTTAATGCAAGATATCAACCCGAGAAGGAATACTCCATCAAGGCCGACTTACGAATCACTCGGAACCTCTGAATATGAGGAAGATTAAATACTTGATTAAAACTTTTTAATTTAAATTTCCCAAAAATGACAAACAGCAACTTAAGAACTGAAAATCACTTTGATTACGTCAAAATTTCAATAGCTTCTCCACAAAGAATAATGGATTGGGGGCAGAGGACATTACCCAATGGAACAGTTGTTGGTGAAGTTACTAAACCTGAAACTATCAATTACAGGACACTAAAACCAGAAATGGATGGATTGTTTTGTGAAAAGATTTTTGGACCCTCCAAAGATTGGGAATGCCATTGTGGAAAGTATAAAAGAGTTAGACATCGGGGAATTGTTTGTGAAAGATGTGGAGTTGAAGTAACTGAAAGTAGAGTTAGAAGACATAGGATGGGCTATATAAAGCTCGCCGCGCCAGTTTCCCATGTTTGGTATCTGAAAGGAATTCCTAGTTACGTCGCAATACTTTTAGATATTCCACTCAGAGATGTAGAACAAATAGTCTATTTTAACTGTTACGTTGTTTTAGATGCAGGAGATCATAAAGAACTCAAATATAAGCAATTGCTCACTGAGGATGAGTGGTTAGAAATTGAAGATGAAATTTATGCTGAAGATTCAACTATCGAAAATGAACCTTTTGTTGGTATTGGTGCTGAGGCACTAAAACAATTACTTGAGGACCTTGATTTAAATAAGGTTGCTGAGGAGCTTAGAGAAGAAATTACAAATAGTAAAGGCCAAAAGAGGGCAAAACTCATTAAAAGGATAAGAGTTATTGATAATTTTATTGCAACTAATGCAAAACCAGAATGGATGGTATTAGATGCAATCCCAGTTATACCTCCAGATCTTAGACCTATGGTTCAGCTTGATGGAGGTAGATTTGCAACTTCAGATTTAAACGATTTATATAGAAGAGTTATAAATAGAAACAATAGATTAGCTAGACTTCAAGAAATTTTGGCACCTGAAATTATTGTAAGAAATGAAAAAAGAATGCTTCAGGAAGCAGTTGATGCCCTTATTGATAATGGAAGGAGGGGGAGGACTGTTGTTGGAGCAAATAATAGACCTCTTAAGTCTCTTAGCGACATTATTGAAGGAAAACAAGGAAGATTTAGACAGAATCTTCTTGGTAAGCGTGTTGACTATTCAGGAAGATCTGTAATAGTTGTTGGCCCAAAACTAAAAATGCATCAGTGTGGTCTCCCAAAAGAAATGGCTATTGAGTTGTTTCAACCTTTTGTAATTCACAGGTTAATTCGACAGAATATTGTGAATAATATCAAAGCTGCAAAAAAATTAATACAAAAAGCCGATGATGAAGTTATGCAGGTACTTCAGGAAGTTATTGAAGGCCATCCAATTCTCCTAAATAGAGCCCCAACACTCCATCGTTTAGGGATTCAAGCTTTTGAACCTAAATTAGTTGGAGGTAGAGCCATACAACTTCATCCTTTAGTTTGTCCTGCATTCAATGCTGACTTTGATGGAGATCAAATGGCAGTTCATGTTCCTTTAGCTCTTGAAGCACAAACAGAAGCGCGGATGCTTATGTTGGCTAGTAATAATATTCTTTCTCCTGCTACTGGAGAACCAATTGTTACTCCATCACAAGATATGGTTTTAGGATCTTATTATCTGACGGCTTTGCAGCCTAATTATCAAAAGCCAGAATTCGGGGTCAATAAAACTACCTTTGCTTCACTAGAAGATGTCATTTTTGCTTTTGAAGATAAAAGACTAAGCTTACATGAATGGGTTTGGGTAAGATTTAATGGAGAAGTTGAAGATGATGATGAAATGCCTAGCCCACAAAAAACTCAAGACCTAGAAGATGGCTCAAGATTAGAAATGTGGAAATTAAGAAGGGACAGATTTGATTCTGAAAATAATTTAATTAGTAGATTTGTTTTAACAACAGTGGGGCGAGTAGTTATGAACTATACCATTATTGATTCTGTATCTAAAACTTAATCTCTTAAAAACTATTCTTCATTAATTTAAAAATCATGACTTCATCTAAACCAAAAAAAACATCAAGAGTACGTAAAACTACTAAAAACTCAAAAAAGAATAATCCAGTTACAATGCCTACTTTAGCTAAAACACCGCCATCATTTAAAAATAAGGTGGTTGATAAAAAAGCCTTAAAAAATTTAGTCTCTTGGGCTTATAAAACTCATGGTACTGCTATAACTGCAGCCATGGCTGATAACCTAAAGGACCTGGGATTTAAATATGCGACCCAAGCTGCTGTATCTATATCAGTAGATGACTTAAAAGTTCCTGAAGCTAAACAAGATTTGATAGGACAAGCTGAAGAGCAAATATCTGCTACAGAAGAATGCTACAGACTTGGTGAAATCACCGAAGTTGAAAGGCATACAAAAGTTATAGATACTTGGACTGAGACAAATGAAAGATTGGTAGATGCAGTTAAGAATAATTTCAATCAAAATGATCCTCTAAATTCCGTTTGGATGATGGCTAATTCAGGAGCTAGGGGTAATATGTCGCAGGTAAGACAACTTGTTGGTATGAGAGGATTGATGGCTAATCCTCAAGGAGAAATCATTGACCTGCCAATAAGAACAAACTTTAGAGAAGGACTTACTGTTACTGAATATGTAATTTCTTCTTATGGAGCAAGGAAAGGCCTGGTTGATACTGCTTTAAGGACTGCCGATTCTGGTTATTTGACTAGAAGACTAGTTGATGTCGCTCAAGATGTAATTGTTAGAGAAGAAGATTGTGGCACAGAACGATCAATAATTGTGGAAGCTGAAGATGGTAAATTTGGAGCCAGACTTCTTGGCAGACTTTCCGCTGAGGATATTTTTGATTCCGAAGAAAACCTTATTATTCCTCAAAACACTGCAATAGACCCTGCATTTTCAAGAAATATTGAGGAGGCGTCTATTAGTAAGGTAAAAATAAGATCTCCATTAACATGTGAAGCAAATAGATCAGTTTGTCGTAGATGTTACGGATGGGCTTTGGCACATAATCATTTAGTTGATTTAGGTGAGGCTGTTGGAATTATTGCTGCTCAATCTATTGGAGAACCAGGTACTCAGTTGACAATGAGAACTTTCCATACTGGAGGAGTATCAACTGCTGAAAGTGGAGTAGTGAGATCAAAAATTTCTGGTAAAGTTGAATTTAGTTCAAAAGCAAAAGTTAGAGGTTATAGAACCCCACATGGTGTAGAAGCTAAACAGGCGGAAGTTGATTTCATATTAAAGATTGTTCCTCAAGGAAAAAATTCTGGCAAAGTTCAAAAAATTGAAGTTTCTAGTGGATCCCTATTATTTGTTGATGATGGCGAAGAAATTAATTCTGATATAACTGTTGCTCAGATTACTGCTGGAGCCGTTAAAAAGAGTGTTGAAAAGGCGACTAAGGATGTTATTTGTGATTTAGCTGGTCAAGTTAGGTACGACAAGGTTATTCAACCAAAGGAGGTAACAGATAGACAGGGTAACATTACTTTAAAAGCTCAGAGATTAGGCAGATTGTGGGTTTTGGCTGGAGATGTTTATAACTTACCACCTAATGCAAGACCAGTTGTTTCATCTGGGGAATCTGTAGATGAAAGAACTGTTTTAGCAGAGGCAAGTCAATCAAGTGAGTTTGGTGGAGAAGTACGATTAAGAGATTCAGTAGGTGATTCGAGAGAAGTTCAGATTGTTACGACTTCAATGTCCATAACTAATTTTAAATTAATTGAAGAATCTACTCACTCGGGTCAAATATATAATTTGGAATCTAGTGAAGGTACCTCTTATCGTTTAAACATTTCCCCTGGAAGTAAAATTAGTAATGGAGAAGTAATAGCAGATTTAACCGATGAAAGGTTCCGTACAAAAACTGGTGGGTTAATAAAATATTCACCGGGATTAAGTGTCAAAAAAGCAAGATCATCTAAAAATGGTTTTGAAGTTAGTTCAGGAGGGACATTGCTTTGGATTCCTCAAGAGACACATGAAATAAACAAGGATATATCTCTTCTAATGATAGAAGATATGAAATGGATTGAAGCAGGAACAGAAGTTGTAAAAGATATTTTTAGTCAAACTTCAGGAATTGTTACTGTTACTCAGAAAAATGATATCTTACGCGAAATAACTGTAAGAAATGGAACTTTTCATGAGTGTGACGATGAAGAAGTTTTGGATAGATTTACAGAAGAAGGAAGTTTAGTAAATCCTGGCGAAAAGATTTTAGATGATGTAGATAATAAAGAAATTCTATTTGTTCAAAAATTGGAAACCCCTAAATGTCGAGGGTTGTTATTGCGCACAGTAGAAGAATTTACTATTCCTGATCAAGCGGAATTACCCCAACTATCTCATGTTAAGCAGGAAAAAGGACCACATTTAGGCTTAAAGGCTATCCAAAGGCTCACTTATAAAGACGGTGAATTGATAAAATCAGTGGAAGGAGTTGAATTGCTCAGAACACATTTGAGCATTGAAAGCTTTGATGCTACTCCTCAAATGACTATTGACGTAGAGTCGATTGAAGATAAAAATGACCCATCAATCAATAGATTAAATTTAGTAATATTGGAGTCTATTCTTGTAAGAAGAGATACTATATCAGACTCCAGTCATGGCTCAACACATACAGAATTGCAAGTCAAGAATAATCAAATAGTAAAAGCAGGAGATGTAATAGCTACTACTCAAATTCTTTGTAAAGAAGATGGTCTAGTTCAATTGCCAAATGTTATTGATGATGAGCCTATAAGAAGGTTAATTGTTGAAAGAGAACAAGATAAAATTAAAATTAAAATTAGTGATAAAGCTTCCGTTAAAGTTGGTGACCGTTTAGTTGATGGAGATCCTATTAGTAAGTCTGTAAAATCAACTTCTTGTGGAGAAATTGAGGAAATATCTAATAGTTCAGTAACTTTAAGACTTGGCAGGCCTTATATGGTTTCTCCTGATTCAGTTCTACATGTAAAGGACGGAGATTTAGTTCTAAGAGGAGATGGGTTAGCTTTACTTGTTTTTGAGAGGCAGAAAACTGGAGATATTGTTCAAGGATTACCTCGTATTGAAGAGTTGTTAGAAGCTAGGAGACCTAGAGATTCTGCAATTTTATGTAAAAAATCAGGGATTGTTCAGATTAAAAAAGGTAATGATGAAGAATCAGTTTCTTTATCGGTTATTGAAAAAGATGATTTTGTGAATGAATATCAACTACTTGTTGGAAAAAATATTATGGTAAGTGATGGACAACAAGTTACAGGTGGAGAATCTCTAACTGATGGTCCAATTAACCCACATGAATTATTGGATTGCTACTTCAACGATTTAAAAGATCAAAAACCTTTATTAGATGCAGCTAGAGAATCAATATCAAAACTACAAAGAAGTATGGTAAGTGAGGTGCAAAATGTTTACAAGTCACAGGGTGTAGCTATCGATGATAAGCATATTGAAGTTATTGTTAGACAAATGACTAGTAAGGTCCGTGTAGAAGATGCTGGAGATACTACTCTTTTGCCTGGTGAACTTATAGAGTTGAGGCAAGTGGAAGATACAAACCAAGCAATGGCAATTACAGGTGGAGCTCCCGCAGTATTTACTCCTGTTTTATTGGGGATTACTAAAGCTTCTCTCAATACAGATAGCTTTATTTCAGCAGCATCATTCCAAGAAACAACAAGGGTTCTCACAGAAGCTGCAATTGAGGGTAAATCTGATTGGTTAAGAGGTTTAAAAGAAAATGTAATTATCGGTAGATTAATACCTGCAGGTACTGGTTTTAGCGGATTTGTAGAAGAATTATCCTCTGAAGCTGGTCCTCATCCTGATATCCTTGCAGAGGAATCTGGTGGCTATAGAAGAGCACAGAACTTAAGGCCTGATTATACGGTTGATATGCCACAATCACCTGCCGTAAGCTCAACTGCAATACTTGATGATCCTAGTGATGAAGATTTGGAAACCACTCGAAACCGACATGGAATCGATCAATCTACCAGTAATTTTGCTGCCTTTGCAAGGCCTAATGCTGAAAATCAATTTTCTGAAGATCAATTACCAGATCCTGCTGCACTAGAGGGATTGCAGGAGGAGGGCCTTCTTTCTGATGAATAAATATTATCTATTATAATTTTTATTGACTAGAATATATCTTTAAATTGGTAAGTGATGATTAAGCCAGAGATTGTCCCCAAAAGAAAGTTACCTCGTTATGGATTCCATGTTTATAATGAGAGAATTAATGGAAGAATTGCTATGATTGGTTTCATTGCGATTCTTCTTACAGAATTCTTTTTAAAACATGGTTTGCTGTTATGGTAAAAATAGTTTTCAACTAAAGACTAGATAATTTGAAAAATCTTCTTGGAAGTAGTGTTAAAGATTTAGAAAATGTGGCTTTAGATTATGGTCATGCTCCTTTTAGGGGTCGCCAAATCTATAAATGGATTTATAACTATAGAAATAAGAAGAAAAATATTGATCAAATAGAAGTCTTACCTTTAGATTTTAGAAAGAAGTTAAAGGATGATGGTTTTAAAGTAAATGCTCTAAGTATTCAAGAAAGAAACTTAGCTAATGATGGCACTTTAAAGTTGTTACTTTCTACAGACGATAATGAAAGTATTGAGTGCGTCGGTATACCAACTGAAAAAAGACTAACTGCTTGCCTCTCTAGTCAAGTTGGTTGCCCTATGGATTGCAAATTTTGCGCAACTGGCAAAGAAGGTTTAAAGAGATCTTTAAAAGCAAGTGAAATTTTAGATCAAATTTTATTTATAGAAAATGAAATGAATAGAAAAGTTACTAATATTGTTTTCATGGGTATGGGCGAGCCCTTATTGAATATTGATGACTTACTTTTGTCAATTAGATCTATAAATGAGGATTTTCAGATCAGTCAGAGAAAGATAACTGTAAGCACAGTTGCTGTTCCAAAAATGATAAGTAAATTATCAAAAAAGTCTTTTCAAATTTTAGGTAATTGTCAATTTACATTAGCAATTAGCCTGCATGCTTCAAACCAAAAAACAAGAGAAACGATAATACCTAGTGCAAAAAACTATGAGATCAAGAATATAATCCAAGACTGCAAAAAATTCGTAAAAGATACTGGCCGTAGGGTAAGTTTTGAATATCTAATGCTAAGTGGGGTGAATGACAAATTAGAACATGCTTATGAATTGAGTAATTTGCTAAAAGGTTTTCAATGTCACGTTAATTTAATTCACTATAACCAAATTGAAGAGGTTGAATTTCAACGAACCTCTTTAAAAAATCTTCAATTATTTCAATCTAGACTTATTGAAAATGGAATAGCTGTTAGCTTGCGAAAAAGCAGAGGTCTAGATAAAAATGCTGCATGTGGTCAGCTAAGGCAAAATGCAAAAATTAAATAATTTTATCTAATAAAAATTTTTTAAAAGTCTCTTAAAAAGGTTATTATTGTGTTAATTAATCGCAAATCTTTGGGTTTTATTAAGACAAAAATTTTACCTTTCGCTATTGTCTCACTTTTTGGTATTGCCTTTCTTGCAGTTAGTGCAAGAATTTGGTTGCCAGGAGATATGATGTCTCCTGCTCCAATTAATTAATATTTTAGTTTTTCAAAATGACAATTAACAAGGATCCTAATAAAGACAGCTTAGTTGATATCGCTGTTGATCCAGATGTTTTAGCGAAAGAATTAGCCTTAGAAATTGAAATAGATCCTCTTGAGCAAATTGATGAAGATTCTTTTCCAAAAGATTTAAACATAACCCAAGAGTGTAATGAAGCATTAAAAATGCTTAAAGGTAACAGAGAAGAAAGAATACAGGGTTTAAGAATATTTTGTGAATATAGAGATTCAAGATCTTTCCCCGTTTTGATACCATTGCTTGATCAACCTTGTCCTGTCGAAAGAATGAGTGTGGTATACGCTTTGGGTCGTAATCCATGTCCTAGCGCAGTCGAGAAACTTGTCAGTCTCTTGGAAACTGACGATAACGCTTATGTCAGAAGAGCGGCTGCATGGAGCTTAGCTAATTATGATAATCAAATCGTCTTGGAGCCTTTAATAAATGCTTTAAAGAACGATGTAGCTGCAGTAAGGTTATGGTCATCTAGTTCGTTAGCTGAAATCGGAAATGTTTCTTTGGAAAATGCTCAATTGGCAGCAGAACAACTTCTAATAAGTTTAAAAGTAGATAATGAATCAGGTGTAAGAAGTAATTGCATTTGGTCATTGTGTAGATTGTACGAAAAATTAAATAATACATTGCAAGAAAGTTTCGTTGATGAATGCACTAAAATAGCGCTTTTCGATAAAGAACCGTCCGTTATGGAAGAAGCAAAAACTGCCTTGGATTCAATGGGAATGCAAGGTTTTTACAACTAAATTTCTTAATTTTTTTGATAAGCATAAGATTGAAAAAGTTTATTTATTAGATATTCAATATAAAAATTAAAATTAATTAACTTGTACCAACTGAAACAAAAAAATTTCGTTATTGTGTATAAAGTAAAATTACTTAATATTTGAATTTAATGCCTCAAAAAACATTGAGATTCAAAATTCATCAAGACGGAAGAGTTGAAGAGACAGTAGAAGGTTTTACTGGAAATTCATGCAATGATGCCACAAGAAACCTTGAAGATGCTCTTGGTAAAGTAACAGTTAAGAATAAAACATCTGATGCTTTCATCTCTAATCAAAATGAAAAATTAAAACAATTCAACCACGAATCTAATGTCACACTTTAGTACGATTAAAACTCAGCTCAAAGATGCAGAGCCATTAATTAAAGCCTTGAAAAATCTTGGTTACATAATCAACCAAGAAGAAAAGTTTGTTAAAGGCTACAGAGGTAAATTTACAGCTGTTGATATAAGCATGAATCTTCCTGGAGAGACTAAAGTTGGATTTAAATGGGATAATACTTCAAATTCATATGAGTTAGTTACTGATCTAGATCTGTGGAAATTTGAGCTCCCAGTAGAAAGATTTATCTCTAAGGTTACTCAAATGTATGCTTACGAAACAATTATTTCCAAAACAAAAGAGGATGGTTATCAAATCGTCGAACAAAAAAACCAAAATGACGGCTCTATTGAATTGGTTTTAACAAAGTGGGATAACTAATCTCATACTATGGATTTAACTGATCCATTCGATAATCTTGGAGAAAATATTGAAATTTCAGGCTTTGAGCCAGTTTTAGGTGGTCAATTAGCAGAAAAAGCTGTTTGGGTTGATGAAGCTAAATGTATTGGTTGTAAATACTGTGTACACGTTGCTTCAAACACTTTCATAGTTGACGAATTTCATGGTAGAAGTCGAGCAATCAGACAAGATGGTGATAGTGTTGATACTATACAAGAGGCAATAGATACTTGCCCTGTTGATTGCATTCATTGGGTCAAGTTTGAAGAATTAAATGATTTAGAGAATAGCCTTGATAGGGACATGTTTCAATCATTTGGAAAACCACCAAGAATGAATAAGCATTAATTTTTTAAAAGATGCAATATCGGAGATTTGGTAGAACCAATCTGAAGATCCCTATTTTATCTCTAGGTGGTATGAGATTTCAAAAAAGTTGGGAACAATTAGATTTTTCTGAGATTTCAAATGAAGAACAAAATAAAGTAGAAAATATTTTGAATTTGGCAAACAAATATGGCATGAGTCATGTCGAGACTGCTAAGTATTATGGGACTTCTGAGGTGCAGTTAGGAATGAGTTTTAAAAATATAGAAAAAATTCCAGATATTATTCAAACTAAGATCCCTCCAAATAGTGATCCAAAAATTTTTAAGAAAGATATTATGACAAGTATTGAAAAATTAAAAGTTAAAAGAATAGATTTGTTAGCAATACATGGAATTAATACAGATGAACATTTACATCATTCTGTTAAAGATGGAGGTTGTATTGACATTTTAAGAAATTTGCAAAAAGAAAATTTAATTGGCTCTATTGGATTTTCAACTCATGGAAAATCATCACTCATTGAGAAGGCTATATCAACAAACCTTTTTGATTATGTAAATTTGCACTGGTATTTTATCAATCAAGAAAATACAAAGGTTATAAATTTGGCAAATAAGTATGATCTTGGTGTTTTTATAATAAGTCCCACTGATAAAGGAGGACATCTTCATACTCCCTCAGACAAAATGTTGGAACTTTGTGAGCCACTTCATCCTATAGTTTTTAACGATCTTTTTTGCTTAAGAAATCAAAATGTCCATACTCTTAGTGTGGGGATTGCAAAAGAGGCGGATTTTGATTTGCATTTAGAAGCTGTTTCGTTGTTATCAGAATCTGAAAAGTATGTTCCAAAGATAATAAACAGATTAAGGCAGGAATCAATTAATTCTCTGGGTTTAGAATGGCATCAAAGTTGGAATAGAAATTTGCCGAGTTGGGAATATACGCCAGGTAATATTAATATTCCCGTTCTGCTTTGGCTTTCAAATTTAATTGATTGGTTGGATATGGAAGGGTTTGCAAAAGCTAGATATCAATTGCTTGGTAATGGAAGTCACTGGTTCCCTGGAAATAACTCTAATTTGTTAGATACGGATGTTTCTGAAGTACAATTATTGAGAGTATTAGAAGGTCATATAAATCCAAAAAAAGTTATAAAAAAATTGAGAACTTTAAAAGAGAAGTTCGGAGATAAGGTTGCTAAACGATTAGCAAAAAAATAATTTCATAATGGATTTTTCTCAGGTTTGCCAACTTTTCTTGGGTAAATTTTAGGGCAGAAATTTTTTGCTTGAATAAGAATAATATTTCGGGTACCTTTATTGCTTGGTAACAATATCTTCTTTCTCTCTTTAAGTTTTCCTTCTAATATTTCTAAAGTTTTACCTAGATTTTTACTTTCTTTATCAGTCCATTTGCCACAATATAAAAATCCTAACCCTTCTTTTTTTAGCATTGGCAGTATATATTCTGAAACTGTTGATGGATTACTAACTGCTCTAGTAGTAGCTATATTGAAACTATTTCTCATTGAAGATTGATGGGCTAAGTTCTCAATACGATCATTAATTACATGAATATTGTTTTTGAAATTGATCTCTGTAATTAAGATTTTAAGAGCATCTGTTTTCTTTTTTGAAGAATCAACTAAGTATATTTCTGAAGTAGGATGAGTTATGGCATAAGCTAAACCCGGGAAGCCACAGCCGGATCCAATATCTAAAAATTTTTTATTATCAAAATTAATGTACGGGAAAGTTTTAAAGGGCCAAATGCTGTCAAAAACTTGCGATACCCAATAATCATCACCATTAATTAATCTCGTTAAGTTTGTTTTATTATTTAATTCTTTAATTTTAATTTGTAATTCTTGAAACATAATTATCTCTTCTTCAGTTATTAAGGAAAAAATTTCTTCTGGAATGTTTTGTTTTTTCATTTCGTTATAAATATAAATTTTTTACGATTCATAAATTACATTTTATTTATTAAAAATTTATTAGAATTAAAATATTAATAAAAGATTATTTTGAAAGGGGAAATTTCTTATTACAAAATTTTAGGTGTAGATGAAAATGCCTCAAATCATGAATTAAGAAAGGCATTTTGCAAACTTTCCATTGAGTTGCATCCTGATACAACTTCTTTAGAAATGGACGATGCTAAAAGTAAATTTCAAGAAGTTTTGGAAGCTTATGAAAATTTGAATAATAGTAGTTTGAGAAAAATATATGATAAAAAACTAAAGGAAAGATCTAGCAGTAATCATAATACTAAAGTTTTAAATAATTTAATAATCGATTCAAATAATCAAAACTTAGTAGGGAACAGAAGACCTTTTTCAAATGGGGAATTGTTTTCGTTATTTCTTTTATTTATTATCATTTCTATTAGTTTGATTTGTTCAATTTTTATTGCCTCTTTTACTGGAAAAGAATTAGATACATTACCTATTTGGTTAGTAAAATGATACTTTAAAAAAGTCTGTGAATCCCCCTGAAAAACCCATTAACCAACATTCATTGCAATCATTGGAATTGTGGCTAACTAATTTAGGTGCTGTGAAAGATGTTAATAATCCATCTAAATGGTACTTGTTGCTTTCTAATTGGAATGCAACTATTTTTTTTGAACAAGAAGATTTAAGTGTTATATGGGAAAGTGAAGGACAAGAAACTAAAAGACTATTCTCCTACTGTATTAATAGAGAAGATGTGGAAAATGCAATACTGCAGGGACCTTAAATTTCTATCTAAAGATTGTCTAAAATTTGCCTTATTATCCAGTAACTTTTTTCTAATTGATCATCTGTTATACAGAGAGGCGGCAAAAGGTAAATAACATTCCCTAGGGGCCTAATGAATAAACCTTGCTCCATTGCAAGATTCTTTATTTCTTTCCCAATATTATTGAAATAACCTTTTTTGTTCCCAGTATCTAAATCGAAGGCAGCAATTGTGCCGGATACCCTTACCTTTTTTATATAGGGTAAGTTTTTAAATTTAATTAAATGAGACAAATGTTTTTCTTCAAATGAAAGGTATTTTTGTGGTTCTTTTTCTAATAAATCAAGGCTAGCATTTGCTGCAGCACAACCTAAAGGATTAGCAGTAAAACTATGTCCATGCCAAAAAGTTTTTCTTGGGGAATCATCAATAAACGATTGAAAAATTTTTTCTTTACATAATGTTATTCCCATCGGTAAAAATCCACCAGTTAAACCTTTTGAAATACTTATTAAATCAGGAATGATTTTTGCCTTTTGAAACGCAAAAAGGCTTCCACATCTTCCAAACCCAGTCAATACTTCGTCGGCAATTAACAAAGAATTATTATTTTTTATAATTTCTGAAACTTTTTTTATGAACTGAGGCCTAACCATATTCATCCCTCCTGCTCCTTGAACAAGTGGCTCAAGAATTACTGCAACTGTAGGAGTTTTAAGTAGAGTTTCTAATTTTTGGATCGCCTCATTTTCTTTATTTTCTACTCCTTCATCGTTCATCCAAGTTGAAGGCCATGGGACTCTTCTGACTGGGAACATAAGATTATCGAAATTCTCATTAAAAATATTTCTTTCACCTAAAGCCATTGCTCCAAATGTATCACCATGATAGGCGCCATCAAAAGCTATTATTTGAGTTCTTGTCTCTCCTCTATTTTGCCAAGATTGGAAGGCAATTTTTAAAGCGACTTCCACAGCTGTAGAACCGTTATCAGAAAAGAATAATCTTTCTAATTTTGTTAATTCACTAAGTCTTTCCGCCAATTTTTTTGCCTGTGGATGTAAGAAATCAGCAAATATAACTTGCTCAAGTTTTTTTGATTGATCGAAAATGGCCCCTGAAATATATTCGTTGCTATGACCATGAAGAGTTACCCACCAACTACTAATTGCATCTATTAGCTCTTTTTTAGGATCTTTAGTAAATAGGAGGGCATCTTTACCATGAGTTACTTCTATTTGC
The DNA here is from genome assembly GCA_902564235.1 of uncultured Prochlorococcus sp. Classification (GTDB taxonomy): domain Bacteria; phylum Cyanobacteriota; class Cyanobacteriia; order PCC-6307; family Cyanobiaceae; genus Prochlorococcus_A. Next base: position 126,586 of record CACFAG010000001.1, on the reverse strand, counting down.
GGTCTGCTGTTATTGATTTGTGTAAAAGGTGGCCAAATATTTGGGTGCCAATTTTGATTTGGAGTTTTTGAATCCAAAGATTTCATTTAACTTTTTTTTGAGTTTAATAGCGAGATCAACTTATTCTTGATGTCTAGTTCTTTCCATAGTATATCTAAATTATTTGAGTCCATTTTTTTGATGTAAGGAAATTCAGCAATTAACGGAATACCACTAAAATCAACTAGAGTTTTCGGGTTATCAAGGTGTTTTTCGCCATTGACTACTAAACCTAAAATCTTAATATTTCTTCGTTTTAAGGCCTCAATACTAAGCAAGGTATGGTTAAGAGTGCCAAGTGAACTCTTACATACAAGTATTACCGGAAGATTCCATTGTTTTATTTGATCTATTTGCAAAAAATTGCGTGTTATTGGAACCATTAATCCACCTGCAGTTTCTACAATTAGTGAGCCTTGCACTTTTGGCAATCTTAACTTGTCAAAGTTAATAGTTTTTTGATCTATTTCAGAAGCCCAATGAGGAGATAGAGCTTTTGTAAAGACATAAGCTTCTTTTATGATTTTCTCTTTACTTACTTGTGCAAGTTTTTCAACAGTTTGACTATCAGTTTGCGATTCAATACCACTTTGAATAGGCTTCCAATAAAAGGAATTTAATCCTTTAACGAAAAAAGAGCTTATTAAAGTTTTCCCAATATCAGTATCTGTTCCACAAATTATAAATTTGAAAATATTATCGTGATTACTCATAATTTTTTTATGATTTGAATCTCAATTTGCCATGAAAGGTTAACTGTATTATTGTAATTCTTTGGCCAAAACTTTTGAATTTCTTTTAACTCCTTCACTGTTTTGCGTTTATAATTTGTTGATTGTGCTCCTACATTTTTAATGCTTCTAAAAAGCTTATATACATCTTCAAAATTTTCAAGATAATTAAACTGCTTTGAATTATGTATTTCAGTTGATTTGAAATCTTTTAATAATTCTTTAGAGCAAAGGAAATTAAGACCGCTATATTCAATATCAATTTTTTTACAGGTATCTTTCCATTCAGGAAAACAATCTTTTGTTGGATATGAAATGATTAAAAAACCTCCAGTTGTTAATTTGCTAAACCAATTTTTTATTATCTTTTCTGGGTTGTTTAACCAATGTATGCAAAAGTTAGATGTTAATAGAGAACATTTATTTATTTCAGGAGGTAAATCATTATTCAAATCCCATAAGATTTTTTTTCTAGATAATTTATTCTCAAGAAGCATTTTTTTGCTGAAATCAATTCTGGATACTTCTTGGGAAGGAAATTTTTTTTCTATTTCATCTGCTAATAGTCCTGGTCCTGATCCTAGATCTATCCATTCACCTTTTTTTTGGGGATTTAATTCTTTGATAAATTGAACAATCTTTTTTGCAAAAAATTTCTGAATATTAGAATGCTCTAAATAATGATATGCAGCATCATTGAAATTATTTTTTATTTTCTCATTCCACTTTTTACTATCCATTTCAATCATTAAGTGTATTAAGTAAGATCTCGTAAAAATTTAAATTATTCAAGCAATGACCTTGTTGAGCTAATTTAATTAAAATTGGCTTCCTATCAAGTTTTTTATTTAAGGAATCTAAAAAGTTATTATTTGATTCGTTGTCTAGAATCAAATCATTTTCTGATTTGATAAAGATAATTTTGCAATCTTTTCTTAAAAATATTGGAAAATCTCTATTTATGTAAAGTTGTTTTAAATCACTTAAAAGAAGAGTTTTATTTAAATTTTCTAAACTTTTATAAAAGATATTTTTAAAACTATTATTCATATCATTTGGCATAAATGATCTATGTATAAACTCTTTCAACATATCCTTAGGTTCATCTTTTATGATTTTTGTTTCCATTCTTTTTAGAGACCTCAAAATAAAGTTTCTCTTATCACTTAAAGGAAGAAAATTATTAAAAGAATTTATAAGAACAATATGAGTTGCTTCTTTTAAAATTTTTTTTTGCATTAAATGAAAACCAAATGAATGGCATAAAGTCATTCTGATTTCCTTTTTAGATTTGCTTTTAATCCATTTTGCTTGATAATTATTTGTTGAAAAATAGCCCCTTTCATTATCTTGCCAATTCCAATTATTATTTAAAAAATCAATTTTATAATCATCCCAGAAATATTTATTTAGTCCCCACCCATGTTGAGTAATAATTTGTTTCATTTAAACTCTTTTAATACTGCAATGAAATTTTTTAGCAGATTAAAATCTAAGTTTCTTCGTATTGTTATTCTGATTCTTGATTGCCCCACTGGAACAGTTGGAGGTCTTATCGCAATTGCTAAAAACCCATTTTCTTCGAGATATTTTTGTAGATAAATTGCCTTCTCTTCTGGGCCAACAATAATTGATAAAATGTGAGAATCTCCCTGAACTGGAAAACTAAAATTTTTAATCATTTCATCTTTCCATATCTTCGCAGAAGATAACAGATCATTACCCCATTCTTTATTTTTAAAAATTTTTTTTAAACCTTCTAGCGCTCCAGCGGCTAAAGATGGCGCAAGAGCGGTTGTGTACCTAAATGCACCACTTGTTTGGATAATATATTCACCAATTTCTGAATTAGAAGCTATGAAAGCTCCACCGCTTCCAAATGCTTTTCCAAAAGTTCCAGTGATCATAGTTATATCTGAACGGCAATTAAAACTTAAACCCTTACCTTCAGGGCCCAAGATCCCAATTGCATGAGCTTCGTCAACTAATAATTGAACACTATTTTTTTTGCAAATTTCCGTTATTTCTCTGAGCGGAGCAATTGATCCCTCCATGCTATAAAGAGATTCAACAACAACTAAAATGGAATTTTTTGTGGGGTTAGATTTAATAATTTTGTCTTCTAAATCTTTTAAATTATTGTGTGAAAATCGAACCAGTTTTGCTTGAGCAGCTTTGACTCCAACCAATAAAGAGTTATGAATCAATTTATCTGCTATTACGATACTATTTCTGTTTGCTAAAGCCTGGATAGCGGCTATATTGGCTTGAAATCCACTTGGGAAAAGTAATACTTTCTCTTGATCAAGCCACTTGGCAAGTTCTGTTTCTAATAATTTATGTATTGGTCTTGAACCTGTAATAAACCTAGAGCTTCCTGAACCAATACCTTCTAACAAGCTTATTTCGTAAGCAGCTTTTATTAAATCCTTATCCCTACTTAATCCAAAATAATCATTACTGCACAAGTCTATAAGTTTTTTATTTTGCGAATTTAAACTTAAAAGTTCGAATGATTTTTTGCCTAAAGAAAATGTTTTTAATTTGCGGATTCTATTTTTAGGAATTTTTACTTTTTTCATTTTGGTAAAATAAAATATAGTGAAATTAATTAAAAAGATTTAGATTTACTATTAAAGTTTGCAAGGCATTTTTTGTTTATTAATATCTATATAGATAATATATTAAGAAGTTAACTCATCCTCTCTTCAATCACAATTATTGCTTAATTTAGAGGAATATTTCCCCTTTCCGCTAGATGATTTCCAATTAGAAGCAATACGAGCTATTAATAGCGGAAATTCTGTTGTTTTAACGGCACCAACAGGTTCGGGTAAAACATTGATAGGTGAATTTGCTATTTATAGAGGGTTATCTCATGACAGCAGAGTTTTTTATACAACACCTTTAAAAGCCTTATCAAACCAAAAGTATAGAGATTTTGCTAATCAATATGGTAAGAATAAAATTGGTCTTTTAACTGGAGATATAAGTATAAATAGAGAAGCACCAATCTTAGTTATGACGACTGAGATTTTTAGGAACATGCTTTATGGCGAATTTGATGAATTTGATGATCCCTTAGAAAATTTAGAATCTGTGATTCTTGATGAATGTCATTATATGAATGACCCTCAAAGAGGCACAGTTTGGGAAGAAACTATAATCCATTGCCCCACCAGAACTCAAATAATAGCTTTATCAGCAACAATAGCCAATGCAGATCAATTACAAAATTGGATAGAAAAAGTTCATGGCCCAACAGTATTAATTAATAGTGATAAGAGACCAGTCCCACTTGATTTTATTTTTTGTAGTGTTAAAGGCCTCCATCCACTTTTAAATAATAAGGGTAATGGAATTCATCCAAACTGTAAGATTTGGAGAGCTCCTAAAGGGCAGAAAATAAGAGGAAAAGTGGGCAGGATAATGCAACCAAAGTCTCCCTCAATTGGCTTTGTGATCTCGAAACTAGCTGAACGAAATATGTTGCCAGCTATCTATTTTATTTTTAGTAGAAGAGGATGTGACAAGGCTATTGAGAATATAAAAGATTTAACTTTAGTAAGTTATTCTGAAGCAAGTATGATATCTCAAAAATTAGATTTTTATCTTAAAAATAATCAGGAAGCAATTAAAGATAAATCTCAATGCGAGGCATTAAAACGCGGTATTGCATCTCATCATGCTGGATTATTGCCTGCATGGAAAGAATTGGTTGAGGAATTATTTCAGCAAGGTTTAATAAAAGTTGTTTTTGCAACTGAAACTCTTGCTGCAGGAATAAATATGCCCGCAAGAACAACTGTTATTTCTTCTTTATCAAAAAGGACAGATGATGGGCATAGATTATTATTTAGCAGTGAATTTTTGCAAATGTCAGGAAGAGCTGGAAGAAGAGGAAAAGATAACCAAGGATATGTTGTTACATTACAAACAAGATTCGAAGGTGCCAAAGAAGCTAGTGCACTGGCTATTAGTAAACCAAATTCTCTAGAAAGTCAATTCACTCCAAGTTATGGAATGGTACTTAATCTTTTGCAAAGTTATACTTTAGAGAAGTCTAAAGAATTAATTAAAAGAAGTTTTGGTAGTTTTTTATATTTAGGTGAATCCTCAGGAGAGAATATAATTCTTGAAAATTTAGATAAAGATTTAGTTGAATTAAAAAAAATTACATCTAACGTTTCATGGAAAGATTTTGATGCATATGAAAATTTAAAGAATCGTCTTAAAGAAGAGAGAAGACTCTTGAAAATTTTAGAAAAACAAGCAGCAGAGAAATTATCAGAAGAGATAACTAATGCACTCCCATATATTAAAGATGGAAGCTTAATTTCAATCAAAGCACCTCAAATTAAAAGAAAAATTGTTCCAGGATTAATTTGTAAGAAAATATATGAATCCCAAAAAATTAAGAGTTTATTGTGTTTGACAATTGATAATTTATTTATTGTTATAAAACCCTCATACATAGTAAGTATTTTTAATGATTCGGATCCAATTGATGTCTTAGGACTTGAAGCACCAAAGATGTATTTTTCTGGAGAGGTCTTTAGGGGAGATGATATGTCGCAGTGTTATGCGGATCGAATTTTAGAAGTTTCTAAAAAAATTGATTTACAAACTCCACAATATGATTTAACAACAGAAGTTTTGGCACAACAGCAACAAATTAATAACTTAGAAAAAACAGTTACTGATCATCCTGCACATAGATTTGGAGACTCCAAGAAATTAAAGAAATATAGAAAAAGAATTATTGATGTTGAGCAAGAAATAAATATTAGAAAAAAACTTCTTGAGGATAAAGAAAATCATAACTGGAGAACTTTTACCGATTTGATTAAAATTTTGAATCATTTTGGTTGTTTAAATGATTTGGAATTGACAGAAGTTGGACAAACAGTTGGTGCAATAAGAAGTGAAAATGAATTATGGATTGGTCTTGTTTTAGTTAGTGGTTATTTAGACGATTTAGATCCTCCTGAGTTAGCTGCAATTATTCAAGCTATATGTGTTGATGTAAGGAGGCCTAATCTTTGGTGCAATTTCAAGCCTTCTTTAAAGGTAATAGATGTTTTTAATGAATTAGATGGTTTGAGAAAATTAGTCTCTTTTCAACAAAATAAGTTTCATATTGAAATTCCTATCTATTTAGAAACAGAGTTGACTGGAATTATTTCTGAATGGGCAAGAGGAAAAAAATGGAAAGATTTGGTTTTTAATACTTCATTAGACGAAGGTGATGTGGTTAGGATTATTAGAAGATCAATTGATGTTCTTTCTCAAGTGCAATACTGTATTGGTGTTAGTAATAAATTAAAGAGCAAAGCCAAGCTAGCATTAAAAGCTATTAATCGTTTTCCCGTTTCTGAATCTAATGATCTTATAAAAGTTTCTGAAGATATTAATCCTGCAACAAAGAGAATTGACAATAATTCATGAATTTGTTTAATCAAATCATTGAATTAATATTCATTGCTTCATCAAATTCATCTTCGTTTAAATAACCGAGTTTAAGTGTTGCCTCTTTTAAATTTAATGATTCTTTAAAGGCAAGGTTTGCAATTTCAGCTGCTTTTTCATAACCAACTTTTGGAACTATGGCTGTAACCAACATTAGTGAATTTTCTAAATTTAACTTCATTTTTTTTTGATTAGGTTCCATCCCATCAACTAATTTTATTCTGAAGTTTTCTATTACATTTTTAAGTAATTTTAAACTTGTCAGAATATTAAATCCAATAAGAGGCTTATATTCATTCATCTGTAAAGTGCCGCTAGAATTTGCCATTGAAACTGCATATTCAAGACCCATTATCTGGGTACAAACCATTGATAAAGCTTCGCATTGAGTTGGATTCACTTTACCCGGCATGATAGAACTTCCAGGTTCATTTTGAGGAATAATAAGTTCATATATTCCTGATCTTGGACCGGAAGATAGAATTTTTATATCATTTGAAATTTTAAATAATGCACCTGCTAATATTTTTATCTGACTCATTACTTGAGCAAGGCGATCATGCGAGGCCATGATAGAAAAATTATTTTTTGATTTATAGAACATTAGATTAGTATCCTCGGAAATTATTTTTATAGACTCTTCACAAAATCCTTTTGGACAATTAATCCCTGTACCAACTGCAGTGCCTCCCAGAGGTAGGAAATACAATTCATTCAGACTCATAATAATTGCATTCTCAGCATCTTTAAGTTGCTCTGACCATCCTGATATTTCTTGCCCAAAAGTAAGGGGAACTGCATCTTGAAAATGGGTTCTTCCTATTTTTATAAGGTCTTTCCATTCTTCACTTTTTTTATCAAGGATCTTAGTAAGTTCTCTGATCATTGGAACTAAATTTTTGATTATTTCATTAACAACAGATATTTGAATAGCAGCAGGAAAAGCGTCATTAGTTGACTGAGATTTATTTACATCATCATTCGGATGAATTGGTTGATGACTACCAAGCTCTGAATTAGTTTTTAAAGCTGCAATATTTGAAATTACCTCATTTACATTCATATTTGTTTGCGTACCACTACCTGTTTGCCAAACCTTTAAGGGAAACTGTGAATCGTGAAGCCCATCAAGTATTTCCGTACATGCCTCTACTATCAAATCTTTTTTCCTTTTATCTATTAAGCCTAGATTGAAATTCGCAATTGAAGCAGCTTTTTTTATGAGGGTGAGTGAATAAATTAACTCAATTGGAATTAATTCTTCTCCAATAGAAAAATTTATTATCGATCTTTGTGTTTGAGCACCCCACAAAGCTTCAATGGGAACCTCTATTGTTCCCATACTATCTTTTTCAATCCTAAAGTTTTTTGTCATTATTCCTCTGAAAACTCTGGTTTAACTTAGATAAGGTTTTCAGTAATCCTAGATACCTAACTTTTCCCATATTACACTTAAATTATTGAGATGAATTGAAGGATTAAAACATTCTTCTAATTCACTTTGATCAATAAAATCCATTAATTCATTATCTCTCTCTATATTTTGTTTGAAATTCCCATTCTGAGTATTCCAGGCCTGATGCGCATTTTTTTGTACTAAGCTATAAGCTTTTTCTCTAGACAAGCCCTTTTCTACAAGCAAAAGTAAAACTTTCTGACTAAAGATTACACCACCATATATATTTAAATTTTTGAGCATATTTTTTGGATAAACTTCCAAATTGCTTACTATATCTTTCATTTCCCTGAGCATAAAATGTAAGCAGATTGAAACGTCAGGTAACATGATACGTTCATTAGAACTATGGCTTATATCTCTTTCGTGCCAAAGTGGAACATTTTCCAGTGCTGTTAAGACGTAACTCCTCAAAATTCTTGCTAAACCGCTTATCCTTTCACTTCGAATAGGATTTCTTTTATGAGGCATGGCAGAACTTCCTTTTTGCCCTTTTGTAAAGCCCTCCTCAACCTCTAAAACATCCGTTCTTTGTAAATTTCTTATTTCAGTTGCGAATCTATCTAAAGAAGCGCCAACTAGTGCAATAGTTTGCACATATTCTGCATGTCTGTCTCTCGATATAACCTGCGTACTTGCTGTATCTGGTTTTAAGCCTAGTAAATCACAAGTTATTTGTTCTACTTTGGGATTCGTATTAGCGTAAGTTCCCATCGCACCACTTATTTGTCCAATTGCTACAGATTCTTTGAGTGTTAACAATCTTTTTTTGTTCCTTATTATTTCCGCTAACCATCCAGCAAGTTTAAAACCGAAGGAAATTGGCTCCCCATGAATTGCATGCGATCTGCCAATCATCAATGTATTTTTATGCTTCCTTGCTAATGATCTGACTTCATTTTCTAATTTCTCAATTTCTTCTAATAACAATTCGCAAGAGTCTTTTAACTGAAGAGATAAGCCAGTATCAAGAACATCACTACTGGTCATACCAACATGTATGTATCTTCCAGAATCTCCCACAAATTCATTAACGCTTGTAAGAAATGCAATGACATCATGTTTAACTTCTTTCTCAATTTCTATAATTCTAGATTCATCAAACTTTGCATTTGAACGTATCTCTTTCATGGCATTCTCAGGAATTTTCCCCAGGGAAAAATTTGCTTCACATGCAGCTATTTCAACCTTAAGCCAACTCTGGAATTTTGCGCTATCAGTCCAGATTTTCCCCATTTCGGGTAATGTGTAACGCTCGATCACAATTTTCATTAATTATCAATTTAAACTTTATAACCAAAATCGAATTATTGCTCTATACCTTAAAGATGTACTTGCCATTGAACATATTTGTCTGGCTATTATTTTCTTATGTAACATTTTTCTCGCTAATTAAGAAAGCTTAAATATAAAATGTTTGCATTTATTCCTATCGTTAATAATAGGTAATTTTTTAGTTCTTATTTAAAATTGGAGGGTATTAAAGAATTTGGATCTTAATCCTGCAAAGGTTCATTATTCAATCTTTTTTTATTGATTAATTGATGATTAAAAAAAGTAGATTAGACCTTTATCTTCTAAAAAGTGGCTTATGTGAAACTCGTCAAAAAGCCCAAGGTTTGATTCTTGCGGGCAAGGTTAGAGATATCAATGGAAAAGTATGGGATAAACCTGGACAACAAGTATTAATTGGATCTGAATTTTTTATTGATTCCGAACCTATGTTTGTATCAAGAGGTGGCGAAAAATTAATGGAGGCATTTAATAAACTTGAAATTAAAGTAAAAGATAAAATATGTATTGATGCAGGAATCTCTACTGGGGGATTTACTGATTGCTTATTGCAACAAGGAGCAAAGTTAGTGTATGGGATAGATGTTGGTTATGGACAGACTGCATGGAAGATTAGAAATAACCCAAAAGTTATACTTTTTGAACGAACTAATATTCGAAATTTAAAACCTAATGATCTTTTATCTAGAAGTAATGAATTGCCAAATTTTGTGGTTGCTGATTTGTCTTTTATTTCATTAAAGTTAGTTTTTAAATCTATTGGTAATTTATTAGAAGGTGATTGTATTGAGGGAATATTTTTAATTAAACCCCAATTTGAGGTGGGCAAAGATAAAGTCAGTAAAGGCGGTGTTGTTCGTAATCCTATATTCCATACTGAGGCTATAGAGTCTGTTATTTATGCTGCTAAGAATTTCCAATGGAATATAAAGAATTTGATCGCTTCTCCTCTAGTAGGTCCTGCTGGAAATCATGAATATTTAGCTTGGATGACCTTAGGAAGTCAATCAAATACAAGGATTAATAGTGAGTATATACAAAATTTAGTAAAAAAAACTCTGTAATTAAAGAGCTTCTTCGTCTTTGTCGCCTGTTCTAATTCTCACAACAGAATCAATTGATGTGATGAATATTTTTCCGTCACCTATCTCTCCAGTTTTTGCTGCTTCAGCAATCGCATCTATGACTGAATTAACCTTTTCATCTTCTACGACAACTTCTACTTTAAGTTTTTGAAGAAATTCAACAGTAAATTCGGAACCTCTATATCTTTCAACTTGTCCTTTTTGCCTTCCAAAACCTCTGACTTCACTAACTGTCATTCCAACAATACCGGAGTTTACTAACGCAATTTTTACATCCTCTAGCTTAAATGGACGTATGATTGCTTCAATTTTCTTCATGATTAAAGATTGAATATTCTTATTTTAATTGTTTTTTGGGAAAACATCCAACATTGAAATATCAGAAAAACATTCAACATTAAGGCCTGCATTCTTGGCGTCTTCAATTAATAGTTGGGAATTTTCTTCAGAAATTATTACTGTACTATTTGACAAGGCTTCCCACTGATCATTCTCAAAGTGTGTTTGAAGCCATAACATTCCAATCGCGGTTTTTGGTAGAAGGGATTTATTTAAGTTGTTATCAATTGTTATCAAACAAATGTCCATTAATTTTTAATTGAACTAAACACATATAAACCTTTTGGCAGACATTATGAATGTTACTATTGATACAAAAATAAGATTTAACAGCTTTGACTTAGTCAATTGTAATACTTAGATTTATTGATACTTTTGCGAATTTTTATCTTTATATATAGTTTTTATATAGGTTTAATAAAAAGTTCTACTAAAAATGAGTTCAGCTAAATTAGAAGATTCGACTCAAAGACCGCTATATGGTGAAAGAATTATTGAAGAATCAAAAATAATTTGTTTTGATAATCCAAACAAGAAAAGAATTTATGAAATTTCTATTCAGTTACCTGAATTTACATGTAAATGTCCCTTTTCTGGTTATCCAGATTTTGCAAAGCTAAATATTATTTATCAACCTAATTTGAGAGTCTATGAGTTGAAGTCTTTAAAACTCTATATTAATAATTTTAGAGATATAAAAATATCACATGAGGAAGTTGTGAATAGAATTATGGATGATTTAGTGAATGAAGGTTCACCTCACTGGATACATTTAAACGCTGCATTTAACCCAAGAGGGAATGTTTCTATGCAGTTAGATATTTTTAGTGGGCAGAAAAAAAATTAAAATTTTTTTATTTCTTCTGATAATTTAAAAAATTCTTTTTTAAAACCAACTAGATTTTTATTACTAAGGCCTCCAATAGATAATTTTTTTGATTCTTTATTTACCAGAATCCATAATTGGTTAGTTGGTATAAGACTTATTATTGTTCCAAAAATTATTAAAATAAAAGAAAAGTAAATAAATGGTATAGACGGATCATTTTTAATTATTAAACCACTGCTGGGGATTATTTTTTTCAAAGATACTTTTGAAGAATTAACTACTAAAGGATTGTCATTGATATAGAGATTATTCCCGGAAAAATTTTCTATATTTGAAATTTTAAGTGGACCATTTTCATTATCTATTGTTAAAAGGAAATTTTTTTTAGTCTCCGATCCTAATTCAACTAAAACTCCCCAAACTTGATTGCCGATTTCGGGAATCTCCTTTAATTGTAATTGATAAAGGATATTATCTATTTCTAAAACAACATTTGATATTGCCCAATCTGCTTGATAAATAGTTAATCCTTTAAACCTGATTGGATGATTGACTTTGGTTGTTTTTATTTCATTCAAATTTAGATCTTCAGAAGAAAAATTTAATTTTGAAATAAACTGTTTCGGAACACCGTCACTTTCTCGTTCTATAGAAAAATCGACTAATTTTACATTGGCTTTTGATTTTGTGCTCTCATTAACAAGATCCAAAGTTTCACCAGGCAGTAAATATTGTTCTTTTGATTGACTTGTAAAACTTCCATATGCTGAACCTATGAGTAAGACTATTAATCCGATATGTACAACTAAAGGACCGATTTTTCCTATTAAACCCCTTCTTGCAGAAATATGATTTTTAAATTTGTATGTTTTCCATCCTCTTTTTTTAAGTAATAAATCTACTTTTGATATTTGTTCTCCATCTTGATTGATTGGATGACTTGTAGTTAGTTGCAGTTTGCTAAATTTTTTTTCGCTGTTGTATTCAATCCATTTTAATGAAGCTTTTAATGATGGGATTTGCCTCCTGAAACTACAAGCTGCTAGGGAAATGCAAAGAAGAATTAATGCAAATAAAAACCAAAAGCTTGTATATATGTGATCCAATTGAAGTTTTAGGACTTTTTCTCCATCTAAAAATCCAAAAATGGGAGCATTATCGAAATTATCAATATAAAATTTATTACTACTACCTTGAGGTATGAAAGTCCCTATGCCGCTTGTAATAGCTATGAAGACTATAAGTGATATGGCGAATCTTAAATTTGATATTTTTAATATTAGATTCTTAAAAATAATCATTCAAATCCAATTTGATAATAAATTTAATATCCCTAGTGAAACTAAAAATATCCCACTTAAAGTCGGAATTATTTGACTAAATTTTCTAAGAGCTAAAAATTGTTTTAAGTTTTCTGCAGTAGCTCCTGCAACGATTAATGGGGTAACTTGTCCTATCCCAAAGAAAAATAAAAAAATAATAGATATTGTTGGATTTTTAGCTTGCGATACCCAAGCTAGAAGAGTTGCTAAAACTGGAGTAATGCAAGGTGAAGAAGCTAGTCCAAAAGTAGTCCCTACAGCAAAAGGTGCTATAAATGTTGGTATTTTATCTTCAATTATTTTTAAATCAGGTCCATTAGGGAACTGAAACTTTATAAAACCTAGTAAATTTAAACCCATTATTATTGCTATTAAGGCAACGATCGAAGTGTAAAAAGATGGGATTTGCCCATATATCCTGCCTAAGAATCCACTGGCAGCACCAAGCGCAACGAGTGAAAAAACGACTCCTCCTGAAAAACTAATAAGTTTAAATTTATTTTTCTCTGTTCCTCCTATATAAGCAATAGTGATTGGTAGTAATGATAATGAGCATGGGCCAAGACTAGTTAAAAGTCCTGCGCTGAAAACCAAAAATATAGTAAATGGTCCAGGATTATTAAGGCCATTTTGCATAAGCAGATTACCCTTTTGAGATAATTCTGAAATAACTAAATTAAATGATTCGATAGCTTGACTTAAATCTTGTAAATTCTAACTAATTAAGAGTCTTTCGTGTACTAATCAGTCCTATGAAGCCTGTAGATTCTAATGAACATCTCAGTAACATCCCTGCAATAAAAAATGATGCGATTAATGAATTCCCACCATAACTAATGAAAGGTAATGGTAAGCCAGTAGTAGGCATAGAGCCTGTTGCTACAGCAATATGCATTATTGATTGACCTATCAACAATACTCCACATCCAATAGAAACTAATTTTGTGTAGTTGTTCCTGCACTTTAGAGCAATTCTTACAGTTATATAAGAGAAAACTGCTAGAAAACCTAGAAATAAAGTGCACCCTAACAAACCAAATTCTTCAGCAAAAATGGCAAAAATAAAATCTGTGTACATAAAAGGTAGGTACTGTAATTTTTGTGTAGACAAGCCAAAACCTTGACCGAATAAACCACCAGAACCTATAGCTAATAAACTTTGAACCAATTGAAATCCACTTTCCTGTTGATCTTTCCAAGGATTAATAAATGAAGTAATCCTAAGTTTTTGATATTCGTTATTGAGGATACTAATACAACCAGTAATAAATCCTAATGAGGCAAATGAGCAGAGAGAACTTAGTTTTACGCCTCCACATAAACCCATTACCCAAAAAAGAATTCCAGTTAATGATGCAGTACTTAAATTAGGCTGCTTTAGTATTAATAAAATTAATAATCCAAAAGAGAATATTGAAATTAATTTTTTATCATTCTTTACTAGATTCCAATGTGCGAAAAGATTAGAAGCTTCTAGAATTAGAAAAGGCTTAATTAATTCAGATGGCTGTAGACGTAAATTTCCTAGTACTAGCCATCTTGAAGATCCGTTAACTGTAATTCCAGTAATATTGGTTAGTAATATTAGAAAAAATAAAATAGAAAAAATAATTCTTGAAAACTTTAGAAGATTTCTAATGTTTGTATTCAGAACAAAATAAAATAGACTAATTCCTGGAATTGTCCAAATAATTTGTTTTTTTAAGAAGTAAGCCCAATTTCCCATTTCCCTACTAGCTACCCACCAACTTGATGATGCAAGAATGCATATTCCTAATATTGACCAAATCCCAATGAGAACAACGAGGATTTTTGCCTCATAAGGCCATATTGTCCAAGGTAAGGGAAATATAGACTCTGTTAAATTGCTTAGATTTTTTTTGTAATTAGAATTAAAGGTTTTTTTTCTTTTAGAAATTCTTTTGTATTTTATTTTTTCTTGACTTATCTCCAATTTTTTAGATGTATATGTACTATTGAGACGTTTAATTGAGATTTTGCCAAGTCATTATTAACGTTTTAAAGTGTTAAAGCAATAAAAAAGACGAATTTTCAAAAGTTTTATTTTTGAAGAACAAAGTAAAAAAAGGACCAGAGATACATCGTAAATCTTAAGAATTAATTTTTTATAAAAAAAAACTAGCTAAAAGGTACCTCTCCGTGATAGATTCCGTGAGTTTATATACTTATTTCAAACCATTCAGAGAGGGTTTTAAACTATGTTCACATCAGTGGACTCAAAAAGAAAAAAAATTGAGCATCCCTCTAATGAGAATGTTCAATTTCCTCGATCCCTGAATAATTCAATCATCAAAGAAAGTAAATCTGGCATTGCCAATCAAATAGATAATTTGCTTTCTGAAAATGATGAATACACAAAATTGCAATTAACAATTTTTGGAATTACTTTTATTGTTTCTATTTTATTAGCGTCAATAACTGGAATTTTTCTAGGACTTACTTTTGGTTTCAGTATTTTTATAGGTGCAATAGCCGGTATTTTTTACCTACGTTTACTTGCCAAAAGTATAGGGAAACTTGGTAAAGAATCATCAGGTGTATCAAAATTGCAACTATTAGTTCCAGTTTGCCTCTTTATTTTTGCGAGCAAGCTAGGATCTTTGGATATTTTTCCTGCAATGATAGGTTTTTTCATTTATAAGCCTTCACTCATTCTTTATTTTTCACGTTCTTAAGTAAATTTTTTTATTCAAAACAAATGTTTTTTAATTCCTTGCTAACAAATTTTGCTGCATTAGAAGTTGGTCAACATCTTTATTGGCAAATTGGAAATATCAGACTACATGGGCAGGTATTTTTAACATCTTGGATTTTATTAGGAGCGTTATTAGTTTTTATTTCTTTAGGAACTAAAAAGATGGAAAATGATCCTAAAGGCCTGCAAAACTTGCTTGAGTTTCTCTGGGATTACATAAGAGATCTTGCTAGGACTCAAATAGGTGAAAAAGTTTATAGAGATTGGATGCCATTTATAGGTACTTTATTTTTATTCGTCTTTGTTAGTAATTGGGGAGGAGCTTTAATTCCTTGGAGATTGATTAAGTTACCAAGTGGAGAATTAGGAGCACCTACTGCTGATATCAATACAACTATAGCCTTGGCTTTATTGGTTTCACTTTCTTATTTCTATGCAGGTTTAAGCAATAAGGGTTGGAGATACTTCGAATACTATGTTCACCCGACTCCGATTATGCTTCCTTTCAAAATTCTAGAGGATTTTACGAAACCTTTATCACTCTCTTTCAGGCTATTTGGAAATATTTTGGCTGATGAACTTGTTGTTGGTGTTCTAGTCTTTTTAGTCCCGCTAATTCTCCCAATACCTGTTATGTTCCTAGGATTGTTTACTAGTGCAATTCAGGCATTGATTTTTGCAACTTTGGCGGCCTATTACATTGGAGAAGCTGTTGAAGAACATCATTAGCTGTCTTCCAATATATTCAGACGCTTTTACAAAGAGTCTGTAATCTGGCAAAATATCTAATCGCGTAGGTCTGAATATATCAGACCCATTCTTAAGTTATAAGGATGTCCAAGCGTGAATGACAACAAAGATTATCACAAGTATTTAGCTCTTTATTTCAAAATTATGGATTCGATTACTTCCGCTGCATCAGTTGTAGCTGCTGGTTTAGCAGTTGGACTAGGTGCTATTGGCCCAGGTCTTGGACAAGGTAACGCAGCTCAAGGTGCTGTTGAGGGTATTGCCCGTCAACCAGAAGCTGAAGGTAAAATCAGAGGAACTCTTCTTTTATCTTTTGCTTTCATGGAGTCATTAACAATTTACGGATTAGTTGTGGCTTTGGTACTACTTTTTGCGAATCCTTTTTCCTAAAAGTTAATATTGCTTCTAATCCTTATTAGCAATATTTAAATTTAATTTTTTAACTTCAACTGAATCATATGTTGGCCTTTAATTTTTTTGGTGCTACAGAAGGTGGATTGTTTGACATAAATGCCACTTTGCCACTAATGGCGATACAAGTAGTTGCGCTTACTTACATATTAAATTCTCTCTTTTTTAAGCCTGTTGGCAATGTTGTAGAAAAAAGAGAAAAGTTTGTTAGTAATAATATTATTGAGGCCAAAAATAAACTTTCTGAGGTTAAAAAATTAGAAGCTGATTTATTAACTCAGCTTCAAAGTGCTCGTACAGAAGCCCAAAGAATTGTGAGCGAAGCTGAGAATGAGTCTGACAAGCTTTATAAAGAAGCACTAGAACTTGCCAACAATGAAGCAAATGCTTCAAAAGAAAAAGCAAGACTAGAAATTGAAAGTCAGACGTCTGCTGCTCGTGATCAACTTTCTAAACAGGCTGATGATCTAAGCGAACTTATTGTTAATAGATTGATTCTAGAAAAATGAATTTAACTCTTTTAGCTACAGAAGGTTTTGGATTGAACTTCAATTTATTCGAAACCAATATCCTTAATTGGGCTGTAGTAGTTTTCGGTCTTTATAAATTTTTGCCTGGTTTCCTAGGTAAAATGCTTCAAAAAAGGAGAGAAGGTATCCTTCTTGAATTAAAAGATGCTGAAGATAGACTCCTAAATGCAACTCAAGCTTTAGAAAAGGCGAAGAAAGATTTATCTTCAGCAGAAGAAAAAGCTTCTCAAATAAAAGCAGATTCCCTTAAAAGATCTGAATCAATCAGAATGGAAAGTGAGAAAAAAGCGATAGAGGAGATGGCACGAATTAAACAAAGTGCAATCTCTGATGAGAGCTCTGAAGCATCCAGAGCAATTTCTCAACTTCGAAAAGAAGCTGTAGAACTGGCTATTAATAAAGCTTTAGATTCCCTTCCAAATCGACTTGATAAAACAACCCAAGAAAATTTGGTAACTCAATCAATTAACAATATTGAGGTAAACTAATGCCACTTTTAAATTCAGTTACTACACCATACGCAGAGGCATTACTTCAAGTTGTGAATGAAAATTCGCAAACTGAGGAAATGGTTTCTGAAGTTAAACAACTCTTGGAATTAATAAATGATTCCCCTGAACTGGAGAAGGCATTATCCTCTCCCATTTTAGAAACAGATGCTAAGAAGAAAATCATTAATGAAATTTTTTCAAAAAAGGTTAATTCTTCTTTATTGAATTTCTTAAAATTATTGGCCGATAGGCAAAGAATTGGAATTCTTATTTCAATTCTTGATAGGTTTTTAGAGATTTACCGAGAAAATAGTAATATTGCTTTGGCAACTGTTACTTCTGCAGTCGAGCTTACTGATGAACAGAAAGGTTTAATTACTAAAAAGATCATCAATATTGCTGGAACAGAAAAATTAGAACTTGTAACTAAAATCGACCCATCTCTTATTGGTGGTTTCGTCGCCAGTGTAGGATCAAAAGTAATTGATGCTTCTCTTGCTTCACAAATAAGAAAACTTGGCTTATCCCTTTCCAAGTAACTTTTAAATCAACCTTAAATTCTTAAATCCATGGTATCTATACGCCCTGATGAAATCAGTTCAATCTTAAAACAACAAATAACTGATTATGACCAATCTGTAAGTGTTAGCAATGTAGGAACTGTTCTGCAAATCGGTGATGGCATTGCAAGAATATATGGCTTAGATCAGGTCATGGCAGGTGAGTTGTTGGAATTTGAAGATGGTACCGAAGGTATAGCTTTAAATCTTGAAGATGATAATGTTGGGGCCGTTTTAATGGGAGAGGCACTTGGTGTCCAAGAAGGGAGTAACGTTAAGTCTACGGGTAAAATTGCATCTGTTCCAGTTGGTGAAGCAATGCAGGGGAGAGTTGTTAACCCTCTCGGACAACCAATAGATGGGAAAGGGGAAATTCCAACAAGTGATACTAGATTGATTGAAGAAATGGCTCCTGGAATCATCAAGAGAAGATCAGTGCATGAACCAATGCAAACAGGTATCACATCTATTGATGCAATGATTCCTGTTGGAAGAGGTCAACGAGAATTAATTATTGGTGATAGACAAACTGGAAAATCTGCAATTGCTATTGATACGATAATTAATCAAAAAGGTCAAGACGTAGTTTGTGTTTACGTAGCTATTGGTCAGAAGTCAGCATCAGTAGCAAACATCGTAGAGGTTTTAAGAGAGAGAGGAGCCCTAGATTATACAGTCGTAGTAAGTGCAGGAGCTTCAGAACCAGCTGCTTTGCAGTACTTAGCTCCTTATACCGGTGCAGCAATTGCTGAACATTTTATGTATCAGGGTAAAGCAACACTTGTTATTTATGATGATTTAACGAAACAAGCTCAGGCTTATAGACAAATGTCTCTTCTTTTAAAAAGACCACCAGGAAGAGAGGCTTATCCAGGAGATGTTTTCTACTTACACAGTAGATTATTAGAAAGAGCAGCAAAACTTTCTGATGCTATGGGAGGGGGCTCTATGACAGCTCTTCCAATTATTGAAACTCAGGCAGGGGACGTTTCTGCTTACATCCCAACTAATGTTATTTCAATTACAGATGGACAAATATTCTTGAGCGCAGATTTATTTAACTCAGGATTAAGACCAGCTATTAATGTGGGTATTTCTGTTAGCCGTGTTGGAGGAGCCGCTCAGACAAAAGCAATTAAAAAAATTGCAGGAACTTTAAAATTAGAACTCGCACAGTTTGATGAACTAGCAGCTTTTTCTCAATTTGCATCTGATCTTGATGAAGCAACTCAGCAACAACTTGAACGAGGCAAAAGACTAAGAGAGTTATTAAAGCAACCTCAATTCTCTCCGCTGAATCTTGCAGAACAAGTTGCAGTTGTTTATGCAGGAGTTAAAGGTCTTATTGATGAGGTTCCTGTTGAAGATGTTACTAAATTTGCAACTGAACTTAGGGAATACCTAAAGTTAAATAAAGCGGAATTTATAGAAGAGATTCTTAAAGAAAAGAAATTAAATGATGGATTAGAAGCAACGCTAAAAGAGGTGATAAATGAAGTTAAATCATCAATGCTTGCCACAGTTTAAATTTATTTAGGAGATACTATGGCAAATCTTAAAGAGATTAGAGATCGAATCGTTTCCGTTAAAAATACAAGAAAAATAACGGAGGCCATGAGACTTGTTGCAGCTGCAAAAGTTAGGAGAGCTCAAGATCAAGTTCTTAAGAGTAGACCTTTTGCAGATAAACTTGCACGAGTCTTAGAAAATATTCAATCTAGAGTACAATTTGAGGCTGTCGACTCTCCTCTATTATCCAAGAGAGAAGTAAAGAGTATCTCCTTGGTTTGTATAACTGCGGATAGAGGTTTATGCGGTGGTTACAATACAAATATTATAAAAAAGGTAGAAATAAGATACGCAGAATTAGTCAAACAAGGGTATCAGCCAAATTTAATTTTGGTGGGGAAGAAAGCTATTGGATATTTTCAAAATAGAAAGGATAGATATGTAATTAAAAGTACTTTCAAAGAACTAGAACAGGTACCCACAGTAAAGGATTCTGAAGGTGTAACAAATGAGATTTTAGCCGAATTTCTTTCAGAAAATTCTGATAGGGTGGAAATTATTTACACGAAATTCATCACTTTAGTTAGCTGTGCCCCTGTCGTGCAAACACTATTGCCACTTGACCCTCAAGGAATCGCTGAGGAAAATGATGAAATTTTTAGGTTGACTACAAAAGATAGTAAGTTACTTGTTGAAAAATCAAATATTGAAAAAAGTGATTCAGAGAAGTTGCCATCAGATATTGTTTTTGAACAAAGTCCTGATCAACTATTAGATTCTTTATTACCATTATATTTACAGAATCAGGTACTAAGAGCTCTTCAAGAGTCGGCAGCTTCAGAACTCGCTTGCAGGATGACTGCTATGAATAATGCAAGTGATAATGCTAAAGAATTAGCAAGTACTTTGAATCTAACCTATAACAAAGCCAGACAAGCAGCTATTACACAAGAAATATTAGAAGTTGTAGGAGGTTCAGCAGTTTAGCAATAAGATTTAGGATATGCCTGAATATAATATCAAAGTTCAATTTGAGCAAAAGACTTTTAGTTTTTTATGTTCTGAGGATCAAGATATTATTTCAGCAGCAAAAATGAATGGAATAGATTTGCCAAGTAGTTGTTGTTCAGGAGTTTGTACAGATTGTGCATCCATGATATTGGAAGGATCCGTAGATCAGGAAGATGCTATGGGATTAAATGATGATTTACGGGAAAAGGGCTTTGCACTTTTGTGTGTAGCATACCCAAAGTCAGATTTGAATATTGTTATTGGTAAAGAAGTCGAAGATGATTTATATAATGATCAATTTGGTAAATATCAAAAATGAAATTAAGTTCAGTTGATTATTATTTAGATTGGCCAGTTTCAATAAAATGTAAAAATTTAAGGGATTTCATTATTACAAATTTAGAAAAAAAAGGTGATGTAATTCGATGGTCAATTGTTGATATTCAAAATTCTGTAGACTCTTTTGGAACAAAAAAACTTAAAATTAAAGCTGTCATAGCTAATTAAAAAATATAAATTGAAATATTTTTAATAATGGAAAATTCACCAACAATATTCATTGTTCCAACTGGTATTGGTTGTGAAGTAGGAGGTTTTGCTGGGGATGCACTTCCTACCGCTAAATTATTAGCATCTGCAAGTGGATGTTTAATTACTCATCCAAATGTTATGAATGGCGGTACTCTTTCTGAAAAAGATAAAAATATTTTTTATGTTGAGGGTTATAGTTTAGACCGACTTGCTAAAGGAGAAATCGCTTTAAAAAGGGTAAAGCAACAGAAAATTGGGATAATTTTTGATTCAGCCATTGAAAAAGAAATATTAGTAAGACATTTACAAGTTGCTGATGCATGTGTTTCTACTTTAGGGATTAATGTTCATTCTTATGTGATAACAAAAAAGCCATTAAACATAGTTATTGATTCTGATTCTTCAAAAATCAGTGGTGGCACAATTGAAAATCCTGATGCTCTAATTGATGCGGGGAAATTTTTAATAGAAAAAGGAGTTACTGCAATAGCAATTGTGGCAAAATTTCCAGATGATTCAAATACTTTAGAGACAAATATCTATCGAGAGGGGAACGGGGTAGATCCTATTTCTGGAGTCGAAGCAGTTATAAGTCATTTAATAAGCAAATTTTTAAAAGTTCCCTGTGCTCACGCGCCTGCTTTAAATCCAATTGAGTTGAATGAAAATTTAGATCCTCGTGCAGCTGCAGAAGAAATAGGATTCACCTTTTTACCCTCAGTACTGATTGGGTTAAGCAATGCACCTGACATTGTTGAATTGCCCGCTAAAAATGAATCAATATCACTACACCCTGATCAGATTGAATCTATTGTTGTTCCTAATGGAGCATTAGGTGGAGAAGCAGTACTAGCAGGGATTGAAAAAGGTTTAAATATTATCTCTGTAAAAAATCAAAATATATTAAAAGTGACAAATGAGTTTTATGATTATCCCAATCTTTTTGAAGTGGATAATTATTTAGAAGCTGCAGGCATAATTCTTGCGATCAAAAAAGGGATAAACCTTGATTCAGTTAAACGGCCTTTAAAAAAAATTCAACAGTGTTTTTATAGCGATTAATAAGTTATTGCTATAGGGACTCTCCAGTCACTCCCTAATGATTGACTGCTTAGTTTTAGGATTGGAGGAGCCTGCTTTCTTTTAAATTCAGCTTTTTTTATGAGTGAGATAATTTTTAAAATTAAATCTTTTTTATAACCATCTTTTTCTAGTTGTAGTAAATCCTTTTTCTCTTCAATAATTCCTTTAAGAATATCATCTAAAATGGAATAAGGTGGGAGAGAATCAGTATCTAATTGATCAGGACCTAATTCGGCACTTGGAGCTTTTTTGCGTATATTTTCTCCAATTATCTCTACATTAATATCTAACATATATGATTTTCTATGATTAATTGAATCTTCACTATCAAGCCAATTGCATAATTTAAAAACATTAGTTTTATATAAATCCCCAATTACCGATAATCCTCCATTCATATCACCATAAAGTGTGCAATATCCTACTGCTAGCTCTGATTTATTTCCTGTTGAAAGTAATAAATGCTTTTCTTGATTTGCTAAAGCCATAAGAAGCGTTCCTCTTATCCTTGACTGAATATTTTGATTTGTTATTTCAGCCATTTCGAAATCTAGGGTTTTTATAAAAGACTCTTCAAAAGAGGTCATCAAGTTTTCAATTGGGATGCTGTTGAAATTTATATTTAACCTTCTTGCTAAATCTTTTGCATCACTCTTTGAATGAGATGAGCTCCATTTAGACGGCATTGAGACGCAGTAAATATTATCACTTCCAAGAGCAGCAGTTGCAATTGACGAAACAAGTGCTGAATCAATGCCACCGCTTAATCCAATTAAAGCTGTTTTAAATCCACATTTTTTTGCATAATCTTTAACACCAAGGACTAATGCATCAAAAATTGATGACATCTCAGAGTTTTCAAATTTATTTTTTTCAGGTTTTGTTTGATCAATTTCCCAACTGGAGAGCTCTTCTGAAAAAGATTTAAGTTGTTTAATTTTAGATCCATACTTATCAAGGATAAAACTACTTCCATCAAAAATTAAATTATCATTTGCTCCAATCTGGTTTACATAAATCAGAGGTACTTGAAGATATTGAGCAGCAAAACTGCAAACTTTGGATCTTAGCTCTAACTTTTTGAAAGTATATGGGGAGGCTGATAAATTTATTAAAATATCAACTTTTTTTTTCTTTAAATCAATAATAGGATTTTTTTTATGAATTCCTCTGCCCTCTATATCTTTGTTGACCCACAAATCCTCACATATAGTAAAGCCAAGTCGCCAAGTTTTATTCCTAATTTTTTTTTCTAAGACGGAAACTTTTTCTTCGGATCTAAAGTATCTTTTCTCATCAAATACTTCGTAAGTGGGAAGTATAATTTTACGAGCAATTATTTTCCATTCGCCGCCCTCTAGCAACGCAATAGAATTATAAAGGTTTGGGAAAAAAGAATCATCTATTTTCTCAGCTATCCCTACTGCGACACTTAAATTTCCATATTTTTTATGTATATCTAATGCTAATTGATCAATTATTTGGTATTGATTTTTGATTAAATTATTTTTTAATAGTAAGTCATTTGCAGGATATCCCCATAATGACAATTCTGGAGTAAGAACAAAATCAGCAGAAATTGAGCAAGCTTTCGAAGCAATATATAGTATTTTTTTTGCATTGCCCTCTAAATCTCCAACAACTGGATTTATTTGAGCAAGTAAAAACTTCATTCAACTAATTTGTAGATTCATATAAATTATTCTTCTTAACTATATCTATTAATGACGTTGGTAAATTAGAACAATTAAGATTTAATCTAAAATTAGAACTTGAAGTTTCTGGGATTTTAATGGTCGAAATCTTAAATTTCACTTTATAAGTTTTTAACATTTTAAGAGTACTTGATTCAATAGGATATCCCTCTCTTAAAATTATAAAGAAACTTACCTCTAAAATAATCTTCTCAAAATTTTTCCAGTAGAAAATATCTTTAATTAAATCACTCCCAATAACAAAATCTAAATTATTAAATTCATAAATTTCTTTACATTTTTTGATTGACTCTACTGCCCACTGGCTACTAACACTTTGATTAAATAAAATTTTAGGATTATCTAAATCTTTAATAAGAGTTTTTAATAAATGGCTACGTATTGATATATCCTCTATGTGCTTTTTTTTGGGGTTATTGCTCACATAGCTAATCGTAAAAGCATAAATTTTTGATAATTCTTCAAGTATTTTTTTATGTCCCATGGTAGGTGGATCTGCACTAGTACCAAATAATGCAATGTTTTTTCCCATTTTAAGTTTTTATTAAGGTAGAAAACTAACAAAATTTTTATTTAAATTTCTTTTTGTTAAATATATATTTATGTGTTTAAAAATCTCTGGTTCATTAAAATTAATATTTTGAAGCATTATGTAAGGTTCTATAAACGAAGCTTTGCTTTTTTTAAATATCTCTTTGGCTGCTAATTTTCCAAGGATTTTTGTAGAATAAACTGCTATTGCTGCCTGAATAATTGCTATGGGCCCATAGGGTAATAATGATAGCCCGTTAGTGAAAGGTGCTGTTAATAAAATTACTTTCCTAACAAGGTTGAAAGATGTATTTATTCCGACTTGAGTGACGCCCAAAAATAAATTATTAATGGATATCTTTTTAAAGATTGTTCTGGTGGATTCACCCTTTAAATTTAAGCCGTAAATCTTACTTAATTCGCTAATCAATGCAGTATCTAGCGCAAAACTACCAGCAATATCGAACAGAAGAAAAGGATTAAGAGCAACTGTTGATGCCTTTATGGTCGAAAATTTACCAATAGTTGACTGCGCTAATTTCTGCCTTCTTTTCAATCTTTGCTCTTTTATCTTCAGAAACAATTTGTCAGCTGATTGGAGAGAATTGAGTGTTAAAAATATCTCACCATGTTGATTTATTATGTTTGTCATATAGTTTTTAAGATTGTTTTCATAATTAATAATTATGGGAATATTTAAATCTTTTGGAAGCTTAAACTTTATACTTTCTATTATCTCTTTTAATTCAATTTTATTGAAAAGATCGATTTTATTTAAAGTTACAATAATTTTTTTCCCATCTTTAATCAAGGAACTGATTTCGCTTAATTCATTTCTATTTAAATCTCCTGAGACTATAAATAAAATAATATCTGAGTGATTTATACACGAGTAAACTTTATCTGGGAATTTATTATCACAGAAATCAAAGCCTGGTGAATCTAGTAACTCTACACTGTTGAGTAAGTGATCCATAATATTCCATTCTTCAGCTTGTATTTCTCTTGTGGTCCCATTGATAATATCTGTTTTGAATATATCTTCTTTTAATAAAGAATTTAAAACAGTGGATTTTCCCACGCCAGATTTGCCATATGCGCCAATTCTTATTTTTTTTTCTTTTAGCCTAAAAAGTTGTTGATTAAAAGAAATTATTTCTCTATTAAAAATACTTTTTTCATAGTTGGTAAGATCAATAGTCTCCCACCAATTTTTCAAAAGTAAATAATTTTTATTAATTTTCACTTCTTTCATAATTTATTTTCTCCACCAGCCAGCTAACACAGATAAAACAGCTTCTGCACCAATAATTCCCACGAATCCCCCAAATTCATCTACTACTACTTTCACTCCTTTATGGTTCTTGTCAAATCTTGTTAATAATTGATCTGCCTTAATCATTTCGGGAATGTAGTCAACAGGTTCGCAAATTTCTGATAATAATTTTTTATTTTCTCCATTAATTAATTCTACTAACATTCTCTCACGCTCTACCACCCCATGTATTTTGTCAACTTTATCTCCCAAAATTACCCACCATGGAGAATTGTCAGATAGTATTAGTTTCGAAATTTCTTCAAGATTCGAAGATCCATCAAGACATGGGACTGATACCCTAGGAATCATTAAATCTCTAGCTTTTAAATCGTTTAATTGAAAAACTTTATATATCATTGCTGCTTCATCAGCCTCTATCAAACCTTTCTGGCTTCCAATTTTTGCCATTTGTCTAATTTCTTCTTCATCAGTTGAAATTTCATTTTCTGCAGTAATAACTGGAAATATTTGTTCTATCAATATTAAAAATGGTCTCATTACAGCATTTAATATTCTCAATATGGGAACTGACAATAATGCAATTTGAACTGAAAATCTCGTGCCAAGAGCTTTTGGTAGTACTTCTCCGACTAAAACAACAATTATGTAGAAAGCAATTGAAAAAAGGGTTAAACCATAACTACTATTAATTACCAATGCTCCATACACACCTAAAATGAGACTTCCAATTATGTTAAATCCATTGTTAGTAATGGTAATTACAGTTAACGTTCTTCCAAGATGCTTTCTAAGTTTAAGGAGTTGATTCGCAGAACTTTTTGGCTTTTGTTTTGACGCTATTTCAAGAATTCTTAATGAATTTACAGCTAAAAAAGCCGCTTCTACTCCCGAACAACATGCTGACCCAATTAAGATAATAATGATAAGTAAAATTAATCCGTAAACACTTGGTTCCATTAAAATAGATTCGATATAAAATCTGTATTAATTCATTCTTCCATTTTTTTTTTAATCACGCCAATACACAATTTATGTTTAAACCTGACAATAAAGTTTTTAAAGATAGAAGAGAAATTTTCTTAAACAAATTAGGTGGAAGAGCTGCTATTATTCCCGGGTCTAATCTTGTAAAGCATCATGCCGATTGTGAATATCCTTTTAGGCAAGATAGTAATTTTTGGTATTTAACTGGCTTTGATGAGCCGGATGCAATTGCTCTTTTCTTATCTCACAAGCCAAAAGGAGAGAGATTTATTATGTTTGTTGCTCCTAAAGATGTTATGAGTGAAGTCTGGCATGGCTTTAGATGGGGATTAGACGGTGCTGAAAAAGAGTTTAAGGCTGATAAGGCTCACTCAATAACCGAATTAAGAGATTTACTTCCAGATTACATAAACGGTTCTGATGAACTTGTTTTTTCAATTGGTAAGCATCCATTAATTGAGAAAATAGTTCTAGAGATATTTTCACAACAACTTGAAAAACGCTCGAGGTTAGGGATTGGTGCAAATTCTATAAAATCTCCTGAAATATATTTAAATGAGATGAGATTAATTAAAAGTGAATTTGAAATTAAGAGAATGAGAGAAGCTACACAAATTTCAGCAGAAGCCCATGAACTAGTGAGAAATTCTATCTCATCTAAGAAAAATGAAAGACAAATTCAGGGTCTTATAGAAGGATTCTTTTTAGAAAAAGGTGCTAGGGGACCTGCTTATAACTCTATTATTGCTTCAGGAGATAATGCATGTATTTTGCATTACACTTCAAATAACTCACCCTTGAATAAGAAAGATTTATTATTGGTAGATGCTGGTTGCTCACTAATTGATTATTACAATGGAGACATAACAAGAACTATTCCTATAGGTGGAAAATTTTCTAAAGAACAAAGAATTATCTACGAAATTGTATTAAGTGCGCAGAAAAATGCAATAAAAAGTGCCGTAACCGGATCGAATTCTAGTAATGTTCATAGTGCTGCTTTAAAAATTCTAATAGAAGGATTGAAGGAAATTGGTTTATTGGCTGGAAGTACTGAGGAAATAATAGAGAATCAATCTTATAGACATCTTTATATGCATAGAACTGGGCATTGGCTAGGCTTAGATGTTCATGATGTTGGAGCATACAGAATGGGAGACTATGAAGTGCCATTAAAGAATGGAATGATTCTTACTGTAGAACCTGGGATCTACATAAGTGATAGGATCCCAGTCCCCGAGGGGCAACCTCTCATTGATGAGAAATGGAAAGGTATTGGGATAAGAATAGAAGATGATGTTCTGGTTAATGATACAAACCCAGAAGTTTTAAGTTCTGCTGCACTAAAAGAAATTTCAGATTTAGAATTTTAAATTTGACTTATTTAATCAATAGATTTATTTTTATAAAGTTTAAAATTCAAAATTAGTATGCCAGATTCATATGATTCAAAACTATCTCAAGCAAGATGCTTAGCTAGTCAGCTTGGAATGTTTGCGGAAGAAAACGATATTCCTAAAGATCTATGGGACTCATTAGAAGCTACAATTTATGATTTTTATAAGGTATCTCATGATAAATAAAAATTTTGTTTACAAGTATCAATCACAAAATTCATGAAATTTTGAACAAATCAATCAAAATGTGACCATCAACTGATAAATTATTTATTAAACATAAATAATTGAATGACCTCATCAGATAAGTTAAATCAAAATTCAATTGAAAAAAAAGAAAAAACTAATGATTATCCTAAATCTAAAAGTCCTACTCCTAATTCAGGAATGATGGGTGCAACAGCTGTATTAGCCGCCGCTACAATTGATGAGGATGGAGTTCCTACTGGCTATACTCCCAAACCTGATGAAGGAAGGTTCATCATTAAGGTATTGTGGTTACCTGATAATGTTGCTTTAGCTGTTGATCAAATTGTAGGGGGAGGTCCAAGCCCTCTAACTGCTTATTATTTTTGGCCGAGAGATGATGCTTGGGAAAAATTAAAAAGTGAACTTGAGAATAAAGCTTGGATTACAGATAATGAAAGGGTTGAAATATTGAACAAAGCTACTGAAGTAATAAACTATTGGCAAGAGGAGGGTAAAACAAAAAAATTAGAAGAAGCTAAATTAAAGTTTCCCGAAGTAACTTTTTGTGGAACTGCTTAGAATTAATTCTTTGCAGCTTGTATCCTAGCCTCAGCTTTAGAAATCTCTTTCAAAGCTTTTATTCTCTCTGGATTTTTTTCATTTTCAGAGAATTTACTAATTACTAATTTTGCATCTTTAAGATCTTGCTCAGCATTTGGAACATCAATTTCAGATCCAATTTCAGCATTGTTAACTAAAACTATAACTTCATCTGATTCAATCTCAGCAAATCCTCCCATTAAAGCTATAGATTTCCACTGAGAATTCATCCTTAGCCTTAAAACACCAATATCAATAGCTGTAACCAAAGAAATATGTCCAGGTAACACACCTAGTTGGCCAGTAGTGCTCGGAAGGATAACTTCCTCGGCTTCGCCTTGATAAACATTTTTATTAGGAGCTAAAACTTTAAGAGAAATTGCCATTTTTTAAAATTATGCAGGGTTTACTTTTGATGAACTTATATATTTATTTTCCTGATTTTATTTTTTCAGCCTTTGCTTTAACTTCATCAATATTACCAACTAAGTAAAATGCCTGTTCTGGTAAGTCATCCAATTCACCTGACAAAATCATATTGAAGCCAGCTATGGTGTCTTCTAATTTTACATATTTGCCAGACATTCCTGTAAATATTTCTGCTACGAAGAAAGGTTGCGAGAGGAATTTTTCAATTTTTCTAGCCCTGTCAACTGTTAATCTATCTTCTTCAGAAAGCTCATCTAACCCTAGAATTGCAATGATATCTTGAAGTTCTTTGTATCTTTGCAAAGTTGATTGCACAGCTCTAGCTGTTTTGTAATGTTCATCACCAACAACTGATGGTTGAAGCATAGTACTTGTTGAGTCTAATGGGTCAACTGCTGGATAAATTCCCTTAGCTGCAAGAGCTCTTGCAAGAACAGTGGTAGCATCTAGATGGGCAAATGTTGTTGCTGGGGCAGGGTCAGTGAGGTCATCAGCAGGTACATAAACAGCCTGAATAGATGTTATTGATCCTTCTAATGTGGATGTGATTCTTTCTTGCAATTCACCAACATCAGTTCCAAGAGTTGGTTGGTATCCAACCGCTGAAGGCATTCTTCCAAGCAAAGCTGATACTTCAGATCCAGCTTGAACAAATCTAAATATGTTATCAACAAAAAGAAGAACATCTTGTTTATTAACATCTCTAAAATGTTCCGCCATTGTAAGCGCAGACAAACCTACTCTCATTCTTGCACCAGGAGGCTCATTCATCTGTCCGAAGCACAAGGCAACTTTTGATTGAGTTAAATCATCAGCATTTATGACGCCTGATTCTTTAAATTCTTCATATAAATCATTTCCTTCTCTAGTTCTTTCACCTACACCACCAAAAACCGAAACACCACCATGTTCCTTCGCAATGTTATTAATTAGTTCTTGAATAAGAACTGTTTTTCCAACACCAGCACCTCCAAATAAGCCGACTTTCCCTCCTTGTCTATAAGGGGCTAAAAGGTCGATAACTTTAATTCCTGTTTCAAAAACTTTTGGCTTAGTTTCTAGGTCAGTTAATTTTGGAGCGGCTCTATGAATTGGCGCAGTGTCGTTAGTTTTAACCGGACCTTGTTCGTCTACTGGTTCACCTAAAACATTAAATATTCTTCCTAAAGTTGCTTCACCTACAGGTACAGATATTGGTGCACCTGTATCAATAGCCTCCATGCCCCTTACAAGGCCGTCTGTTCCGCTCATTGCCACTGCTCTTACTCTATGATCACCAAGAAGTTGTTGAACCTCTGCAGTTAGCGCTATTTCTTGTCCAGCAGGATTTTTCGCTTCGATTCTTAAAGCATTCAATATTTTAGGCAATTTTCCTGCTGGAAATTCTACATCTAGAACTGGGCCTATTACCTGACGGACTACGCCTTTTGTTTGTGAAGAAGTTGATGGAGTTGCTACCATTTTTATTAATTGGTGATAAATAGCTGATTTTTAACAGCTCATAATCCGAAAATACTACCACTTAATGGGTAGATTCGTTAAATGGGTTCGGCCACCCGCACAGTTTAAGTATGGTTTAATTGCTGCTTCACAGATTATGTTGTTGATGATACGGATAGAGAGCTTCTCTTTCCATTTTTTATGACGCAATGCGTCCCAATCATGATCCTCCATTAATCTATGGCAGCTGTTTCACTTACAGTCTCTACAGTAAAACCACTGGGAGATAGAATATTTATTAAAGTTTCCGCATCTGAGGAAAAAACTGCTGGGGGCATCCTTTTGCCTGATTCAGCCAAAGAAAAACCACAGGTTGGAGAAGTTGCTCAGGTGGGACCTGGGAAACTTAATGACGATGGTTCTCGACAAACTCCAGAAGTGAGTATTGGCGATAAAGTCTTGTACAGCAAATATGCCGGTACAGACATTAAATTGGGAGGAGATGAATATGTCTTACTCTCAGAAAAAGATATTTTAGCTGTTGTCGGTTAAAATATTTGTTTCAAAAATTATTAAAACTTATTACTAAATTGCTGCCTAAACATGGCTAAAAGAATTATTTACAATGAGCAAGCTCGTAGAGCGCTCGAGAGAGGAATTGATATCCTTGCTGAGTCCGTTGCTGTAACGCTTGGACCGAAAGGAAGGAATGTTGTCTTAGAGAAAAAATTTGGTGCTCCACAAATTATTAATGATGGCGTCACAATTGCAAAGGAGATCGAATTAGAGGACCACATCGAAAATACAGGGGTTGCTTTAATCAGACAAGCTGCTTCAAAAACTAATGATGCAGCTGGAGATGGCACTACAACAGCTACCGTTTTGGCGCATGCAATGGTTAAAGCTGGGTTGAGAAACGTTGCTGCAGGAGCTAATGCAATTACCTTAAAAAAAGGAATTGATAAAGCCACAGAATTTCTAGTTGGTAAAATTCAGGAGAATTCCAAGCCTATCAGTGACAGTAATGCGATTGCTCAATGTGGAACAATCGCTGCTGGAAACGATGAAGAAGTTGGTCAAATGATAGCCAATGCTATGGATAAAGTTGGCAAAGAAGGTGTTATTTCTTTAGAAGAAGGTAAATCAATGACTACTGAATTAGAAGTTACTGAGGGGATGCGTTTTGATAAAGGCTATATTTCACCTTATTTCGCAACAGACACAGAGAGAATGGAAGCTGTACTAGATGAACCATTTATCCTTTTGACTGATAAAAAAATTGCCCTAGTTCAAGATTTAGTCCCTGTTTTGGAACAAATAGCTAAAACTGGTAAGCCACTAGTCATTATTGCTGAAGATATTGAAAAAGAGGCTCTAGCAACTCTTGTTGTTAATAGATTACGAGGTGTTTTAAATGTTGCTGCAGTAAAAGCTCCTGGATTTGGTGACAGGAGAAAAGCAATGCTTGAAGATATGGCAGTTTTAACAAATGGTCAACTTATCACTGAAGATGCAGGCTTGAAATTAGAGAATGCTACTTTAGATATGCTTGGCACTGGTAGAAGAATAACTATTAACAAAGAGACTACAACCATTGTAGCTGAAGGTAATGAGCAAGCAGTTAAAGCTAGATGTGATCAAATTAAGAAGCAAATGGATGAAACAGATTCCTCATACGATAAAGAAAAGCTTCAAGAACGTCTAGCTAAACTAGCTGGAGGGGTAGCTGTGATTAAGGTTGGGGCTGCTACTGAAACTGAGATGAAGGATAAAAAACTTCGTCTTGAAGATGCTATTAACGCAACAAAAGCAGCTGTTGAAGAGGGAATTGTCCCTGGAGGAGGAACAACTCTCGCTCATTTATCTCCTATTCTAAAAGAATGGGCTGATAAAAATTTAGAAGGAGAAGAATTAATTGGAGCTAACATTGTTGAAGCTTCGTTGACGGCTCCTCTTATGAGAATTGCTGAGAATGCAGGCTCTAATGGAGCTGTGATTGCTGAAAATGTTAAAACAAAGCCATTTAATGATGGTTTTAACGCAGCCACTGGAGAATATGTAGATATGTCATCTGCTGGTATAGTAGATCCTGCAAAAGTTACTCGTTCAGGTTTACAAAATGCAGCTTCAATAGCAGGAATGGTTCTAACCACTGAATGTATAGTTGCAGATTTACCTGAGAAAAAAGATTCGGCTACTCCAGCAGGAGCTCCAGGTATGGGCGGTGATTTTGATTATTAACTAAATTAATAATTTAAGAGTTATTTTTAAAGGGATCATTAAAAATGATCCCTTTTTTATTCAGCTTTTATGAAATCCAACCAGCGCTGAGAATAATGGCTAGAGACAAAAATATCACTAAAAAAGTCCAAGTTATTTTATTTAGAGATGCTTCTGCACTGCTTGCACTGTTGAACATAGAGCTACCACTTGCAGCTATTCCTCCCATTCCATCACCTTTAGGACTATGAAGTAAAACTAAAACAATAAGAAGAACTCCAGAAAATACCCATATCCAACTAAAAATTTGAATCATTGCAAAAAAACTCTTATTAACTTTAAACGGGTTGTACTACCTTATTATAACCCTTCAATTCGATTTCTTTAATAAGAGATTTTCCTGTCATTTCTCTTGGTATTGGGAGATTTAATAATTGCA
Organism: uncultured Prochlorococcus sp.; assembly: GCA_902564235.1. Classification (GTDB taxonomy): domain Bacteria; phylum Cyanobacteriota; class Cyanobacteriia; order PCC-6307; family Cyanobiaceae; genus Prochlorococcus_A. The sequence goes on along the minus strand of CACFAG010000001.1, from coordinate 93,208 downwards.
ATAAAGTCGGAGCAATATCTGCCAAGCCAGCATTATCTCTTAAATTAATTTCATTTCCCATATTTGGAATTTTTCTTTTTTCACCTTCAATCAAAATTAATGGGACTTTATTAATAGTGTGAGCTGTCCATGGTTCTCCAGTAGGTCCTTTCATTAACTCTGCGTTACCATGATCAGCTGTTATAAGAATGCTTCCACCCATTTCTCCAGTAGCGTTAACTATTTGACCTATACATTTATCTACAGTCTCTATAGCTTTAATTGTTGCATTCATGTTTCCTGTGTGACCCACCATATCAGGATTGGCAAAATTGATTACAACAAAAGAATAGTTTCCACTTTTAATTGCTTTAGAGCAACTTTTAGTTAATTCTTCAGCGGACATTTCCGGTTCCATATCATAAGTTGCGACTCTTGGGGATGGAATTAAATGTCTTTCTTCTCCAGGTAATGGTATTTCTACACCTCCATTGAAAAAGTATGTTACGTGAGGATATTTTTCTGTTTCTGCTGTTCTATACTGCTTGAGACCATTTTCTGAAACAATTTGGCCTATAAAATTATTGAGTGATTCAGGTGGGAATGCAACTTTAACGGGAAAGTGGGGATCATATTGAGTAAAAGTAACAAAATCTAAATTAGGCATATTTTTTCTTTGAAAGTCCGAGAATTCTTTTACTGAAAGCGATTTGACTATTTGTCTTGCTCTGTCTGGACGAAAGTTAAAGAAAATTAAACTATCTCCATCTTTAAGATATTTTTCAGATATTCTTATAGGCTCTATAAATTCATCGGTTATGTTTTTGTGATAACTTTTTTCAAGGTAATCTTTAGGAGAAATATTCGTTACTTTAATATTTGGATCAGTCAAATTAGCATATGCTTTTTCTGTTCTATCCCATAAAAGATTTCTATCCATTATCCAGTATCTTCCGCAAATAGATGCGATCTCGCCAGTATTGTATTTTTTTATGCATGATTCTATTTGGTTAAGATACTTGGATGCACTTTTTGCAGGAGTATCCCTTCCATCCGTAATAATATGAATTGCAACTTTTTTGATGGAATTATCAGAGGCCCATTTTATCAAACCTAATAAATGATCAATATGACTATGTACTCCTCCATCAGAACATAGTCCCATGATATGCAAAGTAGAATTATTATTCTTTAATGAATCAGCCATCTCTTTTAACTGATTAACCGAGCCTAGATGATTATTTTTTACAATATTTGAAATCCTTACAAGTTCTTGTTGTATTATCCTTCCCGAACCAATGGTAAGATGTCCCACCTCTGAATTACCCATTTGACCATCTGGTAAACCGACATCAGATCCACTAGCGCTGATTAGAGTGTGTGGATAAGCATGCCATAATGAGTCCATGATTGGTGTGTTGGCACTTTTTATAGCATTATCGGGTGTTTCTTTTCGATATCCCCATCCATCAAGAATTGCAAGAACTACAGGGCTCTGAGGAACACTTAACCTTTTTATATTTTTGCTGCTAATATTTGACATATTTAGATCAAATTCATTGTTAATCGATCCAATCTTAAATCTAGCTTTAAATCCTACTCTTTAACAATTTTTATTTAAATATAGTTAGCTTTTGCTAATTTATGAAGATATTGAACGAATTTTATTTATTTATAAATTATGTCCAATAAAACAAAAAAGATCGTAATACTTAATGAAGTTGAGCTTAGAAAAACTCTTTCACGTTTAACTTCCGAAATTATTGAAAAAGTAAAAAATCTAGACAACCTTCTTTTGGTTGGTATCCCTACAAGAGGAATTGATCTGACTGAAGTGCTAGCAAAGGAATTATTATCTAGAACAGGTTTAACAATTAGAAAAGGAATAATTGATCCAACTTTTTATAGAGATGACCAAAATAGAGTGGGAACTCGCCTAATAAAAGCGACTGATATTCCAACTCCTATTGAGAAAAAAGAAATTCTTTTAATAGATGATGTAATTTATACAGGAAGAACAATTAGAGCTGCAATGGATGCTTTATATTCATGGGGCAGACCTCAAAGAGTAATGTTATTGGTAATGGTAGATAGAGGTCATAGAGAATTACCTATTCACCCAGATTTTTGTGGTAAAAAAGTTTCAACTAGTAAAAATGAAAGTATCAGTTTACGTTTGAATAATGTTGATAATGAAGAAGGAGTTTTTCTTGAATAGCTTGTTTTTAGAAGATATTTCCTAAATTATATTCTCCTAAAAATTCATCTTTAATATCAAAACAGTCAACTAATAAATCAGCACTTTTGGTGATTTTAAAAAAAAGTTTCAAGTTGTCTTTTCCAATATTAGATTTATTCTTTAGTTTTATTTGAAGTGGTTTTTTGTCCCATTTTTTAATTTCTTCTTCATTTTGAACTTCTGATAACTTTGGTAATCCATTTTCAAAAATCACATCATATGCTCTTTCTTTGTTTGTTTCTCCTATTATTATTTCGAACACTTTCTGATTATTTTTACTGGCTTGAAGAATTAGTTTAAATGAATTTTCAGTTGGCCATGTTTGACCTTTGCAAAATATTGGATGCCAGAAATGTTTTTGTTCTCTTTTATTAAATAATCTTATAGATAATCCTCTTGTTAATATGTCTTTAATTTGTACCCCTGGAGTCATTGCTAAAGCTCCCAGAGCTATAGCTTCAATGGGGGGGGGGCGACTTTATTTCAACTTTTGGAATCTTTTTTGTTATCCATTCTTTAATTAATGGTATTTGAGTCCCCCCTCCAACCAAAATAATTGCATTTAAGTCATCAACTGTGCAAAATTTTCCTCTTGCTTGATTTAATAAATCTTTGAGCAGAGAATTAAGATGATTAAGAAGACAATTTTCAATGAGTATTTTTTCAAATATCTCTTTACTTAAATAAAATACTTTTTCTTGAGATTGTTCAGTAAATAATTTTGTTGGATATTTATTTTCATTTTTGATTGCAGATGAGCTCAGTTTACATTTTATTTCTTCCCCCCTTGAAATGTTAATAGCAAATTTATTATCTGGAATAAAATAATCAACTATCCATTGATCAATATCTTTCCCACCAAATTTTGAGCCTGTTTTTCCGATTATTTCAGCACACCTTATTTTTTGTTTTGAAATTGAGCTTACATCATTTCCTTTAAATTTTAATAGCTCAGCTATTGGGCCAGATTTCCCTTCTCCTCCTTCTATTTTGACTATATTCATATCGATTGTGCTCCCTCCGATATCTAATGTCATAATTTTTGAGCCAAATGGAACATTAATTCCTAAACTTGCGGCAGTAGGCTCATCAACTAGTGCTATTTCATCTACTGTTATTTCTTTGCAAAGATTGACTAACCATTCTCTGTAACCTTTGTATGTATCAATCGGAGCAGTTAAAACAAGTCTTTTGATCACATATTTTTGTGGAATGCTTGCCAACAAAAATTTAAAAAATTTTTCTCCACATTCAATAGGATTTAAAATATTTTTTTGGTTAAATTTTTCAATAGGATTTCCAATTAATCTTTTAAAATTCGAATGAAAAAATAAATCAGAATTATATTTATTCCTCATCTTTAGAGCACTAATACCAATTTTAGGGATCTTTGAAGATTCCTCGAACCAAACTGCTGTAGGAATAACTCCTGGAGATGAAGTTATATTCGGTATTTCAATTAAAATAGAGTTTATATCTTTTTGATCTTGAAAAGCTATTACAGTATTAGTATTTCCAAGATCAATTGCAAGTGTTCCAGATAAATTATTTTTCATATAAATTTTTTTTAGTAAAATTAAGTTGTTTTTGTAATTTATGTTTTGAAACGGTCGAATAAGCTGTAAAATATATTTTAAAGTAAAAAATTGTTTTTAATGAACATATCAAATAATCCAGGAATTAATTCTAATGACCTTGCAAAGAGAGGAGAGAGCTTAATAAGAAAATCAACCAATAGATACTTAACTACAGTGAAAATTGCTTTCAGAGCTAAACAAAGACGTTTTGATGATTTTGATGGATTGTTAGAAGAGTCAACTATTAAACCCGTTCAAAGGTCTATCATTGAACTAAGCGATGAACAAGACCAACCGGATTTACTTCCTGGATAATTTTGGTAAGAGACCAAAAAAGATGGAGATTACTTAGAGATTTAAAAAAAGGCAAATTTTGCTTTTTGATTGGTGTTGATAATTGGTCAATTGAGTTACAAAAAAGCGAATTTTATTCACTATATATTTTACTTTCAAGAATTAATGAACAACTATTAGTTATCAAGAATGAACTAATGGAAGAAGAGTCTATTACTTTAGAATTAGAAAAACCACCTTGGTATATTGAGTTAGAAGGGAAAAAGAATGAATGGAGTTTAAGGTTTGTTTTTCAAAGTCAAGACCAAACTAGATCTTTCGAAATGTATTGGCCGATACCAATAGCACAAAATTTATTTTATGAAATAAAAAAGATGTGGGAATCAATGGATTAAAAGATAAATAAAATTGGAAATTTTAGAAAATATTTCCCCTAGCAAAAAAGATTTTTTCACAACTTTTCCACAAATTTTTTTTAAGAAATATCTGATGCTCTATAGCATGTGGAAAACTTCTGATTTTATATAAATCTTTATATTTCAGTAAGAATTAATTTTTTAAAATTAATTTATATGACCCCCCTCTTTATGACAGGATTCTCATAATTCTATGAAATGAGACTGTTACTTAATTAAACTTGTTGACGATTTAGTATTTTTGAAGAAAACTAATTTTAGATTTAATTTTCAAAAAGTTTTTTAAGATGCAAGAGTTAAATTACGACAAAAATCCAATAGTCTTAAATCAGAAAGATGAAGTAATTAGTTTTAAATGTGAACTTCAGGAAAATCTTCAAAATGCAATGAAAAAATTTGTTGAGGAACACCCCAACTGGGATCAATACAGGATATTACAAGCCGCTATTGCAGGATTTTTGATGCAAAAAGGATTTCAAAATAGAGATTTAACGAGACTTTATGTAGGAAATATGTTTTCAATGAATTTTAAGGACTAAAAATTTTTTATATTTTTTCTAGTAATTTTTTTGCTATATCATTTCGTACAGGTAGTATAGATAACCTATTTCCTTTTTTTACAACTAATAATTCATCATCGTTAAATAAAATCTTCAATTCAGGTAAACTAAGCATTTTATTTGATTTAGACAAGTATTTTACTTTTACACAATCCCATTTTGGATTTTCAGGTTTAGATTTTGGATCAAAATACTTTGAATTCTTATCAAATTGGGTGGGATCGACAATATTTAGATTTATCACCTCCATAAGTCCAACAATACCTGGGGGTTTACAGTTTGAATGATAAAAAAAAGCCTTATCTCCTTTATTCATTTTTCTCATGAAATTTCGAGCTTGATAATTTCTTATCCCGTCCCATAAAGTTATCCCGTCATTTTTTAAATTATCAATGCTGTAAGCATCAGGCTCACTTTTCATTAGCCAGTAGTTTATCTCGGTCATAGTTATCAGTTAGAAGATTATTACAAAGTGTGGACGGGGTGTGGAAGGAGCTCACTTTCCCTGAGGCATTTGAGCCTATTCCTTTGATCTAATTTATCGTAAATAATTTAAACCTAAAAGTATATAGTTACAGATCGCTTGAGAGATACTTTTTTATTTATTCTCATTAATCTATAGATATTCAAAAACCAATTTATACCTTGATTCTTATTTCTTCTGTCCGCACCACTAGGAAAGAAGTCAGCATATGATAATTTTTAATAACGTCCTATACAAACCACAAACCCGAAGCTTAAGCTGCTTCTGTAGCAAATATTCTGCTGCTCTCTCTCCATTATCTGAATCCTTTAATTAGATGATCACCTTGAGGAATAAGCTTTTGATGAAAGGGACAAGTAAGGATGGTGACACAAGAATTTGTCGTGCTGTACCTAAAGTGATTGCAAGTAATACAAGTCTTCCGTCGTTTTCTTAATAATATTTCGTCCTCTAGATAATCCCATCCCTTCCAGTGCTCCATAAATATATAGTATAAATGTACTAATAGTCATAACAACTGAAAAGAGTAAGAGTCAACAAGTTTTAAAATAAGGATTTCTAGGGTGGTATGGAGGGGGGAGGGTAATTGTCCTTACTTATACCTATATATGATTTTATAAATTGCTATCAAAATATTTGATCTGACTAATTTAATAGATAGGTATTGAATGCGGGCTTCTATAGCGGGAGTGCTGAATCCAAATTGTGTATCGATTGTTAATTATTAAACATACCTACTATGAAGTCTTCAAAAAAATTGGCGATTTAAATTTAATTTGCTTTTATGTATGTAGAGTTATTTTTATTATGCAAATCTCTTTTTTTGCAAAAGTAGTTTTGTTTTTAACTCTTTATTGTATTTCTGATTTATCAATTAAAAATAATATTTTTAGAAAAGTAATGAATAGAGCTGATAAAGCTAAAAAAATTTAAATTTCCCATTCAATGGAATTTTTAACTAATATTTGGAATAATCAACCCACTACAGTCATGGGAATAGGTGTAGCAATATTTGTATTATTAGGAATTTATATATCTTTACTCAAGACATATCAATAAATTAGTTAATTATTTTTTTTAATTTTTTCTAGATTACATTTATCAAATATTAGTTTCATTTCCATTTCGTAGTATCTTACTTTCTTTGCAAAAGGTAGTTTTTAAATAATTATCCCAAAGGGAAATTTAAAAAAAGAAGAGACATAAACAACATAAAACTCGACAAATGAAGGTTTTGGTGGGAGAGGTAAATTTTTTATATATGCCCAATCAATGCAAGGTTTTAGTTGCTTATCGCTAGTGATAATATTTTTTTTACATCTCCACCAAAAAATAGATAAATGCAAATAAAAATCGGTAACGGAAGAAGTCGCAACATTAATTAAAAGGTATTTCTTCTGGAGTTATTGATTCCAAATATATAACTCTTCCTGTCCCTAATAGTTCCCTAAACCGACCTATGAATTTCAAGGCGATAAGAAGACAATATAGGGATGGATCTAGGAGGTCTAAATGAAATTATTCAATCAATTCACTATCCTCAAAAAGAATTTAAAAGACCTTGATTACGCTAAGAAAAATAAGGTTAATTACTTGACTAGAGAATGCGAAGAACCTCTTACTAATCCCCATTGTTTAGTCTATTGTGATTAGATAGTCATGCCCCTCTTTCATAAGAGCAATAAGTTAGGTATAAATGGTCTAAGGACTTGTCCTTTTCGTAAGGACTTGAACCTAGCGGTTTCAAGGTTAACTCCGCGCTCCTACACACGAGTACAAAAACCTTTTTCATTAATGAAGATCTCTTCTAAGACACTTAGTTTGCTGCTTAATGTAGCTTTCGTCCTTTGTGTCTTTTTCATTTAAAGGATTATTCGTCAAAGAGGCTGATAGTTTCTGGGTTCTCTTTCTTCGAATCGAACTCAATATTGGTTAGTTTCTTAGTCCTCTTTCGGATGCCTATCCTTTCGTAAATCTGCATGATTTTTGCTACTGAGTTGCTATATATACGAGCTAATAAATAACCATCAATGCCTCTCAAGATATGATTCTCGATAAATGTTGTACACATTGAATATAAAGTTTATGTACAGTCTGAAAACTTATGTCCTTTGAGCTTCCTTATGACAGTAAATAATCACAAATCCATTTTTGAATGAGTATCCATCAAGGTTGATTTATTCTTCAGGATTTAATGTAGGTACACCTTCTGCTGATGCCACGGCAACCCACATAACTGCTGAAGAATCACCACTATTAGCCATTGTATGCGCAGGAGTATTTGCTGAGAGAACAAATGAATCCCCTTCCTTAAAGGTTTTACTAATTCCTGTTTTTTCAGCAAGTGTTAATTCACCACTTTCAATATGACCTAACAAAGGTACAGGATGAGAATGCATTGGTATAGTTGCTCCATTTTCAACCTCTACTCTAATCAAACGCAGTTCAGCTTTTCCTTTTGGATACTTAAAATTATCTCCATCAATATTTTCTGAAGAGGTGAAGATTTCTTGTACTTCAACAGGAGATTCTGAAGCTATAGAAATGCTTGGATTGATAAGCATCATTGCAAAAGCTAATGCGATGAATAAATTTTTGATCATGAATTTGAATTTCTAAAAATTGTTTAGTCTCATAGTATTTATTTTTTAAATATCTGTCAGTATTTGATTCAACTTCTTAAGGTATTTTTATCGACAAGCAATTACTAAAAAGTTTTACCATTGAAAGTATATAAATTAGTAAATGCAGAAACTGATAAAAATATTTCTTAAGAATTTTGTTGGTTGAATTCTTTCATCAATAAATTCCAACCAATTAAAGATGCATCTTTATTGAAGGATTCTCTTTCATTACACATAAAGCCATGATCAGCTCCTTCAACTTCAACATAAATAAACTTCTCTTCTAATGGATCTACTTCTTTAAATCTTTTTTTAATTTCTAATCTATCTTCTAGTGGAATTAAACCATCTAAAGAACCGCAAATGAAATTTAATTTTCCAGAAACTTTTTTAAGCAAGTCTATAGGAGCAAAATTAGTATCGGTTCTTAGCGCTGTGACTCCAGCTCCATAAAAACAAAATGAACTTTCTATTCCTTTTAATGAAGAAGCAATAAGTGCTGCATGACCCCCAAAACAAAATCCAATAATTGAGATTTTCTTTTTTGGATACTTTTCTTTAACCCAATTTATGGCTGCAGAAACATCTTCAATAATATTTTTTGAAGTGGTTAAATTTTTATGATATCTCCCAAATTTCAAGTCTTTTTCGCCATATCCCAAATCTAATATTGGAGCTGTTCTTCCGTATAGAGGTAATGCTAAAACAGGTACATTTTGTGATGCTAATTTCTCAGAAAAACTTCTTATCCAATTATTTATTCCAAATACCTCTGGTAAAACTATGGATACATATTCAGATTTATTCCCAGAATCTACCCACCAAGATCTAAGAGGTAACTCTGCATTATAAATGGTTGTCCATTCCCCTTTCATTTGTTTTCAGTAAAAAATTATTGTAAGAAAAAAGTTTTTATGAGTCTAATTTTAAATTAATTGTTAATGTAAATTTTTCCTTATTCTTTTTTGTAAATTAAATCTTAAATTAAGTAGAGAAACTTATATAGGAGTGGTTTATGTATAAGTTATATAAATCAACAAAAGTAGTCTTTTTTACCAATTGAATATATCTGTCTTTAAATGCATATTTTTCGCCTTGAAAACCCTTTAAAACACGTTTTTTCTTGAAATAAACATTGACAAGACATGTATAAAAAAAACTTCTATAAAACATTAACTTCTTTTATAAATATGTTTCTAACAAACAAAACTCGTCTAAAAATTCAGGATATTGTTAAGAGAATTTCACAAGATAAACCTGTTTCATTGGAGGAAAGAATTTATATAGAAAAGATTTCAAAACATAATTCAACTATATGGACATGGCTTAAGAAAGCTAACAGTTTGAGGAGATATGGGAAGCAAAAATCTGATGGAATAAATGGACTAATTCAGAATCTTGGGCTTGATGGTTTAGAAACCGAAAATCATTTTGATCCCAAAAATGATGATCTTGCTGATTGGTTTAGTGGATCTCCTGATTGGGTGAGAAGAAGTTAGATCTAAATTAATAAGGCTTTAAGTATAGTCTCAATAATAAATATAAACTCCAGTAAATCTAAAAATAAGGAGTGTAGGGAATTTCTGTTTTCATTGAGTCGCCATAGTAGCTTTCAGCTGACTTTAATAAGATCCAATACATGAAATTTAGAAATGATTTTTCCATAATAAGATCCATAACTAATCTAATTCAAATAAGAATCTCAAAGAAAAACATCGTAGAAAATACCTAATAGAAGATATTTAGATTTTTCTGTTTAGTGTATGACAACCTTTTTTGATGAATTTATTTATCCATGCTTGTAAATATTTTTTATATAAAAATTTCAAACGTAGTTTTTTTTGAGTTACTTTATGGTTCATTTTTATTTTTATTGACAATATTGAAATAAGTGATCAAAAAAGAATTTTAAGATTGTGACTACAGAATCATCTCAAAATCCAGATTTTATAAGGAAGCATCCCAGCGAAGGAATGGATGCTTTAGAAAAAGAATCAAAAATACCACTAAAAGGTTGGGAAAAAGAAGTTACTCGAGCAAAGGAATATGGTTTAGAAGCAGCTAAAAGTATTGTTGATAGAAAAATATCTACATTTTCAAGAGGAGAATTACCCCATTTTGCAGGTATCAATACTTTCATGAAAGCTCCATATGTTGAAAACGTAAATGAAGTAGGAAATTATGATGTAGCGATCGTTGGTGTTCCTCATGATTCTGGAACTACTTATAGACCAGGGACAAGATTCGGACCTCAAGGAATAAGAAAAATTTCTGCTCTTTATACTCCTTATAATTATGAAATGGGAGTGGATCTGAGAGAACAGATATCTATTTGTGATGTAGGAGATATTTTTACAATTCCAGCTAATAATGAAAAAAGTTTTGATCAAATTTCAAAGGGGGTTGCTCATATTTTTGCTAGTGGTGCATTCCCAATTATTTTAGGTGGAGATCATTCAATAGGTTTTCCTACAGTTAGAGGAGTTTGTCGCCACTTAGGAGATAAAAAAGTAGGGATCATTCACTTTGATAGGCATGTAGATACTCAAGAAACAGATCTAGATGAAAGAATGCATACCTGTCCATGGTTTCATGCAACTAATATGAAAAATGCACCTGCAAAAAATCTTGTTCAATTAGGAATTGGAGGTTGGCAAGTACCAAGAGAAGGAGTAAAAATTTGTAGAGAACGAAGTACAAATGTTTTAACAGTTACTGATATCTGTGAAATGGGGTTAAAAGAGGCTGCTGATTTTGCTATAGAAAAAGCAACTGATGGAACTGACTGTGTATATATTTCTTTTGATATTGATTGTATTGATGCTGGATTTGTCCCTGGAACTGGTTGGCCTGAACCTGGGGGTTTATTACCCCGAGAGGCATTAAAACTTTTGGAGTACATTATCAGAAAAGTAAATGTATGTGGAATTGAGCTTGTTGAGGTTTCGCCTCCATATGATGTAAGCGATATGACAGCCTTATTAGCTACTAGAGTTATTTGTGATTCAATTGCACATCTTGTAGTAAGTGGTCAGCTCCCAAGAAAATCAAAACCAGAATGGATTTCAGATAAATGCAATATGTCAGTTGATCAAAAATGGAGATAGTTTCTTTTGCATGAAGTAGATATGACAAAATGCCTCATACTTTCTTTGGAAGAGTGGGCAGAGAAAAAAAATAAAGAAAAAATAGTTGTTGAAAAGATTAATCTTAAAATTGGCGAATTTACTTGCGTTGAACCAATATCATTAATAAATACTTTTAATGCAGCAGTATTGGGCTCTTGGTTAGATTCCTCTGAAATTACTATTGAGACAATACCTTTTGAAGGAAAATGCTCTCAATGCAATAGATCGTATTTTCCTAAGAAAGAAAATGGATATAAATCTCCATGTTGTAATTTTAATTTAGAGGAAATTATTAGCGGGAGGGAATTAAAAATCGCATCTATTGACTTTAAGGAAAAGTAGAAATTTAGTATCTAGAATAAAAATGTTTTTTCAAATATAAATGCATTTACCAATTTCAGACAAAATTGAATTAAATATTCTTCATCAAAATAGTCACCAAGCTGAGAAAAATAAAGTTAAGTTCAATAATTATAATTTGCTTTGCTTGAATATAATGAGTAGCCCAGGTGCAGGAAAAACGAGATTACTTGAAATAACTTTAGAAGATCTTTCAAAAGAATTTCAAAGTGCTGTTTTAGAGGGAGATATGACTACTAACCTTGATGCGGCAAGATTAGAAAAATTAAATATTCCAGTAGTACCAATCACAACTGGAAGAGCATGCCATCTTGATGCAAATATGGTTAGTGGAGGTTTGAAATTACTAGAAAAAAAAATAAATCCTGATTCACTAGATATCTTGTTAGTGGAAAATGTAGGGAATTTAGTTTGTCCTGCAGAATTTGAGATTGGAGAACATTTTAAAGTTGCACTTTTAAGTATTACTGAAGGAGAGGATAAACCTTTAAAATATCCAATAATGTTTAGAGAAGCAGATTTAATTTTAATTACTAAAGTTGATTTGTTGCCACATTTGAATTTTGATATTAACGAATTAAAATCGAATATAGCATCAACTAATCCGAAGGCAGATGTGATAGAAATTTCTTCGATAACCAAATCTGGATTCGTTTTATGGCAAGATTGGATTAGTAAAAAGATTCTGAAATTTAAAAATAAGTAATATCGATTAAGTAAAAGTAATCTCTTAAAAGTATCAGTCATTACAACTTTAGATTTACTTTTTCTTAAATATTGATAGTACGTAATATTTTTTCAAAAATGTTTAAAAAATTGAGAGTTTTTGTTACATCTTTGTTGGCTCTGATATTAGCGATTTCATTAAGTACATTATCAAGTCCTGCCGCTCCAAAAGGTGAACCTATCACTTTGGGATACAGTAACTGGGCAGGATGGTGGCCTTGGGCGATAGCTGTTGACCAAAAAATGTTTGAAAAAAATGGAGTGAATGTTCAGATGAAATGGTTTGATGGATATGTTCAATCCATGGAAACTTTTGCTGCTGGAAAAATCGATGGAAATTCGCAGACTTTGAATGATACTATTTCGTTTTTGCCCGGAGAGAATGGAGGGGAAGTAGTTGTTTTAGTTAATGACAATTCTGCAGGTAATGACCAAATAATTGCAGATAAATCAATTAAAAGTGTTGCTGATTTAAAAGGTAAAACAGTAGCAGTAGAAGAGGGTGTTGTGGATGATTTTTTACTTGTTTTAGCTCTGAATGATGTTGGATTAACTAGAGATGATGTAGTTATTAAAGGTCTTCCAACTGATCAGGCAGCAACTGCATTTGCGGCAGGCAAAGTTGATGCAGTTGGTGCATTCCCTCCATTTACAGGAACTGCAATGAAAAGGCCTGGAGCAAGAGTTATTGCTAGTTCAAAAGATTATCCCGGCGCAATCCCTGATTTATTAGCTGTAAGCGGAGATTTGATTTCTGAAAGACCAGATGATGTTCAGAAAATTGTTAAAACATGGTGGGATGTAAGAGAATTCATGGAGAAAAATCCAAGAAAATCTGAAAAGATTATGGCAAAGCGAGCTGGGATCCCAACACGCGAATACAAACAATATAAGGGTGGAACTAGGTTCTTTTCTTTGGAAGAAAATTTAGAAGCTTTTAGTGATGGGTTCGGGATGAAACATATGCCATATGCAGCCAAACAAATGGCAGACTTTATGGTGAAGGTTGGGTTTATTCCTGAAAAACCTGATATGAGTAAATTATTTGACTCTTCGTTTGTTAAAAACATTAGTTAATTAATATAAAATTAAAATGGTTAGTTTGAAATTAATCAAGAGGGATAAATATTTTTTATCCCTCTTTTCATTTGGTAGAGAACCGAAAAAATTAAATAAAATTTTTCTTCAAATATCCTCACTTTTGTTACCACTTTTAATTTGGACAATAGTGTGTCAATTAAAACTTGTGAGTGAAATGTTTTTACCATCGCCTTTAGCGGTCTTTTATTCTCTTTTAGATATGGCTGAAAGTGGAATATTATTTGAAGATATCTTTGCTAGTACTGGTAGGGTATTTGCGGGTTTTATAATTGCGACAATTTTTTCAGTTCCTTTAGGAATTTTAATGGGTTCTTTCCCTTCTTTTTGTGCTTTATTTGAACCATTAATTGCAATGCTTAGATATATGCCTGCAGCTGCTTTTTCTCCTTTGCTTATCATTTATTTAGGCATTGAAGAGGCTCCAAAGATCGCATTAATATTCATTGGGACCGTTTACTTTAATGTTTTGATGGTTATGGATTCAGTGAAATTTGTACCCAAAGAGCTCATTGAAACAACGCTTACTTTAGGAGGAAATTCAAAAGATTTATTGATCAGAGTAATATCCAGATATTCATTGCCAAGTATTATTGATACTTTAAGGATTAATATTGCCACATCATGGAATTTAGTTATTGTTGCAGAGTTAATTGCAGCAGAAGTTGGTTTAGGTAAAAGGATTCAACTGGCTCAAAGATTTTTCCGTACAGATCAAATATTTGCAGAATTAATAGTTCTTGGATTAATTGGTTTTGCTTTGGATATGAGTTTTAGATTTCTACTAAGACGTACGTGTAAATGGGCTGTATAAAATGCAATTAGATGTTAATAATATTTCAAAATATTTTGGGGAAGGTTCAAATAGAAAAAAGGCAATTGAGGGAATAAACTTTTCAATAAGCTCTGGCGAATTTAAAACTCTTGTTGGGAGCTCTGGATCAGGTAAAAGTACTATATTGAGAATTATTGCTGGACTTGAAAGTCCATCCAAAGGGAACGTAAAAGTCGATGGGAAAATAGTTAGTGGACCAGGATTGGATAGAGGAATGGTTTTTCAGAAATATAGTCTTTTCCCTTGGCTCACTGCATCTGAGAATATTGCATTTGGAATGAATTTAAATTCTTACAAGTTGAAAGAAATAAAATATAGGACATCTTATTTATTAGAAGTAGTAGGTCTTGAGGATTCTGGAAATAAGTATCCAAAAGAATTATCTGGGGGAATGCAACAAAGGATTGCAATTGCAAGAGCTCTAGCGACTAACCCTAAAATTCTACTTTTAGATGAACCTTTTGGAGCATTGGACTTACAGATAAGAGAATCTATGCAGAAATTTCTCTATGAATTATGGAAAAAAACTTCATTGACAGTTTTACTTATAACCCATGATATTGAAGAAGCATTAGCTCTCTCTCAGCAAATATGTATTTTGGCACCTAATCCTGGAAGAATTATAAAAGAAGTTAGGGTAGATCTACAAAAAGGAGATTTAGATAAATTGAAACTTGATTCGGATTTTGCAAAATTAAGATATGAGTTATCTGATTTTTTAAGAGGCCTCCAAAAAAAAAATAATGTCAAATAGCTTTTTGCCTACTTGGCTTTATAACGACCAAAAAATATTTGAACTTGAATTAGATAAATATTCAAAAAATTATTGGCACCCATTGATTTTCATAGGAGAAATTAAACCTGGCGAAATATTGGAAAAAAAATTCCTTAATCAATCATTATTAATCTCGCGTTCAGAAAATAATTTAATAACTGTTTTTAAAAATAGATGCCCTCATCGTGGGTCAAAATTGTGTTTGCCAAAAACACAATTAAATACTTCTAAAAATATTTTTTGTCCTTACCATGGCTGGACTTTTGATAGTTTTGGCAAACTTAAATCCTTGCCATTAAAGTACGATTTTGAGACAAAAATAGAAACAGAGGATTATTTTTTAGAAAAAGTTAACTCTTTAATAAATGGACCTTTAATTTGGATTAATTTCAGTAAAAAACCAATATCTATAGATGATCAAATTGAGCTTGTTGGAAGAAAATGTAATGATGAATGGAATATAAATTACAGCATTTTTTCTGAATTTTCTGATACTTTAAATTGCAATTGGAAAATTGCCCATGATAATACACTGGATGATTATCATGTAGCAATAGCTCATAAAGATACCTTACATAAAGAACAAGGTCCAATTAAAAACTACAGGTATTTCTTCAGTGAATTTTGTAATGTACTTGTTACCCCTCTTAGTAGTGAAGGAAATCTATATACCTTTGGATTACTCCCATGGACCCATCTAATAATCTGGCCTAGTAAAGGGATTGTTTTAATAAATTATCTTCCTAAAAATATTGATCAGTGTATTATTGAAATTAAATTAGCCTCTGCTTCTTTATGTGAAAATGATTTGGAAAATTGGAAAAAAAGTATCTTAGAATTTCTTGGAGAAGATAAAGTTATTGTCGAATCAGTTCATAAGTCTTATCTGGAAGATTTTAAACTTGGTCCGCCTAATAGACTTGAACAAAGGATTATACACTGGCAAATTATTTATAAAGATTTTCTAAATGCATCGGGTATTTTTTTCTAACATAATTTCTATTTAGTGCACTGATATTATTAATAAAGTTTTAATTTGGTAGCGATTTAACTATATATTTAATAAGCCTTATTGATAATAGAGTTAATTACAAAAAGTTGATTATGAAAAATTTTATATTAATAATAGTCTCTTTATCTTTCCTATCTTCTTGCAGTAATGACAAAGATTTTTTTCTCACTGAGAGGAACGCTTTGTTAAGTTGCGGAGGTAAATCTCGTATCATCGAAAATGATAAAGAAGAGATAATAAATACTAAAGTAAAGGATTTAAGAGATGGAATTGGTAAATACGTTGAATTTACAGTTGTTGAGACTGATAAAAAAGGAGGCAAATATAGGATTATTAATTGTTTCCCAAGTGAAGAACCACGAGATTCAATAATAAAAACTGTTAAAACAAATTATAAATTAATTAATTAAAAGTTATTTAAAAATAATTAGCTTACTTTTAATCCGAGATTTTTGATGATTTGATAATTTCCCATGCTTCTGATGCAGTGTCTGCATATTGAAAAAGATTTAAATGTTCATCTTCAATTAATCCAAGATCAGCAAGATAATTGAAGTTAATTATCTTATTCCAATACTCTCTACCAAAAAGTATGATTGGGATTTTAGTTTTCATGCCTGTTTGACAAAGTGTCAATAGTTCAAATAATTCATCCAATGTTCCAAAACCTCCAGGAAAAAATACAGCAGCTACTGATCGCATTACAAAATGGATCTTTCTTAATGCAAAATAATTAAATTTAAAGCAAAGACCTGGAGTTATAAAAGCATTTGGAATTTGTTCATTAGGGAGGCTGATATTTAACCCTATAGATTTACAATTTGCTTCAAAAGCACCTCTATTAGCAGCTTCCATAATTCCTGGCCCACCACCTGTAACAATCACGTGAGAATTATAGTTATTTTTTTGATTACTAATTGAAGCAAGTTTTGAAAATTCACTTGCGGATTGATAGTAATGACTCATTGATAGCAAATTCTCTAATCTCTTTAAATTTCTTTTTAGAAGTATTGATTTAGGATTTTTTTTAATTAACTCTTCTATATTTTTAATTCTCTTTTTTGTATTTAATTCTTCCGTAATACTTGCGCCTCCAAAAATAATTATGGTTGAAAGAATTTTATTTTCTTCAAGAATTAAATCTGGTTTAGTAATTTCAAGAAGCATTCTGACTCCACGCATTTCATTTCGGCTAAGTAAACCTATATCTTCTTGAGCCAATTTATAAGTATCAGAATTGATAATTAAATTCAGGTTTTTTAAATTATTTATTTTAGGCGACATATGCTTTTTCGTTTTTTTCATTTCAAACAAGAGTTTTAACTTTTCTTTCTAGAGGATTAAAATAGACTCTTTTGATTTTGTTATTTTCGTAAATCCAAAAAACAGGTGGACTTTTTTTTGCTTTAATTAAATTAATTTTGTCTAATTTTTGAGGGATAAATTCTTTAGCAGGATCAAAAAATTTATCTCTTTTGGGTTGGTTTAAAACAATACTACCTTCTTTCCCTGAGATAGATCTGTGATAAGTTCCTATAGGAATTTCTAATGCTCCCATAGATCTATTTAGATAAATCACATGATGAGGTTCATCCCAGGAAGGATTTATTAAAACAAATGTCCTTTCTCCAGTGATAACTAAATTATGGTCAATTTGATGATTGTGAACGTAATATTGCTCATCTTTTAAATCATTTGGGGGAGATATAGCTTCCCCAGAATGGATCACAACATCAGAGCCATTAGAACTATCTATGCCTGCATCAAAGAATGTGACTTTTGGAGTCTCTCTAAAAATATTTATTGGGAAGAATCTTAATTCCATAGTGCTAACTCCCTTTTATAAAATTTATAAATACAAATAAAAATTTATTTACTTTTAAAAAGCAGCTATTTTTTGATTTTTAATTGCAACAAACCGAGCAATCTTCTTGATTTGGATAATCTATACATTCTTTGTTTAAAGTTTCTTCTAAGAAATCTACTTTCTTAACATAATCAAGATCTTTTAATTCTTTTTTTGGAACCGTAAACTGAGTTTGTAGTTTCATTTTCTATTCTCCTAATTAATACTGTTTTTTGAATCCATTCCAAGTTTGAGAAAACCTTAATCCCAGATAAGAAATTAAAATTGTCCAAAATAAAATTTCTATTCCTAAATTAGTCATTTGCTTGGCCTCCTTTCTGTCTGATTATTCTTTAGTACGGGTATTATGTAAAAATCAAGCGTAAGAATACCTAAAAATTAAAATTTTAATCACAAAAAATCTTGCAATGGTTGTTACTAGGATGTTCTGCACATTCGTTATTCCAATAAGCTTCAATTTCTTTAAGCTTATTTTCATATGAAAGGTTTTTTTTATCCAAATTAATTTCTTGGATAGTAAATGTGTCATTTAGTTTCATAAGACTTACCTCTTGACTACACCTATGTTCTAGTTCATTTGAATGGTAAATTTCAAGTTTAATGTGTGCGGTTAGAGGAACAAAATTATACGGGTTAAGGATCAAAAAAAAATCTCAAATTGTGAATAATTGTAAGGAAAAGATCCTCAAAAATTTATTCCACTTTTGAAAATTTTGTGTAAATTTTGCTAGAAATTATATTCACTTAATACCTTCTTAGGTCTGCTAGTATCAATCATTCATCTAATCTATCTGCATATTGTCTTAAAATCTCAGCCATCTTCTGAGGTGGAATTTCTTGTTGATATTCTCTACATAAATCAAAAAATTTATCTAAGAAATCTTTCATTGAAGAGGACATAAAAATTAGCGTTTCATTTTAAAAGTAAAGTATGCAAACCCACCAAGCAATAAAAGACTCACAACTCCATAAGTAATCGCTATGCCGTACATGTAGGTCATTTATTTATGAAGACATAAGCAGAATATAAATAAACTAAGAAAACTCCAATGGCAATGAAACTTCCATAAATAAGAAAGTTCCAAAATCTATATAATTTAGGTTTTTTAAATTCTTTTTTTTCCCCTTTAGTAATCATTTATTTTCTTTTTCTTCTCTTGCAGCATTACCTTTTGATCTTAATACCAAAGTTATCGTAAGGGCAGCGATTAATATCAAAGCATCAATTAATAGGTGCGGGGAAATATTCATCAGCAGAAAAGAGAGATAAGAAGAGTCATTATCTTTTCATAAATAAATCTATTAAACATTAAAAAGAGGGGTTTATCCCTCTAAGTTTAGATCGACTGTCAATCACTATCTATTTTAGCTTTTTAGCTTCTCTTTAAAAAAAATAGTATTTATTTAGCCAGAGCAAGAGAAGGCACCTGCAAGAATATTTTTAAAAATTGGGGTTTGACCCAAGGCATACAAAAAGAAAGTTGATGATGCGAGAGTAATAGCTATTTTAGAAGCCCTGTTAACCTTCAAATTTGAGACTTTTGCAAATGCAGAGTTCATTTGTTTCTTAATTTAATGAGCTTATAATACCCGCAAAAATTAAATATTCAGCATCAATATTTACCAAATAATAATTTTATTGCTTCTTTTTCTCAGCTTGCATTTTTACTAGTTCAAATTCTTTTTTAGAAACTATTCTAATTTTGTATGCTGGATATCTTGTCTTCCACCATTTATTGATCGAAATAGCTACTCCTTCTAAATCTTTGGCACAAATATTCACCCATAAAATCTTACTTTCAACTTCTTTGTAAAATCCCCAACTTGTAGGTGAAGCCATTAAAAATCGCAAATGAAAAAATTTATAATTGTTGAAAAAAATTCCATAAATTTAGGTATATGGTCCATGAGCTAAAACTTTTGTTTTTTTAATAAGATGAATTATTTGAAGATATAGGGTTTTCATTAAGTAGTCATAAAAAAATCTAAACAAAAGATTTACGTCACTTTCGCCTTCTAGGAAAGTATTACTTTTATTTTAGAACGAGTTTCAATTAAAAAATATCTCCGCAAAGAAGGGGCCAAAAATTGGCCCCTCTTGGTGAAACTCTTCCAAAGAAACACCATTAAAATCTTACTCTGAAAGCTGCAAAGTTAAACAAATTAACAAAATCAAGATTAACAATTTATGCGGCTTTTTTAAAAGGGTTCATATTAAAGCTTTTGAAAGCGGACTAAATCCTCGTGGAGCATTGGACTTTAGCCCGCTCTATTTTTTTAGCAAAAAAAAAATTGCACTGCAATGAATTTAGATCGCTAATTACTATATTTGATTCTGAATTAGCCTCATTGGTTAATTACAAAAGGCATCTCATTATATTTTAGTGATTATTATTGTATAAACATGTACCAAAACACTAGTCATATCAATAGATTCAGTATTTTTGCTTATTGATATTTTAATTCTTGGAATAATATTATTAAATTCTAAATGAGGTTTAATTTTGAAAAGCATAATCAAATTCTTGAAATTATTCAAAAGAAGAATTGATATTCTGAGTGCAGAGACTCAATTGAAATTTATATTGGAAAATTAATAATGGGATTTCCACATTGTTATATTTGTGTAGTCCTATCATTTATTTCCTTATTTGTTGGAGTCTCTCGTAGTTATATGTTCTTTATTCTTTTTAGAGAGTTTGTGAAAAAAGAATACAAGCTTAAATTGAATTACGGTTTCGCTTAAGAGTTGACTTTTAAGTATAAATACTTTATAAATAGAGTGTAGCAAAAACTACAAAATCGTCCGATCTACCATCTGATAGACCGCAGTACGACTCAAGCCATAGGACGGGGACTTGAGCAAGTTTAGGAGCTGCATTATGGTAAACATGTATTTTAACGGAAAGTCATTCGTATATTGTAGAAAACAAGAAGTAAAGTCAATTAAACTTATTTATAGAGGATCCAGTTACTCGAAATAAGATTTCTAATTTTTTTTAGATATCTAGTAACCGTGGTTTTTATAAGTCTCCTCTATTAAATTGATGTTATTAAATAATATAAAGACTTTTATTACTAATGCCATTAGATATATTTTTAATGAATATGTGTATTGTTGTTATTATTTTTAGAGATTAGAAGAGAAATTAAACTTAAGAAAAACTAGATAATTTTATAACTAATCAAATACTTTTTAAAAAAATTTGGTATTTATTGAAGTTTTTAAATTCAGTAATTTTTAATACGTTATAAGAAAAACTTATTGTGAAGATATTTTTTGCCTATTTAATAATTCATATATTCGTATATTTTGTAACTGGAAATAAATGTAAAAATAACTAATTTGAAATTAGATTTTTAAAAGGTTATGCAACCTATTTCTGAAGAACTTTACAAAAAAATCGTTGAGAGCTCTAAAAATGAGTAAGTTACTAATTGCTTTGTTAGCTTTAGATATAGGTGTTAGCCTTTCCAAAGTTTACATTTTTACCTGATAATCAAATTACCAAGCAAAAAAGAAGTATTTTTTAATAAAAAAAAGAAATAGGCATGAGGTATTATCATTTTCTTTCCATTTTATTTTATAAAATAAGTAACTTACTCAAAAAAAAGAGCTACCTAAAATTAAAAGGACCATTAAAAGTGTTATTAACTTATCCAATCCCATAAATCTAAATCCGAATTTCCTGTAGATCTTTGCATCCAGCGAATTTTCCAAACATTATTTATTTTTAAAAATAGATTTAAATGTTGGTAATCATCCGGTGACCCTTTATAAGTAAATTTTAAACCTAATGTAAAAATACACATTACTATATTTTCACTTAAAAATTCGAATCGGTAAATTTTGTTATTTCTGCCTTTTCTTGAACTATATTCCCAGAAATCATTTGTTCAAACCCTTCTGAATTTAATGGATTACCGCTTAGTCTTATGAATAAAAAAATCGGGAGTTGCATTGCCAACAAAAAATGAAGCCATTTTTTTTATCGGCAAACTCATTTAATAATGAAATTATTGTTTCTTTATCATTTATAAAAATAGAGGAGTTATCATTCCAATTTGAGATCTACTATTTCAAATGTATTGTTAGTTACTTTGAAAATTTAAAAAAATTCGTTAGTATATTCAAAAAATTCCTAATGCAAACTATTGTGAATTCATCAAATAGATTACTACCTTTTGGCAAAAAGTTAAAAAAATATTTGCCTTTTTTTATTGGATTTAAAATACTCACATTTACTGGTTTTCTTACTTATTTAATGAATCAATAAATGATATTTTCTTCATAAAAAAACCTAATTAAATAAATTTATAGTGAATAAAGAAGAAAGAATAAAACTATTCAAGTCAATGTCTAGTAATGAAAGACAAGGATTAATCTTAAAAAAAATGAAAGTATTAGGAATAAAAGTAGGAAGCGGTGTCCCTTACAAGAAATATGATAGTAAAGAAGTTTATGAATTAATTCATATTGCAAAATGCTTTCCAGAATTAAGAGAGAAAAAAAATATTTAGGTTTAATTGATTAAGTTAATTATGTTGGCTTCCTTTATTCAATAATAATAATCCACCTATCAAAACATTCTTTGTAAACTATAAAGTTTGTTTAGCAAAATAAGGCTAAACTCTATTATAAAAAAGTAAATTTAAAGGATAAATTCAATAAAAAATAAAGTTTTTTTATTGGTTAATTTCATAAATCATCATTAATTGTCAACTACTTACTTAAAGTAATTTTTTAGATTTCTAAGCTTGTAATTATTTGAATTTTTTTCCCAGTAAGTTTTTCAGGAAATTTATTATTTTGACTTTCTTGTGCCACCGTAGGAATAATTAATATGTTTAGAAA
The DNA here is from genome assembly GCA_902564235.1 of uncultured Prochlorococcus sp. GTDB lineage: Bacteria > Cyanobacteriota > Cyanobacteriia > PCC-6307 > Cyanobiaceae > Prochlorococcus_A. The sequence goes on along the minus strand of CACFAG010000001.1, from coordinate 70,379 downwards.
TAACATTCCAGCATTCTTCACAACAAAAAATCCAGTTTTTATGAATTATTGATTTAACTCTATAATGAATTTTATCTGGCTTATGACATAAATCACATTTTTTCATTTATTTTTAACTTTGCTAAATAAATTTTAGATAAGCAGAAGTATGATTTAAAACATTCACGAAAAGTTCTTAGGCGTGTCATTATAAAATTGCACTCCATAATTACTAAAGCAAAGCAGTGTCATGTTGAGTGCAATTATTTTAAGTTGGTTAATAAAATAATTTCATATTTTGGAATTTTATAATACTGAAGGTGACTTCTTTCATTTATAGATAATATTTCTCAAGCATGATATTTAGCCATAATTAAAAGATCGTAATTATACATCCAAGTTAGTACTTTAAAAAGAAACTCACGAATTTTATTTAAATGATTTTAATATTATTCTTATTAATTCAATACTATGAACGTTTATCTATTTTGGATATTATTTTTAGCTCTATTTGCAATTGTTCCTTTAATGATTATTAAAGGTAGAGTAGATGAAGCGCCAAAGATTCAGACTTTACCAAAAGTTAAAGCAAAGAAAAAAGGTTGGTTTAATTAAGTAGTCGTTTATTTTAGTAAATTTATCTGCAATGTAAATCTTGATAATTTAGATTAAAGTTAAAGTTAACTTTATTTATTAAAAGTGAAAAAATTAGAAAATAATTTTCTTTTTTTGGTTGTACTTGGGGGTAGAGCTCAGAAAGCTAATATTGAATTACATGATGTTAGATGGGTTGTTGGATCCAGAATTGAAGATACATACGATACTTTAAGAAATGATTGGTTTGGATCTCCAAAAGGTTTGCATATTGATAGCTATAAAAAAATAAAATATATAGATGGCTTTAAGATTAATTTAAAAAATTTTGAAAAGGATAAAGTAAATAAAAAGCAACTAGTTAAAAAAAATAAGGCCAAAAAATATTTATGGTTTGTCAATCTTGGAGGCTATGATCCAACTTCTATGCAGGAAAAACATGAGTTTGGATTAGTCACAGCTTCAACTAAATTAGAGGCTGAAAATATAGCTAAATCTAAATGGCTTATTGGCTCTAAAAAGAAGCATAAAGATGATATTTCTTCTCTAGAAATGTTATTTAGTTGTGATGATTGTGAATTAATAAAAAAGATAGGTAACTGGGAAATAGAATTAACCCCTCATAATTATTTAATTGAAGAAAACAATTATCCTGATTGGTATGGTTATCAAAAAATAGAAGGGATATAGAGATCCAAAAATATAAAGCTTGAAAAAAAATTCTCCAAATTATATTTATATTTTTTTTCTAAAGTCTTAAAAAGAACTTGATTTTCTTAATAAATAAGTTCCACCTGCTAGAGAAATTAAAACAGGTAACCATGCAGAAAAAACAGGAGGTAAGATACCTTTGACTCCAAATGAACTAAATATAAATGACATTACATAATAAATTAATATAAGAATTACGCTTAATCCAAATCCCTGACTTTTTGAAGATCTTAAATTAGATTTAGATCCCAAACTGCTTCCTATTAAACCAAAGACCAAACATGCAAAAGGTAGAGTAAATTTTTCTTGAATGCGGACTTTAATTCTTCTTAACTCCTTCAAGTTTCCAGTTTTTTTATAAATCTTTTCTGCTTTTATAGCCTGCTTTAAAGTCATTTCATTAGCATCTTTAGGCACTTCTGCTAAATCCAAGGGTCCCTCTATAAATGGGTATATATATTTTTTAAATTGAATATTGCCAGTTTGACCATTTTGATCAATAGTTACCATACTTCCATTTATAAAATTCCAAGAAGAATTTTTTTTATCAAATGTTGCACTTTCCGCTTTTAGGATTTGTTGTATATCTTCCCTCGAGAAATCTAAAACAGTAACTCCCTCCATAATGTTATTCTCAAACCAAGATGCATAAAATATATGGGTTAGGTAGTTGTTATGTTTTGTTGGTTTATTACTCGAAGGATCTATTCTAGAGCCATATCTAGAAAACATAATGTTATCTTTACCTGTTTCACTACTAAATGAACTACCAATTCCTGATCTTAATGTTACCTCTGCCAATTTGTTACTTGCTGGAACTAAATTATCATTAAAATAGAAGGTTAAACCCGTCATAAATATTGAAAGAGCAATGGCTGGAGAAATAATTCTGGAGGTTTTTATTCCTAAAGATTTCAACGCTAATAATTCTGAATTGCTTGATAATTTCCCATAGGCTAATAATGTAGAAAGCAAAACTGCCATTGGAAATGATAAAACTAAAAAGCTTGGCAAACTGAAAAAAAGAACTTTTAAGGCTAAAAATAGGGGTAAACCAAATTCGACAATTTTTCTTATTAGATCGAACATTACCCCAACAGATAATGAAATAACAGTAAAAGCAGAAATTGCAAATATCATTGGAGGTATAATTTGACCTAATAACCATCTATCCATTAAAGGTATTGAATACCAAGGCGTAATTATTTTATTGATAGTTTTTTTTATTAGTGTTTGATTTGAAAGTTTCAAAAGAAATTTATTTAATTTGTACTGACATTTCCCGCATTATAAAATATGAATGTTTTACAATCCAATATAAATTTTTTGTAGAAAGAAAATTTTAATTTACCAATTTAAAAAAATTAGTCTCTAAATAATTAGTAAGGTAATGGATACACTTTAGTTTGTTTAAAAAACTATTTTTGGTAAATGATAATAATTTTTATGATCCTTAACTTTAATCCTCATGTAATATATTGCAATTACTTTGCCTTTTGATTTTTTTTATAGATAATATTTTCTCTATTTAAAAGAAAAAGTATAATAAAAATACAAGAAGGTATGAGAATAAAATCTAAAGACATAACTTTTCGAACTCTATTTTTTTTTAGCAATAAATTTCTTTATTGACATTTCTAGATAATTAAAATTAAATTAATTAAAAATTATTATTTATTTATTAACCTCACTTAATTGTTCTTTAAATTGAAAGAGCTTGCAAGTATCCCACAGGCAAGCTCATGACGAACTAGTTAAATCAGATTTAATGACTTTAACCAGCTAAGCACTTCCTAAATGCTGAATTTATTTTACTAAGTAAAATTACTTACTGTGAGTATAAATGCTCATTCGTAGCGATTTACGAGCAAATTGGATAATGTAATATTATTTGGTTTAAAAATTTTGAACTGTTAATTTTATCAACCATAAATCTCTCATATTGACCCACAAATAATCAAAGGAAAATGATAAGAGGCTTTGGTTTACATAAGTTAATATTCATGTTACATTAGTTTACAATTACTATATTTAAATGACAAAATCTGGAGTTACAACAGAATCAGGTGGAAGACAGAATATGTTCCCATCAGAAACTAGGCCTTATATTGATGAAACTGTATCCTACGATGGGTATCCTCAGAACGCAGAAAAAGTAAATGGTAGATGGGCTATGGTGGGTTTTGTTGCACTACTTGGTGCTTATGTAACAACGGGGCAAATTATTCCAGGAATATTTTAGTAATTAAATTACTTTCTTTTATAAACTCTTCTGTTAGAGGTAGAAAATAATACTTTGTTAAACAATCAATTTAAATAAATAAATCCTATTAAGGTATTACTACTTTACATTTGATAATAGGAAAAACCAAACGAACGTTATAAAATTTAAGCAAAATATTATTGCAAAGAATACATAAGCAAATTTTTTACCAATAAATGCTGTCTCTGGTTCAAGTTTTACTCTCATTAAATCATCTAATTATCTTGATTAAGATAGCATCAATTAACAAATAAAATTAAATAATAAAATAAATATTCTCCTAAAAATGTTTTTAAATACTCTTAATCCTCCATCTTCTTCTTTCCAGTAGGATAATGTAATTCTTTAAGATTGTTGCTTACAAACTTTCTTAGTTTAAGTACTTATTCAGTCAATTTAGTTTAGTAAAATTAGCCAAAATCCCTAACCAAGCAGGATTCTAAATGTAATGTTCCTGAAATAAACAGTACTAAAAACTAATTTTTAGAAAAAAGACAGTATTCCCATGCTGATACTTAAAATATTGTTCTTTTAGAAACAGGATTTCTCAATCTGAAATTAATAAAGTAAATTTATTATCAATAAAAAAAATCATAAAAAAAAGAGCCTAATTTAGTTTTTAAAAAGGCTCTTAAAGTATTAAAAAAAATTTTATTTTAGATAAAACCAGGAATAATTTGTCCCGTTGTTAAATATGCTCCGACAAGAGCGATAAAGCCTATCATTGCAAATCTACCGTTTAGTTTTTCAGCAACGATTTTTTCTTTTTCTACTTTTTTTGGTTCGTTATTTTTCATTAAAACCAACCTGGAATGATTTGGCCTGTAGTTACATAGGCACCAACTGCTGCAACGAAACCTAACATTGCTGCCCAACCGTTAAAACGTTCTGCTTCTGGAGTCATTTTTTTTTAATAATTTGTTAACAAATATAACATATTTATTTATAAATGTAAAGAAAATTAGATATTTTTCTTTTATTTATCAAAAAAAATTTAAAAATGCTACATAAATGTGTCTAAATATACCTTCTTGGTGTTTTATTCTTATGTCGATAATTTTTAAATTTGAAAAAAAATGTAATATCTTTTTCTTTTAGAATTAAATCCTCTTTTGGAGGTAGTTTAAATTATTATATTATTAGAGTCAGCTAGTAGGGATACAGGCTGACTCTTTTTTATGTGAATTTTAAGTTTTTTACAAAAAGAAGTTTTTATAATTCAAGAAATTGCTATTAATAAATTAGAAATATATCAATTTATGTCATTTGCTACTTATTACATGCATTTAATTTTTGGAAGAATTCCTTCCCTAATTAGTTCTGATTTAATACTTTATATTTTGCCTGCTCTCACAATTTCAATATTATTCTTTAGCCTCAAAATAATGTTTTTCAAGACTCCTACCTTGAGAAAGGTTAAATAATAAAGGGTTTAGAATTATTCTTTTTACTTAAATGCCCAATTATTTTTAATTTTGGATAATAGACTTTATTTTTCGGCTACTACAAGAAATAGAGACTACATTTTTGATGTACTATCAAAAATTATAAAAAAAGGTTCAGTATTAGAAATCGGGAGTGGTAGCGGCGAGCACGGAGTGGTTTTTCAAAAACGCTTCCCTGAAATAATTTGGCAAACAAGTGATCCAGAATTAGTGCATAGAAAAAGTATCAGTTCTTGGATTGAATATGAAGACTTAACTAAGAAAATGCCCCAGCCTCTTGAGATTGATGTAGAAAAAGTTCCTTGGAAAATTCCATTGAGACTAGCTCGTTCTTTGCAAGGAATAGTCTCTATAAATATGATTCATGTAGCAAAGTGGTCTTGCACCATAGCACTCTTTAAAGAGTCAGGAAAATTACTTAAAAAAGGACAATTTTTGATACTGTATGGGCCATTTAAAATTTCTAATAATCATACCAGTCAAAGTAATTATTTTTTCGATCATTCATTGAAAATGCAAAATGATCTTTGGGGTATTAAAAATCTTGAGGAAGTTTGTGATGAGGGTAAGAAAAATGGTTTTTCTCAAGCAGAGATCATAACTATGCCTGCAAATAATTTTTCTATAATTTTCAGAAAAGTTTCTTGATAAATCAAATAAAAAATTAATTAGTTATGTAAATGCATAATATTGGATGATTAACCTGATAGTTTTTTGCTCCATTCTTTATGCTTCTCATCTAAGTCTGAAATTTTTTCGCCTAAACTTAAGCGTCTTTCTAATAGTTCAACTTTTGTAATTGTTAATTTTTCCGAATAAAATTTAATAGGTTGCTCACCATGCAAATTGTCACCACTCATAGAATCAAAATAATTTAAATAACTTTCTAAGACGAAAATAATGTTGATGCTAATTCTTTTATATTCTTTTCAGATTTGCGTAAATTAATGTGATAAAAATTGATACCTATTATTTTTTAATCCACTATTTTGTATGCAGATTGCCATATATATCTCCCGCTCTTGATTTCTGACTTAACAGCAACGCAATTGCAAGCAATATTCCAGAGAGCCTTTTGTATTGGATCAGGATTAAAAAGATATGCTTTATTAAAGGCTTTTTTAATTAAGCAAGTTGCCTTTTTTGCATGATAATGAGGGATCGTTGGACATACATGATGAACGACATGGCTAGAACCTATATTATGGTGAAGAAAATTCAGTAATCTACCGTAAGGCCTGTCAATAGATAGAAATGCTCCTTTCATAAAGGAAAATTCAGTATTTGAAAGATGAGGTACATCTGAATCTGTATGATGAAGCCATGTATAAATGACTAACCAACAATTAACCACTAATAAAGGACCAACATAGAGAGCAATTACTGGAAATAATCCACACTTGAAAACTAAATAAAAAATGCCAAATAATGTCAAACCTACACCAATATCTGATATCCAAACTTTCTTAGTCCAAATTGAGGGCCATAATGTTTTAGAAAATGGTTTGATTGGCCAAAAATGATTTGAAGTTCCATATTTAATTCCTCCGGTACTTCCCGTAAGTAAATAAGCAGGCCAGCCAAATATTAGATGTAAAACAAGTTGAAGAATTCCGTAATTTTTCTTACCCAAGGAATTTGAAAAATGTAATTCTTTTTCTCCACCAACTTTTTCTGTAACTCCATTCCCTTTAATGACTAAAGGGACGTGCGTTTCTCCATTGGTTATGTTATTAGTGAATCGATGATGAATTGCATGAGAACGCTGCCAAGAAAAATAAGGAACTAAAAGTAATGAATGTAGTAAATAACCAACTATAGTTTCCAATGTCTTATTTTTAGAGAATGCTCCATGTCCACATTCATGGGCAATTACCCAAAATCCCATCGCAGTGGTGCCTGAAAGTAATGCGTAAATAATCCAAATTGGAATCATTTTTGGGTTAAATGGAATTGATAAACCTATCGCAATTACTAATGATTGGATTAAAGCTGATTGTAAAAGATATCTCAAAGAAGTTTTGGTATTGCTCTGAAAGTAGTTATTTGGAATAACATCCCGAAATTCTTTTATGCTTGGAATATCTTTATCCTTTATTTCAAGCGCTTGGCCTTTAAGACCTGAAAGTTTTATATTACTCAAATTTTTGGTAAAGAATTTTGTAAAAGAAAAGTTAATTCATATATTCTATTATCTATCACAGGCTCTCATTATGAAAGAATTTATAATTGTTTTTTCGATAAAATTTAACATCAAAAAACATTAATTTGAACTGAAAATTTTTGAGTTTCTTCTTTTATCACAACCTCTTTCTTTATGGATTAAATTTTTTTTGTGATTGTCTTTCCTCTTCCTTAAATCTTATTAAATTTAAAGACCGCGTATATACCTCTTGGGTAGACCAGATTGTTTACGTGGTTTTACTAAAATAGGCAACGCAATAACTCCTACCGTAAAAACACATATTGGGGCAACTACCATCAATATAGATTCTAGAGACATGAATAATTTTGAACTTACTAATAAATAGCAGGATTTATTTTAAAAGTCATGCGTATTTATATCTATTTAGCGAGAATAGATTCAAAATTTTTATAAATTATTAAGTAAAAAAGAAAAAAAGATTAAAAAACATAAAAAATTTAACTAATCGTCCTATTAATTTAAACAAATATTTAAAAAAAATTTATTATTCATGGATGAAGAAAAAAAGTGGATGCTTATGACCTATTATTGCCCTACTCATGGCGAACCAAGGTTATTAGAGCCGATTCAACTAACAAAAAAAGAAATTAGTAAAACATTCTTAAAAAAAAGTAGTTCCAAAAATTAATTTTTTTTAGAATAAAACTAAGATATTATGCAAAAGTTTTAAATCTTGATTAAAAATCTGATTAATTAAAATTTGTATTTTGCAAAAACCAATTATGCTCATTAATTAGCAGTATGGATAAAATACTGAAAAATAAATATTCAAATCTAGTCTTACTTTAGAGTTTTAAAAATGGAATGTAAAAATTATATTATTAATCTTAAAATTAAATACTAAAATTCTTTTTAATTGGTTATTAAGATCAAATTTATTTGGGAAATTAATACTTTAAAAAGTTCCAGAAATAATTTTTAGATTTGATCCGAATCGCATGTTAATTCACATTGATTAAGATCATTAGATGCTATCTTTTCTAAAATTCTTAACATATCAATTTCTGAAAGCTCTCCATTCGAGTTCCATTTTAAAGTTGTTTTCCTTTGTGGAGAATTTTTTTTATCCATTTTGATCACCTCCCTTTAAATGAATTTCTAAACATCGAGTAATACATTCTTGATGACCATCCACAATACTGCATTCAGTAATACACTCAAAATATGAATTAATAGAATCTATTTCTGTATTCTGATTGTTAGAAACAAATGAATCATTCATGATTTTGTTAAATTTATTTGGAATAGAGATATAGCACGAAATTACGTTCAATAATTTAATTTATTAAGTGAATTAGAAAAAATAAGTATTATTTACTAAATTTATATTTTTTCTATATTTCTTTTAAAACCCAGTAATAGTTTCCTTTTATAAAGATGAAAGCAAACAATAATTTTTATTATTTAATATTATTTTTATAAAGCGATCTTTCAAAAAAATCAGCATAAAGACTGATTTACTTTTCAGTAATTAAGTTAGATGATAATAAAGCACACTTTTAGATTTTCAAATGAGATCAGTAATTAATTGGCTTTCGAAAATGTTAGAGAGTATGGCAAATGCTTTTATGCATCCATTAAAGAATGACTTACCACCATCTATTGGTACCCATGCATATAGCAGTATTCCTCTAAAAAGAAAATTGAGAAGAAGGTTGAATTAACTATTAGCTTATTGGAATTAATTTTTCATTTTTATTATCCCAAATAATATATTTGAAGCAGTTTGAGAAATCGCTTAATTTTAAGAACTTCGATTTTTGAAGCAAATGAATGTTTGCTTTATGACAAGCTCTTAAGTTGTAATTTGGTATTCTCTCAGAGAGATGATGTATGCTGTGGAAGGATATGTCTGCTAAAAACCAATTTAGCCAATTAGGGATATCTAAATTGCTACTGCCTAAAATCGCTCCATCGATGAGATCCCAATTTTTTGTATTTTTAGCATATGCATTTTCATAGTTATGTTGTACGAAAAAAACACATATTAAAATTGCTGCTGATAAGGTTAATATCACTGAATAAAATGATAAGAAAAAAACTAATCCCAACCATTTGCACATAAAAATCCAACCTATTATTACTACTATGTTATTGATTATTAATTCAAATAGTTCACTAAAATTATCTCCATAATCAGAAAAAGGTGGTTTGACTCTTGAATTAATAGCTAGAAGTTGAGAAACTTTTCTGTTTTTTATTTTGATAAAAGTCTCTTCCAATATATCTTTAGTGAAATTAAAAATAATAATAACCAATCCTAATCTAGGTTTTAAAACTAAGTAAAAAAAACCGCCAGGGAAAATCATAATCCAGTTTCGACTTACTTTATAAAATATTTGCTCTCTTTTTGTAAGGGAATTATAATCTTCAAGACTTAAAACATCTATCGGCCCTTTGTAAATTTCCCAATTTCCATTATTTCTATGATGAAATGCATGATCAATTGACCATGACTTCTGGGGAATACCATTCACTAAGCCAAGTAAAAATCCAAAAAAGCGGTTTAATTTCCGTTTTGTAAAAAGAGAATTATGTCCGCAATCGTGCATTAATGAGAATGTTCGAGAAGAAAACAGAGTTAGAAGAACTATCAAAGGCACCAATAGGAATCCTTTAATCAATAATGGAAAAGGTTGAATTTTTATTTGGTGGACAATGAACCAAATAGAAATTATTGGGAAGATGGTAGAAATAATTTGATAACAAGCTCTAATATTATTTCTTTTTAAAAATGGCTTTATTAAAAAATCGCTTCTATCTACTTTATGCATATTTCACTTATTATTTTGTGATACTAACAATTTTTAAAAAGTATTGATTATTTAATAAACAATAATATGTTTAAATAACAATCTAAAGAATAAACTCTTTAGACATAGTTCTCAATTGATCTAGATTTAATCTTTCTAAGTAATTTTTAAAGTCACTAAGATTCTTAGTAGAGTCAGAATTTTTGCTCTCGTAAAGAAGACTATTAGAAATTAATTCAATAAGATGATCTTTATCCATAATTCCTTATAGACCAAAATTCCTCTTTAAAAAATTAAGGTCTTGAATTCGAGATCATTCACTCATCTCTATTTAAGAGTTATTTTTATAAATTTTTTAATTCTTGTTCTATTTTTTCTAATCTTTCATTTAATTCTTTTTGTTCCTTAATTAAGGATTTTTTCTTTTTTGCACGTTCTTTGTTCAAAGGAGAATTGAAATATTTTTGGTAAGAGACAAAAAAAACTACTATCGCTACTGCAATGCCAAGAGCACCAATTATTAAAATTGGAGATGAAGGAAAGTCGTAAAATGGAATTGACAATGTACTTTACTAAAAATAAATTCTAGCTATCTCATAAGCAAAAAAATGAGTAATAAATACTTATTCTTTAAAAAGCTTTATGGTAATTATGCTAATTATTTTGTAAAAAATAAATAAGGTTAATCTTTAATTGGTTTTTTAAAATAAGTATTTGTACAGGTGTCAAAGAATGAATAACTAATAATGATTAAACTAGTAAAAATTTTTTCATGAAGAAAATCATAAATAAAAAACGTAATAAAGACGAACCATGGTTTAAATGGTTAACAAGAGAACTTAATTCTTATGAAGCTTTTCAGGATTTCGAATCAGGCAAAAATCCACAAGATGTTGCAGAGGATTTTATTTCTAGAAATAGTATTGCTATTTCAGAAGTTTTCGAGAATTTTGATGAAGAAGATAAATATACACTCAATCAGTTTCTTAAATTAACCGAATGCGAGATGCATGTGTTTAGAATTCTTGAAAAAAAAATAGACTTAAGAAACAAGATTAGATTTGTCGATTTTAAAAAAAGAAAAAAATAAAGAGTAGATTTCTATATAAGTTTATTTTTCCCATTACCAGTCTTACCAAAGCCTAACCAAATAAACCATATGATCCATCCGAAGATAGGTATTAAATTAATAAAGATCCATTTCCAATCTTTTCCAAAATCTCTTATTCTTCTTATATCAATAGCTATTTGAGGAATAATACAGACTATTCCATAAGCATTGAAACCAAATGTTTTCAAAAATATTGGCATAGTTAGGAAAGAAATTATAAGATTCGCTAATTGAACTAACCACCAATCCGAGCGAGAAGTAAATCCTTTGAAGTCTGTAGCTTTAATCCAAAACTCTTTGTATGCATTAAAAAAGTTATTAATCATATATTAAAAATTCAAAGAATTTAATACTATCAATTTAATCTTCAATTTCTCAAAATGTTTTTATTTACTAAATAGGATCAAATAAATTCATATCATTTGAATCTTGTTTTGGGAGCTCATCTCGATTTGGTAATGAACAGAATCCGTCTTTGCAAATCATCTTTTCTTTTTCAATACTTGTAGTTTCTGGGAATATATTTTTGTTATTGTTATTTGAAGATTCTTTCAGCATTTATATAAAAAAAAATTAAATCTAATATTAAATTAATAACTCAATTTATTTTGATAAGCAATAAATTTAATATTAATCATTTATTTACTTTTTTTGATTTGGCAAGTCTCTCCAAAACAGCGCCATTATATAAATGAATAAAAATATAGAACAAATATAAAGTAAAGAATTTAGATGCATTTTTATTTATTAAAGTAATAACGAAGAGGGCCTTTCATAAAAATGGAATTTCAACAGATTTGTAATTTTTTGACTCATCAATCAAACAAATTCTAGTATTTATTTAAGTTTTTTATGCTTTTCCAAACTTTGAGAAGGAAAAGTTTTTAAATTTTTGGAATATATCTATTAAGTTAGTAAAACTTATAAATCTAAGAGTTTTATAAATCTAATCAAATACTACATTTTTAAATGGTTTTGTATTTCACGATCTATCCTTATTTATTTCTGTTAAAGCTTTTCTACCTTCCTTAAGGGTTCTTAGTACGAGCCAGGTTAGAGAGGAAATCATAAGGATAGTAAGTGTAATTAGAGAAATGTGAGTTGTATCAATATTGCTGGCCAATTTAATTAAATTATTTATAAGTCTTTAATTTAAAATTTAAAAATTCAAACGTCTGATCTAGAGTAAGCCGGTATTAGCATTCCACCATCTTGATCGTCATTATTGTCATCATCAAACCCACCCCCGAGAATTAATTCAATAATTACAAGTACAGCTACTGGATAAAAGCACCATAATACCGCTGTAAAAGGACTTACTGAGGTAGAAGCTGAGTAAAATTCTGTCATAAATTGATATTAATCTAAAGAAACAACAATTGTGGATCCTCTGGGTAGTGTTTTATTCAATAGTTCTATAAATATTTTTTAAAAACTTTTCTCTTTCGCACGAATAGATCTTTGGTATGTATTGATATTTTTATTCTTAAAATAAATTTGAATAGTAATTTTCTAAAACCTACTGAGAAACTAATAATGACATAATGAATCGCGCGATTGTTATTTTTTATACTTAACAATAATTGTACAATTTTGATTCAAAAACTATTATTTATCTTGATTTTATCAATTCTATGTTTTCTTTCACTTTTGATCCTTTGGCTGCGATATTTGGTATATCAGGAATTGTAGGCTTCTTTTTCTTCGTTTCTGCTGCTAAGGGAACTTCCAGTATTAATACAAAACCAAAAAAGGAATTAGATTAGAACTTATTATTTCAGAAAACTAAAATTTAAATTTTAAATTTAGTATTTAAAAGGCTTGTTAATTATTATTTATTCCATTGTTTAGAAATAAATTCAAGAAAATCTTTTAGATCCTCTTCAGGACAATTTGTTTGTTTTTGTAAATCAATGCAAATTTGCTTAATATTTTCAAAGGCCTTTTTAACTATTTCGTTTTTTTCAATAACCTCAAAATATTCTTGATCAGTAAAAGGCATAATATTAGTTTCCTTCTTGAAAATTATTTATTAACCATATTTTATCTACATTGACTTAACAGTAAAGAAGAAAAAATCTTTTTTCTTAAATTTAGCTACCCAATCGATAATGTTTTTTAATACTTTTGGTTACTTCCCATTTGCAGTTAAGTCCAGCAGGAAACTCAACTAGATCTCCAGCTTTAATCATGTAAATGTCACCGTTTTGGGTACTTATTTTCGCTTGACCTTCAATAATTAAGCAAATTTCCTTATCATCGTAATTCCATTGAAATTTGCTTGGCTCACATTCCCAAATAGGCCAACTTTTTATACCATACTGAATTATTACGCTTGCACTACAAGGGGAAGATATTAGAACTTTCACGAAATAGTTCGAATGTGTTTTTATATTCTACAAATAAAAGAAATATTTATTTTCGTGAATGTGTATTTCTTTACTGTCTTTTATTTTTTTTCGTTTATCATAAGAAAAATTTTAATTTATGGATGAGCTTTCTGTGTTGTCAATTTCTCTATCTATAGCTTCTCTAGGAATATTTTTTTTATTTTTCGCTTCAAATGATGATGATGACCAAGATGGAGGTAAGTTGATTAAATCATTAGAAAGAATTAATTAATTCCAAGTAAATAAAACATTTAATAGAGATTTATAACCTATAAAGCCTGCATAAATGCAGCTTAAAAAAATAACATAAACTTCCAATGTGCCGATTCTTTTTTTCTTTAAAGTTTTCATTGTTTTGAGTGTTTATAGGGTAATTTTATTTAATTTGATTTTTATTAACATGAGTATTTTTTACATTAACTCAGAGATTAAAGAATTATTAATGTCAAGCCAAAAAATAAAAAACAAGTAAAAAATATTATTTTTTTGGTAATTTCTCTTTCTTCAATTTTAGCAAAAAATAAGGAAATTACAGGAGATATGCTTAATAAAGCCCATCCTACTCCTATGGGAAGGGTTTTAAACACAACTTGTTGTAGAAATATTCCTATATTTGTTCCAAGAAGTATTGAAATAAAAAATCTTTTTTGTTGTTTTTTATCTATGTTTTTTAAGAAAAAATTAATCTTAAATCCTTTTAGACAAATCAAAAAAATTATTGCACCTAATAATCTTATTTCAGTTGTAAGGAAAGGAGATAAATTGCTTTGAAGGAAAACCATCCTTGATAAAAGACCTCCAAGAACAGCACATAAAACTGATAAAAAAGGAAAAGCAAAACTCTTAAAGTTATTTTTTTCTGAGAAAGAAGGGTTTTTCTCTTTAAAATCGTTACTTTTTTTGAGAATTATGAATAGCGAAATCGTTACTATAATTATTCCGACCCATGATTTAGTTGTTAAATTTTCATTAATAAAAAATTCCCCTGACAAAGCTGCCATTAACGGAGAAATAGTTTCTATAGATAAAGTTTTTCTAGTGCCAATTATTTGTAGTGACTTTAAATAGAAAGTATCACCTAAACCAATACCTATTATTCCACTAATTAGTAGGATAAATATGTTTTTTAATTCAGTTGAAGAACTTAGATTGATGAAAGCAGGTATAAAAATCAAAAAAGCTATTATATTTTTTATTAAATTAATATCTATTGATTTATATTTTTGAGTTTGCGAGCGCCAAATAAAGCACGCATATGTCCAAGATGTAGCAGCTCCAAAAGCAGAAAGGATTCCAATCAAAACGAATAATTTTTAAAAATTTTATTTTATAAATTGAGTAAATGCTAAAAAGAATACATAACTAAGAATCAAAATCCCAGGCAAGTACTGAATTAGTGATTTGAAATTATTTTTTTTCATATTATCTAAGATAATTTTTTTAAACAGTTTTTTTATTAGCAGGGTACAAACTCTCTAACTTCTTTCTTCTTTGAACTTTCGCATTAATTCTTTCTTCTTTTTCTTTTTTCTTGATCTCATCATTTATCTTATTTTGTCTATATCCAAACCAAAGTAGAACCCAGATAATAGAAGTTATTACAAGAAGAGCAGTATATTGACTAGTCATAGGAAAACTGGCCTCAGAATACTTAACGTAAGAAAATATCAGACTCATTTAATTAAGTTAAAGCATAAATATAACGATTGCGTTGATTTTTCTAGAAATTTAAAAATTAGTGAATTGTAGCTATTTATTATGAAGTTTTTTATTCATTTTTTTATGTTTTTTGGAGTAATTTTTCTTAATAACTCCTTGCTATTATCAGATTGAAGCATATTAAATAATACGTTTTTGGAATCTTTTGATTTGGCAGTTGTTGGCGGCGGAGCAGCCGGTTTTATGACAGCAATAACTGCTGCTGAAAATGGAGTAAAAAGAATCATAATTCTTGAAGGCACTTCAAAACTTATGGAGAAAGTAAGGATTAGTGGAGGGGGAAGGTGTAACGTCACTAATGCGACATGGATACCGAATGAACTAGTTGAGAATTACCCCAGAGGTGGAATTCAGCTCTTGGAATCATTTAATCGTTTTGCTGCTGGAGATGTATATGATTGGTTTGAGAAAAAAGGGTTAAAATTAAAAATTGAGGAAGATCTAAGAGTTTTCCCAGTATCTAATTCTTCTTTAGATGTTATTGATTGTTTGAGAAAAAGTGCTTTATCAAAAAAAGTAGAGATATTAACAAAATTTTTTGTAAAAGAAATTTCAAAAACTCCAGATAATATATTCAATATTTTTAGTCTTAAAAAAGCAAAGGTAACTGCAAAAAATATAATTCTTTCAACTGGAGGTAATCCAAGCGGATATAAATTAGCTCAAAATCTTGGCCACACCATTGTTAAACCTGTACCATCGCTTTTTACTTTTTCTACAAAAGAACCAAATTTGGAAGAATGTAGTGGGGTATCCATAAAGGGCATAGATATAGAAATTAAATTAAACAATAAGAATTTTCAAAATAGAGGCGATTTACTAATAACGCATTGGGGGTTTAGTGGGCCAGCAGTATTAAAACTTTCATCAATTGCAGCAAGAGAACTTTATAGCCAAAAATATAAATTTAATCTAATCATTAAATGGTCTTCTTTAAGTTATAAGGAGTTAAAAGAAGAAGTTAATTATTTAAGATTAAATAAAGGCAAGGTGAATCTTATTAATAGTAGACCTGTTCCACTATTAACAAAAAGATTATGGATTTTTTTATTAAAAAAAATAGGTATTGATAAAGAGAAAAAGTGGGCTGATTTACTGGCGGATGAAAGAGAGAAAATGATAGATACTCTAATGAGGGATAAATATATAATTTCGGGCAAAGGTCCATTTGGGGAGGAATTTGTTACTTCCGGAGGCGTAAAAATTAATGAGGTTAATTTTAAAAGTATGGAGAGCTTAATTTGTCCAGGATTATTTTTTTCTGGAGAAGTTTTGGATGTTGATGGGATAACTGGTGGATTTAATTTTCAACATTGTTGGACAAGTGGATGGATCGCTGGGATGGCAGTCTCAAAGTTAAATCAATCAATAATAAATTAATAAGTAATAAATCAGTAAGTAACAATTCAATAAGTTTATCTTTTTTTTATTAAGTATTAGACGGAAAAAGTTTTTTGGAGAAACTTTAATTTTAAAGTTTTAATTATTGGTGAAGATTAATGCAGAATCTTGTATCAAAAAAAGAAGAAGAGGAAAGAAGATTAAAAGCTTTAGCAGAATATAGGATTTTGGGAACCAAGCCAGAATCATGTTATGACGATATTACAAAAATTGCTGCTACAACCTGTAATGTGCCTATTTCTTTAATGACTTTGGTAGACAAAGATAAACAATGGTTTAAATCCAAAATAGGACTTCAAATATCAGAAACTAGAAGAGATTGGTCTTTTTGTACACATGCAATTAAAGAAAATAGTCCATTAATTATTCATGATGCTTTCCAAGATGAAAGATTTATAAATAATCCATTGGTAACTGGAGATCCAAAGATTCGTTTTTATGCAGGTTTTCCCCTTAGAAATAGTGATGGTAATAAGCTTGGAACTCTGTGTGTAATAGACAGAAAGCCAGGAAATCTAACTACGCAACAATTCTATATTATGGAATTATTATCCAAGCAAATAGTTTCATTTTTAGAGCTTAGAAAAAAGTCATTAAATTTGCTAGATGCTTTATCTAATTTGCATAAACAGGAAGGAATTTTATCTGTATGTTCATACTGCAGAGAAGTGAAAAATAAGGAGGGCGATTGGATGCATTTAGAAAAATATCTTTCGAAAATTAGTGATATTAGATTCAGTCATGGGGTTTGTGATAATTGTATGGAAAAACATTTCCCAGATGTAATAGAAGTGTGGAATAAAAAGGATATTTTTGATGATGGTCAAAAAAGGTTTTTAGAGTCCTAGAATAAATAACTTGCTTTTTATTGTTTAATCTATTTTCTAAACAAATTCTTTATTTGGTGGTTAGTATTGTATAAATTTTGACTAGAAAATGTTATTAGGAACTTTATTAACAGGTGAAATTGCTAAAAGTGCATTAGTAGCATATGTTCATTATTTAGGAATTATATTGTGTTTCGGTTCTCTTTTATTTGAAAGATTGACTCTCAAAGTAGGTCTTAATAGAAATGAGACGATTTCAATGATAATTGCTGATGTGGTCTATGGTTTGGCAGGAGTTGCAATATTGGTTACTGGAATTTTGCGTGTTAAGTATTTTGGTCAAGGAGGCGATTTTTATACAGGTAATCCTGTTTTTTGGATAAAAGTTTCTCTTTACATTCTGGTTGGATTACTTTCTTTATATCCAACAACAACCTATATCTTATGGGCCATTCCATTAAGTAAGAATAAATTACCTGAAATATCTGAAAATCTAGTTAAGAGGTTCAGACTAATAATTACTACTGAATTAGTGGGCTTTGCAACAATACCTTTGTTTGCCACTCTTATGGCTAGAGGTGTAGGTTTAGGTTGAATAATTTATTTCTAGAAAGAAATTGCTTAATAAGTGCTAACAAACTATATAGATGGAGTTTAAGTTATAAGATTTCTATATCTAAAAAAGAGATTATCTTTATTGGTTTCAATCCCTCATTATCGGATGAAGTTTTCTTGGACAACACAACAAAAAAGATAATCAAAATTTCGAAAAACAATAATTACGGCAAAGTAAAATTAATAAATCTATTTGCTCTTATCTCAAGCAAGCCAGAAAAACTTTTTAAACATAAAAACCCTGTGGGTTATCTAAACAATATTTATATTTATAAAAACTTAAAACACTGGTCTGAAAGTAAAAATTGTGATTTATGGTTAGGTTGGGGTAACAAAGGTAAATTTCTAAATAGAAATAAAAAAATATCAAAAAAAATAATGCAATATAACTCAATTAGGAAAAATAATTTTGATAATCCTTTTGGACCGCTTTTAATTAAGAAAACAATCAAAGATAATCCAATACACCCTCTATATTGTTCTGATAATGCCATCCTCCAATCTTATTTTTAGGCAGTAAGGCTCAAATGCAAACCATTATTTTTAGCTATTCCATTAAATTTGTGTTAATTTTTATTTGTCGATTTAATCTAATATGAAAATTTCAAAGCAATTAAATAAACTAAAAAACTTGAATGTTGAGGCAGAAAAATGCTCTACAAGAGAAGAAGCAAAGAAAATAATTAATAAAGCAAATAAAGCACAAAGTAAAATTAACAAATAAAAAGTAATTTCACTTATTCATAAATTATAATTTTCAAAAATATTTAATTTACACAAATACACCATATTTATTTCTTAGTATTTATGTCTTTGAAAATAATTAAAATAAGGAAATCGCACGAAAGATTTAGATCGAATAGAGAATGGCTAAATTCGATGCATTCATTTTCTTTCGCAGAGCATAGAGATCCAAAATGGGATAATTTTGGGAAAATTAGAGTTATAAATGAAGATATTATTTCTCCTAATGCAGGATTTAATACCCATTCTCATGCAAATATGGAAATAATTACTGTCGTAACAAAAGGAGCAATAACTCATAGAGACTCTTTAAACAATTTTGTAAAAATTCATAAAGATGAGGTACAAGTTATGTCTGCAGGTACTGGAATTTCTCATAGCGAGAAGAATGAAGAAAATGAGAACTGTAAGTTGTTCCAGATTTGGATATACCCTCAAAAAGAAAATATCAAACCTCGATATGATCAAATTTCATTAAATAAAAAGTTGTGGGACAATCTTATTTTTAATTACAAAGACGGTAAAAATAATAAGCTTTTTCTTAATCAAAGTATCTCTATATGGCGTTGTAAATATAAGCCAATTAAAGAAAAAAAATTGCCATTAAAAATCGATAAATATAATTGGATACAAATAATAGAAGGTAATCTTTTATTAAAAAGTAAAGACTCTAATTCAAATATATTTCTCGAATCAGGAGATGGCTTGGGTTTTGAAGTTAATAATTATGATGATGTCTCTATAGATACTGAAAAAGGCTTAGATTTTATCTTATTTTCGATGCCTTTCTTATAATTCATCTGTTACTTTTACCCATCAACTCCTTTATTAAATGCATTTAAAGCTTGCAAAGCCATATTAAGGTGAACTTCCATAGCACCAAGTGCAATTAAAGAATTTGGTGATTTATCTTTTAGTAAATTCTCTTTTCTTTTTGATAACTCATTAACTAACTTCTTAGTTGAAGCTTCCCAATTATTTATTAACTCTTCAAATTCTTTTTTTTCGGGGCTTTCTATTTCTGCTAATTCATCAGAATGAGCATCTTTTTGTGCCTTAAGCATCAAGTAACTTAATTTTTTATGACTTATTGCTTGAGGTAAATTGTTAGATTCACTCATTGCTTGTATTTAATTTATAGTCAAAATCTAACTAATTAAGTGAATATTTGCTAGAGGTTAAACGGTTGTGATGACCGACCTGAAAATTATGAAATAATACTTGAACAAAAAATGGATTTATAAACCTTTAATTTTTCACTTATTAGTTTCTTGAAATAATCCCCACGCTCTTCATAATTTTTAAATTGATCAAAACTAGAGCATGAAGGTGAGAATAATAATGTTCCAACCCTATTATTTTGTAAATAATGAAAAACAAAATTTAAAAGCTCTTTTAGTTCTGTAAATTCAAAAATATTTTTTTTAAATCCTTCATTAATAAGCGCCATTTTTAGGACTTTTGAGCTTTCTCCAAAAAGGAAAACACATTTAACTTTTTTCTTTAAAACTTTTATCCACTCACTATATTCATTGCCTTTTAATCTACCCCCAGCAATGATTATTATTTGACCTTCAATTGAACTTATTCCCGCAATAGATGAGTCAAAATTTGTAGCTTTACTATCATTAATGATTTCCAGATCATCATTTTTATAAATTGTTTCCATCCTATGTGGTAATTGTTCGTAATTAGATAAAGAATCTTTAATCTTCTTGCCAGATAATCCAACTTTTCTTGCTGCTGCAATTACCAATAAAAGATTTTGAAGATTATGCATTCCTTTTAAAGAAAAATGTTCAAGTTTGAATAATTTCTTCCCTCTCTCAACAATGTATGCTTGTTCATCTATCCAATAATCGCAATGAATAAAATTTGATTTATCGAAACTAGTTGTTATCCAAACCCCTCTTGATAGCGAACTGTAGTGATTTCTTAGGTTTTTATCGTCATAATTATAAATTCTAAAATCAGATTTTTCTAATAAGCTTTTTTTTATGTTGAAATAGTTTTCAAGTGTTTTATGTCTTTCAAGATGATCTTCTGTGAAGGTTGTCCATATACCAATATTAGGTTTTACTTCTGGAGATATTTCTATTTGATAACTGCTTAATTCAGCTACAAGCCAATCAATTTTTTCATGTTTTTTGGAGTGAGCATATTTACATAAAGGTGTACCAATATTTCCAGCAAAAGGAGCATATAATCCTGTATCGCAGAGTATATGGCTTAGTAGATGAGTAACAGTAGTTTTGCCATTAGTGCCAGTAATACCTATCCAATTTGTTTCTTTTAAAATTTCCCATGCAACATTAATTTCTCCAATTACTTTAATTCCCTTTTTTTTTAATTCAATAATAGTTATATGGTCATAAGGTATTGATGGACTTACAACAACAGATTCGATCTCTTTCTCAAAAGGTTGAATTTCTTCAAATACAAACTCTTTATTTAAAGAGACTATTATATTAAGCTCTTCTAATGCTGTTTTTCTTTCTAAGAATTCTATCCCATCCTTACTTTCCCAAACAATTACTCTCTTATTGATGCTTCTCAAATACTTGGCAGCCCAAAATCCAGATTTACCTAATCCAATTACAAGATTAATATTTCTTTTACTTGAATGATTATCTATCATTAAATTTATAATTGCATTTATATTAATTGCGTTTAAGGGGTAATTCAATCATGAGATTTTTCTTCAGCATTCATAGTATTCGTCAAAGAAAAGTTAATTAATGGAAGATAATACTGCAAAATATTGGTTCTCTTGGTTTTATGAAAAGTGGGAGAAAAATGCTCCAGGTGAATTAATTGAAAAGGGTTTGACTCCGTCTCAGATTGCTGAGCGCTTTGTTAATGAAAACCATGATAGTTTTATTCACTTGTCAAAAAAAATTGATGAAAAAAATTATGATGCCCTAATAGAATTCATGAAACTCTCAGAGAGTGAATTACATATCTTGAAGTATTTTCTAAAGTTAGTAAAAATGAAAAATTTATAAGAAGTTATTAAGTATTTCGAGGCTTTTTTCCCATAAATTTTTTCTTTCTTTTTTATTCATTGCGAAAGGAGAAGTAGGGGATAGTTTTGGATGACCTCTGAAATTAAATCTAGGACCATAATGATCACCGCCTCTTGCGTCTGGTGAAGTAGCTGCAAAAAGTTGAGGTAAAGCACCCATCTCAGCAGTTTGAAAAATAGGGCTAAATAATTCCAATGAGAATGTTTCTAATGGACCAGGGTTAGGTTTTTGAGCAGTGAAGAGATTTGTTTTTGCAATTCCTGGGTGAGCAGCTAAAGAAAGTATATTTTTGTGATTTAAGTTCTCATTTAGTTCCAAAGCAAACATTACATTTGCCAATTTGCTATTGGAGTAAGATTCCCATTTGTTGTAATAGTTCTCGGCTTTCAGATTTTTCCAACCAACTTTGCCAAAAAATTGTGCGCCGGAAGTAACCGTCACTATTCTAGATTCTTCTTTTTTTTCAATAATTGGAAGTAGCTTTAGAGTCAAAAGCATGTGAGCTAGATGATTAACTGCAAATTGTATTTCATATCCCTGGGCACTAAGAGTTTTAGGGGGATGCATAATGCCTGCATTATTGATTAGTAAATCCAAATTTTCAAAATTATCAAAAATTTTGGACTGAGCTTCAACAATATTTTTTAAATCTGACAAATCTAATTCTAAAGGTGTAAATAATCCTTCAGGATTAAGACCTTTAAGTTTTTTGATAGTTTGATTAGCTTTTTCAAGCGATCTACAAGCTATAACAACATGAGCACTTTTTTCTGCTAAGGCCTTTGCAGTGTAGTATCCAAGACCGCTATTCGCACCAGTAATTAGGGCTGTTTTGCCTGCAAGGATTGGAATATTAGATGTTTTCCAGTTAGAGATTTCAGGTCTTGAAATAGTGGCAATCATTTAGTAATCCTGCAAATTGCTTTGGAATTTAACCAAAATTTAATTATTTTTCCACTGTAAATACTGGAAGTCAGTATCGTGAGCTCTTTTTGAAGGTATTAATATTATTTTTGAATTGCATATTGCCATTCGTTATTTTGAGATAAACTTTTCTCTCTAAGTAACTGTAATTTCCTACTATTTATTTTTATAACTATCCCATTAGTTGGATATTTCGCAAATATTTTTCTCTCTAACCAATTTTTTTTATATATTTGGATTTCGCTTGTATGATTTGTGAAGTAACTTTCAGGGGTGTTGAAGCCACATTTTTTAAGATAATTAAGGGTTTCGTATTGATTAAGTCTCCCATTAAGTATTTGGAAACAGCAAAAGTGGAGACTTTCTCCAATCCCTTTTTTATCATTGAGGTATTTTCTTGTAATTCTTTGGGAAATGCCGGCAACTTGGTTTGTAGCGTATAGTTCACCTCTAATTTGAAAATCTCGTTCGATAGGAATACAATCGGGGACATTTTTAATTTGTTTAATTTTGCTTGAGACATCTAATCCTTTTTTTGTAATAGCTTTATTAAAATTGCCATCTATATATCTAATTGCAATGGCACAGCCATCAATTTTTGGTTGAATGCTTAATCTTGTTTTTGTAAATAAACTTTTCAAAAATTCTTCATAGTTTTCTTTAGCTAATTTTGGCAAAAGTTTATTATTTTTTTGATTAAAGTAGTCAGCCTCTGGATCAACAGGAATAAAGAGCTTTTCAAGTTGCTTAAATGCACCATCCGAAATTATGCCTTCACCTATTCTGTATTGTTTATCAAGATACTTAACGTCTCTCACTAATAAATTATTCATAATAATTTTGATAAATATTTAAAAACCTTTTAGAAAAAATCATTTAAATAAAGATTTGAAAATTTAAATTAGATTTAAAAAGTAATGGACCACTAAATATCTTCCTACGCAGAGAGCGATTTAAGAGTATAAAATGCACGAATAAGGAGTTTAAATTAAATACTTCAATCAAACATATTTACTTAAAAGTGAATTAGAAAATTTCAAGGATTAATTTGCAGGCAAATTTTTGAAATTTCTATCAATACAAAAAAAAATTTTTTAGAGTTATCAAAAAATGTCGTTTTTATTAAAAGCTCAGAATACTTGGGAAAATTTTGCGAAATACAAAATTAATGATTATGCAAAATTAAGAAATTTTGATTTTGGGCCAAATAACGAAAGTTCAGTTTCAAAATTATCGCCTTTCATTACTCATAGAATTTTATCGGAATATGATTTGATTCATGATATTAAAAGTAAGTATAAAATCAAAAATTCAACTAAATTTGTTGAAGAAATATTTTGGAGAGTTTACTGGAAAGGGTGGATGGAAAATAGACCTAAAGTTTGGAGAAATTTTATTTCAGAAAACAATCTCGATTTTGATTATGAGCTATATGAAAGTGCAATTAATGGCAATACAGAATTAGATTTTTTTAATTCTTGGGTCCATGAATTAAAGCAGTACAATTATTTGCATAACCATACAAGAATGTGGTTTGCGAGTACTTGGATATTTAATTTAGGCCTTCCATGGCAATTGGGAGCAAAATTTTTCTTTAAATATCTTTTTGATGGTGATGCTGCATCTAATCTCCTTAGCTGGAGATGGGTCGGAGGATTGCAAACGAAGGGAAAACAATATCTTTTTTCATCATCAAACCTCAGAAAATTTTCAAATAATAGATTTAATGCAGAAAAAATCAGTAATCAACAAATTTTTCTTGAGGAATCTAATCAAATACCATTAGAAGATGAGATTTATAATTATGATTCGCATCCTAAATCAGATAGTCTGATTATGTTCGAGAATGATCTGCACCTTGCAACCCTTAAAAATTTAATTAAAAGCTATAAAAAAGTATTTATTATCCTTTTAAAAAATGAACAAAGACAAATTAAATTGTCGGAATCTGTTTTAAAATTTAAACAAGATTTGGTCTCTGAATTTGTAGAGGATTTTGATAATATTGAACAGATTGATACTTATTCCCTGGAAAATACTTTTAAAAATACCAACGAAATAGACATTATTTATCCTGGAGTGGGAGAAAATTATGATTTCATAACTGAGTTTAAAAATTTACACCATAAAAAAATTTTTAACCTTGTTAGAGATGAAGATTTATTTGCTTGGAAATTCGCCAAAAAAGGTTTTTTCAAATTTAAAGAAAATATTCCGAAAATCAATCAGAGGATATTAGAAAATTATTCAAAAAATAATTTTTAACTTAGTTGAATTCCTAATCAGAGAAAGAATTCATTAGAGGACTAAGTATAAATACTTAATTAGGCGCGACTTTTGCGGT
The DNA here is from genome assembly GCA_902564235.1 of uncultured Prochlorococcus sp. Lineage (GTDB taxonomy): Bacteria > Cyanobacteriota > Cyanobacteriia > PCC-6307 > Cyanobiaceae > Prochlorococcus_A. Next base: position 45,327 of record CACFAG010000001.1, on the reverse strand, counting down.
TTAATCCACGATGGATACTGTGACTAGTTATTTTTACTTAAGGATAATTTTTTTATAGTGCTTACAACCATTCTTACCAAGTCGTTTAGCAAAGATACTGCTTTATTAATTCTTAGAGTTATAACTGGAACTGTTCTTATTCATCATGGTTATGAAAAATTAGCAAATATTGAAAATTTTGCTGATGCTTTTGTCAGACCTTTACACCTTCCATTCCCAATATTTTTATCGTACATAGCGGCATTCTCTGAGATAGGTGGTAGTTGGCTACTAATTATCGGCTTAGCTACAAGATTCGGGGCTTTGGCAATTGTTGGAACAATTTCTGTCGCTATATATCACGCACTTGTTACTTCAGGTTTTAATATTTTCTTACTGGAGCTTTTACTTTTATATTTCGCTTCAGCAACTTCAATTGCATTAACAGGTCCTGGTAATTTCTCCTTAGATGAAGTCATAATAAGAATTTTGAAATCAGAAGATGATGACGAAATTATTCTTTCAACAAAATCAAAAAAATCTAAGGAAGTTGAAGTTAAAGAAGAAACAAGTAAAGGTGGCTTATTTCAATTTTTACAAGCAAACATACTCTCAGATACTTCAAGCTAACTTTTTAGGATAAAGGTTATTTATAAGTTCTAACCTTTTTCTATAATTGTTTCTCTTCTCAAGTTTTATCTTAATGGTAGCTTCAGAAAGACTTATAAATAGTCCTATGGCAGTCACCCAAGATAAAAAAATGAAAGGGTTTTCTGGAACTTCTGAGAAATTCATATGAATAATACTTCTTTTTTAAAACTGACGGATCACTATATATTTTTCAACCTAAATATACAATTTAGAAATATTTAAGGATTAATTTCAACTTTTTCCCATTTCTTACTCTTTTCCCAAAGATATCTTTTATGAAAAGGCTGTTCTAATTTAAGGAGATCTACTGAATCGATTTCAAAATTTAGAACTACAAAATTTTCTGACTTGGGAAGATTGGATAATATTTCATAAGCAGTTTGGACTTTTGGGTTTATTTTCTCTCCAGGAGATCCCCCAAACCAAGAAGATTTTGATTTTTCTGATAATAAATCCCAAAAATTTTTGTTATCACTTAATTCATGTATTTTTCCTTTGAATCTATATTGTGATTTGGTTTTCAAAAAAAACCATAATATTTCTGCATTAGGGTTAGATTTTAAATGTCCAATTTTTTCACTTCTTCTATCTGTAAAAATAATCATTGAACTATCTTTATGCCATCCTCTGAAAACAACTGTTCTTAATCTTGGTTCATTTTCTTCGCTGACTGTTGCAAGCTGTATCCATCTATTAGAAGGTGATTTGCCCTCTTTTTTTCTAGAAGATTTTAAATCTCGCCTCCAACTGGGTAAGTTGTTATCAGGCATTTAATTTAGGCAATATAAGACCACTTTTCTTTTTGTATTCTTCGAATGAATCATATTTTGAGAGCGATTTATCTTTTTTTATCATTCTTGGTAGAAAAACTATAGAGAAAAATATTGCAAGAATTACTAATGGTATGAAACTCATTGAAAGTATGACGAATGATAGATAAATTAGTATTTCTCCTAGATAATTTGTATTCCTTATATTTTTGAAAAATCCTTCTTTAATTAGATCTTTTTTTAATTTAAGAGAAAAATATTTTTGTGCATCACTAGCAAAGTGTAGAAACACACCAATTATATTTATAGATACAGATGCAGCTATTACGATATTTGGAACAGATTTCTGAGATGAGATAAGAATGTATGGAGCTACCCAGTAACTTCCAAGGAAAATAAAACCAGTAACTGAAGTTAAAAAATTGATTTTTTCTTTAAAATAAGGATCTGGGAATATCTTTTCTTTTAGAAGCCAAAGTAATCCATAAGTACCATGCAGAGCTAAATAAACGTAAGGAGCGATCGTAAAATTATCAAAAAAAATCATAAGGCCTATCACTACAAATGCAGTGAGCCCCTTATGTAGATTAATTATTTGATTAAGTTTCATCTTTTTTTAATAATCTAAAAAATGAAATTATTTTCTGTGGATATAACCTAGGTCGTCAAAAGTTTTAATGGGCGATACTGGATTCGAACCAGTGGCCACTACCGTGTCGAGGTAGTGCTCTACCACTGAGCTAATCGCCCCAATTGAGGAATTTTTAATACCCCTTATAAGAAAATAGCAGGTTGCGTTTCATTTTCTAAGTAATTTAACTTTCCATCGTTCTCTTTTGGTTATTTCTAAATTTAGAATTTCGATAAATCCTTTATTTTCAAGTTCTAGTTTGTCGCCAATTTTTAGATTAATTGTTGGCTTATTAACTTTGCTTCCATTTAATCTGAGCATTCCATTTTCTATCCTTTCAATGATTTTGGTTCGTGATACCCTAAAGCCAGCTGAAGCTATAGCATCTAATCTTGTAGAAGCTTCTACTGTATTGACAAGTTTTTTTGATCTTCCAGAAGGTATTTGTAATTCATTTATACCTACTACATTAACTTTTACTTTTACGTCTCTTAAATAAAAAATCTTTTCATCTAGATGCTTAATATTTGAATTATCAATTATCCCTTGTGCACCCCTATCGCCAATAGTCCATATATCTCCCACTTTTATTTGATTAACCCCATTTTCAATTAAGAGGGATCTAAAGTCGTCTTGTGTAGCATTATCAAATAAAAAATTTCCATTAATTTTTATTCCTTGAGCTGGAAAATTACTTTTTAGCGCATCCTCTTCCGGAATATTATCTCCTCTAAAGCAAGCTATCCTTGATCTTTGAGAAGAGGAGAATCCTCCATAAATAAAAAATTTGAAATCATTTAAATTTTCAAAATCTTTTAAAATCTCTTCGCAAACATAGGTTGAATTAAACCCAGTCCAATAAGTTTCCCAGTGTTTGTACGCTAAGTTAGCAATATTTATTAATTCCTCAGTTTCTTTTTTGTAGTTTGAATTTATTAAAATCTTTTTTAAGTCAATCATCTAGCCTTCTAAAAAAATTATATCTTTTGCTTCTGATTCTTTTATCAAAGCCCATGGTAATTCAGCTCCAATTCGATTTTCAAGTAGAACAAGCCATTTACCCTCTTTATTAAAATTAATGATCGACCTTAACTCTTTATTTCTATTAATGTTGATACTTGCAGAAGAAACAATGCTTCCTAAATATCCTGAACCCATTCCTAAAAGACCTCCAATTAATGATTCCCCGATGTTATTTAAACCAAGAAAGCCGAAGGTAGATAAATTTGTCATATTAGAAAAAGCTATTCCAGCTATAAACCCAAATGGCATTAGCCATCTACTCATATCTTGTTGTCTGATCTTTCTGTCAAGTTTAGGATTTAAGATTCTTATATCTTCAAAATTTTGAGATTTGAATAAGATATTTGCTTTCGCATTGAGCAATTCTGCTTCGTCTGATGATATTTTCTCACTTATTGGTGGGATCAAAATAGCTTCAGAGAGCATTACTGATTTTTCTTTGAAAACATCAAATAGCAGAATACATTTATCAATGTCTTCAAATATCACAATACTTTTAGTCAAATTTCAATCCTCAAATGTTTGTGTGTTATTCAAATTAATAAAATAAGATACATACACTATAGATTAAGTTAAAGTAAAAGATTAAAGAACCAATCTTAAATGACAAAAGTTCTCATTACAGATCCAATTGATCAAACAGGAATCGATATTCTTTCACAAGTTGCTCAGGTTGATCAGAAGATAGGAATCTCTGACTCTGAGTTAGCTTCCATTATTAAAGATTATGATGCTTTAATGATTCGCTCTGGTACTCAAGTGACTGAAGAGATTATTAACTCTTCAAGTAAACTGAGAATCATTGGGAGAGCAGGAGTTGGAGTCGATAATGTAGATGTAAAGGCTGCTACGCAAAAAGGAGTACTTGTTGTGAATTCTCCAGGGGGTAACACAATAGCTGCGGCTGAACATACTATAGCTATGATGTTAGCCTTATCTAGACATATTCCAATTGCTAATAGTAGTACTTTGCTAGGTAAATGGGAGAGAAAGAAATTCGTTGGGAATGAGCTTTATAAGAAAAAATTAGGAGTAGTAGGTTTAGGGAAAATTGGCGCTCATGTAGCAAAAGTTGCTAATGCATTAGGAATGGAAGTTTGCGGATATGATCCCTTTGTTTCAACTGAAAGAGCTCAACAAATCCAAGTTAAACTATCTGATCTAGAAGATTTATTCCAACAATCCGATTATGTAACTTTGCATTTACCACGCACACCAGAGACAGAGAATTTAGTAAATATGGAGGTGCTTAAAAGTATGAAAAGTAGCGCAAAATTAATTAATTGTGCTCGAGGAGGCTTGATTGACGAAGAAGCATTAGCAGAAGCTTTAAATAATTCATTGATTGGAGGGGCTGCAATAGATGTCTTTTCAAAAGAACCTTTGGAATCTAATTCACCACTTTTGAAGGTTGATAAGAATCTTATTCTCACCCCTCACTTAGGAGCATCTACTAGGGAAGCACAAGAAAATGTAGCTGTTGACGTTGCAGAACAAATCAGAGATGTCTTGCTTGGCTTATCTGCGAGAACTGCAGTAAACATACCAGGTTTGAGCCCTGATATTATGGATAGCCTAAAACCTCACTTGCAGTTGGCTGAAACAATGGGTCTGCTTATAAGCCAGCTATCAGGAGGACAGATACAGAAATTAGAGGTAAGGCTTCAAGGTGAATTTGTTCAACATCCCTCCCAACCATTGTTAATAGCTAGTTTAAAAGGCCTACTAAGTAAAGCTTTGGGAGATAGGATAAATTATGTTAATGCTTCTCTAGAAGCAGAATCTAGAGGTATTTCAGTAGTTGAGAGTAAAGATGAGGCAAGACCTGAATTTGCTAGTGGATCGCTTCAATTAACTACTTATGGGGATAATGGTGACCATAGCGTAGCAGGGAGTATTTTTGCTGATGGAGAATTAAGAATTATTAGTATTGATCAATATCCAGTTAACGTATCGCCAAGTAGATATATGTTGGTTACTAGGCACAGAGATATGCCTGGTATTATTGGAAAGCTGGGGTCTTTATTAGGTAGCAATAATGTAAATATTGCCTCTATGCAAGTTGGGCGCAAAATTGTGAGAGGAGAGGCTGTTATGGTACTTAGTATTGACGATCCAATTCCTCATAAGTTGCTTGATACCATTATTGAAGTAGAAGGGATTACCAGTGCTAATCCAGTAACTTTATAAAAAGTTTTACTTTATATTAATGGCTATTAAAGATTGGTATAAACTCACCTTTCAGATAAAAAGTGATTTTGAAGATATTATTATTTGGAAGTTAAATGAGCTAGGAATTTTTAGTTTTTCATTTGAATATTTGATAAAAGCTGAGACTAAAAAGGAGGTTAATATATGGCTTCCAGCCGATGATTGGGGGGAGAGTTCTAGGTGTGATTTTGAAAAAATACTTAGCAAACTTCTAGATATTAATGACTCTAAGAATCAATTTTTTGAATGGAGAATAATTAAAGAGGAGGATTGGTTGACATGCTGGAAGAAATATTGGGTGCCTGAATTAGTAGGAAATTATTTTTTAATATTGCCTTGTTGGATAAATCTGAATGAAAAATTTAAAGATAAAAAAATTATAAAAATTGATCCTGGAGCAGCCTTTGGTACAGGAAGTCACCCTTCGACTTACCTTTGCTTGGAAAAAATGGAGAATATTTTATTTTCTGATAAAAAGATATTAGATATTGGGAGTGGTAGCGGGATTTTGAGTGTCGCCGCAAGATTGCTTGGTGCTAAAGAGGTTTGTGCAGTGGATAATGATTATTTAGCTATAAATTCAACTAAATCTAATTTCCAACTAAATTTCGGCAATTTAAAAAACTTAAATACATATTTGGGAACTTTTAATGAGGTAATTTTAAAAAATCAACTCAAACAATTTGATTTTGTTTTATGCAATATTCTTGCTGAAGTAATAAAAGAAATGATTCCAAATATTTATAAATGCTTGAGAAACAATGGGGAAGTCATTTTTAGTGGAATTCTGAATTCACAAAAGGATGAAATTATAAAAATATTAATTCAAAATGACTTGAAATTATTGGATGTATCAACTAGAAAAGATTGGGCATGCATTTCTGCACAAAAAACCAGCGATCCAACCTAACTATAAGTTTTTCTTATAGATACTCTTTCATACATTTTATTGTGTCATTTTTTACTTCAAAATCTCACATATCGACCTAATCGATGTTAAAAATGTATTTGATAGGTATTAATTACCAACAATTTTTTATTTAAATGGCTTCTTACAAAGTTACACTCATCAGCGAAGGTGAAGGTCTCAATTCTACTATTGAAGTACCTGATGACCAATACATCCTTGATGCGGCTGAAGAACAAGGTATCGACCTTCCTTATTCCTGTAGAGCTGGAGCATGTTCAACATGTGCTGGAAAAGTTACTTCAGGTAGTGTTGATCAATCAGATCAAAGTTTCTTAGATGACGACCAACTAGAAGCTGGTTTTGTTCTTACTTGTGTTGCTTATCCAACATCTGACGTAACAATTACAACTCATGCTGAGGAAGAATTGTACTAATTATAAAAATTTAACTTTTCTAAGTTGATTATTGATTATTTCTCTGCCACCCTTTACAAAGGTGGCTTTTTTTGTAAATGAATAAATTTGAATTTTTCAAGACTGGCAGTGTTCAATCAAGTTATGGAGGTCAGCACAGTTATAAGGTAATTGGACCATGTTGCAGACTTTATGATAGGGAAGAGTTACCTTGGCCCTGCTCAAGGCTTGCTTGGAGAAGTAAGGAGCCTAGTTGGAGAAGAATAGGGTCTAGGTTCGTTGCTGATATGGCTTCAAGAAAATGCCCATCTTACTCAGTGCAGATTTTGGAGCCTGGATCAAAACCTGTTGAGACAGTTATAACTCTTTTTTCAAAAAAATTTTCTTCTGATATACAAGAATGGTGGTATAGCAAAAAACCAGGCTCAAAAGAGCCTGGTAATATCTTTCCTTCTGAAATTAGTTAGATTTAAATATTATGCTTTTGGCTTTGGAGGCATGTAACCTTTTAAACCGGTGCATTCAAGGCTATCAATTGTATTAACTCCAGTTTGGGAGTTGGTTCCACTAGCTCTCTCACATAATGATTTTCTCTGAGAAAGATCAAGATTTGCATCAGTAAAGTCTGCTCCATCAATAATTGCTCCATCAAAAACACTTTTCATTAGCTCACCATTAGTAAGATTTGCATCGGTAAAGTCAGCATTATCAAAGCGTGTTGCATACGCAATGAGGTCTGTCATATTGGCTCCTTTAAAACTAGAGTTTTTTGCTGTAGTTACACTCATATATGCTCCTTGAAGATTAGCTTCTCCTAAATCTTGATTAGATAAATCATATTTAACATATTCAGTATTATGAAGGTCGGCACCGTGCAGATCATCTTTTAGAACGTCAACTGATGAAGGATCACTAGGATAGAGTGCATTTGCAGAGATTGGATTAATAAGTAAACCAATAATTAATGGAAGAAAAATAAATAGTCTTTTACAAGACTTATGTAGTGATGAAAAAAAAGAGACCATTTCGATCGACATCAAATAGAAAAACCTAAGACTATTATTTCATGGGTTGGTCATTTACAACGCTCCTGCTAACGAACTGTTGCAGTTTATTTTATTTCTGCAGTTAAAAAATCTTTGGCAAGATGAGTATTTGGGAAAACTTTTTGCGCCTCTTTAAGCAAATCACTTGGTGTAATTGAATTTTTATTAGTGTATCTTGGACTTAAATGAGTAATAATTAATTTTTTTGCATTAGATAATAATGCTGTTTTAGCAGCCATGATTGTTGTGGAATGTAATTTTTCATAGGCCATGCTCTCATCCTCCTGAGAAAATGTTGATTCATGTACGAGTAAATCGGCATTTTTCGATAGCAAAACAGCTGATTCGCTAAAGACTGTATCTGTGCAATAAACAAAAATTTCTCCCTCTCTAGGGGGTCCACAAAATTCTTTCCCATCAAATGTCCTTCCATCCGCTAATACGACTTTTTTACCTTGTTGCAGTTCTGAATAAATTGGTCCGGGTGCTATTTTTAGAGACTTTGCTTTTTTGATATCAAATATACCTGGCTTATCTTTTTCACTCACCCTATAACCATAAGCAGGTATTTTATGTTTAAGGCAGGCGCAATTTACTTTTATTTTGTTGTTTTCAAATAGAATTTTATTTTTTGATGCAAAATTTTCAACTTCCACAAAATCCAATGGGAATGATAATTTGCAAAAACTACTTTTAAGTGCTGAATTTATAAAACTTCGCAACTCTGAAGGACCGTAAATTTCAATACCCTCACTATTGCCTGATAAACCTAAAGTTGCCAAAAGTCCAGGCAAACCATAAATATGATCACCATGCATGTGTGTAATAAATATTTTCTTGATTTGTGAAGATTTAATTTTGCTTTTCATTATTTGATGTTGCGTTGCCTCTCCACAATCAAAAAGCCAAACTTCTGATGACTGTGATAATTTAAGTGCTAAGGAAGAAACATTTCTAGTTAAGGATGGGACTCCTGAACTTGTTCCTAAGAAGGTGATATTCACTTATTTATGATATTTTTATTGTTATATCTGGATTAAATTTAGACTTTTAGTCAAACTTAGGCAAATTAAGCATTTGTTTTTAAACAAAGTGATACTTAAATTTAAAAATAACTACAGTAAATTTTGCCTGATAAGTATTTTATTTGCTTGTGTTTTTCATAGTGAAAGTGTTTTTGCATCGAGAGAGCCAATAATTAGAGTTTTGATATCAAAAAATAACAATTTAAGGATAAGATCAGATAGATCAATTCCTTTAACTATAGAGGGAAAATTTTTTTCAAGAAAAAAAATAAAAGGCTTAACTTTAAAAAATGCGAAAAATAGAAAAATTTTATATTTTGATAAAAATAAACAAAAAAAATATGACTTAAAAAGTAATCAACAATTTCAAATTACTTCTTCTGATGGAAGAGGTATATGGGTAGGTCAGAAAAGATTTTCTGGTAAGCTTAATCTTTTTGTACTTGATTCTGAAATATTGGTAGTAAATGTTTTAGGAATAGAAAAATACCTAACTAGCGTAGTGGGTTCAGAGATGCCAACAAAATGGCCTATTGAGGCATTAAAGGCACAAGCAATTGCCTCTAGAACTTATGCTTTAAAGCAAAAGGGAAATAATTTATTTGATATAGATTCAACCCAGAAAAATCAAGTCTATAATGGCCTGGAGGCAAGAACTTCTAAAACTATTAGAGCCGTTAAAAGTACAAGATCTTTGGTTTTAACGTATAAAAATAAATTAATTAATGCTTTGTTTCATAGCAGCTCGGGCGGAATGACCGAAAATAGTCAAGATGTATGGAAGAATAAATATCCATATTTATCAAGTGTGAAAGATTTTGATAAAAATAATCCAAAATTTAGATGGCAAAAAAAATTTTCTAGTAATGAATTAATAAATTTATTTCCCAAGATTGGAGGTTTAAAAAGTATAGAAATTCTCGATATTACTAGTACCGGGAGGGTGAAAAATGTAAAACTTATTGGGGCTTATGGTTCTGATCAAATGTATGGGGTAGATTTAAGAGAAAGATTAGTACTTAACAGTAATTTTGTGAGATTTAAATTCTTTGAGGAAGATTTAAACAACAGTACACCCCTAAAAAAAGGTTTGATAGTTTATGGACAGGGGTCAGGTCATGGAGTAGGAATGAGTCAATGGGGCGCTAAATTTCTAGCGTCTAGAGGCCAAAAAGCTGAAAGAATATTAAAGTATTTTTATAGGGGAGTGCAGATTAAACCTTTTAAAAAAGATTACCTATAGGGGTTATTTAGCATTTAGGACTAATTTTGGATTTATATTAGCCTGATCTCTATTTAAGAAGCCAATCCCAAGTAGTGTTTGTTTTTTATCTATTACTTTTATTGGTTTTTTATAATCAAAAGACTTACCTTCATTGAAGTAATTAAAATCAACTTTAATTGCTCTTCCTGTTTGCCAAAAATTGATTTGTTCTTCATTCCTTAAGACAAATGATGAAATGTGATTAAGAGCAAAAATTGTTGGGATAATAAAATTTTTCGAGTTTTTTTTATCTTTTTCTATATCAGATATTTTTATGGAGTTTTGTTCATCAAAGCCACAAGCCGAAATTCTTTTTAGTTGTAAAAGACAACCTTCGGAATTAAGAATTTCACCTAAATCTCTTGCAATTGCTCTTATATAAGTGCCAGCTGAACATTTGATTTTTATTTCTATGATTCCGTTTATTTGGTCCCATTTCATTAAAGTAAGTTCGTCTATTTTTACTTCTCTTGGTGCTAATTCAAACATTTCATTCCTGAAAGATTTTTTATAAGCTCTCTCACCATTGATGTGAACACTAGATACTTTCGGCGGAATTTGTTTAATAATTCCTCTAAATCTATTTAAGTATTGATCTAATTTTTCATAACTGATTTCAGGCCAATTTTTTTGATTAATTATTTCCCCGTGAATATCATCAGTGTTAGTTCTTATTCCTAATTTAATTTGTCCTATGTAAGTTTTATCCTGAGGAAGATATTGTATAAATCTTGTTGCACTGCCAATCGCGATTGGTAATGTCCCTATAACTTCTGGGTCAAGAGTTCCTGTATGTCCGACCTTTTTTGCGTTGAGTAACTTCCTTATTTGTTTAACACAATCATGTGAGGTACATCCTTTATCTTTATTAATTACTAAGAATCCATCTTTATTTTCCATTTTTAATATTAAGAATACTTTTAGAAAGATATATAACCATTTTATGATTTTGGTAAAGGAAATTTAATTTAAGAAATTGAAAAGCAATAATTTTATTTTAAAAGAGTTTTTAAACAATGCTTTTAATTTAAAATCACATTTGATGGAATACTTATCTATTAAAGAATGTGATTTAGATGGATTCCTTGAAAATGCAAAGATGAACTTGGCAAATTCACATCCTGGAGATGCTTTGAATGATGTTTCAGATTTTTATACTGAGATTGTAGGAGATAGGCATGTAGCTGATTTAGCTGCTTGGCACATCACAAGTAAGGACTACATCGCTGATACTTTAAAACTTCAGCAGAGATTTTCTAGAGATTTAGTTTTGGATTTTGGAGGAGGTATTGGTACTCATGCCTTAGCCAACGCTATGTCTTCAAAAGTTGACCATGTTTTTTTTGTAGATATTAATCAAACAAATAGAAATTTTGTTGAATACAGGGCTAAGAAATTAGGAGTCGAAAAAAAACTTACTTTCTGCAAGACAATCAAAGATACACAAATATTGAAATTTGATACGATCGTCTGTCTTGATGTTTTGGAACATCTTGCAGATCCAACTTCTCAAATTTATGATTTTAGTGAGATTATGGATAGTAATTCTATTGCTCTATTTAATTGGTATTTTTACAAAGGAGATAAGAATGAATTTCCTTTTCATATCGATGACAGTGAAATTGTTGAAAAGTTTTTTGAGACTCTTCAATCAAATTTTTTAGAAGTATTTCATCCTATGCTTATAACTACAAGAGCTTATAAGAAAATTAGATAACTACATTAACTCTTTTTCTATTTCTTAAATTTCTTTTAATGCTTTCGAAACTTACTTTTCCTTCTTTGAGTGCAAAAAGGGTGTCATCTTTACCTTTTCCGACATTGATTCCCGGTAAAAAGGATGTACCTCTTTGGCGAATTAAAATTGATCCAGCAGTTACTTTTTCTCCTCCATAAGCTTTAACACCCAATCTTTTGGAGTTTGAATCTCTTCCGTTTCTAGTAGAGCCTGTTCCTTTTTTATGTGCCATTAGAAGTGTTTAATTTGTAGATTTTTCGGTTTTTGGTTTAGTTTCCTTTTTAATAGTTTCTTCCTTTTTAGTAGAAGACTTAGGAGCGTTTTTGCCTATTGTAATTGATTTTACCATAACTCTTGTAAGTTCTTGTCTGTGTCCCATCTTTCTTCTTGTCTTTTTTTTGGGACGCATTTTGTATACAAGAATCTTCTTATCTCTTTTATGAGACACAACTTCTAATTCAATTTTTGCATCTTTAACGTAAGGTTTACCAATAGTTATAGACTCTTTGTCTTTTAAAAGTAAAACTTTTTCCAGTGTTATCTTGTCTTTCTCTTTTGCATTTAACCTGTCTAAGTCGTAGTATCTATCAACTTCAAACCAAAATTGTTGACCTGAAGTTTCTGCTATTGCATACAATTCATTATTTTTAGAAGAATTGTTAGAGGAGTTTTTAGAAGTTGTCATATCTTAAAAGACGCTATTAGGCTCAAATTGATAATTTGATTTAGCCAAATAAGCAATCATAATTATTTGTTTATTTTCTTATTTTGTAGTGTAATAAGTCAAGGGTTCTATTAAATCTTTTATATCAATTCAGAAACTATAAAAATGGCAGCAAGGAAAACTTATATTTTAAAACTTTATGTTGCTGGAAATACTCCTAATTCAATGAGAGCTTTAAATACTCTTAGAGAAATTTTAGAAAATGAATTCAAAGGAGTTTATGCTTTGAAGGTTATTGATGTACTCAAGCAACCACAACTTGCAGAAGAAGATAAGATTTTAGCTACCCCAACCTTAGCCAAAATTTTACCTCCACCAGTTAGAAGAATAATAGGTGACTTATCAGATAGAGAGAAAGTTTTAATTGGTTTAGATTTACTTTTTGATGAATTGACTGAAACCGAATATAGTGGAGACAAGTAATATATAGAAAACCTTTATAATTTTTTTAAATTTAAATTTGTTTTATTTATTTTTCCTTAGCGCAAAACTATGAATGATAAGAAATTTGGCAAATCAAATAAAATGCAAGTTCAAAAATTACCAACTGGAATAGAAGGCTTTGATGATGTTTGTAGAGGTGGGTTGCCTGTTTCTAGAAGTACACTCGTTAGTGGTACGTCAGGGACTGGTAAAACTGTTTTTTCTCTTCAATACTTACACCACGGAATTTGCAATTTTGATGAGCCCGGAATATTTGTCACATTTGAAGAGTCACCTTTAGATATTATTAGAAATGCCGCAAGTTTTGGTTGGGATTTACAAGAATTAATTGATCAAAATAAACTTTTTATTTTGGATGCTTCTCCTGACCCTGATGGTCAAGATGTCGCGGGTAACTTTGACTTGTCTGGTCTTATAGAGAGAATTAGTTATGCAATTAGAAAGTATAAAGCTAAAAGAGTTGCAATAGATTCAATAACTGCGGTCTTTCAACAGTATGACGCTATTTACGTTGTTAGAAGAGAAATATTTAGACTAATAGCAAGATTAAAAGAAATAGGTGTGACAACAGTTATGACAACAGAAAGGGTTGATGATTACGGACCAATTGCAAGATATGGAGTAGAAGAATTTGTATCTGATAATGTGGTCTTATTAAGAAATGTTCTTGAATCAGAGAAGAGAAGAAGAACTCTAGAAGTATTGAAGTTAAGAGGTACTGTACATATGAAAGGTGAATATCCATTTACTATGGGAATGGATGGTATAAGTGTGTTTGCTCTTGGAGCAATGAGATTAACGCAGAGATCCTCAAATATTAGGATAAGTTCTGGAGTTAAAGACCTTGATGATATGTGTGGGGGAGGATATTTTCAAGATTCCATTATTCTCGCCACTGGAGCTACTGGTACAGGCAAGACAATGTTAGTATCAAAATTTGTTGAAGATGCTTATGATAATAATGAAAGGGCAATACTTTTTGCATATGAAGAATCTAGGGCTCAATTGCTTAGGAATGCTACTAGTTGGGGAATAGATTTTGAAAAGATGGAAAGTGATGGGTTATTAAAGATTATTTGTGCATATCCTGAATCAACTGGTTTAGAAGATCACTTGCAAATCATAAAAACGCAAATTAATCAATTTAAACCAAAAAGAATGGCAATTGATTCTCTTTCTGCACTAGCCAGAGGCGTAAGTTTAAATGCATTTAGACAGTTTGTAATTGCAGTTACTGGCTATACAAAACAAGAGGAGATAGCGGGCTTTTTTACTAATACTGCGGAAGAATTTATGGGAAGTCATTCTATAACTGATTCTCATATCTCAACAATTACAGATACGATATTGTTACTTCAATATGTAGAAATAAAAGGTGAGATGGCTCGGGCTTTAAATGTTTTTAAAATGCGGGGATCTTGGCATGATAAAAGAATAAGAGAATTTATTATTACAAACAGTGGCCCAGAAATAAAAGACTCTTTTTCTAATTTTGAACAAATCTTTAGTGGTGCTCCTCACAGAGTTGTCCCTGATCAAAATGTTCAAAATGTTTTTAAAGGATTAGATAATAATTAGATAATTTCTCTAATTTCAGAACCTGAAAAATTATCTGTATTATTTATAGATTTTGTCAATAATTCATCTTTATCAGATTGTGCTAAGGCTAAATCAAACCAGAAAGTTGTTCCTACTCCTAATTCACTAGCCATACGAATTTCTCCACCATGTTTTTCAATTATTCCTCGCACGATAGATAAACCTAAACCGGTCCCTTGTTCAGTATGTACTGAATTCTCTACTCTATAAAAACGATCAAATATCTTTTCTTGATCAGCTTGGGATATTCCAGAGCCCGTATCAGCAATCTCAATCCTTACTTTCGGGAGGGGTGAAACTAATTCACATTGAGGGGCTTCATTATGTTTATTATTAGGAGGGAAAGCAGGACAAGAATCAGGCCAAGTATAAGCTCTTATAATTAAGGCACTGTTTTTTGGGCTAAATTTCAATCCATTACCCAGTAAATTATCAAAAACCTGTAAAAGTAAATCAAAATTACCAAGAATAGCAGGAATAGTTTCTTCTATATCATGAGCTAATGAAACATTTTTTTCTGTAGCATTTAATCTGTAATTTCTAAGAGTCTGTTCTATTGCTGGTTTTATGTCCATTTGCTCTAGTTGAATTATTTTTCCAGACTCTAATCTTGATAAATCTAATACATCATTGACAAGCCTTGTTAACCTATCAGTCTCTGAATTTGCAATACCCAAAAATTCTATTTGTTCTTCATCGGAAAGCTGATCTTTTAAATCATGTAAAGTCTCTACATAACTTTTGATATTGAAAAGTGGTGTCCTTAATTCGTGTGAAACATTACTAATGAATCTGTTTTGTGCCGCATTAAGCTCAACTTCTCTTGTTAAATCTTGAATTGTTACTGCAATTCCTTTTAGTTCAACTTTGTTTGTATCTAAAACAGATTGCAAAACAATCCTTAAAGTTCTAGCAGGTTCTCCTAAGCTGAATCTTAGATCATCCTTCTCCTTTTCCCTTTTGAGGATAGATTCTATGTTTGTATGTAAGTCATTAGATAAAATTTCCGGGATTTCATTTAAAAAATGTTTACCCTCTAAAAATCTTCCTTCCCAACGAAATAATCTTTTTGCTGTGGGGTTAGTAAGTACTATCTTGCCTTGTGAGTCTAATAATATTGCACCATCAGCCATTGTAGCTATTAAAGATTGCTGCTTTATTTGAGCTGCTTTGAGTTCTTCTATATTTGCTTCGTCATAATTTTCTAACTGTGTGGCCATTCGGTTAAAACCATTTAAAAGTTCTCCAAGATCCCCTGTCATAGGTAAAGAAATTCTTGATTTAAAATTTCCCTTTGAAATTTCTCTAACACCTCTTACTAACTCTCTGACAGGTCTTGTAATTGTAAGTGCATTAAACACAGCTCCAAGAATTACTAAAACCCAAATAGATATAAAAACTGCTATGGTCAGCTCCCTAGTTAAGGCAGCACTGGCAAGTGCTTTTTTATTAGGCGTAACTCCCAAAGCTAGTGTTCCAAGATATTTGCCTTTCCACAACATTGGAACAAACACATCTGTTACTTGACCTTGAGGTGTCGCATGTTGCCTAACCAAAGGGAATTGAGGCCTTTTCTTTAATTCCGAGGGGAGTTTTAATCTTCGAGTCAGCTGGAACTGGCTATCAGAACTTGTCGGTGTGGCACTTATCGGGATCCCAAGTTGCACTATATCTTCTGCATCAGTAAAAAAAATATAACGTAGGTTTCGACTTGATCTCCAAAACTTTTCAGCTACATTTGAGATTTCTTTTTTTTGGTTATTTGCGACTAATTCTGTTACATTACCAGATAACAATAAGCCCAGATCTCGAGCATATCTAGTATCGTTCATCCCTGCATCTTTTTGAATACTATTCAATGCAAAAAATGTTATTCCTGTCATTAGGAGACTAACGACGAGAGTTGCTATGGCTAACAATTTTGTTCTTAAGCTAAACCCACTCCACCAAGTGAGAAGTCTATTAATCCAATAGTTATTATTAATATCATCATAATTATTGGAGTTACTATTTGCTTTACCTTTTCGGTTATTGGTATCAACCATGAGATTAATTCTCCTTAGAAAAGTTTTTTCTCACTTGATGCCCAATGTCATTTCTAAAGTAAATACCATCAAATTTAATTTCATTTAAATTTTTGTATGCTTTCTCAAAAGCCATATCGAAATCTTTATCTTGACAGACAATACTCAAGACTCTCCCCCCGTCAGTTAATAATTCACCATTTTCACTTAAAGAGGTACCTGAGTCGAAAATTTGACAATCATTTGAGTCAATTTTACCTATTGTTATGGGCATTCCAGTTTTGTATTCGTCGGGGTAACCTTTTGATGTAGCTATTACACAACCACTAACTTTATCAAAAGTATTAATTTTTTCATTACCAGTTAAGTTTCCCATTGAGCATTTCTCCAAAAGAAATACAAAATTTTGATCCATCAAAGGCATTATTGTTTGGCATTCTGGATCTCCAAATCTACAATTGTATTCTATAACTTTTGGTCCGGATTTAGTGATCATTAACCCAAAATAAATTACCCCCTTATAGTCAATATTTCTTTTATTAAGTTCATCTATTGTAGGTTCAATTATCTCTTTGATGATTCTATCAAGGTTATTTTCTGTTAATAATGGAGCAGGAGAATAAGCCCCCATACCTCCTGTGTTTGGCCCTTTATCTTTCTCATTAAGTCGTTTGTGATCTTGGGCGCTTGGGAGTAATATGTATTTCTCTCCATCGCATAGAGCAAAAATTGAAACTTCTGGCCCTTGAATTTTTTCTTCTAGAACCACTATATTTCCAGAATTACCAAATCTACCATTAAAAATTGTCTCTGCGGCCCTAAAACATTCATCTTTTGAACTGGGAATAAAAACACCTTTGCCTGAAGCGAGACCATCAGCTTTTACTACAAGTGGAATTGATGTTGAATGGATGATTTTTTTGGCTTCTTCTAAAGAATTGACTTTCCAAAAGTTTGCAGTTGGAATATTTGCATCTTGCATAAATTCTTTTGCCCAAGACTTGCTAAATTCTAATTTTGCTCCATCTTTACCAGGGCCAAATACCTTAAAATCCTTTTTTCGTAGAAAATCAGCTAATCCATTCGCTAGAGGTATTTCTGGTCCTATGACAATTAAATCTATTTTAAAAAAATTAAGCTTTTCGACTAATTCATATTTATTTTTAATATCAATATTTATTCTTTCACATTTATTTATTCTTTCTGATCCAGCATTGCCAGGCATTAGATAAACTTTTTTTATTAATTCATTTTTCTGAATAGTCCAAGCCAAAGAATTTTCTCTCCCGCCACTTCCAATTATTAAGATATTTTCTAATCTAGTGAAACTCTTAGAACTTGGTGAATGAATACCCATATATTTGTTTTTTAAGGTTACGAGGTTTAGATGAATAATTTAGTTAAAATGAAATAAACTTTTTTAGTTGACTTCTAAAAATATGTTAATTACAAAAAGTACTTTTAGTCATCATAATGAGGTTTTAATTAATGAATAAAAAAAATGAGTTAATTTATGAAGGCAAAGCAAAAAAAGTATTTACTCATGATGATTTAGATAAAGTAAAAATTGAATTTAAAGATGATGCTACAGCTTTTAATGCGTTGAAAAAGGCAAAATATGAAGGAAAGGGCAAACTTAATTGCCTAATAAGTGCAAAAATTTTTCGAACTCTGATAGAGAAGAATATCCCAACTCATTTTATTGAACTTGAAAATCAAAATACGATGATTGCAAAAAAAATAAAAGTAATACCCTTAGAAATTGTTTTAAGAAATATTGCTTTTGGTTCTTTGTGTAAACAAACGACAATTAAACCTAGAACTCCCCTATCAAAACCACTAATTGATATCTATCTTAAAAATGATGAACTTAATGATCCGTTAATTACAAAAGATAGAATTGAATTAATGAATATATTAAGCTCTAAGGATCTAGATTTTATTATAGATTTAACTTTGAAAATTAATTTAATCCTGAAAAGTTTTTTTAAAAATATTCAGCTTCAACTTGTAGATTTTAAGTTAGAGTTTGGTTTTGATATTAAAAATAATATACTTCTTGGTGACGAAATAAGTCCCGATAATTGTAGATTGTGGGATCTTAATCAGAAAAATGATACAATTGTAAGTCTAGACAAAGACTTATTCAGAAATGATTTAGGTGGTCTAATTGAAGCTTATAGTGAAATTAACCGAAGAATAAACGAATTTCTTGAAACCAATTGAATTAATAATGATTTATTTACCTTAACCAAAAGAACTATGCAAAAACATTTTTTAAAGTATAGAAAGATTTTTACAAATGTTGCCTGCTTTCCTTTGATTTTGATATCAAATAATTCAGAACTGGCTGCAAAGTATTTCCCAAATGATGTTGATCAATCAATCAAAAGCTTAGATATACCAAATATTAAAAATGGTTTATTTCAATGGATTGATATTAAAGAAGAGAACAATTTTTTTGTTGCAGAAAATAATAACAATATTAATGAAGAGAGTGTTCTTATTTCAGAAATAATTATCGAAGGTTGGGAAAATCATCCTGAGGGTAGGAAACTTGAATTGCGAGCTTATGATTCTATGAGCATAAAGCCTGGAAGTATTGTTAATAATCGAATGTTAAGTCAAGATCTCAATTCTATATATGCTAGTGGTTGGTTTTCAGGAGTTAAAATAAAGTCTCAAGATGGGCCATTGGGAGTGAGGCTAATTGTAAAAGTTGTGCCTAATCCAATTTTAAAGAAAGTTGAACTAACTCCAAGAAACTCTGTAATCTCTAGTGAATTAATAGATGATATTTTTAGTAATTATTATGGAACAACTCTCAACCTAAAAGAACTCCAAAATAAGATAAAAATAATAAAAAAACGTTATGAAGAAGAGGGTTATTCTTTAGCTAGAATTAATGGCCCAGATAGAATTTCTGAAAACGGAGTAGTAAAACTTAAAGTTTCTGAGGGAATTATATCAGATGTAAAAATAAGATTCCCAGATTCTGATGGTGAATTTGTTATTGATGGAAAACCTAGAAAAGGTAAAACAAAAGACTGGGTAATAAGGAGAGAATTAAAAACACAACCTGGTTCAATATTTAATAGAAAAATTTTAGAAGCTGATATCGGTAGACTTTATGCAACATCATTATTTGATGATATAAAAGTCTCTCTTGGCCCTGACAATTTTAATCCTGGTCAAGTAATAATTTTTTTAGACTTAAGTGAGCAAAGAACTGGATCACTAACAGGCGGAATTGGTTATAGCAATAGTTCAGGTATCTTTGCCACAATTGGTTTGCAGGAAACTAATGCACTGGGGAGAGCATGGTCTACTAATATAAACCTAAATTTCGGGGAATATTCAACAACATATAATTTTTCATTATCTGACCCATGGATTAAGGGAGACAAACATAAGACATCTTTTAGAACAAATATTTTTTTAAGTAGAGATTATCCACAAGAATTTAAAAGTGAAAAAAATGGGCGTATATATGCTGTAGATGATACAACCACTTCAACCTCGGATACTTTTTCATCAGTAGTTTTAGAAAAAACAGGAGGTGGATTCTCTTTCTCAAGACCTTTAAATGGTGGAGATCCATTTAAGGTGGCTAAATGGAGAGTTCTTGCAGGAATGAATATTAAGAAAGTAAATATGATTGATGGGGATGGGAACAAAAAACCTTATGGTGATATGACCCCAACAACAGGAAATATAAGTGATATTATCTGTATTGGATTTACTCCAAATGATGGTTCATGCCCAGACGAAAATATATTAGTAAGTGTTATCGCGA
The DNA here is from genome assembly GCA_902564235.1 of uncultured Prochlorococcus sp. GTDB lineage: Bacteria > Cyanobacteriota > Cyanobacteriia > PCC-6307 > Cyanobiaceae > Prochlorococcus_A. The sequence goes on along the minus strand of CACFAG010000001.1, from coordinate 25,079 downwards.
GTACTTCTAGGAATAATTTGAATAATTCCTTCAACCCAACTTCAGGAAATAAATTTAGCTTTGGTAGCGAACAATTTGTATCAATGGGGAAAAACTCTCCAACTTTTAATAGAATGAAAGCCACATATTCATTTTTTATACCAACAAAATTAATAAATTTAACTAAAGCATGTAAGTCTAGTAATTCTTCCAGTGAAGACTGTCCTCAAGCTATTGGGTTTCAATTTAAGACAGGAACTATTCTTGGAGAATTGCCTCCTTATGAAGCATTTTGTATGGGTGGAACTTCATCTGTTAGAGGTTGGGGATCTTGTGATTTAGCAGTTAGTAGGAGTTTTGTTGAAGGCACAGCGGAATATAGATTTCCTGTTTGGAGAATGATATCAGGAGCTTTATTTGTCGATGCAGGAAGTGATTTAGGCTCGCAAAATGAAGTCCCCGGAAAACCCGGCAAATTATTGCAGAAATCAGGTTCTGGCTATTCGCTTGGAGGGGGAGTTGGAGTGAAAACACCAATTGGTCCGTTAAGATTAGATATTGCTACCAAGGACTTAAGTGGAGATTGGAGATATACACTTGGAGTTGGATGGAAGTTTTAAGTGTTTTCTTGGCCTGCTAATTATGATTCTTGCTATACCTTGGCTGGTGTTATCTCCAAGGAAGGTATAGGACTTCATAGTGGAGAAAAAACAAGAGTTATAATTTCTCCTTATGAAAAAGAAGGATATTATGTTTCTTTTAGTGATCAACCCAACAAGATTTTTAAGCTAACTCAGGATTTAATTGGAAGTACGATGCTCTGTACGGCGGTTAAATTAGGTGGAAGAAATTTGTATACTATTGAACATCTATTATCTTCAATGGCAGGCTGTGGGCTAAGTTATATACATATTGAGGTGAAGGGTAAAGAGATCCCTCTTTTAGATGGATCGGCAATTCAGTGGGTTAGAGCTTTTGAAGAAGTAGGGATAAAAAAGACACCTAAGCCAGATAACTTTTTTAGGGAGATTAACAAATCAATAATTCTAAATAAAGAAGACTCAGTCATAGCTGCGATACCTTCCGAAAAGACAAAAATTATATCTACGATCAGTTTTTCCTATAAAGCAATTGGAAATCAAAGTTTTGTGATTGATCTAAATCCAAAAAGTTTTGTCGAAATGATTGCTCCTGCACGAACTTTTGGTTTTAAAGATCAATTTCAAGAATTAAGTGAACTTGGATTAATAAAAGGTGGAAGTTTGGCAAATGCCCTTGTTTGTGATGGTAATGGATGGGTTAATCCACCATTAAGATTTGATAATGAACCAATAAGACATAAGATTTTAGACCTCATTGGGGACTTGGCTTTGGTAGGGTTACCTAAGGCCCAAATTTTAGTTTATAAAGGATCACATTCTTTAAATGCTTTATTGGCCTCATCGCTAAAAAATTAGTTTTATTTTTAATTGTTTTGGAAAAGAAATTATCCAGTGAAAATAAACCACTTTCATCTGAGAACATATTAGGTTTATTACCTCATAGATATCCTTTTGCTCTTGTTGATAAAGTAATAGAAAATATCCCTGGGGAGCGCGCTGTTGCAGTAAAAAATGTCACTATAAATGAACCTCAATTTCAAGGACACTTTCCTGAAAGACCCTTAATGCCTGGAGTTCTTATTGTTGAATCAATGGCTCAAGTTGGTGGAATAATAGTAACTCAAATGCCCGATCTTCCTAAAGGGCTTTTCGTCTTTGCAGGAATAAATAATGTTAAATTCAGAAAACCTGTTGTACCAGGAGATCAATTGATAATTTCTTGTGAGTTATTGTCTATTAAAAGACAAAGATTTGGCAAAGTTAAAGGTGAAGCACATGTTGATGGGAAGTTGGTTTGTGCGGGTGAATTAATGTTTTCATTAGTTGATTAGGGATATGGATAATAAAAATAATGCATATAGCTCACTCTTTAATGGTGTAAAAGTGCACCCAAATGCTTTCGTTGATCCAAATGCAAATTTACATGATGGAGTTATCATCTCTCAGGGAGCAGTCGTCGGACCTAATGTGACTATCGGTAAAGGAACTGAAATAGGACCGAATGCTGTTATTACAGGAAAAACGCAAATTGGTAGTAATAATAAAATCTTCCCAAATGTTTTTATAGGACTTGATCCTCAAGATCTTAAATATAAAGGGGATTCAACTGAAGTAATTATTGGAGATAATAATACTTTTAGAGAATGTGTAACGATTAATAAGGCAACTGATGAAGGAGAAAAAACTATTATTGGTAATAATAATTTGTTAATGGCTTACACCCATATTGGCCATAATTGCGAGCTTGGAAATAAAATAGTACTGTCAAATAGCGTTCAAGTTGCAGGTCATGTGAAGATTGAAGATAAAGCTATTGTTGGTGGCTGTTTAGGTATTCATCAATTTGTACATATTGGATATTTAGCAATGATTGGAGGAATGACAAGAGTAGATAGGGACGTACCACCTTTTTGTTTAGCAGAGGGACATCCAGGAAGATTAAGAGGTTTGAATAGGATTGGAATTAAAAGAAGTGGTTTGATGGAAAATAAGGATTTTGATTTAAAAATTTTGCAAAGTACTTGGAATCTCCTTTTTAAGTCTAGTGATACGATTTCAAATTCATTAGAAAAAGTGATGAAAGGAGAATTGGATCTTTCATCTTCAAAATTATGTAGTTTTTTAAAAGAATCAATATCAAAAGAAAGACGCGGACCAATGCCTTTAGTAAATTTATGAATAAAAAGATATTCATAAGCACTGGGGAAGTTTCTGGAGATTTGCATGGAAGTTTGTTATCAAAAGCTTTACTAGATGAAGCTAAAAAACAATCTATAGATTTAGAAATTTGCGGATTAGGTGGGGAAAGGATGAAGAAAGAAGGAGTAAAAGTTCTTAAAGATACTACATCTATTAGTGCAATAGGAATCTGGGAGGCTTTACCTCTTATTCTTCCAACAATAATAATTCAAAAAAGATTTTATAAATTACTAAAAAAATATCCTCCAGATTGCTTAATTTTGATTGATTATATGGGTCCCAATATAAAAATTGGAACTAAATTAAAAAAATCGAATACTAAAATTCCAATTTTTTACTATATTGCTCCTCAAGAATGGGCCTGGAGGGTTGGGAATAATACTACGACAAATTTAATTAATTTTTCTGATAAAATCTTTGCGATTTTTAAGAAAGAAGCGGCATTTTACAAAAAGAGGGGTGGAAATGTTTTATGGGTTGGACATCCAATGATTGACTTAACAAAAAAACTTCCTCTAAAGAGAGATGCTCGCACTATTCTGAACCTTCGCCCAAATCAAAATATCCTACTTTTAATGCCCGCATCAAGACCACAAGAATTAAAATATATATTACCTACTTTTATGTTGGCAGCTAGAAAATTACAACAAAAATATCCAAGTTTAGTTGTTTATATAATCTCCTGCAGGAAAGTTTTTGATGAAGGGTTCAATAATGCCCTCAGAAAATATCAAGTTCAAGGACAAGTGATTTCTCAAAAAGATAATGCAATATTAAAACCTTATATTTATTCACTTACAAAAATTGCGCTTTGTAAATCTGGGACAGTTAATATGGAATTAGCTTTATATGGGATACCACAGATTGTTGGTTATAGAGTAAGCAGAGTTACTGCTTTTATTGCTAAAAAAATTCTCAATTTCAAAGTAAGATTTATTTCTCCTGTAAATTTGTTGGTTAATAAGTTAATAATCCCTGAATTTGTGCAAAAGGAATTTGATGAAAAGAAAATCTTTTATAAATCTTGTAAGATTCTTGAAGTGAAGTCAGAAAAAGTAAAAATAAAAAAAGGATATGCTTTCCTAAAAAAAGAACTAGGCGAAGAGGGCGTAGTTCAAAGAGCTGCTAAAGAGATTATTAATTCTATTATTTGAACTTTATAATAAAAATATGAAATACTTTCTATCTCTAATAATTGCTTTTGCTATGTTTATTAATCCTGTAAACACTTTTGCAGAGGAATTAATTCTTGCAGGAGGTTGTTTTTGGTGTTTAGAACACGACTTAGAGTCCCTAAAGGGAATTAACTCTGTACAAAGTGGCTACTCAGGAGGAAATCTACAAAATCCCACTTACGAAAAACATGATGGCCATCAGGAAGCGGTTTTGGTGAACTATGATTCCAAAATAGTAACTTTACCTGAGATAATTAGGCTCTATTTCAGAAATATTGATCCTCTAGACGGCGAGGGTCAATTTTGTGATCGTGGAGATTCTTATAGGCCAGTGATCTTTTTCAAAGATGAAACTGAGGAAAGTGATGCAAAAAATGCAATTGTATCCGCCTCTAATGAATTGCGAGTGCCACTAAAAAAAATATCTGTAGAACTAAAATCAAAAGGTCAATTTTGGTTGGCTGAAGAATATCATCAGGATTTTGCTGAGAGAGAGCAATTAAAGTATAAGTTATATAGATTCACTTGTGGGAGAGATAAGAGGTTGGATAAATTATGGGGTGATAACGCTAGATCAACAAATCTTTGGAATGAATGATTTAAATATAGTTATTTATTTTTAATCCATTGAACTAGAGTTTTAACTCCAAAACCGGTTGCACCTGATGGGTTAATTCCCTTACTCTTATCAGTCCAACAAGTCCCAGCAATATCAATATGAGCCCATTTAATCTCTTTATCAAAGAATTCTTCTAAAAACAAAGCAGCAGTTATTGACCCACCTGCTCTAGGCCCTGTATTTTTCATGTCAGCTATATGAGACTTTAAACCTTCTTTATAAGATTTTTGTAAAGGCATTTGCCATAATTCTTCTCCAGACTGGGCTGATGCAGCTTTTAGGTCATTTGCTAGATCATCATTATTGCTCCAGAATCCAGCTACATCATTCCCTAGTGCAACAACAATAGCTCCTGTTAAAGTTGCGAGATCAATGATTGAATCTGGTTTTAAATTGGATGCGTAAGTTAAAGCATCAGCTAATGTAAGTCTACCCTCTGCATCAGTGTTATTTATTTCAATTGTCTTACCATTTGATGCTTTAACTACATCTCCAGGATGGACTGCAGATCCATTTATCATGTTTTCGCAAGATGCCACAATAAAATGAATTTCTAATCCCTTTGGTTTTATTGCTCCAAGCGCTTTTGCTGCTCCTAAAACCGCAGCACTACCGCCCATATCATATTTCATCATTTCAATTTGAGAGGCTCCCACTTTCAGATTGTATCCTCCAGAATCAAAGGTTAATCCCTTCCCAACAAGCGCAATCTTTTCTCTTATAGGCCCCTCTGACTTTAAAGTAAGATGTATAAATTTAGGATTTAAATCAGATCCTTTTGCTACTGCTAAATATGCACCCATCCCTAAATCTTCACAATCTTTTGCCTCTAAAATTTTTACTCCCAAACCATGATCTTTAGCTATTTGAGAAGCTTGTATAGACATTTCCTGAGGAGTAAGGCTATTTGGAGGGGCGGCTACAAGTCTTCTTGCTAGTTCTACACCTTCACATATTTGTGCTGTCTCTTCAAAGCTAATATTCTCAAATTTTTTCAAATTCAAAAACTCTATTTCTTTAAGAACTTTCTTTTCATCTTTTTTCTTATTGAATCTATTGTCCTTATAGGCAGATAATCTGACTGACTCTGCTAATTGATTTATTTCTAGTTGTGAATTTATTAATTCCCAAGGTAGTAAGATGCTCATTTTTTCATTTTTATCAACAGTTGTCCTAATTAGATTTCCTATAGAGTTTTCTATATCACTTTTATTTAGGTCTTTTGATTTGCCAAGACCAACTATGATTAAAGTCTCTAATTTTTGATCTAAAAATTCAAAGCTTAAAGTTTTTCCTTTTTCGCCTTTGAATTTTTTTTGAGTAACTTTTTTAAGTAATAATTTTGGGTCAACAACAAATTTTATGTTTTCAAGTTGGCTTGCAATTTCTTCCTCTAAAACTCCAAAAATTAATGAAGAACCTTGCCATTTATCTAGATTTTTTTGGAATGTGGAAAATTGCATTTGTGAAATGGATTTAATTAACTTTTAATTGTTTGTGAAAGTAGTTGCCCACCTATCTCGAGTTTCTTTATTAAAAGGGGGTAACCATAAATATATCAGTTGCTGTTCTAATTTACGCCTTAATTTTACTTCTTTAGGTACATCTAAGAAGAAACGAATATCTTGGCGACTTGAGAGTTTGTTATGAGCTAGGGCTTCTTTATAGTTCATGAGGTAATTTTTACAGTCATGTTCTCCCTTCCATCTTTTATTTGCTGAATTTGTTTCTCCAATATATAGAATTATTTTAGAACTCTCCATAGAGTCAATTACAAAATACATTGCTGGCCCATTATGTATATATTGATTGGTTCTCCAAAAGTTCAATGATAATGGCTGCAGGGAAAACGGATCAATTTTTCTTTCAATGGGAATTGTATTTATAGGAAGACTTGTTTGATGCAAAGTTTTATTGTGAGTATCTTTTGAAATTTTGAATTGGTGATTATATATTCTATTTCTCCATTCAGTTAGGATTTCGCCTTTGATTTTTAGATTATTTGAGTGTTGAAAATTAATTGATGTATTTACATTTGAACCAAATAATTCAAATTGTCTATTTTGGTTTGCAATATTATTTACGTTAAATTTTTCCAATATTTATAAAACATGTTTACTAAATTTAATTCTTAAAAAATATAAAACAAAGAATTATTTATAAACTAAAATTTATTAATCTTCTAATCAATTTAAAAGATTCTTGTTATCTTGTAATTGAGACTTAATCTGCGAAGTAAAAAAATAGAAATGGGATTCTTTGAGTCAGACATCGTTCAAGAAGAAGCTAAAAAGCTTTTTACAGATTACCAAGAACTTATGAAACTTGGCTCTGATTATGGAAAATTTGACAGAGAAGGGAAAAAAATGTTTATAAAAAAAATGGAATCTCTTATGGATCGTTATAAGGTTTTTATGAAGAGATTTGAATTGTCTGAAGATTTTCAAGCAAAGATGACAGTAGAACAATTAAAGACACAGTTAAGTCAATTTGGGATTACTCCTGATCAAATGTTCGATCAAATGAATAAAACCTTAATAAGAATGAAGGATGAACTTGATAAAACTTCTTAAAGTTAACGGTTAAAGATTCATGACAGATAATTTAAAATTGCCATCATGGCTCTCAAGAGGAATAGAAGAATATTTTCCAATTAAGGGAACAGATCAAACCTTTTCAGAGATAATTGATTATGCGAAAAAAAATAATAAAAAGTTAAGGGTTAAACTCGGCATCGATCCGACTGGAACCGATATTCATCTTGGGCACAGCATATTGTTTAAAAAACTTAGGGCATTCCAAGATAATGGACATATTGCTGTTTTAATTATTGGGGATTTTACTGCTCAAATTGGAGATCCAACCGGAAAAAATAAAACAAGAGTTCAGTTATCGGAAAAACAAGTTAAGGATAATGCAAAAACATACTTAACCCAACTAGGGATGGGAAAGCCAGCCAATGAATCTATTTTAGATTTTGATGCAAAAGATAGAATAGAAATTAGATATAACAGTGAATGGTTAAAAGGATTAAATCTTAATTCCATAATTGACTTAATGGGGAGTGCAACAGTTAGTCAAATGCTAGCTAAGGAAGAATTTAATAAAAGGTACACTGCGCAAGTTCCAATTTCATTGCATGAATTCTTATATCCACTATTACAGGGTTACGATTCGGTAGTTGTTCAATCAGATATTGAGCTTGGAGGCACAGATCAGAAATTTAATATTGCAATAGGAAGAGACCTTCAAAGACATTTTAAACAAGACCCTCAATTTGGTGTTCTGCTGCCAATTTTGACAGGTTTAGATGGAATTAAGAAGATGAGTAAATCTGAATTTAACACCGTCGGTTTAACTGAAGATCCACTTTCAATGTATTCAAAATTAGAAAAAGTACCCGATAATATAATACCCACCTATTTTGAATTACTTACTGAATTAGATTTAAGTTTTCTTGAAAACTCAAATCCTCGTGAATTACAGAGAAGAATGGCTTTAGAAGTTACTACTCTATTCCATGGGCCCGAAGAAGCATTAAAGGCGCAATCAAACTGCGAAAAATTATTCCTTGGACATAAAGAAAAAGTTGGAGAAATTCCAGAGATTTCTTTAAAAGAAGTAGCTTTCCCAGTAAAGTTTTTCTACTTATTAAGTGCTCTAAAACTTTTCAAATCTAGCAGCGAATCCAAAAGATCTATTAAAGGTGGGGGTGTAAAAATTGATAGTCAAAAAGTAATAAATCCTGATTTAGTTTTTAATTCAAAAAATGATTTGGAAGGAAAAATTTTGCAAATTGGAAAAAAAATAATTAAGAGGTTTGAAAACTGAAAATTGATGAATAACAGATTTAATTCAGCAGATAAAATAATATTGGCAATTGATGGATTAGATGTAAGTCAAGCAAAATTACTTTTGGAAAAATGTCCTAATATTGAGTGGGTTAAAGTTGGTTTAGAACTTTTTGTTAGGGAAGGTCCAAGAGTTATTGAAATATTAAAAGGTTTAAATAAAAAAATTTTTTTAGACTTAAAATTTTATGATATTCCAAATACCATGCGTGCAGCATGTTTCCAAGTTTCAAAATTAGGGGTTGATATAATTTCTATTCATGCTTCAGCAGGTCTAAAAGCTCTTAAGGATTCGAAAAAAGCATCTTTAGAAGGAGCCACCTCAGTCAGTGTAAACCCTCCATTGGTTGTAGGAATAACTGTTTTAACAAGCTTTTCTCTTAAAGATTTTCAAACTGATCTTGATAGAAATAATTCAATTGAAGAAAATGTATTGAGACTTGCAAAGTTGTCTTTCGATGCTGGATTAGATGGATGTGTTTGTTCCCCTTGGGAGGCAAAAACGTTGAGATCTATTTATAAGGATAATTTTGAACTTATTACACCAGGTATCAGATTAAATATTGACAATAAAGATGATCAAAATAGAATTATGACTCCCTATGAAGCTATAAATAATGGCGCTTCTAAGTTGGTCATTGGTAGATCAATTTCAAAAGCTATAGATCCTAATAAAGCTCTAATAGAAATATTTAAATCTATTGATTCTGATTAATTTTGGATTCTTCTCCCTTAAGCAATCTTGTTATGTTTGTTCTATGTTTCCAGATTACTAATAATGCAACAATTAAACTTATAAAAAAGTATGAGTGCATAAATTTACCTAGGTAAAAATACATAAAAATAGGAAGTAAGATTGCAGCTGAAATACTTGATAAAGAAACAAATTTAGTTTTTGTTAGGACTATTAAAAAAATGCCAAGAGATGCGAGTCCAACTTTCCAAGAAAGAGCTAAAAACATACCTAATCCAGTTGCAACAGCTTTCCCTCCTTTACCTCTAAGCCATATTGGCCAAATATGTCCTGAGATAGCGGATATCCCTGCTATAACTTCTATTAATCCTTGATCTGTGTAATATTGAGCAATTTTTACTGCAATAAGGCCTTTACCAACGTCAACGATAAATACAAAAAGTGCTGGCCATTTCCCAACATTTCTTAAGACATTTGTGGCACCTGTAGATCCAGAACCTATAGTTCTCAGATCTATATTTTTGAGATATTTCCCAATTAAAAAACCTGTCGGAAGTGATCCTAAAAGATAACTTGCAAAAAATATTAAGATATTCATAAAGCTTAGTTTAGTTCAAGATCATCGTAAATTTCATTATCTGAACCAGCAAATGCAACCCATAATGGGAATTGAAGTATTGGAATTTCAACAGAGGTTTCTGCTGCATCAATTATAATAAATGGCAATTCTTCATTTGCTTCTAATCTATCAGCTCTCTCGATGACACCTTCAGGCCTTTCAAAAAGAACAATTCCACTATTAGGTCCAAAGTCATCCCTTGTTAGACCAAGCGAATCTTGAAGAATTCTTCTCCATTCACCTAATCGTTCAGGCTGCGAAGCTAAAATTAGAGTCTGAAATTGATCTCCATATAATTCTCCAAGTATAGATATTAAGCCAGCTGATAACAAGGCATTTTTTTGTCTAGATCCTCTACTTTCAAGAGAACCTCTTCCGCCCATGTTAAAGAACCAATCATCCATAATTTCTATATCTGAGGAATCAAGACTCCGTCTTAATTTCCAAGGTTCTGCATAAAAGTCGGGTTGTTCTGTGAAGTTTGAAAAGCAACTTTTTATAATCTCTGAATCTGGCTTAAATGTCTCGGAAAGAGCAGGAACATTAACTACATTATTTATGCTATTGTCTTGCTTATTCTCATCAAGGGGAGAAGGCTTTACGATTATTGGTTGAGAAACTAATTCAAGTTTCTCTACGTTTTGCGAAAGATTCTGCAAAGCTCCAGTTAAGTACTCTTGAAAGCCTTTAACTCTTTTTGCAATATTATCTGACTGTCCTTTAAAATTAGACTCAATGTCTTTTTCTATTTGATTTTTTTTTGTTTCTAACTCTTTTATTTCTTTAACTAAAGAATCTTTTTTGGAAAAGAGATCTCTAAAAATTTCATTAGAAATTTCATCAAAAGATTTAGTTGATTTATCATTTTTAGGTGAAATTTTTTTATTTTGAGTTGTATTTTTCTTACTAATTTGTTTTGTTTTATCATCTGAAATTGACTTATCTATTTTTAATTCCTTTTCAGGATTATTGTCGGAAATTTCTGTATTGGTCATTTAAATAATTTTAATGATTAGGCAAAGTCTGAATTTTAAGAATTTTTAATTTCCAGGGAGTCAACTTTTTTTATGAGCTCATCTTTTAATTGCTTTGGATTAAATAAAATTGGTAATAAATGAGGACTTGACTTTTCTCTAAAATAAAAAATACCTGGGATTATAGGGAAAAAGAATTTCCATGAGATCCAGTTCTTGAATGGAAAAGTTCTAATCTCTTTCCCTAATTGTAAAACGATAAAATCATCATTTGTTATTTTTATTCTTAAGGTGAATGATTGAAGTAATAAAAAAAAGCTAAAAGAAGCAAAAACTATTGTTGGCAAAGAACCAATATTCAAAAACAAAAGCATAAAACTTAAAACTATTAGAATGATTGGCAACTGAAATGAAGGAGATATTATAACTGGCTCCTCTTTTTTTGATTTAGTATTAAACATAGGATCATCCAAATAAAATTTGCGTTAATAATACATCCATTAAAGATACAGTAACGAGAGTCATTACAACTGCACCTGTTGTACTTGTTCCAACTTCTTTTGGACCTCCTTTGGTTGTAAGTCCATATCCACAAGCAATGATTGAAATAAGTAATCCGAAGACTACAGATTTTATTAACATTGAAGTTAAGTCTGCACTTGTTAAACTCACATTGCCTGATCTTACAGATGTCCAAAAAACTATTGGAGGAACTTTATAAAAAATTGTGCTCCAAATTTGTCCGCTCCATAAAGCTACAGACAAAAACAAAAGACACTGTATTGGAGACATTATTACCATCGATAGTAACCTTGGGACTACCAAATATTGGACTGGTTCGGTCCTTAACATGGTTATTGCCTCAATTTGTTCTGTGACTTTCATAGTACCCAGTTGAGCAGCATAGGCAGTTGCAACCTTTCCAGTCATTAAAGTAGCAGTTAGAAGAGGAGCCATTTCTCTTGCCATGCCTACTGCTAATAAACCTCCAATTTCACTTGAAACCCCCATACTTGTAAGTTGTGATGCAACTTGAATATTAAAAACTGTACCTGCGGCAATTCCCGTAATTAATACAATTAACAAACTGCCAGGACCTGACTCCATAAGTTGCTCAAAGAGATCATTTTTGGAAATTTTACCCTTAAAGATAAAATTTATTGCTTGCCCACCAATGACTAGGCTGCTTAGAAGTCTTTTGAAAAAATCAAAGTAATACATATCTTTATATTAGTTTGTAATTAATTTTCGATCCCATTTTCTCATGATTAAAAGACCAATGATTACCAATATTGAGGGTATAAAACCAATACATAATCTAATAGTTAATTGTGCTGAGTAGCATTGTTCAATAATATTTAGGCCATCTTTATCAACAAAGCATGATTGATAACCTGATAAATACAATAAAAATCCTAATAATTGAACACTAAACGCGATACCAATCTTCTGAATAAGTACCATCCAAGCAGTATATAATCCTGCTGGTTTCTCAGGGTCTTCGTCTATTGCATCAGGAAGTAGTGACCAAGGGATAAGAAAAGCGGTTGAAGCTCCAATGCCAATAAGACAGATTATGAAAATTAAAAGAATGAACAGAAAAATGTTGCTGGCATTTAGGAATAAACTATCTCCAGCTCCTGAAATTTTTGATAATGAAGGTAAAAATAAAGCTGCTGTGCATGAAATAATCCACATAATCGCTCCATAGTTTAACGCTGAAATCCTGTTCAATTTATTTGATACTCTGGTCCATATTTGTAAACCCACTAAAGCGCTAATTTGGAAAGGTATCGGGATCCACTTCGCAATATATGTTGGAACGTTCAGTACATCCTCAACATAGATTAACGCTACTGTTTGCATTAATTGTAAGGCGCACCAGAGAAGAATATAGAGCGTAATAACTTTTAGAAATTTTTTATTTCTGAAGATCCTTTTAAATTGAAGTGTTATAGCTTCAACTTTTCCTGAAGGCCTTCTTGCTTTTTTTGCAAATGGAGCTAATCCCCAACAAGAAATTAATGTTGCAGCAACAGCAATACATCCGCTTATTTTACCCATTAAAAAATATTCATTATTTGCTGATCCTTCGGAACCTAATACAACTCCAGCAATTATTAAACCAGTTAGTCCTGCGATTATTGAGCCAGTAAATCTAGATGCGTTTAGCCTTGTTCTTATTGCTGTTTTTTCAGAAATTTCAGTAGAAAGAGCTGCGAAAGGAAGATTAATACTTGTATAAGCAGTCATTACGATTATAGAAATTATGGCATAGTAAATAGTCTTGGTTAGCACTGAACCAGTCGGTGTCCACCATATCGCAGCTAAAGAGAAACCAAGGGGAACAGATGCTGCTACCATCCAAGGGATTCTAGGCCCCCATCTTGATTTAGTACGATCACTTAACCATCCAATTAACGGATCATTTACTGCATCCCATATCTTTATTAACATTAATAATGATCCTGCAATTATTACTGGTAAACCAGCAGAAATAAAGAATTTGAAAAGAAAAAAACCAAATTGTGTCGCGACTAAACCTGTGCCTGCATCTCCTAGCCCATAAGAGAACATTAATCTTGTTGTTGATCTAGAAATATTTTTTTTCGAGTGTGAATTTTCCAATCTTTTTACTTTGTTTATTGTTTGATAATGTATTATTGCAATGGTAATTCTATTACTTAGTGCGGGCGTGGTTTAGTGGTAAAACCTCAGCCTTCCAAGCTGAAGATGCGGGTTCGATTCCCGCCGCCCGCTTTTAGAATAAATTATTTTTTGCCCCAAATACTTCTTCTGAAATGATTAGTAAAGAGCTTCTACTCTTTATTGAAACAGATTTTTCATTAATGGTTAAGGGTTCAAAAATCTCAGACATGCTAGTGTCGATAACTTTTAACCAATTATATTTACATTTCGGCAAGGGGAAATCGATACTTTTTGAATATGCATTTAAACCTATCCAAACCAGCGGACTAGTATTGTCTTTGTTAATGCTAAAGGCAACTGTGTGAGACCAACTACTCCAATCGGGGCTATCTAATTTTGTTCCATGCCAATGATATGTTGGAATATTTTTATTGGTTTGATTATTAGGGAAGAATGATGGATTGAAAATGTTTATTAGTTTTTTTCGGATTTTTATAACGTATTTAAAATATTCTAATAATTCCAAATCTTGTTGACCATGTTCCCAATTCATCCAGCCCAATAAATTATTTTGGCACCAAGAATTGTTGTTCCCGCCTTGTGATCTTCCTATTTCATCACCCATAAGTATCATTGGAACACCTTTAGAGACAAGTAAACTAAGAACAAGATTTCTTTGTTGTCTTTTTCTTAAATCATTGATTAATAAGTTCGTAGTTGGTCCCTCAGTACCATGATTCCAAGAATTGTTATGGTTATCTCCATCTCTATTTTGTTCTCTATTGGCAAAATTATGTTTTCTATTGAAAGTTACTAAGTCTTTTAGAGTGAATCCATCATGTGAAGTAATAAAATTTATCGACTTTGGAAAAATATTATCTTCTTTATAAATAGATGGCGTCCCTTTTATTTTATCGCTCATATTCCATGCTGTATCTTTATCCCCCTTCCAAAATCTCCTCAAATCATCTCTAAAATGACCATTCCAAGTGAAAGTATTCTTAGATGGGAAATCACCTAATTTATATAAACCGCCACAATCCCATGGCTCACTTATGAACTTGATATCGATAAGTTCTGGTTCACATTCTATATCTTCAAAAATTGGAGGATTATCAAGCGGTGAAAGATTTTCTCCTCTTGATAGGGCAATTCCTAAATCAAATCTAAAACCATCAACTCCTAATTCACTCGCCCAACATTTTAAAGATTCAATTATTAGTTTTCTAACTAATCCTCTGTTTGCTGCAATAGTATTACCACATCCGGAGACGTCCTGATAATTTTTATCTTTTCCAATAAAGTAATAAAGATTTTCATCTATACCTTTCCAAGATATTGCTGGCCCTTTTGAATCACCTTCGCAAGTGTGATTGTATACAACATCTAATATGACTTCAATGTCTGCTTTATGACATTCCTCTACAAATCTTCTAAATTCCTCTCTATTCTTTTCGGCCGATTCATTCGAAAGATATTCAAAATGCGGAGTAAACCAATTAATTGGACTATACCCCCAAAAATTTTTTAGGCCATTTGGGGCATCAGTAGGATCAAAACAAAAAATTGGAAGTAATTCAATTGTTGTAATACCCAGTTCTTTGAGATAAGGAATTTTTTTTAAAAATTTCTTAAAACAACTTTCATCTTTATTAGTTGATTCAGTGAAAGCTTTGATATGGAGTTCATAAATAATTGTTTCTTCCCAAGAATGTTTCGGTCTTGGATAATCCTTAAAATTAAATAATTTTCTATCGCAAACAACACTTTTAAGACAAGAATTAGTATTTTCTTGATTTTTTAATGCATTTTCTCTTTTATAACTTCTCCATCCGGTTATACCCCTTGAACATGGATCAAGTAATACTTTTTTTTCATAGTTATTATTAATCTCATTATTTTTTTGTTTCACTCTAAAAGCATAAATACAACCTTCATCTAGATCTTTTATTTCCGCATGCCAGTATGGGCCTGTATTATGAGTCTTATCTAATTTGAATGTGCTTTTTGGGGAAATAGAGTCCTCTTTCTCAAACAATAAGATTTCTACATATTCTGCATTTGTGGCTACTAAGGAAAAATTAATCCCTTGTGAAGTTAGAGAACTCCCTAAAGGAAATGGTTTACCTTTATTGAGATGAATCACTTTTTCTTTATCATTGATTAGTTAAATATTTAGATAATTTATTTAAATTACTGATATTTGAATAATAGATGCAAAATTTAAAAAAAAACTCAAATTTAAGGCTTCACTAATCAACTTTATTAGATCTTGGAGAGTATTAATTTTCTAATTAATTACAATTTCTTCATCCATCAGCTCAGTGCATAAAACGATTTATAGAGAAAGTTTTATAATGAGAAAAACTAGATTTTTCTTGATTTCATAATACAAACTGTGTTTTTTCATGTGATGAGAAGGAAATATATCTGAAAATTAATAAAACATAATAATTAGCTCAAATTCTTAAATTCACCCACCTTTGACATTTTCCCCTTTTGCTAAATTTAGTTAAATTTTTAATGCTTAATCTAGTGCTACCAATGCTTTTTGCTGCTCTCTAAATGAAGAGGCTATTTTTTTATAAATGAAAAATCGCGTTAATAAGAAATAAATAATGTTGCTAAAAATGTCCCTAAAATTTGTATAAAGCTTTGCGCCGCCGGCATTTTCGGTTGCCGTATTTGTATTTGCTCCATATGATGTGAAAGTTCGAGGTTTAAACTCGATTTAAATCTTTTTTAACCCCTAGCTTTAATTTAAATTTCAATGAACAAAGCTGATTTAGTAAATCTTGTTGCAGCTCGTACAGAGCTCACAAAAACAGATGTTTCTTTAGTTGTTGATGCAGCTATTGAAACTATTGTTGATTCAGTAGTGGAAGGCAAAAAAGTCTCTTTACTAGGATTTGGTTCTTTTGAACCAAGAGATCGTTCTGCAAGACAGGGTTTAAACCCTAAGACAGGCGAAAAAATAGCAATACCCGCTAAAAGAGTTCCAACATTCTCTGCAGGTAAACTTTTTAAGGATAGAGTTCAAGGGTAATTTTTTTAATCTATTTCTTCCTTTAATAACAAGGTGCTCTTTTAGGGCATCTTTTTTTTTAAATCGCAAAAAGATGCAATTAGCTCAATGCCCAATACTCTTTTCGAAGTATCCAAAATTTTGAAATCTTAAGAAGTGATGAAATGTTTAACTATTTTATTCCTTAAATTTTTGTTGATATCTAATTTTGTTATGGCTGAAACAATACCAACAAAGTCTAAGATTTTAAAACAATCTAGTGCTTGTTTTAAAGATTCTCAAACCCAAATATGTAAAGATTTAGTTTCTGAAATAGAAAAACTTCATTTAGTAGTATTTGACCAAAATAGATTCAAATGTCAATCAAGTTTATTGGGGCTGCAAACGGAAATTATTGAAGCTTATTTTTTTAATAATTTCTCAAATGAGAGAGTTTCATTAATGATCCCATATGTGATTAAAAATTGTTAATTAATAAAATAATTTATTTTTTTGGAATATTATAAATTTGTTATTTAATTTGTAATGGAAAAAGGTTTTTCTGATAATGAAGTTAAGAAAAATACTCAAAATACTCAAAATACTCAAATAAAAGAAAAAAAAGGCTTAGCTGGTTTTCTTAAAGGCAAAAAATTTACTTACACTTTGCCAGGCAAAAAACAAATAAATATTTTTGGATCAATAGTAATAGGCCTAAATATCATTTTAGTATTGCTAGTCATCCTGTATTTAAAGAATCAAGAATTCCATGACTTTGTATTTAATGTTGGACGTTAGCTATATTTTTAGATCGAATGATTTTATTAGATGATATATTTAAATTTTAGAATATCTTATGAAGGTAGTTAATTTAGTTTCTCAAGTATTTTTTTTGTTGATTACTGTTCTATTTTTGATATATTTTCTAACAGGTTATGACTCCGCTTTTGAGGCAGACCAAAATTGTCATTCATATCTTTCAAGTTACGATAACCCATCTGGAAATTATGGTTGCGATCATGATACTGAGACACACCAGTGGATACTTTACGAGTCAAATGATAAAAAAGAGCCAGCTAAAATTATTAAGAAATTTAGGTACAAATTTTTATAAATCAAATTTTTTATAAAAAAACTTTGCAGATATAATAGAAATAACTGCTGTAATTGTGAAAGTAAGATATTGATATATGCTTCCTTCTAAGTAGATTTTATTTTTATAGAGAGGAAAATCGACTAAAGATCCTATAGTACCCCAAATAATTACCCAAAGAGATATGTATAAGAATACTTTTATTGGATTAGATTTTTTTGCTTCCATTTTTAATTAATACCAAAAATTGAAGAAGTGACAGGTCTGCCACTAAAAACTAACTCGGTTAATATGAGCATTAAGAACCCGATCATTGCTGCTCTACCATTTACAAGTTCAGCACTGCTATTAAATCCAAAAACATTCTTTACTTCATCTCCCTGATTGTCTACCCATTTTGAGTATTCATTATCAGTTGGTGATGTATCAGTAAAATCATCATTTTGATTTTCTATTGGAGAGCCGTTTTCTTGCATAGATTTTTTATTTATTCTAGTAATTTTAAAACTAGATTATTATTAAATTTAAGTTGAAATTAAAAATAAAATTAAGACAAAAATTATTATCCATAATAATTGTAATCTCAAAATTAATTGACAAATTAATTTAATTTTCTCTCCAGTGCAATTATCTCCATTCGCATTGATCTTAGGCTTTTTAATAATCTCATTTTTATATTTACTTTTTCCACCCAATGTTATTCCAGAAATATAAGCAAATATAGCTTCTGAAATCCCAGCATTAGGCGAATCATATTTTTTACCATCAAGATAGCTTTTTTTTATGATTGATCCATACTCATTAATTTTGGGACTAACTAAAGGTAATGTAATTAAAACTAATCTTGAAGGAACAAACGTAAAAATATCTTCGATTTTTGCACTGAAAAAACCTAAATATCTAAAATAATCATATTTGTAACCTATCATTGAATCTAAAGTACTTATGGCTTTATAAGAAAAACCAAGTGATAAAGGCCCTGGCAAAAAAATTGAAAATTTCATAAAAAATATTCCAATAAAAATCCAAAATAATGGTCCAAATATTCCATCAACAGAATTCTCGGTAAGACTCTCTGTACTTGATCTCAAAAGATGTTCTAAAGAAGATGAACTTACATCTCTGCTAACTATCCTTTGTACCTTCTCTTTGATTATTCTCTTATTTTGGTCATTAATTTCTTCGCGTTCTATTAGCTCTGCAATCTCTTTCACACTTGAAATAAGTCCCTTTGTCGCAATACAACTTGAAAGCCCAAAAAAAATTAACAATCCAACAAAAAAATGATTTCTTGATTGCACATAACTTAGTTCTATCAATTTTCCTAAACCAAAACTCATTCCAATAGTGGATATAGCTACGAAGAAACCACCCCAAAACAATAAATTTTTATTTTCTCCAAAATTATTTATTAGGTAATCAGATATTTTTTTTATGTAAAAGCCAATTACTTGAACAGGGTGTATTAAGAATCTTGGATCGCCAATCAATAAATCAAAACCAATCGATCCAAGAAATAGTAAAAATAAATTTATTTCAGCCAACTGAACATCGAGCGCAGACCTTTACCCACTTTCTCAATTTCATGTTTTGAGTTCTCTTCTCTTAATTTTGTCATTAAGGGTTTGTTTTTATCGCATTCTTCCACAAAATTCTTAGCAAAAGTTCCATCTTGAATATCCTTTAAAATTTTCTGCATTTCTTTCTTTGTATCACTATTGATAAGTCTTTTACCACTTACATAATCTCCATATTCTGCAGTATTTGAAATGGAATCTCTCATTTGAGATAAGCCTCCCTTCACCATTAAATCAACAATAAGTTTAACTTCATGTAAGCATTCGAAGTAAGCAAGTTCGGGCTGATAGCCTGCCTCTACAAGAGTTTCGAATCCTGACTTGACCAGTTCTGATAATCCTCCGCATAAAACCGCTTGTTCGCCAAATAAATCAGTTTCTGTTTCTTCTTTGAAGTTTGTTTCCAGAATCCCAGCTCTCGTTCCGCCAATCCCTTTAGCATAAGCCATCGCCAATGATCTTGCATTTCCGGAAGAATCCTGCTCTACTGCAAACAACGCAGGAACTCCTTGACCATTCTGATATTCCCAACGAACAGTGTGTCCAGGTCCTTTTGGGGCAATCATTACAACATCCACAAAACTAGGAGGTTTGATAAGTCCGAATCTTATATTGAAGCCATGAGCAAAACTCAGTATCTTTCCTTCTTTTAAGTTAGGTTTTATTTCCTTAAGATAAACATCTTTCTGAAACTCATCGGGGAGGAGAATCATAATCCAGTCAGCTTTTTCGCAAGCTTCAGAAACGCTAAAGACTTTTAGGCCATCGCTAATGGCTTTGCTTTCAGACTTACTTCCTTTATATAATCCAACAATCACATCCATACCGCTATCTTTAAGATTTAGGGCATGTGCATGACCTTGTGATCCATATCCAATAATCGCTATTGTTTTATTATTTAAAAGACTTAGATCTGCATCTGTATCGTAAAAGAGTTGGGTCATTAGTTGTAGCTTCTTTGCGTTTGATAGTTATTATTTTAGACATTAAGGTGACAATAAACCAAAAAAATTATTAATTTAAAAAATTAAAATTAAAATATTAATTTAAAGAGTTTAAGACTGATTTGCTTCGCTTGGATGTGTAATTACTCTATCAATTAAACCATAATTTTTTGCTTCTTCCGCACTTAGAAAATAATCTCTATCAGTATCCTTTTCAATTTTCTCAAATGATTGGCCTGTCATATCTGCCATAGACATGTTTAACATATCTTTAATCCTTAAAATTTCCTTAGCTTCTATTTCAATATCACTTGCTTGGCGTTGAGATGTTCCTCCTAAGGGTTGATGAATCATTATTCTGCTGTGGGGCAAAGCAACTCTTTTACCTTTTGTACCAGCGGCCAATAGGAACGCTCCCATAGAGGCTGCGAGGCCAACGCATATGGTTACTACATCACTTTTTACGTATTTAATAGTGTCATAAATTGCTAATCCAGCAGTTACTGATCCTCCTGGGCTATTTATATACAGATAGATAGGCTTGGAATTATCATCAGAATCTAAATAAAGCATTTGTGCAACAAGGCTATTAGCAATACCATCATTCACTTCTTGTCCAAGAAAAAGAATTCTTTCAACACCTAGTCTTGTATATATGTCGACCCATCTTTCGTATTGACTTCCTGGAAGTCTGTAAGGCACGCTTGGAGTTCCTATTGGCATGATTTTGAAATAGTTTTGTGAGTGTTAAATTTTATTTGGTAGATCTTTTTGACTTGTGAGTATTCTATCGATAACTCCATAATCTAGGGCTTCTTGTGGGTTGAGATAACTCATCCTGTCAGAGTCTTTTGAGAGTTCTTCGATGGTTTTTCCAGTATTACGAGATAAAATCTCCAGCATTGATTTTTTATTTTTCAAAACTTCCTCAGCTCTTATTTGTATATCGGTAGCTTGGCCTCTTGCCCCACTTATAGGTTGATGCAAAACAATAGAAGCATGAGGAAGAGCGGCTCTTTGCCCCTTAGTACCAGATGAAAGTATAACTGCAGCAGTCCCCATTGCTTGTCCGATACATATTGTGTGTACTGGAGGCTTAATGTAGCTTATTGTATCGCAGATAGCGAAAGCTTCTGTTTCAAAACCAACTGCGTCACCAGTGTACCAACTTGTCCCAGTTGAATTGATATAGAAGTAGATTGGTTTTTCTGGATCCTCAAACTCAAGATAAAGAAGTTGAGCAATGATTAGCTCAGTAACATCCATTCCTAATTGTCTTTTCGCTTCATCATCTGAAAATAATGGTAAGCCAAGATAAACAATTCGCTCTTTCAGCAAAAGAGAGGGGAGATCGGGTGGAGGGGTCCTCATAACGGTGTTTTCGCCGTAATAAGGAGCAGATACAGTCATTTGTATCACAAAATTAAGATTGCTCTGATTCTAGCTAGATTTAGCCCTGTGTCGCTGGTGATTTAAAAGATTTGTTTGACTCGGGATTATTTATTAGTTTTCCAAAGACCATTCTTCCAGTGGGAGTTTGTAATGCTCCTGTGATAACAATATCTAATCTGCTTCCCACAAAATTCTTTGCCTCATCAATAACAACCATTGTGCCGTCATCTAAATATCCAATACCTTGCATTTTTTCTTTGCCTTCTCTCACGATTTTTATATTAAGTGATTCTCCTGGTTGTACTTCTGGCCTCAAGGCAATAACCAAATCACTCAAATTCATAACTTTTAATTCTTTAACTTCAGCAATCTGAGAAAGGTTATAATCAGCAGTAATTAAAGTTCCTGTCATATCCTCGGTAATTTTCAAGAGTTTTTCATCTACCCCATTACCTTCATACTTTGTTGGGTTTATTACAAGTCTCCTCCCATATAAATCTCTTAATTCTTTTAATAACTTGAGTCCTCTTCTGCCTTTCGACCTTTTTTCATTGCTACTTGAGTCAGCTAAAGTTTGTAATTCATCAATTACACTTTGAGCAACAATTAATTGCCCTTCCAATAGGCCGCAACTTAATAGGGCATTGATTCTTCCATCAATAATTACGCTAGTATCTAGAATTTTTGGACTTGCAGCGGGGAGGATTCCTTCATTAACTAGATATGCATCAGTATTGTTTGGATTAAATA
Source organism: uncultured Prochlorococcus sp. (assembly GCA_902564235.1). Lineage (GTDB taxonomy): Bacteria > Cyanobacteriota > Cyanobacteriia > PCC-6307 > Cyanobiaceae > Prochlorococcus_A. The sequence goes on along the minus strand of CACFAG010000001.1, from coordinate 2,958 downwards.
ATCTCAATAATGTCCTTCCATGGGTATCCGCCAACTTATAACCAAGAACACCAAAGAAAATGTTGCTTAATATGGCGGCTAAAGGTTTTGCGAAAAAAACCTCTCTAGGAAAAGGAATTAATAATATTGGAGCAAGCAGGAGATTCGCAACAAGTAATCCTAAAATCAATCCAACGGACCTGCTTATTAGTAAGTCCGTTGGCATTGTTCTTATTTGATCAAGAAACGTCTTTCTAAGTTGGAGAAATACAAAACCAGCAGCCAATCCTACAAAAAAACCAATTATTGCTAAAACAATTCTAAAACCTTCTACATTAGATACCTGTTTGAGTATGTCTACTGGCAATAAATCAACACCAAGCCATCCTGATGCAGCCCCAGACAATACAAATAGAATTAATACTAAGATATCTGTCATATCTATAATCTACTAGGATTTATTAATTGAGTAAATAAGGATTTTGTTTTTTTCAATCCTTAATACTTTTTTGGAGCTTAAAAATGAACTTAAATTATGAATAAGTTTCCAAGAAGTGCTTATGTGCACATTCCTTTTTGCCATAGAAGGTGTTTTTATTGTGATTTTGCAGTTATTCCATTAGGAGACAAAGTTGAAACTTTAAAAGGTTTTGGAAGCAAAACTGTTCAAGAGTATTTGCAATATTTATATAAAGAAATATTGTCAATTGAGCATAAATCACCTTTGTCGACAATTTATGTAGGAGGTGGTACACCATCAATTTTAGATCCAACCCAAATCAAGCAATTAATTGAGCTTTTTAAAGAGAATTATGGAATTGACTATGGTGCTGAAATCACTATGGAGATTGATCCAGCTAGTTTTACTCAAGATGATCTTTTTGGATTCATAAATGCTGGGATAAATAGATTTAGTCTTGGAGTACAAAGTTTTAACAATCAGATACTTCAAAAGTCGGGAAGGCGTCATTTGAAAGAAGATGCAGAAAAATCTTGTTTATGGTTGAAGAGAGAATATGATTCTGGGTTAATAAAAAGCTGGAGTTTAGATTTAATTCAAAACTTGCCACTTAGTGGATTTAAAGAATGGCAAGATGACTTAAAAAAAGCAATAACATTTTCACCACCGCATCTATCTATTTATGATTTAAATATTGAAGATGGCACTGTTTTTAAAAAATTAGATAATTTAGGCAAATTAAAACTCCCAAGTGATGAAGAAGCTTTTAGAAATAGTGAATCAACCCATTTAATTTTAAAAAACTCTGGGTATTCAAGATATGAAATCTCAAATTATTGCCTTCCGCGACATCAATCGAGACATAATAGAGTTTATTGGAGCGGTTTAGGCTGGTGGGGTTTTGGTCAAGGTTCCACTAGTTCACCTTGGGGGGAAAAGTTAACTAGACCAAGAGTTAGTAAAGAATATAAAAAATGGGTAACCAGACAATACGAATTTAATTTAGATTCATCCCTAACTAATAAGAATTTTGTATATAAAGAACTTGATGAGAAAATAATGTTGGGATTAAGACTCAAAGAGGGTTTAGATATTAAAGAGGTGTTTAAAGAACAAAACTGGGAAAACAAAAAATTTGAAAGCAACTTCAGTAAATTACTCGAAGAATGGAAAAGTTTTCTTGATAGTGGACTATTAATAAGAAAGGGGAATAGATTTTTTTTAAGTGAGCCTAATGGCATGGAACTAAGCAATCAAGTTCTTGTTGCTATGTTTAAATGGTGGGATGAGATTAATTAAGTCTTTCAGAGTCTACCCATTCTTTTAATTTATCTTCAAATAATTTCTTCCCTTGAATAATCGGCGGGCAAAATGGTGGTTGATCATCATTTAGGCCTAACAAATCTGCTGTAACTCTTACTTGCCCATCGCAACAATTACCTGCACCAATACCTATCGTGGGAATTGATAAGTTATTTTGTATTTCTTTAGCAAGAAACTCAGGAATATGTTCAAGAACTATTGAAAAACATCCTAATTTTTCAAGAATTGAAGCCTCTTTTTTGATTTTTTCTTGGCTTTCAAAGCTTTCTCCTTGTTTCTTTAATCCGAGATTTAAGTAGCTTTGCGGTGTAAGACCAATATGACCCATAACAGGAATTCCCATTCTTATTAATCTAGAAATAACTTTTTGTATTTCTGGCTCAGCCCCTTCTACCTTAACAGCTTTTGCAAAAGTGCTTTGAATGATTTTTCCTGCATACTCTACAGCTTTGTCCGCCCCACATTGGTAAGTCAAAAAAGGCATGTCAGAAATGACCAAAGGCTGTTCTTCAATTTTCTTTTTAAACCCTCTTGAAACAGCGTTAGTATGATAAATTATGTTTTCCAAGGTTAGTGGCAATGTGGATTTATATCCTAAACAGACCATTGCTAGAGAATCTCCTACTAAGACGATATCAACATTAGCTTGTTCAGCAATAGATCCCGATATCGAGTCCCAAGCAGTAAGTGCAATAATTTTTTGAGATTTTTCTTTATATTTAATGAGGTCTGAAGGTAACATAATAAATTTATGTATCTTTTTTAAACAAGAATTGCTAGTATGTTTAAGACTCGGCCTTTCGCGGTTTTAACGCCTAAACCTGGTCAGGACCGGAAGGTAGCAGCCACAAGGGATGCTTGAGGCAGGCGAGATAACCGGGTCACTCTATTTTAACTATTAATCTATATCTTTTTTATTTTGCCTTAATCTCAAAAACTCAGGAATACTTGCTCCTGAATCTTTATTATCGGACATATTGTATAAAGGTTGATTTGAAAGTCTGTTTTTTATTCTTTGTTGTTTTAAGGGTTGATTTGTTTCAAAACCTGTAGCAATCACAGTAACTTGTATTTCACCCTCCATTGCCTCATCAACAACTGCACCAACAATAATATTCGCTTCCTGATCAACAACATCATAGATAATTTCAGATGCGGAGGTCATATCTTCTAAAGTCATATCTTTGCCTCCAGTA